>CACGTM010000008.1 GCA_902575965.1 uncultured Alphaproteobacteria bacterium | reverse complement strand
TACAAACCAATGAGGTTAGTAGGATTAAGAGAAAAATATATATCCAAGGTATTATCAAGTAATACCTTTTCTCTGTTATTTAAACCTGAAAGATTAATAGAATCATTAAACTCAAATTTATGTTTTGAAAAGTAATAAGAAACCGACTGTTGTATTGATCGATTGACATATAAAGGTCTTATTGTAAACCAGCATGTTTCAAGACAGCCATTAATTGTAGCCATTGATCTAAAAATTAGATTAACTAGAGGGAATCCTGTTATTTCTTTAATATCATTATAAATTAACAAAATCTCATTACTTGCATCTTTTTCTTTAATTTCAGGAAGAAACTTCATTTAGTAATTCCGCAATCTAAATTTAGAATGGACATTAAGGTTAACATATGTAGAAATAAACAATATATATTTGTTATAATAAGTTTAGGAAAGAAAATGAAAAAAATGACCTTCATAATATTTTTTATAATCTTAATTTTATCTCATAAAACATACTCAAGAGAATCTATTAGTGAATTAGTTTGTACAACAGATAAAGAAGATAATAATCAAATTTCATTCATAATTAATTATGAAAAGAAGGATATTTTATTTAAGAGCACAAACATCTTAAAGAGGAATCCTAATTTTAAAGGTTATGACTACAAAATAAGACAGTTATCTGATAATCATTTAACAGCATATGAACCCAGAGACAGTAAATCAATAGGTGCCTCAATCATTGTAATAAACAGAAACACTGGAAGATTTGCACAATCTACAATTGGAAACTATGCGTTTACATCTGAACATCCTTTAGTTATTCTTTCAGAACAAGGATTCTGTAAAGAAATTAAAAAATAAGAAATTACTTTTTCTTTGATAACTCAGGATGATCACCTGATCTTTGCCAACTTGCCCTATAATCAGATGCAACACCACGACCAGCAGGTCTATATGGAACCTTAGTTGTTTCCTCATAACCTCCCCATTTTTGACCTTCGGGAGATTTCCTCCACTTCTGATAATCACGTGAAGATTCTTGTAAATCCTTAATGGGGTGATCTTCCCAAGGAATATGTTCTGTAGGTATATCAAAGCGAGAATTATCAAGATAGTGCCCACACAGTTTATCTGCCTCAGGATACTCTCTTGGAGGCCAAGGAAAACCCATTGGGGCATCAGTATGAACTAGTATCAAGGCGCCTGAACGAGAAACAAAAGGCGCATGGTACCATTCCTGAGGGTGTGTAACGACACTTCCTAGTCCCATTTGTCCTTCATTAATTAAGAAACAATCACCTTGAAGAAGAATTATTTCTTCCCAGCATTCATGATGGACATGTTCATCTCGAGCAATCATATTTGGTTCAATATATTGAAAGCGTATATATCCTCCCGGGCCACCATCAAAACCCTCATCGTTTGGATGAGGAACTGGGTCAGGTATTCTTAAAGATTTATGCATAACCCCACCACAAGAACCAGGAATACTGGGCGTCCAAGGTTTTTCCCATACCTTAATCACTCTATTTCTTGTAACAGGATAAGAATAAGCAGGAATATTAGTATTCCAAAAAACTATTGCCAATGCGCCTTTAGTTGATGATATTTCTCCACCTCCGCATAATTGAGGAACATGAATGTATCCACCGCTCCCTACAGACTCTCCGTTTAAAGATAAATCACCATTTAAAAGAAAAAACTCGAGTGATCCATACTGAGCATCTGTCTTTACATTCCAACCTGAAGGTATGTTTACTACATATGTTTGTGAATCAGATTTTGTATCCTTACTCATTAAGGCACCAACCAAACCACCAATAGGATCAGGCGCATTTAATGTGTTTCTATCAAGTGAAAGAAAATTATAAAATGTTGGTTCATCACGTCTCCAATGCTCAATAGTCATAATTTCACCCTCTTTTATTAAAAATACTATTTACGGAGTATTAAAAAATATTTTATCATCAGGATTATATGATTATTTTTTTAGATGGAGCAATATGAAATGTCTGATATTAACAAGAATAAATATTCAAATATTCTCTCAAAAGAGAATATTATTTCCAGAAGAAGTGTTTTAGCTGCTAGCGTTATCGCCTCAACAGGCATTATTCCAAAAACTTTATCTGCAGCTCATCATGGGAATAAAAAAGCTAAAAAAGGTTCAAGAGACTTAATGCTTCTTGTTTACACTCCAAGAGAGGATAGTAACTCAAGAGGTTATGATGAGTGGTTACAAGAAATTGATAATCCTTTTTTTAATGGCATTGAAGGTATTAAACATTATACTAATTGGAAAGTTTCATCAGTTGCAGATTGCGCTTTTCCCTACACGCACTTCGACTTTATGTATTTAGATGATGCTGATTCAAAAGATAAAGTTTGGGGAAACCCTGAGGTTGCAAAATTTGCACAAGGCTGGACAGAAAGCTGGGGACGATATCCAAAAGCAACAGCTGAAGAAATGCAAAAGAACTATCAAGTTTACCTTTGTTCCCATGTCAGTGGTGATAAAGATGTTAAATCAAATGATGTTGCATTCATGCCATCAATTAATATGATTCCATCAAATAAAAATCAGCAGGTTTATGAAGTATCAGAATCGGTTCTTGGTGATATAAGGTTTAAATATTTTTCTTTATCGTATATGGAAAATGCAATGAGTTATTCAAGAGTTGCCAACAATAGACCTTCTGAGACATATGGCGTAGCTCATGGATCAATTATAGCATCACCTGATATTTAAGAAAGTTCTGGAAGGGTCAAAGGTCTGCCCTGACCTTTTGAATCATAGGCAGCTTCTTCCTGGAACGGCAAAGACTTTTGACCCTCTATAAATTGAGCTGTTATTTGCGCAACATGTCTTCCATGCATTCGAGCAGTTTCTTTATCGCTTTCTGGGGGGGATATGTCAGCAGGTTCATCTATATTTCCTTGTGCCATAACACCAAGATAGCCTGCCATTCTATTTAAATCCTTCTCACTTCCAGCAGTTGAATAATTACCACCAAGTATGTGTTGCGGCACCCAGATCATTGCCATTTGTGAAGCAAAGATAACCATATCCGTAAGACAGTTAAGTTTGTCTCCAGAACGACCAGCAGATATCGTAAAACCGGCTGCAAATTTATTTTTCCACATTCTTTTTAACCAAACTTCACCAGCTAGTTTTTCAATAAATAATTTAAACTGAGCTGTAACACCACCAATATATGTTGGAGAACCAAATATTATGGCTTCAGAATTATGGAGAGTGTTCCAATGTTCATCAACATCATTAACATGTATCATGTGCCCTTGAATGTTATCTACTGAGCTAACACCCTCTAAAACACATTTAGCAAGGACTTCTGTTTGGCCTTTAAAACTACTGTCATACACTATTGAAACACTAACCATACAACACTTTAAGTTGCTGACTCTTTAACTTGCTCAGCTGTTGGGAATGGATAGTTTGGGCTTGGCGGACAGAAACAAATATGCCTAAAGACTTCGTCACCGAGAACCTTAACTTTTTTCTTTGCTCCAATTGGATAGTTATAAACTGTTCCAGGTACAATTACAGTCTCAATTTTCTCTGAATATAGTGGTGGTAACCAGACAGTTAGTTCCATCTTACCTGATAAACAATATTGCTGTTCGTCATGAGGAAATTGCCATTCAAATTCGTCACCGGGGAAAAAATCCTCAATTATAATTTGACAATTTGGTTCGTTAATTGCGGTATATCCTCTAATTTTTATACCAGGGTTAAATGGTAAATCAAATGAAGGAGCCTTATCAGCAATATCATTATCAATTAAATGACTTGCAAAAGATGACCTTGGTGACGGAGCTAAGCCTTGTTGAGCATTAGATTTTGAAGATAAAGCAGCTCCTGCAACTGCTACAGCTGCAAATGTACCTCCTGAAATAATTTGTCGTCTTCCAACATTAAATCTTTTAGAAATAGTATCATTTTCTTTCTTATGTTCTTCTTTTGAAAATCTCATATCTATAAACTCCTTTGACGTGTATTAAATTAATCTTCCACCTCGAAAGGATACAGTGTTATTTAAAGTTGTATCCCTCGGTGACTGGTCACTGTTTTGAATTGCTTCTTCATCATGGTGTTCGATTGCTTCTTCATCATGGTGCGCAATCGCTGAATTTCCTAGACCAAACGTAAACACCGAAGAAAACATAGCCATCTTTGTTATAAAGGTTCTTCTTTGTAGCTTATTAAACATAATAACTTATCTCTTAATCATTAAAAAAAAGGACGCCATACTATAATAATATGACGTCCTATAATATCAATTATAATTTCAAATCTAAATTAGAAATTATATCTTGCTTCAATTCCATAACTTCTAGTTGCAGCTTTATGAGGAACATTAACAATTGAAAGCAAAGGTACACTTTCACTTGCATATTTCTCATTACCTAAGTTACGGCCCCAAAGCATTAGAGAATAGTTATCTGACTGAATACCAATACGTGCATCAATAAGATTGACTGTATCTCTCCTTGAACCTGCTAGATTACCTGAGTCATACCATACTGGACCCATGCCTTTGTATTCTAAACGATGCACAAGGTCCAAATTAGATGAAATTGGATGATTAACTTGATAACCAGCTGTTGCATTCCAGTCTTGGATATAAGCAATCTTATTACCTACAAATAGAGGTTGGGCTTGTAGTTCAGTAATTTCATGATCAACATACCCATATGCTGCAAAAATACTAAAAGAGTCATTTACTGCAAATTGCATATCAGCTTCAAAACCTTTTATTTCTTGCTCATCAATTCTTGAAACAGCCTGGATACTTCCAACAGGGAAGAACTCAAACTGCTGAGCGTCTTTAACATCAGTCATGAAGACTGCACCATTAATCTGAAGACGTCCATCTAAGAAGCGTGATTTAAAACCAAGTTCAAAGGCATCACTAGTTTCTTTATCATAAGAATCTTGAGTGAAAATCAAGTTTGGATTACCACCTGCTGCTACTGCTGCATCAAGAAGGATTTGCCTAACACCAATAGTATTAAAACCACCTGACTTAAAGCCTTTTCCATATGAAGCAAAAATTTGACCTGCATCATCAGGGAACTTGTAGGCAACAGTTACTTTTGGTTGGAACTGTTTAAAAGTAGCATCATCATTACAGTCAGCAGGAGCTCTTCCTGTTCTAAGAACACATTGGTTATAAGTAGCTGCGCCATTTACTAGGTCAGGCACATTACTTTGAGGCATTGTTTCAACTTCACGCTTTTCAGTTTCATAACGAACAGCTAGAGTAATGTCTAATGCATCACTTACTTCATACTGTATGTTACCAAATGGTGAATAGTTTTCATAACCAAACTGGGTGTTATCATAGTTAAGTGTTGGGTTTGATGAATTCGGTCCACCGCATGGTCCGTTGAAATAACATGGAAGTGCAGTTGCTCCAGTATAGAGACCATTAGTGTTAACTCTTTGCTTAGTACCTTTCATGAAGAAAGCTCCAATTTGCCACTGAAGCCTTGAGTCAACGTTTGAACTTAAACGAAACTCTTGGATCGCTGCTTGGTTTGAGTCTCTCCACTGCTGAGTTGTATCACCAAACACAAATTCAAAAACACCGTAATCATTATCAGGATTTGAATAATCAGCGTATGGTAAACCTTTAGCCTGATAGTAATCTCTAATATCTGAGAAAGAAGTCATAGACTCAAATTTTAAATCTTCTGTTTCATGAGTAATTTTTAAAGAAGTTGAAAATTTATACTGTCTATTCTCACCAGGCATATCATTAACATATGGAATATTATGAACATCATTAGTATCAACAATAACAGGATAACCTCCTGTTACAGTACCAGCAATTTGCGCATTAAAAGCAATTGCGCCACCATTACCTTTACTTCCTGAAGCTCTCCAATCAACTCTTGTATTTTCATCTTCATAAAGAAGGTGAATACGTCCAGAGTTATTTGCCCAACGATGAACCTTCTCATTAGTGTATTCATTTGTGAAAGGACCATTTGAATTCGTCATAGAAGCAGAAAGTCTCATTTTAAATTTGTCGTTAATTGGACCACCAACTCCGCCTTGAATCTTAGATGAATGCCAATTTCCATAAGACGCCATCATTGTACCATTCCACTCATCACCAGGATCTCTCGTTTTTACAATGATTGCACCTGCAGTAGCATTACGTCCGTACAACGCTCCTTGTGGTCCTTTTAGAACTTCAAGCTGTTCGATATCGAAATAATCCATATTGAATTCATTATTGATAGCCAGTTGGATACCATCAACAACAACAGCAACCGCTGCTTCTGCGAACCTAACTGTTGCCATACCACGCATGTTAACAAAAAATTCACCTTGGTGGTTAGATGTAACGAACCCAACATTGGGAACAAGAGCTAGATAATCTTCAGGTCTTGTAATTCCTGCCTTTTCTATCTGATCAGCACTAAACACAGTAACTGCGACGGGTGCATCAAGAATTGAAGCATCACGCTTCAAACCTGTAACAATAATTTCTTCAATTGAAACTTGTGCAAAAGAAGAAGTAGAAATAAAGGCAGAGATTGCAAAAATAGCAATGCCTTTAAATTTATTAATAAAACTTTTCATATTTGAAGTCCCTCAAAATAGCTTCACTAAGACGAATGTAAATAAAATATAAATACTAAATTTGGTGAAAAATAATTTTAATTACATTAGAAAAAACTATTTTTCTATTAATACCCGTATTTAGAGTTATTTTTATATGATTATTTAAGTGACTTTTGTAGTATTATTTTCATATTATGGTCGTTAATATGAATTTTTATTTTTTGTTGTAATATTACAACAATTTGTTCATAACTATGAGTATATAATAGGAATTATATCAACAACTTTAAGGAAATTTTCTCATATGAGTAAAGATTTAACCAGAAGAAAACTTTTATCCACAGCTGCAGTTATTGGCACAAGCACGTTTGGTATCATCTCGAATGCGAAAGCTGATAATCACGCTGATATGAACGGACTAAAAGATGCTTTCTACACCTTAGACAAGGCGTTAGGAACGGGAGATTTAGAAACCTTTTACATGCTCATACATGATGAGGCCATAATCATTGATGAAGATATTCCCTTTAGGCTTAGTAAGTCAGGATTTAAAGATCATATAGATTTTCACATTGGTGGAATTTGGGAATCTTTCGAATGGCAAGATAGAAATCCAAAATTTAGAGTTTTTGGTAAAACAGGAATTGTTGTTAGTCATGCAACATTTAGAGGTAAACCAGTTGACTCAGGTTATAGGCAAAGACACATGGCATTCACTCAAGGATGGCACAAGTTTGATAATGGATGGCGAATTATCAATTGGCACCAAAGCCCATTTGATGGACATATTTTAGAAGCTTCACCAGGTTAGGAAAATACAATGAGTGTAAAAAATTTAGAAAGAGATTTCAATAAAGCTATTTCAGCTTTTGGAAAGGGCGGGAAGATAGAAGATTTTTATAATTTTTTTGACCCACAATCTCTTATGATAAATGAAGACATCCCTTTTATATTAGATAAAGGATCTTATAAAGATCATACAGAGTATCTAAGAAATAATATGAACAACTTAGAGTGGGTTATTCGGAAACCATCATTTCAAGTTTTTGATACCACAGGACTTATCACTTCAGATCTTACAGTGAGAGGGAAACCTAACAATCAAGGCTTTAGGCAAAGACATTCGGTCTTATCTTGCGTATGTTATCTCACTAAGGGTAATTGGAAATGTGGAACACTGCACACTAGTACAATGCTCTCTCATATCAACCATGCCTCACCAGGATAAAAATTATAAAGAGCTTAAGTAACTTTGAATAGCTTCTGCCGTTTCAACTGGGGCTTCATCAGGTTCAAAGTTTGAACCAGGAATAACCTTTGCCACAGCATCAGGACGCATCTGCTTTGCTCGATCAAACATAGGCCATAAAATATCTTTTTCGGCACACATAATAAGCATTGGAACAATAACATCTTTATACATAGCAGAAAAATCTTGGTCCCAAATTTTTTGATACATTTTTATATGACCTTGCCAAGCTCTAGCTGTATCAATCATCTCTCTGTGATGTAAATTCAAATCAGAGTTTCCACCAATGCTCTCAACATAATCCCACATAACTTTAAGATGTGAACCGTCAGCTTTTGGCTCAAAAGGTTTTGGATAAACTTGTCCAAACAAAGCTCTTTCTTCTGCTGTTAATACGACTGGACCAATCATCATTAATGAAGCAACATTCTGAGGAGCGCTTACTGCAATCTCAATAGCTATTGATGCGCCTGTATGATGACCAAACAAATGAAATTTTTCAAAACCAAGAGCTTTTACTGCATCTAAAATTGCAGCCCCATACTCACTCATAGTTGGAGTATTGGATGGATCATATGACCCACCAAAACCAGGGGTATCAATAGCGTAAATACTTTCTGGCCCTTGATAAGCCGCTGCAAATTTTTCAAACATAGCAGATGAACTAGCTGTTTGATGGAGACAAATAATAGGTGAGTGTTCAGTTGAACCTTGTTTATGACGATAATGTATCTGACCTAAAGGAGTATCAACATAATCAAGACGCATCACTGTTCCGGGATTTAAAATTAATGGCGTGTCTTCTTCAGAATTAAAATAATTCATTGCTTCATCAACATAGCCCATTGCATTTGCAGGTGTATATTTCATGCTTGCATATGCGGCTGCAAATGCACTAGTTACAACAAAGCTTCTTCTTTTAACGAGAGAGTTTAATTTTTTCATTTTAATTTCTTTCATCTAAATATTTAAAAAACTTTTAAGAGCAGCCACTGTGCCATCAGGGTCATGGTCTGGTTCAAAATTGGCACCCTCTATCGGTTTAATAATTGAATCTGGTTTCATTTTATGTGCTCGATCAAGATAAGGATACAATACATCATCAGGAGCTGCCATGAGAAGAAGCGGACATTCCATTTTTTTATAAAGAGCAACAAAATCCTGATCCCAAACAGCTGAATATGTTTGAGCGCGGCCAAGGTAGGCTCTGCATGTATCAATAAATTCTCTATGATGAAGATCAAGGTCAGATTTTATTCCAAGACCTGCTAAATAATCCCAGGTTGTCTTAATATAATCTCCATTCTTATCGGGTGAAAATGGAGATGAATAATACTTTCTAAATTCATTTCTTTCATCTTCTGTTAAAGGAACTGGCCCTATCATTGTGCATGACTTAACTCTTTCAGAAATTAAATTATAAACTTCAAGTGCAATACAAGTGCCTGTGTGATGGCCAACTATATGAAACTCTTCAATGCCAAGTGAGTTTATTGCCTCAGTAATCCACTTACCCAATTGCGGCATTGAGGGTTTGTCTAAGACAGGTGAGTCAGAAGGACTGAATGAATTTCCAAAACCGGGTGTATCAAATGCATAACCAAGAACGTTTGGTAAGCGATCCATTACTTTATAAAACATTTTTCCAGAACTTGCAGTTTGATGCAGAAAAACTATTGGAGTTCCCTCACCTATATTTTTGTGAAAATGTATTTGACCGTCTGAACAATCTGCATAACCTTTTTTTATATTGGACATAAAATTTTCCTTATAAAATTATCTTAACCCAAGTGAACCAGGATTAACTTTTCTTTCAGGGTCAAGAACATCTTTTACTCCATTTATAACACTCCAGAGAGTATCATTATTCATAAGCTCACTGTATTTGTAATACTTACCAAGTTGGAGATGACATGCGCCAAGACTATCAAAGAGGTCACGGAGTTCTTCACGTAATTGAAGTACAACTTTTCTTTTTTCAACATCCTCAGGAATATCTTTCCATTTCTCAGCGAATTCTTCTTCTATAAGACTAAGCCTAAAGTCACCTAATTTATCATGCCAATAAAAACTTGGTTCAATAACAAACTCTGGACCTGCGTTGCATGTTAAATAAGATGTTTTAATGTTGTACTTATCAAGTATAGGACGTTTTTCTTCAAGCCACTTCTCAGTAGCTGCACCAGCATCTACCGCCCTTGATAATGGAAAGAAACCATGAACGGGTAGCCATATTTCTCCTTCTGAACCAAGAAGTACTGTTCTCACACCAGCAAACGGTTGAGCTCTGAAGACAGTTGGAATTGAATTATCCATCTCAGTCCCATTGTGTTCTAAACATATGTCTGCAGCTATCTCTTGGTGTTCGTTTGCAACAACATCTGTTAACGCGTCAAAAGTCATATGTAATGAATAAGGTACATTCTTTAAGATTTTTTGTCCCTTAACAGCCATTTTTGCTGCTGAGGCTAGACCTTTTAATCCTCCTTTTCTAACTACCTTTCCAACTATGGATATACCTTCTGTGAAAGTTATACCTTGTTTTTCAAAACCGGCATTATAATAAGGGTCAAACATGTAGCATTCTGAGGCTATAGCTAATCGAGAAATTTTTACTTGGGCCTCCAGGACATCCTTCAGAGTATCAAATTTAAAAGCCATATAAGCAGTTGATGGAGGAGTTGGAATCAATCTTAACGTTGCAACAGCTTTTACACCAAATGCTCCCGTATCTGCAGTAAAAATTCCGCTTAAATCTGGTCCAAAATGTCTCCAAAATGCATTTGACTCTTTGTGAGCGCCAGAGCCAGTTTGAAGGACATCACCGGACGGAAGAACTACTCGAAGGCCAATTACGCTATCTGCGACAGTTCCATGAACTCCTGATCCATGAAATAAACTGTTCTGTGATAATGCACCACCCACTGTGGCGTACTTTCCTGAAAGTGGGCCCCAGTAAGGTGTTCTTACTTTTTTATCTTTCAATGCTTCAAAAAGAGCTTCCCAAGTGCATCCACACTCTACAGTTACATACATATCTTCAGTATTAACTTCCAGGACGCGGTTCATCCGACGCATATCCAACAGCATTGTATCCGGTTTTTCAGGAGTATAGCCAGATGTATATGACATACCTCCTCCACGAGCGACCACAGACATTCCTGATTTAACAGCAGCTTGTACGCATCCTGATAATTGCTCCGTATCACCTGGCTGTACAACGACAGCAGCTATCTCTCTATCTCTAAAACTTAAATCAGTAGAATAGAAATCTCTATCTTTTTCCTCAGTGAGAACATGGTCATTTCCCACAAGCTGCTTTAATTGTGAAATTAAACTATCATCAGCACTACTTAATTTTGCATCCATGGTCTCTCTCTCCCTCAAAAAATATATTTTTATTGAAATATCATTTTTGTTATTGATCTATCTATTATTGCCACCTAATTTAGAATTTGCCAACTATTTAAACAACTCTTGAAGAAATAAAATTATCTAATTTTTACAATAATTTAAGGGTTTTATTTGGCTTCAACTATTAAAAACATTTTTTTTTTACTTTACGTGGGGAGATAAAGCATGGGTTTACCAGAAATTACTTGGTCAAAATTTAAAATTTATGATCCAGTTGATAGTGATTTAGATGACGCACCTGATTTGGAATTTCCATTTCATCCAGGCTCAAAATTTAGGGCTATTAATACGGGCATTGATGAACCATCTACACAGATAAATTATGAAGATTTTTACAAAGGTATGGATATTGGCTGGTCAATGCCACATGATGAAGTCCAGGTTGTGGTCTCTGGTGAAGCAGAAATTGAGTATTTTCTTCCACCATTAATGATTGAATCAGGTAAAGTCATAGCAAAGCCTGGTTCTGTTTACCTCCTTCCTCAGGGAGCAAGAATTATTTGGAGAGTACTGAGTGATGAACCCTTCCGCCACTTGTGTATTTGTTATCCAAATCCACGATATCCCATCCCAGTTGCGGATAGTGTTGCAAAGCTCAATAAATAGCTAGCTATGTTGGTTGTAATTTAATTTACTTATGATTCTATTTCAGAACACTGTTTTGAAATAGAATCCACCAACACGATTACTTGAAATTCATTTTCTCAATTATTACAATGTTTTATATCGCTTAGTATATAATTGTTATGAGCTTTGAATCAAGTAGAGTGTTGTTCTTTAGAAGGGTATAAAAAATGCAAGATTATCGATGGGTTGTAAAAGAACCAGGCAGTATTGACTCAATAATTAAAGAGAATATTGATATAAAATCACCTGCCCCGCATGAAATCCAGGTAAGAAATCATGCAGTAGGCGTTAATTATATCGATACATATGTCATTAGTGGTGAATACAACATTGACCCTTACCCATTGACACCCGGCGTCGAAGGAGCTGGTGTAATTACACAACTTGGAGATGAAATAAAAGATTTTAAAGTGGGAGACCGCATTGGATACGGTGGTCCTCCTCTTGGTGCCTATTCATCCATAAGGAATATGTGGCCAGGATATGCGGTTAAAATTCCCGACTCTCTCTCATTTGAAGATGCTGCAGCTATCATGATAGCAGGACTTACTGCCCAAATGATGGTCAAAAAAGTATATCCTGTTAACTCTGATACAAAAGTTCTTGTGCATGCTGCAGCTGGGAGTAGCGGTGACTCTCTTGTACGGTGGTCCAAAAGCCTAGGAGCAACAGTTTTTGGAACTGTAGGAAGTGATAAAAAAGCAAAGATCGCAAAAGATGCAGGTTGTGACTACGTCATTAACTACAAAGATCAAAACTTTGCAGATGAAATTTTAAAAATAAACAATGGAGTAGGCATCGATGTTGTCTACGATGGTATTGGAAAGGACACGTACGAGAACTCTTTTAAAGCACTCAAACCCACAGGAATGTTTGTTACCTTTGGCCAGGCATCAGGTCCTCTCCCACCTATTGATTTAAGCACTGTTCCCGTAACATTTTCAAATTTTATCGCAAGGCCATCAGTCTTTGCTTTTAATGCAGAAAGAGAGACCTTTCTTGAGTCAATGAATGATGTTTTTCAAATGATAGATTCTAACAACATAAATCCAAAACCAGGGTCTCTTTATAATCTTAATGATGCACCTGAAGCTTTAAAAGATCTAATGAATAGAAAAACAACAGGATCAATTGTTTTTACTTTATAGGTTTTCTATAAAATCCTTTAGACCATTAACAACACCTTCAGGGTCATTGTCTGGTTGAAAATCAGCTCCTCCAACTATGTATTGTTTAGCATCTGGTCTTAATCTTCCTGTTCTTTCAAATAATGGCCACAAAACATCATCTTTTGAACACATAATCATCAAAGGACACGCTACATTTTTTAGAAGTGTCTCGACATCCTGCTGCCAAACAGCAGAAAATGCCTTAGGCATAGTTTCATGCGCGATAAGGTGATCAACGAGTTCTCTGTGGTGAAGTTGAGTATTTGATGCAGCTCCTATCATTTTTAAATATTCCCAAGCTGTATTTAAAAAATCACCCGTTGGTTCAATTGCAAAAGGTTTAACAAATGTTTTCATGTACTCTTTTTTTTCAGCTTCATTAACGAGAACTGGGCCAATGATTGAAAGACTTTTAACCATTTCAGGATATCGACCAGGCATTTCTAGAGCGATACATCCTCCCGTATGGTGTCCACATGCATGAAATTCTGTGATGGATAAGCTTTTCATTGCTTCAATCAGTTTATCAGATAAATAGGCTATATTAGGTATTTCACTTGGGTGATAAGAACCACCAAACCCAGGACTATCAAATGAAAAACAATGAAACTGATCAGACATAATATTCATTACTTTTTCAAACATGACACCTGAACTGGCAGTTTGGTGAAAAAAGCAAACAACGGGATTTCCCTCATTACCTGAAACTCTGTAATGGATCTGCCCCTCTGAACAATCTGCATATCCCTTCTTAATCATAATAATTCCCTTTTTTCATAATAAAGTAATCAAAGGATAAATTATTATTGCTCTTTTTAGAAGAGGAAAATATGATTATTAACTAATTATAAGAAAGGAAAAACCATGTCAGACTCTACTGTAATAATCTCGGGTGCAGGTATAGGAATTGGGAAAGCAACTGCTCTTGCTTTTGCAGAAAGTAATTATAACGTTATTGTTACAGATGTACTTTCAGACGAAGGTAATAATGTTGCAAAAAGTATTATTGATAATGGTGGATCTGCGGAATTTCATCATATGGATGTTACGTCAACATCTGAAGTCAATTCAGTTATAAAAAATGTTGAAAAAAAGTATGGCCCGTTAAATACAGTTGTGTGCAATGCTGGAATTGCAAAAATGATACCTATGAAAACAATGAAAGATGAAGAATGGGATTTAACAATAGATGTTGATCTAAAAGGAATGATGAGAATAATAAGAGCTGCAGCACCAGCGATGAGAGATGCAAAAAAAGGTTCAATAGTATGTCTTGCTTCTGTTGTTGGAACTACTTATGGATGGGATGAACATGTTCCCTACTCTGCTGCTAAAGCTGGTGTAACGGGTTTTGTTAAAGGAACAGCAATTGAACTTGCAAAAGATCATATACGTGCCAATGCAATTGCACCAGGTTTTATTAGAACAGCGCAAACATTAGACCCAGTCCATTCTGTTGGAGAGGAAGGTTTAGAAGCGGTTGCACCAACTATTCCTTTAGGTAGAGTTGGTGATCCATCCGATATTGCTGATGTAGCTGTTTTTCTGGCATCAAACAAAGCGCGCTATATTACGGGTCAGACAATAACTGTTGATGGCGGTGTTACTGTAGGACTTTAAGGAAAAATTTAATTTAATCAATTTATAAAGGAGACCATAATGCCTAACCCACACCTTCAAAGAGTCCCTCGTAATGAAATGGATAAAGATACACAAGAAGTATGGGACTTAGGAATGACACGTTCAGGTGAAGCCGATGTCGTTGAGGTTTTTGCTAACAGTCCTCCAATGATGAAATGGTATTTTGAAGGTTTCTACAAAAAAATTTTTTACAATGAAAATCCTGATATGAAACTTGATGTGAGAACTAAAGAACTTCTTAGACTAAAACTATCAAAACAACATGGTTGTTTTTTTTGCAATAAATGGAATTCAGTAGATGCATTAGCTTCAGGGATCACTCAAGAACAAATAGATAATATTCCTAATCCATCCTCAGATTTCTTTGATGAAAAAGACTTGTGTGTAATAGAACTTTCTGAGCAAATGATGTTACAAAATATGAGCGGAGAATTAACAAAAGATTTGTATTCAAGACTAAAAAAATATTATGATGACGAACAGATTGTTGAGATGGGTTTTGTAACAGCCGTATTAACCGGCATGGCTAAATACTTATTTGTTTTTGATCTGGTAACAAAGGAAGATGTTTGTCCAGTAAAAAGAAGTAATTAAAGTATAGTAATAATATATTAGTTACGTGTTAATTTTATTTTCTTAATTTTTTCTATCAATCTTTTCATTATTTAATGAGAAGGAATATAATGAAAGTAGATTTCAGTCGTTTGGGACCATCCAATAATTCTAGAATTCTTATAGTTGGAGGTTGCGGTGGTATAGGAAAAAAACTTGTTGATGTGTGCCATGAATTAAATTTACGTATTGGTGTTCTAGATACCAAAGAAGGTTTACAAAAGGCACGTCTTCCTTCCAACTGTTTTCAGCATTCTTTTGACGCAACAAATGAAAAACAAGTAATAAAAGCATACAATTCATTCGATCAAGAATATCATGGATGTGATGTTATTGTAAATTTATGTGGATATATTAATGAAGCAACTCTTGTTAATGATACTAACGAAGAAGCTTGGGAGTTAATGATTAATCATAACTTAAAGGCTACTTATTTATGTTCTAAGCATGCTATCTCTCTACTACAAAAATCAAAAGCAGCTAGCATAATCAATACCTCATCAAGTTTAGCCTACAAAGGTTTTAAAGGTAATGCATCATATGGAGCAGCAAAGGCAGGAATTATTGCATTTTCTAAATCTCTAGCCTCTGAGCTAGCACCAGATATACGTGTTAATGTAATAGCACCTGGTGCAGTAGATACAAATTTCTTACATGGAAAAAACAGAGAAATAGCTAATAAGAATCTATCTATTAATCCAATGAAAAAATTAGCACATCCAGAAGATATAATTGGATCAATATTATTCCTTGCTGGCGATGCATCGAGATATATAACCGGTCAAGTCATTCATATTAATGGTGGCAGCTTGATGCCTTAAAATATAACAGTTTATTTAGAACCGTAATCAGGTTTTTTTAGAAGATAGAACCCTATCGAGTGTTGATAAAAATCGTGATCTATCTTTTTTACTAAATTGCTTATTGAAATCTTTAAAGTCTAAAGAGGCACGTAATTCTGACTTTAAGTTCCTAACTGCTAAAGCCATTCCGATACTATCTACTGTAAATTCTTTACCACTATGATCTATGACAATTACATCTTTATCGAGGCATCTTTTGGCGAGTGGTATATCACCAGTTACACAGATATCATTTGAGTTAATATGCTGGACAATCCAATTATCAGCTTCATCTGGACCTTCTGAAACAACAATTGACTTAACATTACTGCCTATGACATTTCTTAACCATGAATTACTTACTACAAAAACGTCAAGTCCATATCTTTCTGAAACTTTGATAACTTCATTTTTAACCGGACAAGCATCTCCATCTACGTATATTTTAGTCATAATTTAATTATTAAACTTATATAAAAAATTTATACTTAATATAATTATTTTATCAAAACTAACCTTAAGCCCAAAAGACATCTGATAGTTTAGCATACGCACCTTTACCAACACGTGCGAGGGGATTAAAAGCTTTTACATCAACTCTTAGCTTACCATTGTCATCATATTTACCGACATCATCACGAACCCAAAGACGAGTAATTTCAGCAAAGATAAGTATCTGTTCTGTTTTTCCAACACGTGTAAACTGTCTAGCAATACATCCCATCGATACAGGTGCACCCTCAATACGAGGAACTGACCAGTCCCATGAGGTTAAACCAATATTAAATTTTTTTACCTCACTCTCCCCATGCGGTAAATCCTCAGATGAATTCTGCATGTCTTTAGCTTGTTCAACACAAGCAAGACTTATTACGCACTCTGGATTATTTTTTAAATTGTGGTGGGTGTCTTTTACTTTATTAGCCATACCATCACCAATTGAAAACATAACCATCGGAGGTTCACTGGTAATTCCATTAAAATACGAGAAAGGTCCAAGGTTCCAACGTTCATCACCATATCCCTCACCGTTATCACTAAGCACCCAGGCAATTGGTCGAGGAATAATGATCTGACTAAAAAGAGCGTAGTTTTCTTCCTCAGAGAGACCTTCTAGTTTAACGTCCATTTTTAATTCCTATGATTCAATATTAAACAATATGCTTCTATCTTATAAATACACCTATTACAACTCTTCATAATTATTTATATATTCACTATAATTATTTTATTTATAGAGGATTAAACAATCATGAAAATAGATTTATACACAAAGTCAATCCTAACTATCATTGCATTTTCTTTGGTAGTTATTTCATTACAAAATTTTACGTCAGATGCAGATGCAAAATATCAGGCATCAGACGTTGTAGGAATATGCGCTTTAAATTCAGAAAAGTGTGTAGCTCATTATGACAGTGGAGAAGAAGGTGTCTCATTCCTAGGTGTCATTGACTCATATGCATTTAAGCAATTAAAAGTCATAAATACACAACTTAAAGTAATTGTCACAAACATTGAGGAAATGAATGATAAAATGAAATCCTCAAAATGAAGACTCTAAGAAAACCAAAATGACTATTGAATGTTTATAGATTATTCTTTCCAGGAAGGGCTCATATCCCACCAAAGTGATTTCCATGAACCAGACATATTCATATCACACTCACCTGCCTCAACTGTACCTCTCATGGATATACTTTTGTAATTATGTTCAATTCTCATAAGATCAAAAGTATCAAGATTTTCATAATATGTACGAGCGGTTTGAACTCCTATAATATTTCCATTTTTTTTAGAAATAGACCATGAATATTCATCTTTTGTTTCATCTGAACACTTTAAGGTTGCAATACGTCCACTATCACCAACACGTACAATTTCAGGAACAACCTGTGATTCTACAGCAACGCATACAACTCCATCTGAAGCAGATAGTAGGGATAATGCCCCTTCTTCATTATACACTTCAGTTAAACTATAATTTTCTGTAAAAGGGACTTCTGAATCATCATACACAGATACTGAGCCTTTTGACTCCAAAACAAACATATTATCATTGTCTTTAAGGGGATGTTTTTCAGGGACTGTTTCGTTAATAGTCATTTTTATATTATATGAGCTACCATCCTTGCAAGTCATTGAACCAGATAAATTGGCATCCACTGGGGGATCAACAAAATAGTAAAAATCAATTTCACCACTGGGAGAAACAATATTTTCTTCAAGAAGGTATCCTGATTTATCTTGATCCGATAAAGCATTATTAGATGTATTAATATTGTCAAAAGCCACGGATAAAATAAATAAAAAGCCTAGTATAGATATTATGAAAATTCTCATTGTGTATGTATTCGTCCTGATCTAATTCGCACATTTTAGTTTTGGCATAATTTTTTGACCAAAGTCTTTTGTACCCTCAACAAAATCTGGCCAGCTAAAGAGCATTCCATCAACACCTGTTTCTTCTGCTATATTATCAATTTTTTGAGCAACGGTCTCATAAGAACCACATATAACGGGCATTCCCATAAAAGCCATGTTCCCCTCTTCAAGACCTAATGTTAATGCAGCCTTTAGGTGATCAGAAGTTCCGGATGTATTTGAGTCAAGCTCTGCGCTCCCTATGATGTTGGCTATTGCACCTTTATCTGCCTCATTAATAATATGATCACCATATTCAAATGCTTCACTATCGGTTTGTGCAGCCACTATTTGAAAGAGAGCATATGTACCAACATCTCTTCCGTATTTTTTTCCTTTTGCTTTTACACTCTCGCTGATTTCTTTAACCTTAGCAGTAGGAGACATAATAAAATTATGTCCCGCATGTTTGGCAACAAATTCAACCCCCTTAGGAGACATACCCGCACTCACAATATCTATCTCTCTTCCAGGAGTAGGTAAACAACTGCAATCATCGAGATTGAAGAAGTCACTTTTATGAGTAGTTCTTCCATTTTTCCAAAGATCCTGAAGAATTGTTAAATAATCGGCCGCGTACTGATATCTTTGGTCGTAGTACTCATCACCTCGCCATAAACCCATCTGCGTGTATTCGGGTTTGTTCCAACCTGTAACAATATTTAAACTGCAGCGACCATCACTTATATCATCAATTGTGGCAATCATTCTGGCAACATAAGCTGGATGTTGACTTAAGAGTGCAATACTAGGAATTAATCCTATTTTTTTTGTGACACCCGCAAGTCCTGCCATAAGAGTAAATGATTCAAGACATGCATCCCAATAACCTGTATCACCACCAAAACCTCTGAATTTCATCATGGATAAGACAAAATCCATGCCCTGTTTTTCTGCCTCAACTGTAATATCTCTATTATGCTCAAAAGTAGGAAGATAGGGTTTGATCGCATTAGAAATGATATAACCATTACTTCCATTAGGTAAAAAAATTCCAAATTTCATTATGTTATCCTTTCTAACAAAACATTTTATCAATTACTGTTAAGGCTTTATCAAACGCATTGATACCTTTGTCAATTTCGTTTTCTTCTATTGTAAATGGCGGACCAACTTTTATTGTATTAGGAACAAATCCCCCAAGAAACACTCCTTCTTTTGCACATTCTTGTCCAACAATATTATTAGGGTGTTTTGACAAGTCTCCTTGAAATGATGTCCACCTATCGTCAGAAATAATAGGTTGATGATTCTTATTTACCAAATCAACAGCATAAAACAAACCATGTCCTCCAACAGAACCAAAAGATGGATGTTTTTCAGAAATCATATCCAACTTTTCTTTCAAATATTTACCCTTTTGTTTGATCTTATCAAGATAATTTTCCTCAAGCATCATTTCTAATGTGCCTACAATAGATGCGCATATAATTGGGTGCCCATCCCATGTTGAACCACTCCACCAGCGCGCATTTTCTATAAAATCAGAAATTTCGTTATTTACTATAACGGCACCTGCAGGCAACGACGAACCATTAATAGTTTTGCCAACTGCCATAATATCTGGACATATATCATCATACAATTTGTACCCAAACCATTCGCCTAATCTACCAAAACCGCACAGTACTTCATCATCAATCCATAAAATATTATATTTTTTGCAAAGTGCAAAAATTGATTTTAAATATTCATGATGATTTGCCAAGCCACCTGCTCCAAACATTGGCTCTGTAATTATACCCGCAATATTTTCCGCACCAACAGCTTTAATCATTGCTTCTGTTGCAGAAATAGAGGGGAGAAAGTCTTTATCAAAATCAAATCTTTCGGGTGGAGGGATAGGTATAAAACCTGCGGTAGGAAAACCTGGAACATCTCGAACAGTATTTTCTTTTGGGTCTGTCGTAATATTATTACGATATCCTCTCAACATGGTGGCGCCTACTGTTAATCCATGAAAAGAATGAGCCTGAGTTAGGATAATTTGTTTTCCTGTAAAAAGTCTGGCTATAGTAATTGAGTTTTCTACTGCTTCAGTACCTGAAGCAAGAATTCTAACCCTACCCGCCCATTTAGGATTAGACGAATTAACTATATCGTTAATAATCAGCTTAGCTGCTCGTGCACGGTATTCATGAGACATACCGAAAAAAACATGCCCATATCTTTCCATGGCATTTTTAATTTCATTATATATACGATGATGTCTATGACCAAAACTATCTGATATTAACTGACTTTGAAAATCAAGAAGTTTAGTGCCATTAGATAAGTAAATGTAATTACCATCTTGACGATCAACGGCAGTAAATTGATGTTCATCTTTAGCCTGTGTATTATGCAAATAATAGGATCTATCCCAGTCTTCTATCTGAGACCAATCTGTCATTATGCTAAATACCTTTAATCATATTTTTACAGAGATTAAGACTTAAAGAGCTAACCGGAAAGTAATATTTTCTCTGGCTAAAAGATCTTTCTTTTCTAAGTCAGAACTCAACGCCTCGTCCTGAACGACATTATCTTTTACCAAACCTTCTGTAGCTTCTTTTGTAAGAATAACTAAAATATTTGTATTATCAACTAAAGCAAAAGGAAACTCATGCCATGTACCAATTTTCATAACAAATCCACTACTGCCATCAAATAAGAACGCTTCAACTTTGTCTAAATCAGGAAGCTCTTTGTCATTTGGGGGAGCAAAACAAGCAACAAAAGGTTTTGATCCTAAAGAAATAAATGCTTGCGTATGTTTGAAGTGTCTCTCCATCCACCTTACATCAAGTGGACGTCTCTGCAGTGTAACAACTGGCATCTCCGTAGGACTTTGTGAAACAAAATCTGCAACGCGCCTAACTTTTGCAGCCCCTCCATAGAATTCTATTGGCATTGGTTCTACCGTTTCATCATATCCAAGAATATCACCATATGGTTTAAGTGCTTCAGGTGTTGCTTTTTGCACCTGTATTGTTTTTACTTCAGGTTTATTGCTCATTTTAACATTCCTTTTATTTAACTTTTAGAAGCAGATATATTTTCTGCAGCGTCTTTCACAGCTCTTATAAGGCTTTGGTAACCTGTGCAACGACAGAGTGTACCCTCTAAAGCTGTTTTAATTTCATCATCAGTTGGATTTGGATTATCCTCTAAAAGTTCTTTAGTTAGAAAAAGCATCCCAGGCGCACAATATCCACACTGAAATCCAGCAGTATTCCAGAAAGATTCTTGAAGTGGACTTAAATTTCCCTCCTCATCAGAAAGGCCTTCTATTGTTGTAATATCAACATTGGAAAGTGTGGACGCAAGAGTGATACATGATTTAGCCGTCTTACCGTTTATCATTACTGTACATGCCCCGCAATGGCCAGTCATGCACCCCATATGAGTACCTTTAAAATTTAATTCATCCCTCAAAAGATCTAAAAGCGAAACTGATGGAGAAATTTCAAGTTCGTGGTATTTACCATTTATTCTAAGCTGAATTAATACTGTATCTTCAAGTAAATCTTCCATAAATCACACCTATATATCCATTATTCTATTTTTTTGAGTGCTGCCTTAATAGACCTAATTGCCATAACAGAAGCCATAGACCGTCTCCATTGATCATCACCCTGTTGATCTGACAGAGCATCGTCAAAAAGAGAAGAACATTTTGAAGTAATTATGTCGTTTAAACTATCATTCCACTCGTTACCAATTAAACTAGACAAAGAGCTACTTATATCAACTGGCAGTGGTGAGACTGCACCCACAGAGACTCTTAGGCTTATAATTTTTGAGTTTTTAGTTTCAACAATTGCTGCTGAATTTGCAGAACCATAGCCACCAGAAGTTATTTTTAATTTTTCATATGCCCAGCCTAAACTCTTTGACATTGGTTTGATTATAATCTTGGATAAAATACTTTTACTTCCTAAACCATGAGACGTATCATTTAATAAATCACTTATAGATACTCTGTTGGTTCCCGCAGCAGAAATAATTTCAACCTCTGCGTCTAAAATAAGCAGTGATGGAATGATATCATACAAAGGGTGCATTGATACAATATTGCCACCAATAGTTCCCCTGTTATGCACTTGCCATCCTCCACCCACCCATTGAGCTGCATAGGATAATAATGGCACATGTTCTTTAACTAATTCATTATTTTGAATGTCTCTGTGTACCGTTAAAGCGCCAATTGATAATTCATTATTTTCAAAATTAATACCTACCAAATCTTTAAGAGAATTTATATCCACATAAACACTTGGCATTAAATGACCATAATTAACAGAAGGCATAATCTCCTGACCACCGGCAATGATTACCGCCCCAGTAGATAAGCCAGAAAGAAGTTGAGAAGCTTGCTCTGTTGTATTGGGTTTAGCAAATTGTGGATACAAACTCATTATTAAGCGACCTTACGTTGTGGCTGATTTTTTCGTGCTAACTGAATAGCTGCCCAAACGCGTGGCGCTGTTAAAGGCAAGTCAGTTATTAAAACACCAAAAGGTGAAAGTGCATTATTAACAGAATTTACTATTGCTGAAGCAGAACCACCAACACCAGCTTCCCCTGCTCCCTTTAATCCCATATACGTCACTGGGTTTGGGCTATCATGATGTGATTGTAAAATTTCAGGAACATCATGTGCTCGAGGCATAACATAATCCATAAAATTGTTCGTTAACTGACGACCGTTTTCATCAAAAACTATATTCTCACTCATTGAGCCACCAATACCAAAAGAAATAGCTCCATTAGCCTGCCCCTCAACAAGAATAGGATTTATGGCTTTACCACAATCATGTGCAACAGAAATTTTAAGAAGTTTTGTTTGCCCAGTCTCAATATCAACTTCGGTAATAGCAATAAAGCCTGCATTGGAATAACTTGGGTAAGGATTAATTCTTCCATTTTCATCTGGGGTATGTCTTATTAAACCAGGCTTGAAGGTTGCAGTTGATTCAAGAGGCGGCTCAACAACTGATGCAACATCATATGCTCGAGTATAAACCGCATAACATACTTCCTCTAATGAAATTGATTTATCGCCAGATGTTATATTTCCTTGAATTAAGTTTACAGTTTTCTCATCAACTTCCATTAATGCAGCTGCAACTTTAATAATTTTCTCTCTAACCTTCTTAGCGGCTTTTGCAGCTGAACCTCCGCCCACTATTGTGGAACGACCAGATGCATTGCCGAAACCATATGGACAGGTTGTTGTATCGCCTTGTATTACTTCTATCGTATCAAGTTTTACGCCAAGTTCATCAGCAACAATTTGAGCTATACCAGTTGGGTTTCCTGACCCAGGAGAAGTCACGCCTGTTAAAACTCGAACTGACCCATCAGGACCAACTTTTACAGAAGAGGTATCATACCCAGCTACTAATGTTCCAGGAACAGCCCCACCTTCTGGTGTTAACTCAAAACCAATTCCAATACCTATATACCTTCCCTCTTTAAGAGCTTCTTTTTGTTTTACTTTCCAGCCTTCATAATCGATTGCCTTTGCTGCTTTCATTAAAACTCCCGAATAATCTCCAGAGTCATAAATTAATCCGGTTGGGCTATCATAAGGAAACTGATCCGACTTTATAAAATTTTTACAGCGCATCTCAAGGGGATCAATTCCAAGTTGCCTTGCTGCATTATCAATTGATATTTCTAAAGCCATTGCGGTGACTTCTTTTCCATAGCCTCTAGAAGCATTCCACCCTGGTTTATTGGTAACAACAGCAGATAATAAAACATCTAAATTTCTAACTGCATAAGGACCAGGCATGGTCAATCCCGTTAGGAATGACATTGCCCAACCAGGCGTAGCAGATGGGGCTCCCGTGTTAGCAACAAAGTTATCTCTCAAAGCGGTTATTGTACCATCTTTCTTTACAGCAAGCTCAACATTATGGACCTGTTCACGCGCCCCAACGAGAAGGCATTCTTCTCTACTCTCTACCCACTTAACTGGTCTTCTTGTCAGCTTAGAAAGAATACACATTAAACCTTCTTCAGGATGACCATGCATCTTTAAACCAAATGCACCACCAATAGTGGGAGCATGAATCCTGATTTTATTTTCTGGCATTCTTAAAACTTTGGATAAGACATTTCTAAGAGGATGAGGATTTTGAACAGTTCCGTATAAGGTAATACTTTCTGTTTCTGCTTCCCATACAGCATTATAACACCTTGTTTCTATCGGCTGTGTAGAAAATCTATGAACCTTAACCTCTGTTTGAATTACCTCGTCAGCAGAGCTTATCGCTTTTTCTGGATCACCATTAGAAAAAGGAAGTTGCGTAATTAAATTACTATCCCAATCTCTTACGACTGGTTTAGCGTCTTCCCTTAGAGCAAGCGCTGGATCTATAACAGGGTCTTTAATATCATAATCAACATTAATCTTAGAAACTGCATACTGAGCAATTCTTTTTTCTTCAGCAACAACAACAGCAACTGGCTGTCCATAACACCAAACGTAATCTAAAGCCAAACATCTTATTGTAGCAACTTTTCCACCAAGTCCAGTTGGGTCTATATAATGTGGTATAGGATCTATATATTTAGCCGCCTCTTCTCCAGTTAATACTTTAACAACGCCTGATATTTTTTCAGCTGCAGATGTATCGATTGATTTGATATCTGCCGAAGCATGCGGACTGCGGAGGATATGAGCATATAATTGCCCATCGAAATTAAAATCACTAGTGTATTTTGCCCTACCTGAAACTGGTCCCTTACCCTCAAGGGTACGAACAGATTTTCCTACATAAAGATCTGAATTTTCGTCGTTGTTGCCCAAAGTTTATCTCCTTAGAAAAATAATACCTTTTTTAACGCTAACATTAGCAATATTGCCTTAAAGTAAATCAAATGCATAGCAAATAACCTAAAGATATTAAATAATTAATTTTTTAAGGATTATCCTTTTCTGATAATGTACAATTTACATCAATATTATTTTAGTAATAGTTATCAAAAATATTGCGACTGATTATCATTATCAGGCTTGTTGATAAAAGTCTTAATATGTGGAATCATAATACGTAAATTAAAACAGTGATTGAGTGTTCGTTATGGAAATAGGGATATTTTTACCAATAGCAAAAGGTGGCTTCATTATATCAAAGAATGTTCCACCTACATGGCCAACATGGGAACTTAATAGAGATGTTACATTAAAATGTGAGGAGCTTGGGTTCAACTTTGCTTTATCAATGGTAAAATTTAGAGGATTTGGTGGTGAAACTGAATATTGGGACCATGCACTTGATTCATTTACGTTGACCGCATCATTAGCTCCTGTAACAAGAAAAATTAAGCTAATACCATCTGTAACAAACCTCTCCCTTCATCCTGCTGTTGCAGCAAGAATGGCTTCAACAATTGAAGCAGTGTGCCCATCACGATTTGGATTAAATATCGTTTCAGGGTGGTTTAAAGAAGAATTTAATCAAATGGGTCTTTGGCCCGGAGATGAATTTTTTAAAACACGCTATGATTATGCAAAAGAATATGTCACCGTTCTGAGAGATTTATGGTCTACAGGTAAATCTGATTTTAAAGGCAAATATTTTAAAATGACCGATGCTCAAATTAGTCCTAAACCAACAACAAATATTGATATTGTGTGTGCAGGACAATCCGACAATGGTATTGACTTTACTGCTGCAATGGGAGAAAGGAATTTTGTAATTGCTGGCGGAAATAGTAATGACATTGAGAGTGATATAAAAACATTTCAATCCATAACTTCAAGACTTCAAGAAAGAGCAGATCATTACAAAAGAAATGTAGGAACAATAGCACTCTTTAATATAATTGCGGCTGAAACAGATCAAGAGGCAGAAAAAAGATTTGAATATATAGTTGATGGCGCAGATGAAGTTGCTATTAAGAATTTAGTTGGTCAGGCAGAACTAGATAAATCAGATGGAATGTCTAGAAGTCTTAAGAAAAAATCTATGTTCATGGGACTCCCAACCCTTGTTGGCTCATATTCAAAAATTGCATCTTACCTAGATAGAGTTCATTATGAAGCTAATGTTGAAGCATGTATGTTTGCTTTTCCAGACTTTGAAAATGATATTGATATATTCGGAGAAAAAATACTTCCAAAATTAGAATCAAGAAAATAATTCTAAATATTTTATGTTATATTTTGTTTCTATATTACTTGGTTGCTCATTCTCTCTTCTATTAAATTTAGATAAAAATTTTATAACAAAGAAGATTGGTTCAAACTTTTTACAAACCGGAATTGTTTTTTTAGGTTTTACTATAAGTTATAAATCCTTCCTTGATTTAGATAATAGTTTATTTCCTTTAATTATTATATTTTCTATTATTGTATTTTTTTCAGGACTGCTAATTGGTAAGGCATTAAAAATAGAAAAAAAGATTTCTTACTTGGTTTCAGTCGCAGCTGCCATATGCGGGGGGACTGCCGTGTCAGCAATAGCACCAATAATAAAATCAAAACCTTCTGATGTCATTAGTATTATCTCAATACTTTTTTTTCTAAATATTATTTCCATTATATTCTTTCCATCGTTCGGCATTTCTCTGGGGTTAGATAACACACAATTTGGAATTTTATCTGCACTAGCCATACATGATACAAGTTCCGTCATTGCAACTGCATTTATTTACAGTGATGAATCAGCTCAAACAGCTGCAATACTAAAGTCTTTTAGAACGATACTTTTAGTCCCTCTTATTATCTTTACATCTTGGGTTTATTCTTCAAAAGGTAAAATAAAAATTCCAATTTTCGTCTTATTGTTCATAATCGCAATTATTCTTAATAATATTTTTAACCTTAATGATACAATAGAAAATTATATAAAAGAATTTTCACAACTGTTTATTATTATTGGTCTTTTCTGTATCGGAACTCAAATTAATAGGGACTCATTAAGAGAAATTAAATTTACAGCATTATTTCATTTTTTTATTTTATGGATATTAATTATTCCAGCCTCAGTAGTCCTTATAAAAAACTTTATAGGTTAATATAATCAAATGAAAATAGATCCAAAAAAACTGACATTATTCTTACTTTTTTTAACTGCATTTTTTAATTATGCAGATAGATATATGTTAGGAATATTAATACCAGACATTAAAGCCGACATGAATCTTTCTGATACTCAAATAGGCTTCATGACTGGACTAGCCTTCACTCTTTTTTATGCAACTCTAGGTATCCCCATTGCAAGAATTGCTGATATTTATTCTCGAAGGAAAATTATATCTTTTGCTCTAGGAATTTGGAGTCTTATGACGGTCCTTTGCGGTGCTGCACAAAACTTTATTCAGCTAACAATCGCAAGAATATTAGTTGGAGTTGGTCAAGCTGGATGTACCCCTCCATCGCAATCGATAGTTTCAGATACTTTTCAAAGAAATGAACGCTCAAAAGCACTTTCAATTGTAGCACTTGGGTCTCCCGTGGGGCTGCTTATGGGTTTTCTCTTAGGCGGATGGATAACAGATTTATATGGTTGGAGAATTGCACTTTTTGCTTTTGGCATTCCAGGAATAATTCTTGCTCTTTTTGTTTTTTACTTTTTAAAGGAACCTATAAGAGGAGAGTCTGATGGAGCAGTTGATGATGGAGAAAGAGAAAGTTTTTGGAAAGTCTTTATTTTTCTCCTCTCTAAACCAACGTTTAGAAATTGTGCACTTGGTCAATCTGTTCATGGAATAGTTTATCTTTCTTTGATAGGATGGTTACCATCTTTCTTTAATAGAACACATGATTTAAGTATCTCTGAAATTGGAACCTGGCTTGCCTTCGTTTTAGGATTTTCTCAACTTGCAGGAATATATCTTGGGGGTGTTCTTGGTGATCGGCTTGGCTCAAAAGATCCAAGATGGTATTTATGGATTTCTGGATATACAATTCTAGTTGCTACTCCATTTTACCTAATCGTTTTTTTATGGCCAACTCCTCAAATAGCATTTTTTGCTTTAACAATTCCATTCTTTTTAAGTGTTATGCAGGCTGGTCCTTCATATAATGTCATTCAAACAATAGCGGGTCCAAAAAACAGAGCTGTTGCTTCAGCTATTAATATTCTTGTTATAAATATAATTGCAGGTGGTATCGGCCCTCAGGCTGTTGGAATACTGAGCGATGCTTTTATAAGTAATTACGGTGATGCAAGCTTAAAGTACTCTCTCCTTGTTGTATCGTTAGTATGCAGCATATGGGCCTGGGTACATTTTACTCTTGCATCAAAAACAGTGAGAGATGAAATAAAAGTGAATTAATAATATTTATTTTTTCAAATTTAAATATTATTATAATGTAGAAAAATAGTAAGGAATAAGAAATATGATTATTAATCTAGAGGCTTTAGACGTTCTGAGGTGGTTGCATATAGTTGCAATGGTTTATTGGCTTGGAGGTGAATGGGGAGTATTTCAAACTTCATATAATGTTATTAATAGAAAGCTTCCTATGGATGAGAGAAAAAGGCATATGGAAACTGCCTATAGAATAGATATCCTTGCGCGTTCTGGAATCATTCTTTTACTTCCTCTTGGATTACATATGGGCTTTATGTGGGGAGTTCAACCTCTAGGAGGAGAATGGCTTATAGCAATGTGGCTTATTACTCTTGTATGGTTTTCCTTATGCTGGGCTGCATTTATCTATAGAGAGACTGATAGAGGTATAAGATTAACTATAATCGATGAGAAGATTAGGTTTATTCTAATTCCAGTATTATTTCTTTGTTCAGCAGCATCTCTCGTTGGGTATGGGCCATTTAGTGGTGCGGAGGGTGACCTTTGGTATTCATTAAAAATTCTGATCTATTCGCTCATGCTTTGTATTGGTCTCTATTTAAGGTTTGTCATGAGAGAATGGACAGATATGTTTAGAATTTTAGCTCAGGGACCTAATACTGAGGTTGAGTCTACCCTTGAAAGATCAATCAGCAATTCAAGAATGATTGCCTATATGTATTGGGTTGGTATATTAAGCACAGCCTTTCTTGGCGCAACTAAAATTATTTAAGGTCTACGAACAAATCTAAATTTTTAAGTTGCACGAGAACTATGAAGCTATTTCATAATAGAAATTAGAATTAGATAACTCATACACTGCTTTTTTCAGCGAATCTGATAATCGGAGGAGCCGCTAAAAACCCTCCTAATTTTTCCATTACACCGGTCTCTATCCGCCATGCGAGATATTTATCGTAATGGGCTTTACTCTCCCAATTTTCTACAAAAATCATTCCTACATCATCATCTTCTAAGTAAACGTCGCAAAATTGGCACCCATCATAATTTCTTGTATCCTCAATTATAGACCCTAAGTACTCTAATAAGGCATCTTTATCATTACTATTGGGTTTTAGGTCAACAAATACTAGAGTAGTCATTTTACAAGGCTCCTTTAAGAAACAATTTAGTTAAATATACTATAAGTCTTTTTATCACGTTAACTGGAAGTCTTTATTTATGCAAAAGATTTATACCAAATATTTGAAGAAATTTGATTTAATATTTAAAAAAATAAGAGTGAGTTTTAATAACCAAAAGACTATTTAAGAATTCCAGCTTGAACGAGGTTTACAAGCACACTATCGGGATCACGGAACATCATCTCGACCGAAATCACGATTAGAAAGAATAAAGAAAGAACTACAATAACTTAGTAACTTTATCATTTGAATCGAGTACGGTATTTCTTAATGTTTTTTTAGTAAAATATGTAATCAAAAATAACGGTTTCTCAGGATTCTATAGTCTCGTATCTTTGAGATAATTTGGTAAAGTAGAAAGATGAAAAACCTAATACCTATAAGCGGAACTTAGTTTAATTTAATTTATTATTTTTTCGCTAGAAAAACAAAATTCAATTGGACAGTCTGTTAAATTAATAAGAGACTTATCTAAAAAAACATTGGGTAAAATATTTCTAATTGTTGCCTCAGGCGGGACAAAGGCTAAACCAAGTAAACCAGCTGATGCACTTCTAAGGTTAATATCTCCCTGAAGAAATATAACATCTCCAGCTCTTAGGTTTAATTTCATAGGAACTATTTTATATCTGACATCTGCCATAGCCTTATCCCATGACACTGAGTACTCTCCTGGAGCCAAATTAACTACTACATAGTTATCTTTATTTAAAGTAGCAATATTATAATTATTAATAAGAAAATGATTAGGAATTCCATGAGGATTATTACCAATAAGGTGTTTTCCATCACCACCAGTGTAATATACTCTTGCGTGGTCTTTAGGACTTACAAATAATTTATAATAATCATCAATTGTTTTGTCAGAAAGTTCAACAGGTATTTTTGTTGCACAATTGGCGAGAAAAAAACTTATTAATATTATAAAATAAGTTTTTTTTATCATTTTACTCCTTCAATTTAGAGACTGGTATAATGAAGTTTCTTTGATAATCTCTATGTTTGTCTGTTATGGCATCAGTAATACCTAGATCAAAAAACAAAACACTCGCGCCAAGTTTTTCAGCTTCAATTTCACTTTTTATTGAACCAATTGAATTTCTTCCATCACTTGTAGTGCAATTAAACTTTAGATCATCATCTGATCTTCTTATGTAAACAACTTTTGGTATATCAGATTTCCAATTTCCACGCTTATTTTGAAAAGTGCACTCACCATCTGATCCATCTGAAAAGCTAAATGTAATTGGTATATTTGCGTCATTAACAATTGTGCCACACGATGAGATTAAAATTGAAAAGATAAATAATGTTATTAATTTATTCAGACTCATAATTTCACCTAAACTATTAATTTATGTTTAAAAAATATACTATATTTTATGTTTAAAAAATATACTATATTGTTATCATTATTAAATACTCAAAAAAAATCAAATAAATTATCTAAGTGGTCATTAGGCGAGCTTAAATATCTTCACATAAGCCAAAATTATGAAAAACTATAGCATACCCATTTAAAAACATAAAAAAACTAAAAGTAAAATTATTTCTAAAAATACTCAGAGACTACTTAAGAACACCAGCCTGAACGAGGTTTACAAGCACCCCATCTGGATCACGGAACATCATTTCCACCGGCTGCACAGAATATTCTTCTCTCTCTATCAGCGAGACAGGAGGAGAAATAATAGTATACCCAGCCTCAGTAATTTCTTTTGTTAAGCGATGTATATCATTTGTTGGAAAAACAATTGCAAAGTCGCCTGTTCGTGTATCAGGTGTTTGAAGTGGATCTCCTGGAATATCTTTGTCATTGTACAACTGATAGATACCTAAGTTTCCTTGAACTGAATCACCAGCCATCAATACAGTAGCTCTGAGTTCTTTTCCTTTGGTCCCCATAATTGCATTAATGCCCTCACCTTTCCAATAATTATCAAACATGGGTTTAAGGCCAAGGATACCTTTATAGAGCTTAAGGGATTCATCTATGTCTCGCACAAAAATAGTCGCACGAGCAAGAGGAGCAAGGTTAAAACCTTCTTGGAATAATTCTTTAGGTTTTGGGGGTATCACTCTTTCCATTAATGGCGTAACACTCGAAGCTTCTTGAGATGTTACGCCATTAGGAAAAAGCGTTATAATTATTATTAATAAATTTATGTAAAGTCGGATAGACAATTCATTAACTATTAATAATTGATAGAGAGAGTCACTCCAGTAGTTAGTCTCTCTCCGAGATAAGCATTGTATGCAATGTTTGGCTGTTGAACGGCAACGTTCTGAACATATTTTGCATCAAACAAGTTACGAACCCACCACTGGATTTCAAAGTTATCACCAACGAGACCTAAACTTGAATTTACAACTGTTCTATCACCAATTGTTGCTTGGTTAATAGCCTCAGCATACATTTTAGACTGGTGACCAACGTCTGCACGTACGTAATAGCCTAAATCAGTATCACCCGGAAGATCTCCAGTTAACTGGCCTCCAAGAGATGCTTGGAATTTAGACTGACGCTCCATTTGGTTTCCACCAACATCACCGTTTGTATTACAAACTACGTTGTCACAAACAGTTGGAACACGACCCCATCTTAAGTCGAATGTACCGTCTTTATACTTTGCATCTCCGTAGTAGACAGTACCATACATGCTTAAGTTATCAGTTAAAGCTAATGCTGTATCAAGCTCAAAACCTTTAGAAGTAATATCACCAACGTTTCTAACAAGTGAACGAGAAAGAGGTGCTGGGTTTCCCTCGTCTTGAGCAAGTATATGAGCATCTGACCATTCAATAAGGAACAATGCAGCATTTAATTGTAACCTGCCACCAGCAAAAGTATTTTTGCTACCAATCTCATATGTCCAGTTTGTATCGTTACTGTAGGTTCTATTTTTCTCTAGAGTAGCAAATGCATTAAATCCACCTGCTTTTACCCCCTTAGCTGCTGAGGCATAAATTAGACTTTCATCTGAAAGATCATATTCAAGAGAAATTCTTGGTGTAAAACTTGAGTATGTGTCTTGAAGGAACGCACCTGCAAAAGCATTAAGTCCGCCAGTTCCTCCACCTGATGCCTGGTTATCTTCCTTAAGCTTCAATGAACTGTAACGAGCTTCAATACCTAATCGCGCTCTATCATCCATAAAACGAACCGTGACTTCACCAAATGGTGAAACACCTTTTTGTTTTGAAGCTAAATTACCAATATCAACTCTAAAGATAAACGGGCTAGTCAAAACATCAAACGGAGCTGTAGGAATTGCATTTAGCAGAGGTACAGCACCAAAGTTTTGCGTAATGAAATCATCAGTGCTAAAGAAATAAACACCAGCCGAAACATCTATATTTCCATCACCTTGATAGTCAACTCTCGCTTCATGTGATTCTGCTGTGAAATTACCAATTGGACCACTTTCAAAGATACACCAAATGGGTGCAATAAACGAACATCCAGCAGTTCCAGGAGGAGTACTATCTTTAAAACCAAAAACTTTTTGGTCTGCTTCAATATGACCAAAGATATATTCAAAAGTCATATTGTCATTGAATTCATATTTTACATTAGCTGTAAAAATATCTGACTCCATTTGTTGAGCATAACCACGCGGATCAATTGGAATTGAGCGCACTGGAATCTCACCACAGAATAGACGCCTCCAATTTCCGCCACCGCCAAAGCCAGGTGTTCCCGGAGGACGGACTACTGCATTATCAGCTCCACAATTTAAAAGATTACTTTCAGCATCAAGCTCTCCAAACCAATTCTGAGCCTGATGTTCCTTATCCACGTCATAATTTCTGTAAGACACATCAATTGTTAAAGTATCAGTTGGAGTAAATTGAAGAGAAGCACCGTATGTTTTCTTATCCCAACCACCTAAACGATCATCAGTACCTGGCCCGTCAAAATCAATATCAGAAAATGGGTGACTGTTCTTCCAACTTCCATCAAATTTAGATTGATCGTAAAAAGCACGAACTTTTAATTTTTCAGGAACAACTGCACCACCAGCTGCAATATAACCGTCATATCGTGAGAAGTTACCCGCAGTGATACTTGCGTCAATTTCCCATTCTTCTGTTGGCTTTCTTGAGACATAGTTAATTGCACCCATAAAAGCATTTCGACCATAACGAGCACTCTGAGGTCCTTTTACTACCTCTATACGCTCCATGTCTGCAAAGCCCATGTCAGTGATGTAACTTCTAGGAAGATAAACACCATCAAGGAAAAATGAAACATTCTGCTGAGCACGTCCAGTTGCTGCTACTTGAGTAGCACCTCTAATAACTGGAGCTGTAGATCCATACCCACCAAAGTTTTCAAAGTTAAAACCTGGTGTAAAAAGTGATATATCTGTCATTTCCTGCAGATTTTTCCTAGCTAAATCTGATGCGGAAAAAGCTGTTATAGATATAGGAATATCTTGAATATTCTCATCTCTTTTACGAGCTGTAACGACGATTTCTTCAAGTGAAATCGACTGCGCATTGGCTTGGTAATCCTCAACGATCAACAAAAATGCGAATGCAGGTAATACTGATTTCAATAAATTTAAAGATCTAAATAACATCTTTTCCCCTCTTTATTAGATAATTGTGTTTATAATCAAATATTTATGACATTAAGTTGAATTAATAAATCAATAGCGAATGAATGAGATAATAACTAATAAATCGCTAAAAAGTGAACTTTATATCAAAAACAGAATAAATCAAATGTTATATTCTTTAGGGAAAACAATATCTAATATCATTTTCAGAGATGATGTTATGAGTAAGATGATGTTATGAGTATATGAAGAATTACTTATCCCAGATCTTTGATTAAGTATTGCCAAAGCTCATTAGGAAGCTCCTCATGAGGAAAAGCTCCTGAATTTACGATAGATCTCATAAAAGAATTAGGAAGTAATTTATGAGCAACCTTGTGAAACTTTCCATAATTACCTCTAGTGCCATGATATAAGAAAACTTTGTTCTCTACATGAGGCAATATACTCAGATAATCAAACAAACTTACACCTCTTGCCAAAGGATTTATCCAGTTTCCTGCTAATCGCCTACTAATATTCATTTCTGTTGCAATTCCCCGGTCATAGACACCGAAAATATCCCTTGCATATTCAAGTTTTCTATCAATAGGAAATTCATTTTCATCAAAATAACCATCATCAATTGACTTTAGAGATTGATCTTCTATGTCATCGATAGACAACTTTCCATTAAAGGCAGATCCAACCGTATAAACTGAGTCTATACGGTTTGGCCAAAGTGAAGCACAAACCAGAGCAACGCATCCACCTATAGAACTTCCCATAATAGAAATAGGTTTTGGTAGTTTTAAGTACTCTATAAATGACATTATCATCGCAGCAATTTCTTCTTGAGTAACAATATAGGGAGGTGGTGAGAAGGTTTTTGTTTTACCATGACCAGGTAAATCTATTGCTATAACATAACGAGACTTAATGAGGTAAGGAATTAATCTCCTCCACTCCTCAATTCTACCACCAAGCTTATGCAATAAAATTAGTGGTGGAAGATTTTCATTTCCATAAAAATCCACGTTAAGATCAATACCTGTAACTTTAATCTTTGCATTCTTATAAGTCTCAAGTGCCTGAAGATCTTTATAACCATCGAGGGAAATATTATTTGCCAAAGCATTACTTAATGGAAGAATTAAAAAACTAAATGTGAGATTTCTTCGACTTAACATAAAAGTACCTTAATATATATTAAAAAGGTATATAGCATATATAGTAAAATAGTCATATTATAAATATTTGGGAATTTAAATGTCTGTAAAAGTTTTTTCAGGTAATATTAATATAATCGAAGCAAATGGAAATATATCCCCTTATGAGAAGTTTATAATTACATTTAACCCAGATGGCACAAAACTTCTTAAGACGCTTAGTATTTCTCCTGACGGTAATTTGATAAGAGATGTAAATCAATACTTTTCATCTGAATGGTTTGATATAGAAGGAATTGCTAGACTTTTTTATCAAAATCAATATGTGGGAACAATATTAAGACGCGTTATTGAGGGTAATCTACATTCCACTATATGGAATAATAAAAAAGAGTTTGATCATACAGAATTTAAGATTTCAAAAAATATGCATCTTGGCTTTCATTCTTTAATGAATGATGCATGGAAGATGAATTTCTTAGATACCTCACACTCAAAAGACCAAGATATTATTGTACATACCATTTCCGAAACTTGGAATGGAAGTACAATAACACATGGAAAAGAATTAAAAAGTTCTGCCATTTATGAAGGAGAAGAGGATCTTAAATTGATTGCTGGTAATTTTTACTGTCAAAAATTTTTATGGCGAACACCAAGTAATAAATTGTTAAAAATATGGAGAACAAGTGAAGCAAAAGTATTAGCGAGAATGGAAGTCATCATAGGAAAAAATAAAGGATCAATTTACGAGCTTACTAACTTTAAGGAAGAATCAATTGGATGAGATTTACTTTTCCATTCTCTCTTACACCTTTTTGAACAAAAGATGATATTATCCCAGTCTCTTTTCCATTTCTTTCTCCAATTAAAAGACTTTAAACAAAATTTACAATATTTTATTGCCAGCTCAGATTTTTTCATTCTTAGAAAGCCTCTCTAGGAATAACTTAGAGTCATGTTTAATTGTCTTTATTTTTTTATTGTCCATCTTACTTAAGGTTAAGTATATCATTCTCATCCTATGATTAGAATCTAAAGTTTTTTTATTTTTTATAAGAAAATTCCAATATAAATAATTAAAAGGACATGCTTCTTCACCCTCTTTTTTTCTATAATCATAATGACAGTTTTTGCAATAGTTTGACATTTTATTTATATAAGAGCCGCTAGCAGCATAGGGCTTTGAACTTAAATAACCTCCATCTGCAAATAATATCATTCCAGATACATTTGGTAATTCAACCCACTGATACGCATCAGCATAGACGATGTGATACCATTCATTAACATCTTTTGGATTTATACCACTTATAAGAAAAAAATTACCAAGAACCATCAAACGTTGGATATGATGTGCATAAGCATTTTCTTTAGTTTCTTTAATACAATTATATAAACAGTTCATATTTGTATTATTATTCCAAAAAAAACTTGGCATTTTTCGTGTAGCATTAAGAAAGTTCAATTTCTCATAGCCTGGCATTTTTAACCAATAAATACCTCGAACAAACTCCCTCCATCCTAGAATTTGCCTTATAAAACCCTCAACTGAGTTGAGAGGAGCTGAATTATTATAATATTCATCTTCAACTAACCTTATGCACTCCAAAGGAGTTAAAAGTCCTAAATTTAAATAAAAACTAATATGACTATGAAATAAAAGAGGTTCTCCCTCCAACATTGCATCCTGAAAATCACCAAAGTTATATAATCTTTCTTTTATAAATCCTCTTAAGATATCTAAGGCCTGATTTCTTGTTACTGCAAAATTAAATGGGTGAAGGTCACCAAAGTGACTAGAAAACTTTTCATTAACTAACTTTAAAACATCTTTTGTAATTTGGTCATGTTTAATCTCTTTTATTTTAGGTAAACTTGTATCGTTTTTTATAACTTTACGGTTTTCAGAATCATAATTCCACTTCCCTCCAACGGGCTTATCGTTATCCACAAGTATTTTAAATTTTTTTCTTAGCTCTCGATAGAAAAACTCCATTCTTAATTCTTTTTTATCACCTGCCCAAAGTCTAAATTCATCTTCAGTAACAATAAATCTATTATCAGGTAAAATATTTATTGGACAACCCAGGACTTTAGACCAAGCTTTTACTTCGTTATATAGAGTGTAACTAGATGGTTTTGTAATATTGACAATATTAATAACATATTTTTTTTTTATTAACTTAATTTCATTAACATATGAATGAGTATTTTTTTTGTCATCAATTTTTTTATAGATAACATTAAATCCTCTACGTTCAAGCTGTTGTTTAAAATGACGCATTGCAGAAATGATCAATGCAATTTTTTTCTTATGATGCTTTACATCAGTGAAATCATTCTCATTCTCGCAAATGAGAATATAGTCCTCTTTCTTATTTATATTCTTTAGGGAAGAAATTCCCATAGAGAGCTGATCATAAAGTATAACAGATAAGTTCATAATTTATTTTTATCAAAAATACCAATAGAATCTAATTTTTTTGGATTTAAAATCATTTTTGGATCTAAAGTATTTTTGATTGTTGTTAAAAAATTTTCATAATTATCATCTATTGAGTCACGAAAGTTATAAAAATTACCTATTTGCACATGAACAGCACCGTGCATAAAAAAGAAATTTCTTAGTTTATTTCTTAGCTCAATAACATAGGCTCTGGTTGATAGGTTATCAGGAAATTTAGAGTAATTTAACTTTTCTGCAATACCTATATTATTTAAATGCCTGTTAGTTAGTTTATCATTCCAATAAAAACAAGGCTCACACAAAAAATAATACTGGCTAAAGTTCGTGATAAAAGAATGTACTACGTTATACTTATCCATACTTTGCTTCTCTTTACGAAAGAACTCCTGAATTTTTTGTGCAATATGCAATGACTCTTCGATAGGAAAAAGTCCGCTTGTAGCAACCCATCTTTCTCCAGATGGTCCTAAGAATTTACGTATTGAAAAGCCTACCAGATCACGTGCCATTGGAAGAATTGATGGGATTTCTCTGCTTTTTTTCAGACACACTTCCCTTACCTTTTGCATCGTCATTTCTGCATGATCGTCATTTATTCCCTCAACCTTTAAATGAAGGGTCCAATTACACTCATTCAAAAAAGAAATACCTGTTTTCATTAGGGAAGATGTATTTGACAATCTTTTTATAAGAGACTGGTTCTCACTTAATGCCTTTATAACTGTTTTTATTCCGTCACCTAGACCAACTTTTGAGATGTTCCTTGTTTCATATGGATCTAAACCTGTTCTCCTAACAATATAATCAAATTTTGAGAGCTCAACCATAGATGAGGCTAAATCCTCATAAGATTTAAAGTCAAATGATGCATAAGCTTTTCCATTTTGTTTTGGTTTTAAATGAAGTGCTACTGAGAGCTTAATACCATAAATTCCATTATCACCAATGAATAAACCTGAGGTATCAGGACCATAATTTCTATAGAATGGTTTTGATTTATTTTTTAATGACCATGAACCAGTTTTTATGACACTATTATCTGGAAGAAGTATCTCCAAACCTAAAACACCTTGCATTCCACCAGGAACACCTTGGGATATAGCACCGCCGACTGTAGAATGAGAACCTGATAGCGGTGCAGGAAAATCTACAACCATGTCGTAGGGCTTTAACTCATCGTAAAGCTTCTTCCATGTACAACCCGCTTCAACAATCACATATCTACTTTTTTTATTTATTTCTATGACTTTATTTAGTCTAGATAAATCAATTAATATACTATCTGGAAGTTCTGGACTAAAACTATTAGTATAAGAAAATCCTCCACCAACTAAATATATTTTTTTTGAATTCACTTCTGCAAATTTAACAATATCTATCACTTTATTTTTTGATTTTGGTATTGTTATCACTTGAGGTTGAAAGTTTGAATCCCAAAAAAATAAATCATCCTTATAAATTTCTTTTTTATCTTGCAAAAAAGAAAACTCATCATCATCTAAAAAATTTGATAATTTAAAATTAATATTGTTCATAAAGTTATTTACCAAGCTATTGTTTCGCCATTATACCTTTTGAAAGATGCCGTATCAGCAATTGTTAAATTTTCTATTATCGATCTCATTCCATTCACGCTATCTTCAGGCTTTACAGTTGCCCCTGACCATCCCATACGGGTCATTACATGACCTGGACAAAAAGCCATTGAAATTATTTCATCACCCTTAAGAACTTCAGCTAAAAGCTGTACAGCTTTAGTAACAGCTGTTTTTGACGTGCAATAACAAAAGGAGGGAACTGTTGACTCTTGAAAAGATGCAACTGTACTTGAGAGTGTTATAATTTTTTTCTCTCTACCTAATTTTATATTATCAATAAAGGACTCTGCTATTTTTATAGGAGCAAAGGTATTGGTTTTAATAACATTTTCCCAATTTTCATAACTTATTGTTCCAAAATGCCCTGCAGAAAGATTGTCTTCAATAGGTATAGGGCCTAAAATTCCTGCATTATTAATAATTATATCTATTGGTATACCCACATATTTATTTGAAATTAAATTAATACTGTCATGATCTAATAGATCCATTTTTTCTATAGAAATTTTATTATTTTTTTTACTTAAATTCCTCAAATCCTCTGAACTTTCGCCTGTAGTATCTCTGCAACAAGCTATTATTGAACTTCCTGTACCTGCATACTGTTTTGTAAATTCGTAACCAATTCCTCTATTAGCGCCTGTAATTAATACCCTTGGCATAACAAAACTCCTTTTATTAATATAATGACTAGACTCATCTTATATTTCTTGTAAATATTATTACCATGACTAAATACTCAATACTTCTATTATTAATTATTTTTCAATTAATAGAAAATATAAACTATTTAAATGCATCAGAAAAAAAAATTACTGAAAGTCATAAATTTATGGTTCAAAATAAGAATTATGAACATATAATTAAAGAAGCAAAAAATGGTAATAAGTCAGCTCAAGAATATATTTTAAAGATATATTCTGAAGGTATTGGGCAAAAGCGCTCTCTAAAAGAAGCTCTCAATTGGTTTGAAACTGCATTAAACTTCTCATCACGGCAACATAAAAATTCCCCTGAAGCTTCAACAACTTTTTTGAGATCAACAATTGTTTGTAAAATTAAGAATTTAGAACCTTCAATAGTTTTTTGGAAGGACGTGATGGGTTTTGAATTTTCTGGTATTCCTCACTCCTCTACTAGCGGCTCTTCAAGTTTAATGGGATGGACAAAAGATAGTAAAAGATCATTTGCAACCTTTAAATCTAAAGGGGGCTCAACAATAGCACTTTTAATTATTGACGACTCAAGTTTTCCTGAAGTTGAATTAATAACCAAAGGAACTGGCTATAATGACATTATCCTTGTTCATGAAGCTACGAATATAAAAGAAATTTACGATAGAGCAATAAAATATAACATCGAAATCATTAAACCTTACGGACCATCCTCTACAGGTAAATCTATACAACTCTTTTTGAGAGCACCAACTGGACATTTTGTCGAGATTTATGAAATTATATCTTAAATTTACTTTTTTCATATTCATTATCCTCATAAGTGAAGTGACTAATGCAGAAGAAATCATTTCTGGAGCAACTGGAGTTGCTAAAGAAACAGCTGGTTATAATAAATGGATGATGTTTAAAGAAAGTGTTTTTGAAGATTCTCATGGAAGACTAATAATTCAACCACTTATAAGCGGAGAATTAGGATCTGAGGAAAACGTTTTATCAGCAACTAGAAGAGGAAGAGTCAAAATTGGTAATATCTCCTCAATGGTTATTACTTCTTTAATTCCTGAAGCAATTCTTCTGAACACACCTTTTTTATTTAATTCACAAGAAGAAGCTGAAAATATTCTCGATAATGTATTATTTGAATTATACGAGCCTCTTCTTTTAGAAAAAGGTTTAGTTTTTTTATCATGGGATGATATTGGATTTCACCAAATATATGGTGTTAATCCTATAATTGAGCCAAGTGACATCAAAAGTATCAGATTTAGAGTTTCAACCAGTTTAGCATCAAAAATTATTGCTGAAAGCCTTGATGCAGATATAATACCACTTCCATTTACTGAACTTATAAGCGCATTAGAAACAGGGCTCGCTGTTTCAGGTGAAAATGCAATAATTCTATATGCAAGAACAGGAATTGCAGAACTAGCTCCAAATCTTACACTTACAAATCACTCATTTGGGGTAAACTTTTTATTTGCAAATAAGAAATGGTTCAATAACCTATCACCTTTAGATCAGGAAATTATTAGAAAAAATTATCCCTCAAAAGGGGTTGGAAGAAAAATGATAAAAGACGAATGGAGATATGACCTTATTAATGCAGATACTATTGGATTTAACATTCATAAGCTTAGCTATGACCAAAAGATGGCTTGGCGAAAAGCACTGCAACCAGCAATTAAGAAAATAGTTTCTTTGTCTGGTCCACGTGGGGAAGAAATATATAAAAAGGTAATATTAAATAGAGATATCAAATGAAAATTAATTTAGAAGAATCTTGGAAAATTAATGCCAAAAATATTGAATATAAGTTTAAGGATTTTAAAAAAAATCCATTTTATAAAATTCGAATTGAGTCAGTTAATAAATTAATAAAAGTGAAATGGTCTAATCATATTATTGCTGAAAGTGGTCAATGTATAGCTCTTCATGAAGAATCTCACACAAAAGTTTATTACTTTCCGCAGGATAGCATTGAAAAAGAATATTTTTTTAGAACAGACTTTGCTACTCATTGTCCATACAAGGGCAATGCAGCTTATTGGACATTATCAGATACGAATTCTAATGCTGAAAATTCCGTTTGGTCATATCCTTCACCTTATGAAAACTTAATTAAGATAAAAGACTATTTTGCATTTTATAGTGATGAAATTGGTAAAAATTATGGCATTAAAATTATAGAGAAATAAGTCTATAAATAATCTTTCACTTTTGGGTCAATTTTAGAAACAGGCTCCCCAGAGTTTGTTAATTGTGACCAAAACCTGTTTGCAAATTCCTGGGCATCTTGCGATCTCTTTTTTGCCTCTTCTTTTGTATCTTCATGAAGCTCGACAGCATTAGATGGTAATATATTATTTTTTTCTAGTTCAGATTCTAAAACATGGACACGGTCTCTAACCATATATAGTTCCGCAGCCAATGTAACCAAAGCAGACATGAAATTATCTTGGGATATATCATGCAGTAAGTTAGGCTCTTTATCAATAATTGGTTCTTCTTGAATTGTTTTATATCTTGAAGTCATAAGTTCCTGTTAAAGTTATTTTTCAAAAACATAGTAATTCCATGTTGCTTTTGGAGGAATATCTTTTGCAACTGGACCCATTGCATCTGTATTACGAACTACCTTGATTGCCTCAACTTTTGAGAAACCTGCATTTTTTGCGATTTTTTTATAATCTGCATCAACACAAGATGCCATATAAGGTTCATTATTTAACCATGTATCAGTTTGAAGAAGAATATGTTGAGAAGGCACCCCCTCTAAAAGTGCTAGTTCCATTCCTATGAAGATACCACCAGGCTTTAACACTCTACAAGCTTCTTCAAACAAAAAAGGTGTCACTTTTTGAGGTAACTCATGAAGCATAAACATATGAAAAATCATATCAAAAAAGTTATCTTTATAATTTAGATTTGCTATATCTTGTTGTGAAAATTTAACTTTAACACCGGCTTCTCTGGCACGAACATGAGCTAATTTTAAACAAGGTGCAGAAATATCAACTCCATAACCCTTTGAATTAGGATTATTGAGCATCCATGCAATAATACCACCTCCGTGTCCAGTTCCCCAGTCTAGAACATTTTTATATTGTTTATTTTTAGGAAGTTTATCCCACATATTATAATAAACTTGATTGGGGTCGGATTGATTTGGATTTGTTGTTGCTCTGCCATAATCATAAATAAGACCATCTATATCATCCCGCCATACACCCCCAGGCTGTTGGTGAAAATCAACGTATTTATAATACTCAGGTATTGGTATATCTGGGTTAAGATCTAACTCATCACCAGCATTTATAATTAATTCATTTAACTCTTTTTCTAACTCATTTGATTGCTGATGGACCATAGTATCTATGCCAACATTTGGTTGACTATATTTCAGTCGTCTTAAATTTCTAATACTCCATGCCTTAAGTTGGTAAATTGGAAGCTTATCAAGAATATTAGCCGCATTTTCCCTAGTCTCTTGTATGTCTGGGTAAAGCTTATTTTTCTCTTTAAAATAACTTCTGTACGTTTCCTGAGTAACTTCACCATATACATTTATATATGAGGCACGAATAAAATCCTGAAATGATTTATAATCTCTTGATAGATTAGCACCATAGTTAGAAGAATTTTTTCTTGATATGTTCGACATTTGATTTAACCCTCTATTTTGCACTCATTTGAGCATTATAAACTAATCAATAATATCTACAGAACGTTGTATTAAATTAACACCAATACCATCCCTATCATAAAAAAGCATTTCATAATCTTCTTTTGCATTACCTTTTTTTGGAAATAAGATCATTGGTGAGGAAGCAATCAAGTATTTATGTTTCTTTACTTGGTTATATATACCAAATATGTCTGTAGTAATAAAAACTAGAACAGCATCTCCAGGTTTTGCGAATGCCTCAACCCGCATTTCTTTTCTTGGCATCTTATCAAGAAATTGAAATAATCCAACTCCGCCATTGTATAAATCCCCTGACTTTAGAACAACTGCCCTGACTTTTTTTCCTTTAGTCCCTAAAACCTTATTTGCTCTGTCTCCCTCTAAGATTAAATCTGCTCTAATATCAAGTCCAAGAATATCTCTATATAATTTTAATGATTCATCAATATCACTTACAAAATGAGTAGACCTTAACATTGGTGAAATTATATTTCCTTCTGGAACCTTTAGTTCATTTGCTGACACAGGAAATAATCCTTTCATTAGTAATAAAAATATTAAGAATCCTAATCTATACACACAAAAATCCTATTTTAGAGAAAAAGCAACAATTGAGTCACCTAAATTGTTGGTTACTCTTCCTGTCCCACCAGCTGCAATTACTAAAAATTGTTTATTATTAACCATGTAAGTCATTGGAACAGCTGAACCTTGAGCTGGTAATTTATGCTCCCAAACTTTGTTTCCATTTATAACATTAAAGGCTCTAATTTTTTCATCCATTGTACCAGCCATAAAAACTAAACCTCCAGATGTTACAATTGGTCCACCAATATTTGGAGACCCCCAACCAAATGACTCTGGAATTGTAATGCCAAACCTTTTAACAGACCCAATGGGTATTTTCCATTTAGCTAAACCAGAACTCATATCAATAGCCATTAAAGTACCCCATGGTGTAGGAGTACAAGGAATGCCCAAAGGTGACATAAAAATTTCACCCTTAGCTGCATAGGGAACTCCAGATAATGGTCTAGTTAAATAATCAACATATTCAAAATCACTATCAGGTCTTCCTTCTTTCGGAACAAGCTGAAGCCGTGTTGCTAAGTTCTCAGCTTTTATTATGAGAAGATTATTTTTCTTATCAAAAGCAGCTCCTCCCCAATTTCCTCCACCAAGTGCTGATGGAAAAAGAAGTGCCTCGCGTAAATCGGGTGGAGTGTATAAACCTTCATATCTCAATTTATCAAATTCTGATTTACACCAAGACTTATCAAAAGGCGTAAGCCCAAATAAATTTTCTCTTAAAATTTTCTGACGCGAAAAAGGAACTGGTAATGTAGGAATCGGTTGCGTTTTTGCTTCCTTATCTTCTGGTATATTTGTAGAAGGAACATCCATCTCAGTTATTGGCCAAATGGGCTCACCTGTTAACCTATTAAAAACGAAAAGCCACCCCATTTTTGTTTGTAAAATTGCTGCTTTTATAGTTTGATTATCTTTTTGTATATCAACCAAAAGTGGGTGTCCAACTAAGTCATAATCAAACAAATCGTGTTTTATTGTCTGATATGACCAAGCAATTTCTCCAGTATTTGAATTAATTGCAACAATTGCATTTGCATGGGGTATCGGAAAACGTCTAGCTCCACCGTAGTAGTCAGTTGATGGACTAGTTGTTGGAAGAAAAACTAGATTATTTTCAGGATCAGCACTCATAGTTGACCAAACATTTGCAGCTCCTGTCTGGTCCACCCTATCAGCTGGAATAGGATTAAATTCCCACTTTAGCTCACCTGTTCGGACATCCCATCCTCTTACAAATCCATCATTTGCATTCTGGATACCATCACTTGAAGCTCTTGCGCCTACAACTACATCTCCAATAATAACAACAGGTGAAGGCATAGCAATCCAACCCTCACCGTTACTTGCATAATCGGAATTGCTTACTCTTCCAGGATGATCAGTTTTAGCTGCAAAATCCTTACATAATAAGCCAGTCTCTGCATCAATTGCCCATAAATGACCTCCACCATCTCCTTTAAAAATGCGTTTACTACAAAATTCATTTTTATCAATTTGCGTATCTTCCCAATAGGACACTCCACGACAAGTTCCGTATAGCCTCTCCCCATCAATGAGTGGCTTAGTTTTTTCATCCGAATAATGTGGGTCAAAAACCCATATCTCTTCACCCGTAAGTGGATCTATTGCAAATACACGATTAAAAGGTGTACAGTAATATAATAAGTTATTTGCCATTATAGGAGTAACTTGGAAAGACAATCCTCCTGGATTTTTTTTGAAATCACCAGAATTATGCACCCATGCAACCTTCAAATTTTTAACATTTTCGATATTAATTTGATTTAATGGTGAGTATTGACTACCACCACTATCGTTACCAAAATGTGACCAATTCTTAATCTTTTCATGGTCATCTGCATAAACTGAAAAAGAAATGACCAAGGAAATTAACGAAACAAAAAGTATTTTATTCATAAACACACCAACAATTAATA
>CACGTM010000007.1 GCA_902575965.1 uncultured Alphaproteobacteria bacterium | reverse complement strand
TTTATGGCTTATCAATACTAATAATTGGTGCTTGGTTTACATCTTACTATGAAATTGGAATAGTAGGGTTTATTGCAATTTCAATATTCTGCGGCTTGAGTAACGGATTTACAATTCTTCATGCACACGAACTAGGACACAAAAAGCAAAACTCATTTGAAAGTGTATTAGCACGATTTTCTCTTGCTATAGTGTGTTACCCGCATTTTACTATTGCACACAACAGAGGTCACCATAAATGGGTTGCAACACCCGAAGATAATTCAAGCTCACGATTGGGTGAATCAATTTATAGATTTGCCTATAGGGAAGTTTTTGGAGTTATTAGAGAAGGAATTGCTCTAGAAACACAAAGACTAAATAGAAAAGGAAAAGACTTCTTTTGTTTCAAAAATACTCTTCTTCAATCATTATGCATTAGTTTAATTCTTTATACAGTATTAGTCTTCATATTTGGAATACAAGTGCTTGTATTTATTCTACTCCATAATATATACGCATGGTTTCAACTTACATCTCAAAATTACGTAGCTCATTATGGCTTATTGAGAGAAAAGGATAAATACGGACAATATGAATCTCCTAAACCCCATCATTCATGGAATTCAAATCATATACTGAGTGGTTTGACGATGCTGAATCTCGAAAGACATTCTGACCATCATGCTAACCCTATGCGGCCGTACCAGACTCTAAGAAATTTTGATGATATACCAAGACTCCCTAATGGTTATTATGGAATGTTTGTGCTTGCTTACATTCCACCCTTATGGTTCAGTATAATGAATAAAAAAGTTATGGAATTGCCACATATAAAAGGTGACTTAACAAAAGTTAATATTGATCCTAATGTGATAAAATAAGATCATTAGTTATAACCATAAATATTAATAGAAGGCTTATATGAGTAACAAATCTAAAACTCCTCATACACATAGAGAGGATTCAATACCACCACAAACACCAGATGTATTTCTTGGAAATCCTGTCATTGATAATGTTATGTCCAGTATGATTGCTCTAGGAAGTGAATTCTGGGCTCTTCAAAGGCGTATGAATATAGTAGAAACATTATTAGAAAAAAATGGATCGGTTACAAATGAAATGATTGAGGGTTATCAGCCAACTGATGATGAAACATCAGCTTGGAATAATCAAAGAGACCGTTTCATTAAACGTGTCTATGGTTTTCTGCAGAATAATAATTCTGATAATAAAAAAGACAGTTAGGTAAATACCATGTTAGATCGTCGCACACTTCTTAATACATCAGCAGCAGCAACAGCGGTTTCTGCCGTTTCTGCTCCTCATAAGGTCACATCAAAAGACGCGTTAAATAATCTTCAACATGATATAGAGCCACGTGGTTCACTTCCTGAGGGGCGTGTTGAAAAACTACCTGAGCTTGATATGGAAAGTCGTCTTGATTTTGCACAAGCATTCCGGAAATGGTCTCTTCGTGACTTTGGTCGTAATAACTTAAAACAATTATATGGCATTCTTGAAGATCAAAATATTGACCCAACAAACTCCCCACCCATAGAGAAACTATTAGAAATTATTGGAGACGACCCAAATATTTATACTGCCATGCGATGTAAAACGACCGTCCAGCAAATTATGTGGAAGAATCTCGTTGATGGATTTCATGCGCATAAAGACTTATATCTAGCAGAATTAGCTTCTGCAGAAGGGCAGGGGCCAGGGACACTCGAACTTAATCCAACTCTAAATATTCCAGAGTATGCAAAACATGAAATTCACATTCAACCAGGTGGTTATATAGGAGACCCTCTTGGTGGATATGTGTATCATTATGGCGTTAATGTGTTCACTCTTGATTTGAATTCAGAAGATATTTTTCATCGCAGCCTTGCTGATATTGTTCCAGTCCCAGAAGATGGAAAAATGAATTCTTTCTTAGACCTCGGAACTGGGATTGCTCAGTTACCATTAGCTATGAAGGAACGATTTCCTAATGCAGACATATGGGGAATAGATACAGCTGCTCCCATGTTACGATATGGCCATATGCGTGCTGTGGAACTAGGATTAGATATAAATTTATGTCAAAGACTTGCGGAAGATACACAATTTGAGTCTAATAGTTTTGATGTTATAACAGCTTATATCTTATTTCATGAAGTACCGACTGAAGACACACGTAAAATTTTATCTGAAGTTAAAAGAATACTACGTCCAGGTGGTGTCTTTTTTCCTGTTGATTTCAAAACGTATGATCAGCGTCCTCCATCAGCGAATAGCCGACTTAATCAATGGTGGGACCATGTTTATAATAACGAAGTGTGGACTGAAGAATATAGAGATTCAAACTTTTCTGAACTAATGCGGGAAGCTGGCTTAATCGTTAATGAAAATGCCCCAACACTTAGTAAGAATTTCTGGAACAGTTTGATGGCCACAAAAAAAGCATAATATATACTTTGATATTTAAACTAATGCATTTTAAAAGAAGTTTTTCCTATGACGATGGTGGTAGGAGTAAATATTATAGATCTAAGAAAAGTTCAAATGACTGTGTAGTAAGATCTATTGCTATCGCATTTAATCAAGATTATAAAAAAACACTCATAGACCTTTGTAACTTTACAATAGATCATGGTGAGCCTTTCAATTCCAAGCATATCTATGAAAAATATCTTTTCTCAAAAGGTTGGGTTAAATATAAAACTTTAACAAAACCTAACAATAAAAAATACAGAATTAATGAATTACCAATAAATGATGACTGTTTAATCTCTACAAGAAGGCATCTAACAGTTCTTTTAAATAATACAATTAGAGACATTTGGGACACAAGAGGCCAGGTAGCCTATAATTATTATCTAAAAAAATAATTAATATATTACCATGAGCTAACAAGTTCAGTTGCAAACGTTTCAAAAGATATTAGTTTTCTGGTAATAAATGGCACTTTTTCTCACCAGGAAAGGGTTTCATTCCATTTTTTTGAACACACCCATACATAATTCTTAGTGAATTTAATGACCAGGGAGGAAAACCATCTTTCTTAAAGGATGCCCATTTATCTAGATCATCTCCCCCATAAATAATATTTTTATCCAATAAACGAGAATATATATCTGCAATACCTTCACCAGTTAAGGGATCATCGCCAAACAGACGGAATTCTTGGTTTTCATTAAACTTATTAATAGTTGCTTTTGCCATAGCATAACCAACATCTCTTGTATCTATTCTATAGACTCCTTGAGAACCAATAGGAGCACTAAAAATACCTTTATCTACTATATCATTTTTGAGCAATGCATCTGATTGAAAAAAGCTGCTTGAGCGAATAATTGTCCAATTCATATCAGATTGTTTAAACTCATTTTCTATTACTAATTTACTTTTATAAAATGGAACGGCCTCAGTTCCGGGGTCATGAACTAATGACAAATAAATGATTCTCTTAATATTTGACTTTTTAGCAGCATTTATAACAGATAATCCTCTTTCTTGTTCATCCTTGTGAACACCAAGAATTAAGATCATATCTTCTACATCTAATAGAGCATTTGGGATAGTCTCTGGATTGTCTAGATCACCTTGAATAAATTCCACTTCATTTGGAAAAGTATTAAATTTATCTGGTGAATGAGAAAAAATTTTTACTTTAAGGCCATCATTTATCAGGTGCTTGACTGCTACTGATCCAACTTTACCTGTACCTCCAAAAACTAATATTGACATATTAACATTCCTTTATGATACCTTGATTAATAGTTTTTATGATTTTAATCATTTTATTCTTAAGTGTATATTATTAAATAACTATATTATGATTTTTTATGCCCAAAGATTATTATAAAACTTTAAAAGTAAAAAAGTCTGCTACCCTAGATCAGATAAAAACCTCTTATCGAAGATTAGCTAAAAAATACCATCCTGACTTAAATCCAAATAATAAAAACGCTCATATACGTTTTATAGAAATCAAAGATGCTTATACTATATTAAGTAATCCTCAATTAAGAAAAAATTATAATAATACACTTCGTTCTAATAAAAGAGAATCACGCAAAAATTATAATAATACGAATAGATATACAAATAGCTATAATTATAAAGATCAATATAATAATACCTATAAGACAGATTATAAAAGAAATACGTATTCTTATCAAAATAGCGAAGAAAAAACTAATTCAAATTCAGCTAAGAATGGTGCAAGCCTCTTTGGAAAAACAATCCTTTTTATTATGACAATTTTATTTATCTACATTATAAGCTTAGTATTTAACTTAGACTTTACAAATTATATTTCATTATAATCAATCAGAATTAACGAGAAGATTCACTTATAAAGTATTTGACTTCAAACAATTAAATAAAATTGAAAAACTTTTATATTCAATTAAATACATTTTTGATATTTTATTATATACAAAAAAAAATAGGGAATAGAGAATGGATATCTTACAAGAATTTTCAATTGAGTGGTTGGTTCTTTATGGTTTGTTGTTAGTATTACTTTTAAATCTTAGGCTTATGCGTTCTGATATAGAAAAAATTGAAAAGCACTTAAGAAAAGATTAATAAAATATCAAGAGTATTCACATGGATCTTTAAATTATGTTATATTTAATAAAAATATAATTAATTATTTTTAATATAAGATATAAACTACTATAGGAGTTGGCTATGAAAATTGATCTCTACACTAAAACAATTCTAACGGTTATAGCAATTTCATTATCAATTATTGCTGTAGATAACATAATTAAACCAGCCGGGGCAGATAATCATCTTCAAAGAATAGCCATATGTGATGACCAGGGACAAACTTTATTGTGTAGCCGTGTACATAAATATAAAGGAGTCGAACAATTAATAACATATAGCCCTGAGAATGCTCGTCTTAACCAAAAGCTATATGCTGATTTAAAAATGAGAGTAAATCAGATTAGTAAACAAATTAATTTACTGATTTCTAAGTCAGGTAGATAAATTTAAGTCTCTAAAGACTGTATGTATTTTTAATTTTGTGAGTTGTAGTGCATTAATAATACGCTTAAGTATAAAGTACTTTTTATATTATTTGAGTTGAAATGCGAGGATAAAATTAGGTTAACATCACCCCTAGTATCATACTTCCAGATCGCTATTTCATGATATTAAGGACTGTCGAGATCATTTATAAATAAGATTGCTACGTATTATGCTGCAGTTTATAAATACTGATTATAAAAAATTTATATTAAAAACAATAATTTAATTCATTATTCTAAAAGAATATATTAAGTATATTCGGTTGCATCTATTCAAAAGATAAATTTAAATATTATCTAAAAGATTATCATAGATAATATTTAAAAATATTATATATTATTCGAATAATACCAATTCTCAACTAATTTTATTTATATATTTCAAAAGGTTATGGGGTAAATATGAAAAGTTTAACGCTAATTAATGTATTTTTGTTTGTATTAGCAAATTTGTTATCTACGAATGTTTCTTATTCACAAGTTTCTATAGAAGAAATTATTGTCACAGGTCTTAAGCGTGAATCTTCACTTATAGATGCACCAGTAGCAGTTACAGTCTTTACAGCAAAAGAATTGGAAGCTTCTGGAGTTGATAGACCTGAGGATTATTTATCCCTTGTTTCTAATGTCGGCTATGTGAAGTCCAATAAAGAAGGTGATTTCTATGTCAATATGCGTGGTCAAGCTACTATTAGATACGCCGAGTCAGCAGTTGCAGTTGTTGTCGATGGGGTCCAATTAGCTGTTCAACAGGAGTTCAATTCTAACTACTTTGATATACAACAAATAGAGGTTTTAAAAGGTCCTCAGGGCGCTTTCTACGGACGAAACGCTACTGCAGGTGCAATTATTATAAATACCAAAGACCCTGGAGATGAGTGGTCAGGTAATCTTCTCGCAAGTTATGGAAATTGGCAGTCTTCTCGCGTTCAAGGAGGCTTAGGCGGACCAATAAATGATAAATGGGGTGTCTACCTATCTGCCTCTATGATTAATAGTGATGGACCATACACAAATAGGTATACCCAAGAAAAACCAATGAGATGGAAAACACAAGCTGCTAGAATGAAATTGCTTTATAATAATGATGATACAAAAGCTAGCTTCATTTTTAGTGGTAGCCAGGGTCAGGGAGGAGGCATTGCATTTAGCTCCCAGATCGCAGGAACTACTGTTGGTGGTTACTTCATATCAAGCGCTGATACTAATGATGTATACAATATACCATTCGCAAGTGAACTTGCTGGTTTTAATACACAAGACAAGTGGAGTGCTTCATTTAGATATATCAAAGAATTAAATGATTTAACCTTTGAGTCCGTATCTTCTTACAGTTGGATTAAAGAAGATTCTGGTGGTAAAGGTATTCCATTTACAGATTTCACAAATCCAGATAATGATTTAGGTGTATGGGAATTTGTTTTTGGAGATACAACACAAAGATGGAGAAACCAGAACAAAGCTTTTACACAAGAGTTTAGACTATCTTCAAATAATGAATCAAATTTATCTTGGCAAATTGGTGCATATTTTCAAAAAGCAACTAAAAAGAACTTAAGAATTGGTGGCTTGTACACAGGAGGAGGCTTAAGTGAAAGCATTCTCCCTAGTCCTATAGGAAGTATAAATCCAAGTATAGCTGTAAACAGTGATAAGTTTGGTGTTGAAAATTATTCACCTTTTGGAAATGTACAATATGATGTAAGTGACTCTATTGATATATCTCTTGCAGTTAGATATGAAACTGAAAAGCGTGATGTTCTTACTACGACACCTCCAGGTCCAGATACAGTAAATGGTCTGCCTACATATAATCAATGTGTGTTGAATACTGGTAGAAATCCCGCAGACTGTAAAGATGATATTACATTTAAACAATTACAGCCTAAAGTAACTGCTTCATTTAAATTTCCTAATGAAAAAGGTTCATTTTATATATCATATGGAAAAGGCTTTAAATCAGGTGGTTATAACAGTATTGGTATAAGACAATTTGTTGTAAACACAGCTATTGCTGTTGGTGCAGATCCAAATGCAGTTTTTCTTCAAGACTCATATGATAAAGAAACAAGTAATGCTTTTGAGATTGGTTTCAAAAGTCGCTTATTCGATGATAAATTGGATTTTAATGGTGCAGTTTTTAAAACAGAAGTTAAAAATGCCCAACAGTTTGAATTTATACCTTTAGCTCAAGTTCAAGCCGTATCTAGAATTGATGAACAGGAGATTGAAGGTTTTGAACTGGATGCAAAGTTACAAGTAAATGAATCATTTACTGTATTCGGTGCGTTTGGTTATACAGATGCAGAAATATCCTCTTTATTAGCAGCTCCAGCATTTGTTGGTAATAAAGTTCCATACATAGCTAAATATAATGCTGTTGCAGGCTATCAAGTAACAATGCCTATAACATCAGATGTAAGCTTTTTTCACAGACTTGAATATAAAGGAACAGGTCGGGTTTGGTATGATGCATCTAATCTTGCAGACTCAGATAGGAATCCTATTGATCTCATTGATGCACGAATTGGACTAACTGGTGATACATGGGATCTCATTTTATGGGGTAGAAACCTTACGAATGAAAAATATGCAAGTGAAGCAGTTCCATTATTTGCATTCTTAAACGTTCCTCAAAAAGCTCCAGATAGAAGTTATGGTATTGAGGCACGTTACAGGTTTTAGTATTTACTAAAATTCTAATACATACATTTATTTTAAAGGTGGCATTTTAAATGCCACCTTTTTTTATTTTTTTTTTAATAAGATATATATATCTATTTATATTTTTAGAAGACTCTAATTAATTTAGAGAGATTATATATTTTTTTAATAATTAACTATTAGAGAAGGTTTTTATATACAATTTCGTTAAGTAAAAAAATGAGCTCCTAGGATGCGTCAGAATTAACGAAGTGACTCACCCATGAAGTCTCAACTCTCAAATCTTTTCCTAATATCAGTCATATACAACATTGCGACAATCATGCCGTCAAGCATTACCGGTATAGAGTCAGTAACATATTCAATAGGAGTAAAAGTGAAATAAATTTCTGGAAGTCCTAAGGTAAGTGCATAAATGGTAATAAGTATAGGTACAAATAAAGTCTTACCAAGGGATTTAAATTTGAGTAAAAAATAGAGATTTATCAAAATCATTACCTGTGAGAGTTATTAATTTTGATGCTCTTGAATTTCCATCTGTACCTGGAGTACTAGAAACAGTCATTATACTATTTATTTCTGATGCTGCTAATGAATTAGCAATCTGATTAGTTGCATTACAGATATTACAACCAGATGAAACATCACCTATTGTAATATTTACTGTTTTATCATCAACAGTTACAGTGACAGTTTCACCACCGTACCAGAAACCACCTAACTCAACTTCAGAAACCTGTTGAGTTTGAGAAAGGGATGGAGTTGATATAAATAGACATATTACTAATGGTATAATATTTTTAATAAAATTCATAAATAAAAACCTTTATTCATAATTAATTTCATATAAACTTTCTAATCAAGATGACAAGCATTATCAATACGACGTTCATTAAGTGATAACTATGTATTTTGGTTGGCCCAAGCATATCTCGATGTATACATTGCGGGAAAAATGCCTAGCCAACTATGCGCAATAGCTACAATTAAACCTATGAATTGATAGTTTTCTTCTAAAGCCCAATAAATTCCTAATGCAGAATATAAAATACAAATGTAAACATATATACCACACATAGTTTTAAATATTTCCATTATCTATTCCTCCCTTATGATGCGATAATTATATCAGAAACCTTTTATGACACTATGCAAGGAAAGTGTTGTGATTCTTAGGATCTATGCGCAGGAAATCTTGAGTAAATCATACAAAAAACTAATTTGCTAATTCTTTGTAAGTCACATCTGTCCTATCATATTTTTTCCAATCCACTGAAACTCTATTTTCATCAATAAGAGTTCTTTGAAAAAGAATATGATTTTTAAACCACTGCCAGGTCCGTGCCCGGGTTTTTGCATTATCTGATATTTGAATCATTTCATAAAGATAAAGATCATCTTCATTTTTTCGAACCCAGTTTAACATCATCGTTCTCTTGAATTCATCCAAGTGAACCTCAGCAGCCCATCCAGAAATATCACCTGAAAAAATCAGCCTATTATCTTTAATAGTTGCAGGAAATTCTCTTACCTCTTTTTTACCATCCTTCCAACAATATATATTTGTTTGGTGGTATTGATTATCATTAATTATTCTACATAACAGTCTTGATTTATGCTCATCAATTTTAATTCCATCTTGATTATAATATCGATAATATCCATCCCAGACACCTTCTGCTCTTGCTAGTACTGGCATGTTTTCTCTTAATGACATAGAATAAATTTCCTTAATATTTAAAATGAAAAACTATTTATAGAATACTAGTTAATTCGTTTACCATATTATTACTGCTTGTAAAGGACTCTTCAACACGAGAGTATGTTAACCAGTCACCACAAACAGCAATATTATTAACCCTATCAATTAAGTAAGAATAATTGTTTTTAGTTTCAGTGTTAGCAAATTTCCATCGATGGATAACTTTATGCTTTGCTGTTCTTAAGTTTGTTTCTAATAGATCACTTCCTTTATCAATTATATAATTCAATGCTAAATCCTTATCGATATCTATATTTTGATCGGCCCATTTATTACTACTATTTATTAACAGACAAAATTCTTTATTTCTTCCAGGCTTAGAACTATTAACAGATATCCAACTTATATCTTCATTATATACATTAGCTGCATCGAACTTCATTGGAATTTTATTATCAAAACCCAGCATTAGAGAAAAACACGCATTCATTTTAATGGATTTAACTAAACTATAGACTTGTGTCTCTTTATTGAAAAATTTCAGTGATTGGTGAGAGGGAACTGTTACAATAAGCCAGTCAAAGCCTTCTGATTGATTGCCTTGTGAGTTCTTTAAATACCATTTATTATTTTTTCTTATAGTAGATGTAATTTCACAATTAAGTTTAATATTTATTCCACTGGTTAAATACTTTCCAATGGAATTCATACCAGGAACACCTACATAATGGGTATCGTTATTTAGATATGTAATTTTTTTATCTTTTATTTCCGCAAATGTTCCTTTCCATTCTTTAATAATATGATCTTTGAACATTGGAGAAAGAAAGTTTCTAAAAGAATTTGTTTTTATTTTAAAATATTGTGCCCCATGATCAAAAAAAAATGGATCAGAGTTTCGAGTGGCCATCCGACCACTTACTCCACGTGACTTTTCATACACTGTAACTGATCCTAGTTTATTAAGTTTATTGGCAGCAGTTAAACCAGATAACCCAGCCCCAATGATTGCAATATTAACCATTGAGTATGATTTTAATGATATAATTTATGACCCGATATTCTTTAATATTTGACAATTTAAATACCTATCAAAAGTAATATTTTATTCAAATACACTTATCATTTAATATAAAATGATGTATATAAATATTTAATAATATATACTTTTACATTCGTAAATAATTAATTTATATTTTTTATATTGAGAACTTCATGGATTACAGTGAACAATCCCAAACAAAAATTATTTTATCAGACATTGGAAAAAAACATATTCTTGATAATTTGTCTCAAACAAGTTTATCATCTGATCAAAAAGAAAATTTAATTATAGACTTAATAAAAATACTTAATGATGAGCGATCCTTGGACTTAATAGAAAGAGAAGATTCTAATATTTTTAATGAAGACAAAGAATCTTTATTTTCAAAGCACAATGAATTAATAAATATCGCATATGGTGATAATGAATCTTTTTTAACATTTAACATAAACAATGATGCTGTCGAGTTATTGGCAGGTCATTTACTCTCACAAAAAACTTTACTTTTTTCTGAAATATCTTCTGTGGCACATGAATACTTAATTTTAAGTAATATTAATCCTGTAAAGTATAAGGGGCTTGATGATAGCTTAATTATCTTTGATTTTGAAATGACTGATTTAATTCAAAAATTGCATCAATCTTTGAGAAACCCTCTTGCAAATTATGTGAAATCACCTTTCTCAATACTTAATACAAGAGCATGGGTAACAAAACCAGGATCGGTTAATATTGGTCCCAATGCACAACATACAGATGGTTTTGCAGCAGGTCATTTAAAATTAATGATTTATTTGACTCCTTTAAATGACGATTTTGGAAAACTTGCTATTGAAAATAAATTACTAACCAGTGCTTCTGCTGGAGCATGTGTAATATTTAAAAATTCTGATGTGCCTCATAATGGAATCCCAGGGCTAAAATATCCCCGTATTTGCATTGAAATAACACTTCTTAGAACTTTCATTAATTGCCAACAATTCCATGATAGTCACCCAAATGGTGCACATTATTTTAATTTATCAACTCCATATTTAAGAAATGATCATTTATTTTTATAAAAAATTCATGTAATAGTTATTCATGTCAAATTTAATCACGCTTGTAAATAAGTACCATGAACCCAAAAGCGTTAATATTGGTAGTGGCCCAAGACCATGGTTTGGATGGCATTGTTTTGACCAAGTTGTTACTCAGGGTGTTCATTACTGTGAATTTTCTGAAAAATGTTCTCTCAATTTAGAATCAGAAACTATGGAGCTTGTATATAGTTCTCATTGTTTTGAACATTTGGAAGATAATACAATATCCAATCTTCTTAGTGAAGCACACAGAATATTAAAAAAAAATAAAACTCTATTAATAAAACTTCCTGACTATGACTGGTTTATGCAAAATTATAAAAATAAAAATCAAACTTTTATGAATGGTATGGGTATTGATAAAGTTGTTTGGTCATGGGAAGGGAAAGTTCCTGATGATATTCTTAATAGACTTTCTTTTATGATATGCGGATATTGGAATTATAGTTACGGAGACCCATATAAAAAAGAAGTTAACAGAGTTCCTGAAGCATATTGTGGTCCTGCTAAATTTGACCAGACAGAACTTAAAGAATTATTTGAAAGTTCATCAATCAGAAAGATTGTGAAAACACTAAGAGCAAAAGCAAGTGAAGATAATCAACTAAAAGCGTTTAATCATCAAAACGCATGGTCCTTAAAAGAATTTTCTCAAGTGCTAAATGAACATAATTTTGAAGTTTTAAACACAGACAGAGACTCTATTATTAAACAGTTTGAAAATCTTGTACCTGATATACGTACACATGATTATTATAGTATGTACCTAACAGCTCAAAAAATTTAATTTTTTATAAATAATATATCTGGAGTTTTTTATGGGTCTTGGCAGCACTCACCTTGAGTTTCTTAAATTAATAAAAGACAAAATAAAAGACAATAGTGAGAATAAAAAACTTAAAATGGTATCGGCAGGATATCCAGATATAATGTGCCAGAAAGATCATTTAACTAACTTATTTGGGGATCAATGTGTTGAAGGTTTAAAGTTTCGAGACGATTCTGATAAGGTGATCAAATGGCATGCCATGGATAAGATTATGTTAGGTGTTTACGAAAGTTACGAATTTTTTGAAAAAATAGGAATTGAGCTTACTGTTTTGGATATTGCGACACTTAGAGGAGGGGAGATTATAGCTGACCTAAATGCACCTATTAATATTGAATTAGAAGGTAAATTTGATATAGTTTTAGATCCAGGAACTGTCGAACATTGTTTTAATATTGCTCAGGCAATGGTAAATTTTTTATCTATGGCTAAAATAGGTGGTTATATTTACCATTCAAACCCTTTGTTTATGTTTAATCATGGTTTCTATAACCTAAATCCCACCTTTTATAATGACTTTTATGTTGATAATGGACATAGTATTGCAGCTATATTTGGAGTCAAATCTTATTCTGACGAAACTAGGCCTTATTTTGAAGATAAATTTTCTTTACCTTATACTGAGAGAAAAAAAATCAAAAATGTTGAAGACTCTGGAATACATGTTATTGCTCAAAAAAGATCTGATAAGTATCCCAAGTGGCCAATTCAAACTAAATATAAAATTTTTCATAAATCTAAAAAATAATCCTCAATCAGGAAAACTTAAATTACTTATCCTAATGAATATTTTCTTTTATTTAATCCCTTTTTGACAAATTTGTAATTAAACTTTAGTAAATTTTAAGGTAGTTTAATATTTCATTTGAACTCTTATATTCAATAGGATATCTAATAATTTACCATGGATCCAGAGCATAAAAGAACAGTCTTTATTTTAAGTGTAAGTAGCGACATAGGTATGAATTTAATGGATAAATACCTATCAGAAGGTGCAAATGTTATTGGAACATATCGAAATAAACAATTTTTTCAAAATTTTAAAAAAAAACCAAATGTTAAGTTACTAGAGGTTGATTTAGAAAATTCTAATCACCTTCATAGAGCATCAAATTACTTTTCAGAAAATAATATAAAGTGGGATTTGTTGATCCTATCAAATGGAACTATGGAACCGATTGGTCCTTTTATGGACTTAGATGATGATAAATGGGAAACATCGATTATTTCTAATGCAATAATGCCATGTAGAATTCTTAAATCATTGTATCCGTTCAGGTCAAAAAAACAAATACCTTCTGTTTGTTTCTTTGCAGGTGGGGGTACTAATGGTACATTTACAAATTATTCTTCTTATTGTTTATCAAAAATTTTTCTTATTAAAATGTGTGAACTACTTGATGATGAAGTTTCTGATTTAAAAACCTTTATTTTAGGTCCTGGGTACACAAAAACAAAGATTCATAATGAAACAATTAATGCTAAGAATAAAGCAGGGAAAAATTTAGAAAAAACACTAAATTTTTTTGATACTGAAGGGACCTCTATGGATGATATTTATGACTCTATAGAATGGTGTGTTAAAAACTCAAAAAAGTCTATTGGAGGGCGAAATTTTTCAATTGTACACGATAATTGGAAAGACACTACTGATGATCTAATAAATAGATTAGAAAATGATAATAATTTATATAAACTTAGACGTTTAGGTAATTAGTGAAATTCATTATAATATTATATTTTAATTCAAAGCTTACAGAAAGATAAAAAAATGGTTAACGACGAAAAATCGCTGAGTGCTGAAGAAGCTTATGCCTTAGGTACAGACTATCAATTTGAAACAGAAGAACATGTTTTAGGTCCTTGGACCTCTTATAGTATTCTTAATGACCCCAAGCATCTTGTATTTACGCTTGGAAGATATAAATTCTGTGCAAAACTACTCGAGGGTAGGGAGTCAGTTATTGAAGTTGGCCCGGGTGATGGTATCGGATTACCCATTATTGCTCAGGCTGTTAAAAAAGTGTACGCGGTTGATTGGGATCAAAGACTTATTGATGGTAATAAGAGACGTCTAAAGGAATTTAAAAACATTGATCATTTATGTGTTGATCTTAATAAACAAGAGTTAAACCTTAGTGCAGATGCTGCTATAACAATTGATGTTATTGAGCACTTAGAAGAGAAATTTGAAGATAAGTTTATAAAGTCAATTGTTAAGTGTTTACATCCTGACGGCGTTCTAATTACTGGTACACCTAACATAACAGCTTCTCAGTATGCGAGTCCAAGAAGTGAAGCTCAACATATTAATCTCAAAAGTATGAAGACGCTTCAAGAAATGACACAAAAATATTGTAAAAATGTTTTTATGTTTGGAATGAATGACGAAGTTCTCCATACTGGTTATGCTCCAATGTGTCATTATATATGGTCGTTAGGTGTAGGTATACGAGATGAATATTTATCTTGAGGTATGATATTAAAGGAATATTTATCAGATGATTAAAGTTTCCGATTATATAGCTCAGTTTCTTGCTGAGCAAAAAATCAGTCATGTCTTTGCAATCACTGGTGGAGCTTCTATACATATTATCCACTCTTTGGCTGAAAGAAAGGATATTGACTTTATTTGTACACATCATGAGCAAGCTGGCGCAATGGCTGCCGATGTTTATTCAAGAGTATCAAATACTATAGGATGTTCAGTCGCAACAAGTGGACCAGGTGCAATGAATATGATAACTGGAATTGCAGGAGCTTGGTTTGACTCTGTTCCAGTTCTTTATATTACTGGACAAGTTGCAAGATTTCGTTTTAAAGGCGAAACCGGTGTAAGACAAATGGGTTTTCAAGAGACTGATATTGTTAGCATGGTTGGTTCTGTTACTAAGTATGTTGTACAAGTCATGGATGCAAAAGATCTTAGGTATGAATTAGAGAAATCAGTGCATATTGCAAACTCAGGAAGACCCGGACCTGTTGTCATAGATATACCTGATGATTTACAAAGGGAAATGGTAAATCCTGACGAATTAAGACCTTATATACCTGAAAAAAATAAAACCACTAGCTCAATCATAGACGAAGAAATATTTGTGGAAATTATTAATTCTATAAAACAATCAAAAAGACCAATATTAATTCCCGGTTCTGGAGTTCGACTTGCAAATGCAGAAAAAGAGTTTCATGAATTAATGGAATTAACCAATATCCCAGTATGCCCAAGTTGGGCTGCTGTTGACATGTTTCCTTATAAAAATAAACTTCTCGCAGGTACATTTGGAACTCATGGTGTACGAAGTGGAAATTTTGCAGTTCAAAATTCAGACTTAGTTTTATCTATTGGTGCTAGATTAAGTACTCGAGAAACAGGACATCCAACATCATCATGGGCTAGGGAAGCTAAATGTATAATTGTTGACGTTGATCAATCTGAACTCAATAAGTTTTCTGCTTTTGATAAGCCTTTACATTTAGCCATCAATTGTGATGCAAAGATTTTTCTTAAAGAATTAATAAATTTTATTAAGAGAGAATCCTTTCCTGTTTATGATGAATGGATTACTTTAATTAATTCTTGGAGAAAACAATATCCTGCATGTTTAGAAGAATATAAATCTGAAAAAGAAGTTAATCCTTATGTCTTTGTTGATGAATTATCGGATGCATTAGATGAAGATGATATTATTATTACAGATACAGGGGGTGCTATAGCCTGGACTATGCAAGGTTTTAAAGTTAAAAAAGGCCAGAGAATAATTCATTCATTTAATAATACACCAATGGGGTTTGGGTTACCTGGGGCAATTGGTGCTGCACTTGCATTCAATGGTAAAAAAAGAATCATCTGCATTTCAGGTGACGGAAGTTTTATGATGAATCTTCAAGAACTTGCAACAATTCAAAAACATAATTTACCTGTAAAAACTTTTCTCTTTAATAACTCAGGCTATATTATGGTTCAACAGACACAAGATCAATGGCTAGACGGAAAATATTTTGCAACATCAACAACTGATGAAGGAGGTCTCTCGTTTCCAGATTTTGAAAATGTTGCTGAATCCTTCAATATTTTTCATAATTCAATTAAAGAAAATAATAGTATTTCAAAGGTCATAAAAGAAACACTATCTAAAGAGGGACCAGTATTATGTGATGTCCATATACCTAACTCAGCAAGAGTTCTTCCTCAAAGTCGTTTTGGTTTTCCTATTGAAGACTCAGAACCTTTACTGCCAAGAGATGAATTTTTTAATAATATGATAGTAGAACCAATGGCAGCATCAAAAAAAGTAAAAGTATAATTTTTTATTTAATAGGGAAATATCTTTTTAAATTATGCAAAGGTTTGTAAGAATGAAAATTAATAGTGCCAAATAAATACCCGCATACATTATAGAAAATGAAATTATTTACTTATTTTCTTTATAGACCTATTGGCCTTTAGCTTCATCATAAAATCCCTTTTCGTTGAAAAACCTTAATTGTCTTGTCAGGGCTAAACATACAAGTTGAGTCATGGCTGATTCAGAAGATAGAGCTTTTTTAATAATTTTTTCACCAACAACAAACATCATTGAATCAGTTTCAGCTTCTATAGATACTGATCTCGGTAGACCTGTCAAAGCACCTGACTCACCAAAAGATTGCCCCGGGCCAAGTTCAGCAATTATTTCTCCAAGTGCTGATCGAACAAGTAACTTGCCAGATTCAATATAGTAGAAAGACCTTTCTGTCGAACCTAATCTATATATTATATCCCCTTTGGCGGCAGAATAAGCAGGTAGCTTAAAGTTTAACTTTGATAAAAATTGAGAATCAATTAGAAAATGTGTATTACGTTCCTTTAAAGCTAAAATACGGTCATGAACATATTTACCTATACCAAGTATTAAAGGATTTGCTTTTTCCAGAGCTTCTCTTACAACCTTACTAGAAAAAGAAATAGCTTTAACATCACCCTCAATTCTATAGTCGAAATTCAGAGGCTGATTTGTAAGAATCTCAGCAAAACCAATTGTATGACCAGTATCTAACTTATGAGCCATTGTATCCTTATCATAGACGTATACATCACCTGAAATAATTAAAAAACACGATTCTAATAATGTTCCTTTTTGAATCATCGCATTGGAAAGAAAACACTCCTTATGTGAAACAGTTATTTTTGGTAATAGCTTTTTAAAGTAAGCTCCACCTTCTAGTTGAATATTTTTACCAGACTGCGTACGTTTACCAGATTTAATCTTTTCTCTAGTGTTAACTTTGTTACTTATTTTAATTATATTTCCATCAGGATCAAAAACAAAAATTGAGTTAAGAGAACCACCAGAGAAAATAGTTTCTTCAGGCCCTCTTTCTATGTTGATATCTACTGATTTAAAATATTGCATCCATTTTGATAAATTTATATCGCTTGAAAGCGACAAAACAGAAGATCCATAAATTGTGTCAGTATCTTTATGTTTAAAATCGAATAAAGAAGCAGAACTTAATAGTTGTATAGAGTTTTTACCAAACAAAAGACGAACCTGTCCTTCATTTTCAAGATTAAATTTATGATCAACCTTCATTTGGAAATGCTCAGCATAAAAGTGTTTTGATACGTTAATATCCTTAACAATTAGTATATGACTTTCAAAATCTGAAATTTCTGGCATTTCTAACCCACCGCTATCAAATAATATAAAAGTAAATACAATCAGGAAAATAATTGGTCAATACATATTATTCTTTTATAGTAAAAGGAATTAACAAATTATTTATCTATAAGATTTTTGGGGGCTAAAAACTAATAACTTATTATTTTTTAGTTCTCAATTCTTTAGCTTCTTCTGCAGTTATATTAACAATATTATCAATCATACATATCCCACCAGAGTTTATAACCTTAAGGCTATCTTGAATACATAGTTTGTTAATTGATGATGAATGAATAAATCCACCTTCGATTTTAAGACCAAAGCAACGGTTCAATAGATTTATACGCTTATATTTTTTCCCTCTTAGAATCACTAAAATAGTTTTATCGTCGATTACGGGAGTAGAGCGGATATTTTGAAGTTTAATACATTGTTGATTTTTAGTTGCTGTAACTTCTTCTTTTGCCACAGATGATACTGAAATGAATATAGGTATAAAAAAAATGGCTAAGAAAGCTCTTTTCATCATAAAGTTCTCCAGAATAAAAGTTATTAGTTATAGTAAAATATTTATCTTGCACAATTATAAATTGTTATAAACATTTAACGCTTCTTAAAGGAAATTCTGTCGAAAATATTCCTTTAATTAACTTCTAGTCTTTTCTTAATATTTAGAATTGGGTAGAAATTACATATCTAGAAAGATCATAAATTTTAACAAAATCGATACAATTAAAGATCATAGCATTTCTTTTCTTAATTTCCTTATAATTTTAATTTTTTCTTTTAATGAAGGTTTGTCTCCATATTTTTCAACGAGCGAATCAATTTGTTCTTGTGTAGGGAGAGGTTTGCTGGAAAGTAATAGTATTTTCTTTTTTAGTTTACTTACCTGATTTGCGTTAAGTTGACCTGAATTGATTCGCAGGGTCATTTCATTGATAATTTTAGAGCGAAATTCTTTTACATCTTCAACAGTTCTGATATCTTGAATTTTTAGAGGAGGGGCTGCAATGATATTAGCAGTTGTATAAAATACTGAAAAAACAATTAGTATAAATAAATAAGATTTCATAAAAAGTCCTTCTTAATTAATTATTTGATTTATCCTACTTGAACGTCTTAAACGTTTATTTAATATTTTTTCGATTCTATAAGCATAGTCCTTTCTTTCACTTATACTCATATTAGAAATAAACTTTAAAGTTTCAAGTGTATAAGATTCTCTTTGCTTTGAGGCTCCACTGATCTGTTCTTGCATCAATGCGTTAAAAATTTTTCTATTTAGGTTATCCATTTTAAGTATATTTAATGTCTGATCAAAAATTTCTTTGTTCGAATTATAGTATATTAACTCCGGTTTCTCTCCACCAATAAACAATGAAAATTGGTTTTTCTTTATATTTGTATCTCTTAGAAATTTACTTAATTCTTTTCTTTGTTCTTTATCAAGAGCACGAAAATATATAGAGGGCGTATATTGAAGATTTAATTTCTCAATTTTAGATGAATGTGGAGGGTTATGAAAACGCCAGAACGCCCCACCTATTGCGCCAATTATAATGAAATTTATTGCTAGTGAGAGTGTTAATAATATTTTGAAGAAATTTGTAAAGTTTTTATTTTTTTCCATTGGGCTAGTCCTCATAATCTAAAAATATAAATTCATCAAAAGGATCAGGTATAATGTCCGATTGAGTAATTTCTAAGAAAATATTGTTTATAGGTGTATATATTTCAGCAGGGTACTGTATCCCTATTAGCACCCCTAGGAGGGATAATGTTGACATACTTAGTGTCAAAGGTAATTCAATTTTATTTTTTAGAGTATTGTATATTACTGAAAATAATAGGGGCTTATCCTTTTGATTAATTTGATTAATATATTTTTCAGCATCCGTTAAAATTATGGCTTTTAAAGAAGAGGATACATCAGGTATATTTTTCTTTAAGCTTAAAAGATTATGATCTATTATTTTGTCTTTATGAATCTGATCGTTATTCATTATTATATCCTAGATTTACTTTCTGATTGATCAACATTTGTGAAATTGACCTTTTTCCTCTTGCAATTAAACTTTCAACCGCTGCAACAGAGATATTCATTTCATCAGCTATCTCGTAGTTGGTATAACCATATATATGTCTCATAATAGTAACTTTTTTTTGTCTACTAGGAAGTGAACTTATTGCCATATATAACTTTTTATCTCTTTCTTTATTTTGTAATTTTTCAAAAGCATTCAACTTATTATCTTGATGATCTTTTATATCTTCATCTGTAAATTTTTTATCTTTACGAATTTTATCTATACATTGATTTTTAACAACTCGGTATAACCATGTTGTAATTTCCGCCTTATCTTGCTTCCAAGCGGGTGCCATCTTCCATAAACGAATAAATGTTTCTTGCGTAATATCTTCAGCATCATTTTGATTTCCTAAAATACTATATGCTTGTGAAAATATTTTTGGCATTAGTCTCTCAATAAGAATATTTGCTGATTTTTTATCTCCATTTACAAATAATTGAACTAATTCGTGGTTTGATAAACTAGAATCCCTATTATATTTATTTAAACTAAACTTCATTAATTACATCTCTAACTCGATAAATATAGTCAGTAACCAGTTTATACTATATAATAAACGTCGAATTATGTTATATCTGTCGAAAAATTTATTATATTTTTATTTTTTTTGAAACTATATGGGTTAGTACTATGGAATACTTGGCCGGCTTTGTTAATAAACTTAATCAACTTGCTGCTCTCTTTCTGGTTCTATTATTAGGCTGGCTTTTGGGGTTTGGTTGATTCAATATTGACGCTAATAATTCACTTTGGCTGACGTTAGTCGATTTGAGCGACGGGGGAAAAAGCGGTTTTATTTTTGAGGCGGGTTACTTGTTATTTCAGGTGAATGACAGCTGGATCGGTATCGGTAAAACCCATGCAGGATGGTTTGATATACCTGTTGCAATTTATGCTTATCTAGTGGGTTTGATATACACTCTATTTAATATCTTTTTTAGTTGGACTCCATCATTAAATCTAGAAAAAAAGATAGCAAAACAGCTAGATCCAATTCTTGGTGAAGTAGACGAGGAATACGCAGCAAAAAAATGGGACCATAAAAAAGAATATGAGGAGCATAAACTCCAGCATAAAACTTTGGGCATAATAGTTTTGGTGTGCATTCTTCTTGTCTTTTTAGCAACTACGTCTGGTATTTTTTTTCCAGACTCAAATGTAACGTCTATGCTTGGTATTAATATAGATTATTGGTTTTATGCTATGATGGGTGTAATAGTCATTGGATTCTTATGTGGTGCATCTTTTTTATTGATCTTGAAAGAGACAGAGTTTCATAAAAAAAATATTATTTCAGCTGCGGCATCTGATGAAGATAAAACTTAGAAATAGTGGCGGAGGGGGTGGGATTCGAACCCACGAAACGCTCTCACGCTTGCCGGTTTTCAAGACCGGTGCCTTCAACCACTCGGCCACCCCTCCCAGGATAAATATATATGTAAGTGGTTATAAAACTAATTAAACTATATAAATTGATTTATCAAAAAAATATAAAATTGTCGAGCATTAAGATTACTAAGCTTTATTAAGAAAAGAAAAATTGTTTAATGACAGTTTTTTTAGATATTTCTTTTTTTTATCTGATAGCAATTTATGTTTTTTATCAAGGATTAAATTCAATTCCTTACTGAATAATCCCTGAATATCTTCATTATTAATATTTAATGGAGGAGACAGTTCCATCATTTTACACAATGAATGATTTTTTGGTGTAGCAGCAGAAAAAATTACTGTAGGCGTATCTAAAAAAGATGCTGCAATTGTATGATGAAATCTTCCTGAAATAAGAGCTTTTGCATTATTAATACTTATTAACCATTCATCGAAATTTTCTATATGTTTATGTTCAAAATTACCACTATAATTCTTAAATATTTCTAGAAATATTCTATCATCATTTGCTTCATTTGATCTAGCACCTGTCAAGTAAACTAATTTATATTCATTAAGTAAATTAATATTTGATACGAATAGTTGGTAGAAAATTTTTTCATTTAATCCTAATCCACCTCCTAAAATAATTTCGTTATTACTTTGTTTTTCTAATTTATTTTTTCTTTCGATATAAAGTGGCAGACAATCAAACCCTAATGTCCCTTTTAATTTCATAAACTCAAGCTGTTTATATGACAATATGTCTCTAACGGTAATAGAATCTATTATTGAAAGAATTTTACTGTAAAGAGAAAAAATATTAACATCATTTTTATTATATGACGGAAATAGAGAAGAATTCACCAAATGAACTTTTTTTTGAAAATGAGACTTCGCGAGATAAATAATATAAAGTAAATTAAATGATGAAGTATTTATATCATGAAGTGAACCTTCACCGTTAATGATTATTATATCTGAATTTTTGATTAATTTAACCAATTGAATATTATCGTTTAAAAAAATATTTTTAAAACCATCGTCAAATAGATTTTTATCGTTTTTAGGAGAGGTGGTTAAATTATATACTTCTTCAACGCCGAATAACAAAACCTCATATTTTAAATCTTCTAATCTTAATTTAATTTCAGAAGATGTTCCGTAACATCCCCAATGATATGCATTAGATGTATCATTAATTATAAGAGCTTTTTTAGTCATAGTTAAATTTATTAATATTTGTTATTAAGTGCACTTTCATGCCATTTATACAAGAGCAAGTGAGAGAGCGCACTAAGAAAAGAATATAGTAGATATCCAGTAATACTTAATAGAAAAAAACATGCTAAAGCATTAGAAAGATCTAAACGGTATGTTGATTCAAGCAATCGAGATGCAAGACCGGACTTTTCTCCACCTGTACCTGCAACCATTTCTGCAACAACAGTACCAATAAGCGCTAATCCACCACTTATTCTTAATCCTCCTAAGAAATAAGGAAGTGCCGAAGGAATGGATAAGAGCCTTAGCCTTTGGTACTTTGATGAATTATATATAATAAATAAATCACTTAGGTTTTTGTTAATACTCTTCAAGCCAAGTAAAGTATTTGAAATTATAGGAAAAACTGAAGAAACCCATGCTAAAATTACAAGTACATAAAAAATATCATTAATCCAAATAATTATAAAAGGCGCAATGGTAACAATAGGAGTTACTTGAATAAAAACTGCATAAGGTAAAAAAGTATGCTCAATAAACTTTGACTGAGATAGAAAGATTGCAATTATTACTCCACTTATAGCTGAGAGCATTAATGCTATAACTGTTACTTCAAGAGTTATAAACAAAGCAGAAAAAAGACTATTCGAATTTTCAATTAAAGAATTAAATATTCCTAATGGCCCAGGAAGTATATATTCAGGAATATTATAAATTGTTATGAAATACTCCCAAACAATAAAAAGGATAGATAAGAAAAATATTGGTAGAAAATATTTCATAAATTCACGCTAATTAACTTTTATTTCTTTTAAACTAGAACTAATATCTCGACATATATGATTATATTCTTCTTCTGTTTTTAATATCTCATTACGAGGATAAGGAAATGAAATATCCAACTCCTTAATTATGGTTCCTGGTCTTTTTGAAAAAAGTAAAATTCTATTTGATAAAAATACTGCCTCTCTGATGTTATGTGTAACAAAAATACAATTATAATTTGTCTCATTTTTTAGTGCTAAAATTTCATAATTTAATTGCTCACGTGTAAATTCATCAAGGGCAGAAAAAGGTTCATCAAATAAAATTAATTCAGGTTCAGTAACAAGTGCTCTTGCAATAGACACTCTCATTTTCATTCCACCCGATAACTCTCTTGGATAACTTTTAGAAAACTCGTACAAACCTACAAGATTAAGAAAAAAATCAACTTTTTCTCTATTAAGAATATTATACTTTAATCTTAGCGGTAACATAACGTTATCAAAAACGTTCGCCCATGGCAGCAATGAAGGTTCCTGAAATACAAAACTAATATTAGGATTATCTTTTGAAAATGTTATTTTACCCTCTGAAATAGATTCTAAGTTAGAAATAGTTTTTAGGAGCGTTGATTTACCGCAGCCTGATGGACCTACAATTGAGAGAAAATCATTATTATGCAACTCTAAACTAATACTGGTTAAACACTCTAAACCATTTGAAAACGTTTTATGTAGATTTTCAATCTTTAGAAACATACTTTAAACCAACACCTTTATTAACAAATTCAAGTGTATAGGCATCCTTATAATTTAAATTTTTATCATATAAATTATCTAAAATCATTGTATTGAAAAATCTTTCCCACTTTTTATGGGTCATCATTCCAATTCCAGAAGCTTTTGTATCTTCGCTATCTACCAACCCTCTAGATTTTATTAATTTATGTGCATTTTCCAAAAGATTTATGGTCATATCTGGATTATTTTTTAAAATAATTTTAAATGCAGGACTTGGGTCATCATAGAGAAAGCTGTACCAACCTAGAATGCTGGCATTAATAAATCTTTGAATAATTTCAGGTTTTTTACTAATCAGCTCGTTTCTTGATTGTATAATACCAGCATAACTTGAGTAACCAGAATCAGCCAAAAGAAAAACTTTTGGCTCTATACCAGATCTTTTAATAAGATAAGGTTCACTTGTTAAATAACCCTGCTGAACAGCATCTTTATTAGCAAGAAAGGGGGCTAAATTAAATGTATATGGAGCTATCTGTTTATCATCAAATTTAAATCTTACTTTTAAGAATCTCCAAAAACCGACACGAGTATCAGGTGAAATCATAATCTTTGATAATTTAAGATCCTCAATTTTAACAAAATTACTAGTCTTATGAGCAATTAAAACTGCAGGGTCTTTTTGAAAAAAAGCAGCAATTGCTTTTACAGGAATTTCCTGGTTTTTGAAGTTTAAAGGGATAAAAGAGTTAGGTGCCATCCCAAAATCAATCTTACCAGCTGCTAATAGCTGAGAATGATTAACTTGAGGTCCTCCTTGCCTGATAATTACGTTCAGATTTACATCTTCATATAAACCGAGAGCTTTTGCTTGGTAAAAGCCACCGTGCTCAGCCTGAGCTCTCCAATCCGTTCCTAATGTAATATTCTCTTTTGATAAAATGACTTTAGAGCTGAATAAGGATATACTGAGTATGATTATAAATTTTAACAGCTTGGTGCTCCCAAATTAATTGATTGTATGCTATGGAAAATTCTCTTTATGAATTTTAGTCAAAAAAATATCTTTGTCACATTTTTATTTATTTTATTTATTCCATCTTTGGCACTCTCCAAAGAGGAGAATTTTGATTTATGGCTCAATAATCTAAAAAATGAAGCAATTGATAGAGGAATAAGTAAAGAAATTGCAATAAAAACAATAAATAAAATAGAAATATTACCAAATATATTGAAAGAAGACAGGCAACAGTCTGAATTTATAGATAACTTTACAGATTATATTACAAGAAATATTTCTAACCGCAAAGTACGTATTGGAAAAAATCTTCTAAAAGATCATAAAAAACTTCTGAATAATGTAGAGAAACAATTTGGAGTGCCAGCAAGGTATTTAATAGCATTTTGGGGGATAGAAACCAACTTTGGGAATTATACGGGTAATTATCTAGTAATTAATAGCCTTGCTACATTAGCATTTGACCCTAGAAGAAGTAATTTTTTTAGAAATGAGCTTTTGAGTGCTATTAAAATAATTGATCAGAAACATACTTCTTTTGATAAATATAAGGGGTCTTGGGCAGGTGCATCTGGACAAATGCAATTTATGCCATCGACATTTTTAGAATATGCAATTGATTATTCAAATGATGGAAAAAAAGATATTTGGTCCAACTTACCTGACTCATTTGCGTCTGCTGCCAATTATTTGAGCCAAATTGGTTGGGAAAAAGATTATATTTGGGGAAGGGAGGTAAAATTACCTAAAGAATTCGACTATTATGATGCACAATTAGGAACAAGCAAAACTGTGAATCATTGGAAAATTAAAGGGGTCAAGAAAGCTAATAATACTAACTTGCCAAAATCAAACATAATGGGGTCAATAATACTACCAAGCGGTAAAGATGGTCCTGCATTTTTAGTTTACAAGAATTTTGAGAAAATTATGCAATGGAATAGGTCTATTTTCTATGCATTAACAGTTGGTTATTTGTCTGATCGGATAATTAATATTAGCCAAATGGATATAAGATATTTAAAAGAAAGAAAACTTTCAGTAAAGAATATACTAGAAGTACAAAAGAAGCTAAATTTTCTTGGATATGGTAATCTTAATGAAGATGGTATAATGGGTACAAATACAAAACATGCAATTAGATTATTTCAAAAACAGAACAAACTTCCTGCCGATGGATATGCTAACAAGAAAACAGTTGATTTTATTAAACTTTCCTCGAAGAGTTACATAAACAGAAACATTGAATAGTAAGGAGACCTGCAAAATGCGGGATATACTTATAAATTTTGCAAAAATATTAACCATAATTACATTAGTTGCTGGATGTTCAGGGTCAACAAAAGATATCTTTGATGAAGAGTTACCTGAATATATGAAATTTGGGAAAGACCCTAAGGGTAAAATTGTCAAAACCTATAAAGTTGGACAACCTTATCAAGTTAGTGGAATCTGGCATTATCCTTCTGAAGATTTTGGCTATAAAAAAGTTGGAATTGCTTCATGGTATGGCCCGGGTTTTCATGGCAAAAGAACTGCAAATGGAGAAAAATATGACATGAATGCTCTAACTGCGGCTCACAAAACACTACCTATGCCAAGTGTTGTAAAAGTTACTAATCTAGATAACAACAGAACTATTAAAGTTAGGATCAACGACAGGGGACCATTTATAGAAGGAAGAATTATTGATTTATCGAAGAAGGGTGCAGAATTACTCGGGTTTGAACAACTAGGTACAGCGCGCGTTCGTGTTGAGTTAATACCTGAAGACTCTATGACCATGAAAACTATGGCACTTCAAAGTTCTGGAGTATTTACCAAAGCAAAAATGCCAAAAGTAAATAAAGCCCCTCTTGCATCTATCGTTAAGGAAGAGATTAAACCCCTTGCTAATACACAATTAACTGCTCAACCTATGAATATAACTAGAAATTTCGACCCTAACAGCATTACTAGACAACTATTACCTACTGACGATAATCAAATGCTTCAATCAAGTACTCCCAACACTCAAGTTATGAAACCCGGATTTTACGTCCAGGCAGGCGCCTTCAGTGAAATTAGCAATGCAAAGCGTTTAGAAGCTCAAATATCCCATTTAGGAAATGTATTTATCAATATTGCCAATATATCAGGACAATATTTTCATCGTGTAAGGTTGGGGCCGTTTATACAAAGAAGTAATGCTGAAAGAATACTTGATTACATAATCGACAGTGGGTATTCAAATGCTCGAATATTTGCAGAATAATCCTTTCATTAAGAGTAGTGTCATAGTAATGTTTAAAAACAATAAATTATCATATTTTCTTTATTTTATATCTTATATATTTATTCTAACAATAACGTCCCCCGCTAAGGCTTTGGACATAGATGCTAGAGAATATATTCTAGTTGATTTCCAAACTTGGACTGTTCTTGCTGAAAAAAATGCTGATGAACCAATGCCACCCTCATCAATGTCTAAACTTATGACAGCATATATGCTCTTTGAGGCAGTACATTCAGGAGCAGTCTCTCTTGATGATTATTTTGACGTATCAGAGAATGCTTGGCGCAAAGGTGGAGCCGCATCAGGTGGGTCAACTATGTTTTTAGAGCCTAATAGTAGAGTTCGAGTTGAAGACCTATTAAGAGGTATAATTATTCAATCTGGTAATGATGCTTGTATTGTAGTTGCTGAGGAGATGGCAGGCACAGAAGATACATTTGCACTAGAAATGACTGAAAGGGCATTAGAAATTGGTCTGAAAGGAAGTAATTTTACAAATTCTACAGGCCTTCCTGACAAAGATCATTATATGACTTCAAGAGATTTAGCCACTTTAGCAAGAAGGATTATTAAAGATTTTCCTGAATATTATTCTCTATACAGTGAAAGAAATTTTACCTACAACGGAATAAAACAATTTAATAGAAACCCACTTTTATCTGTTCCTGGAAATGCAGATGGTTTAAAAACCGGCCGTACAAGTATAGCAGGCTATGGTTTAACTGCTTCAGCAATGCGTGATGGAAGACGTTTGATTCTTGTAGCTAATGGGATGAAGACTGCTAAAATTAGATCATCAGAAACTTCTAAATTAATGGATTGGGGTTTTAGAAACTTTACAAATAAAAATTTATTCCGGAAAGGAGAAATAATTAGCAATGCAGATGTTTGGTTAGGAGAAGAGAAGGTGGTTCCGCTTATACTCCAAGAGGATATATCCATAACTATACCTAGACAAGCATGGAGAACCCTTCAAGTTAAAGTTGTTTATTCTGGCCCAGTACCTTCACCAATTATTGAAGGTCAAAAGATAGGGACGCTGGTAATTGACGGTGAAAAAATGTCACCATTAGAGTATGAGTTATTTGCGTCAAAAGGTATTGAAAAACTAGGTTTTTTCAAAAGAATAAAAGCAGCTGCCAATCATATACTCTTTGGCTACTCAAACGAATAGTTATAGACCGCAATTACAGAGGTTTTTAATTTTGACTAATGGATTTTTTATTACTTTTGAAGGTGGAGAGGGGTGTGGTAAATCAACTCAAGCTAGGTTACTTTCTGAAGAATTAAACTCCCAAGGTTATAACACGATCTTAACAAGAGAACCTGGAGGAGTTTCAAGTGCAGAAAGAATAAGAAAGATACTAGTCGAAGGTGAGAAGAATAGTCTTTTTCCAATGACTGAGTTACTTTTATTATTTGCAGCACGTTTTGAACATGTTGAAAGAAAGATCAAACCAGAACTAAATAATGGGAACATAGTCATATGTGATAGATTTTATGATTCTTCACTTGCATATCAAGGTTATGGTCATGGAATTGATCTTAATAAAATTGAACACCTAAAATCTCTTACAATTGACTCATTTCAACCTGATTTAACATTTTTACTCGATCTACCCGTAATGGAAGGATTATCAAGATCTAAAAGAACTAATAATAAAGAATTAAGGTTTGAAAATATGGATGTTTCTTTTCATGAAAAACTTCAGAATGGCTTCAATCAAATTGCTAAAAATAATTCCACACGCTTCAGTATCATAGATGCATCTCAATCAATTGAGCAAATAAAAAAAATTATTTTGAATATAGTACTCGATAAAATAACGATTAATAAAGAGCCTTAAAGTGGAAATACCATTACCTAGAGAAAATCTAACTTTTAAATCTGATGTTAATTACGAAAAGATATTTATTGATTCATATAATTCTAACTCTTTTCCTCATGCGTGGCTTCTCTCAGGACCTAAAGGTATTGGTAAATCTACACTAGCATATAGGTTTGCACGCTTTATTTTATCTCAAACCAATAAGAAAAATAATCCTAGGTTATTTGAAGAAGTCAGTCCTGATGACGAAATATATAAAAAAATCATATCAAATAGTCATGGTGACCTTATGGTCATTGAACTTACGGAGGGTCACAATAATAAAAATAAAAAAACAATATCAGTTTCAGAAATTAGAAAAATAAAACCTTTTTTAAGTAAAACATCTGTTACAGGTGGGTGGAAAGTCATAATTATTGACTCGATGGACGAGGTAACACTCAATGCAGAAAATGCATTACTTAAATCACTTGAAGAACCTCCAATAAAAACACTAATCATTTTAATTTCAACAAATCCTGCGAAATTATTACCTACTACAATTTCAAGATGTAGAAAACTTCCTGTATTTCCTTTATCAAACAAAACTCTCAATACTTTATTGAATATGTATATACCTGATCTTGATTCTGACGATGCAAAAATTTTATCAATGCTATCCACAGGTTCAATCGGTAATGCACTCAATTTATATGAAAATGATGGAGTAGGAATATTCAAAGAATTAATTGATTTATATTCAAATTTACCGTCTATTAATGTTGCTATGGTAAACAAAATTTCTGAAGCCTGGGCAAAAGATAATCTATTTAAATTGACAATCGAACTTATGTCTTGGTGGATATCGAGAATTATTAAATTTAAAGCTCAAAATAGTTTTTCAGGGTATGAAGAGGTAATTACTGGTGATAAAAAAGCTTCACAGAATATTTCAAATTTAATAAATCTTGAAGAATTATTAAATATATTAGAAAATATACGTACAAAATATAATAAGGCAAATACTTTAAATCTTGATAAAAGAAATATAATATTTACATCTCTTATGGAATTACCCAATTCTATGATTAAATCATAAAGTATAAATAATGGTATCAGAAAAAAAATACTATATTACAACTCCAATATATTATGTAAATGACAAACCTCATACGGGACATGCTTATACTACTATTGCATGTGACGTAATAGCACGTTTTAAAACATTGGATGGTTTTAAAGTAAAATTTTTAACTGGAACTGATGAACATGGACAAAAGGTTGCAAAAGCAGCTGATGAAAAAAATATATCACCACAAAAATTTACTGACGATGTATCTAAATCATTTTTACAATTAACAGAAACACTTGCAATAACGAATGATGATTTTATTAGAACAACAGAAGATAGGCATATAAAAGCATGTCAATTTTTTTGGAATAAAATTGCAAATTCAAAGGCTCCTGATGGTGAACCCTGGATAGTATTAGATAAATATAAAGGATGGTATTCATTCAGAGATGAAGCTTATCATACTGAGGACGAGCTTATTTTAAATAAGAATGGAGAAAAATGCGCACCTAATGGTAACAATGTTGAGTGGGTAGAAGAAGAAAGCTATTTTTTTAGATTATCTGCAGCAGAAACAAGTTTGCTAAACTATTACGAAGCACATCCAGACTTTATAGGTCCTAATTCAAGAAAAAATGAAATCATAAGTTTTGTAAAAAGTGGTTTAAAAGATATTTCTATATCGAGAACAAGTTTTAAATGGGGAGTCCCAGTCCCAAATAATAGTAAACATGTAATGTATGTATGGATTGATGCGTTAGCAAACTATTTAACTGGGGCTAATTATCCAGATATTGATAACTCAACATTTAAAACTATTTGGCCTGCTGACCTCCATATAATTGGTAAGGATATTATAAGGTTTCATTGTGTTTACTGGCCTGCATTTCTTATGGCTGCTGATTTACCCTTACCAAAAAGAATATTTGCTCACGGATGGTGGACAATTGAAGGTCAAAAAATGTCAAAATCATTAGGAAATGCAATAGATCCAAATTCTCTTATTGATGAATTTGGCTTAGATCAACTCAGATATTTCTTATTAAGGGAAGTAACCTTTGGTAATGATGGAGATTTCTCAAAACAAGCTTTAATACATAGGTCTAATAGTGAATTAGCAAATGACTTCGGGAATCTTGTTCAACGAGTTCTCTCAATGATATATAAAAACTGTAATTCTAAAATTCCTAATTTCCAAGACCTAACTAAGGATGACTTAGAAATTATAGATAATTCTAAAAGTTTAGCTGATAATTTAAGACCATTAATTGATAAACAATCATTTAATGAATCTCTTGAAACTGTATTGATAGTAGTGAGATCTGCAAACTCATATATTGATAAACAAGCTCCATGGGAACTTAAAAAAAACTCACCAGAAAGAATGAATACTGTCTTATATACTCTCTCAAAAGTGATTTATAATCTAGGTATAATAATGCAACCTTTTACCCCAATTGCTGCAGATAAAATTCTGACTCAATTGAATGTACCTGATAATGCTAGAAGTTTTAGTTTTATAAATTCTGATAGCCATATCGCTCCAGGTTTGCTAATAAATAAGCCAGTTCCTGTTTTTAGAAAATTTGAATAGTTGGTTTAATTAATCATGCTTGTAGATAGTCACTGTCACCTAGATTTTCCAGATTTTGAAAAAGATCTTAATGAGGTTGTAGACAGAGCTGTTTCAAAAAATGTTAGTCATTTTCTAACAATATGTACTCATATTAGTAGATTTAAACAGGTCAGAAATGTTACTGAAAAATATAAAGAGATTATGGATTGTTCAATTGGGATTCATCCTCATGAAGCAGATAATGAAGAAAGAATTGATAAAAATTATTTAATAAATATGTCAAATAAAGATGATAAAATTATAGCTTTTGGAGAAACAGGGCTTGATTTTTACTATGATAATAGTCCTAGAGAAGTTCAAGAAAGACAATTTAGAACACATATTGCTGCAAGCAGAGAAACCGATATACCTATTATTATCCATACCCGTAACGCAGATGAAAAGACCGCCCAAATACTTGAAGAAGAAATGGAGAAGGGACCCTTTAGAGGTGTTATTCATTGTTTCAGCTCTGGAGAGTCTCTAGCACTTAAAGCAATTGATTTAGGGCTCTATATTTCCTTATCTGGGATAATTACATTTAAAAAATCTGATGAATTAAGACATATTGTAAAAAAACTACCACTAGATAAAGTTTTAGTAGAAACAGATGCTCCATTCTTAGCACCAGTTCCAAATAGAGGAAAAAGAAATGAGCCAGCTTTTGTTGAAAATACGGCAAAGAAATTAGGTGACATTCATGAAAAAACATTCAATGAAATTGCAGAAATTACAACGTCTAATTTTTATAAACTTTTTTCAAAAGCTAGTTAATAATCTCTCTTAAAAATAATTAATACATTAATGATTAAAGATCCACAAAGAGTTAAAATAACAATCCTAGGGTGTGGAGGAGCAGGAGGTGTTCCAAGTATCTCAGCGGGTTGGGGGCAGTGTGATCCAAAAAATAAAAAAAATCAGAGACTTCGGTCGTCTATATTAGTTGAAAAATCAAATACAAAAATACTAATAGATGCATCCCCAGACTTAAGAGAGCAGTTTATTAATAACGATCTTAATGCAGTGAATACAGTCATATTTACACATGGACATGCTGATCATTCTCATGGGATTAATGAATTAAGAGAAGTAAATAGAGTTATAAAGGGGCCAATAGATATATGGGCAAGTAAAAATACCCTTTCTGAGTTAAAAATACGATACAGTTATGCATTTGAAGGTATTAAACCAGGGGAGACAATTTATAAGCCATGGTTAATTTCAAATATAATTGACCCTCCAAATGAATTTAAAATAGATGATATTATTTTAAAACCCTTCAGACAAATACATGGAAATATGACAACTTTAGGATTTCGTATTAATGATTTTGCATATACTACGGATCTTAATAAATTAACAAGTGAAGCAGAAAAATATCTTTTTAATTTAGATTTATGGATAATTGGATGTTTAACCAATAATCCTAATCATAAAACTCATGTTAGTATAGATGAAGCAATTTCATGGGTTGATAAATTTAAACCAAAAGAATGCATTATTACTCATATGGGACCATCCTTAGACTATAATAGGGTACAACAATTATGTTTACCCTTTAATATAAAACCAGCCTATGATGGTATGAGTGTATATTTAGATTAGTGTTTGTCGCATAATGTATATTATGTATTATAAGGAAAAGTTAAACAATTAGAACAAGTATTTATTTTCAATAGCTTACGTAGTTCTCCAATAAGATTTATTATGAGTAATAAAAAGTTATCAGTATCCTACCCAATAAGTTTTAATAAGGATTTAGATCTAAACCACCTTTATTATACGTTATTGGCTAATAACAATAATTTTGTAATTGATGATTCAGATATCTACGCAAATAATTTCACAACATGTGATATTGGCTGTGGAATTGGAATCTCACCAATTTTATCAGGTGTTTGTAACCCTCATATAAATGCTTGGGGATTTGATTATGACGAAGAAGCAATAAAAATCGGTAAAAAAATTATTAAATTAGCTGAGATAAAAAATGTCGATTTAATAAATTGTACCTTTCAAAAATTTATATCCGAAGATACACCCGATTTTGATTTAATAACAATCCATGGTATTTATTCGTGGATAACAGATACTGATAAAAAAGAGATTTTTGAAATAATCAAGAGTAAGCTAAAACCTGGAGGATTAGTTTATATTAGTTATAACTGCCTTAATGGTTGGTCATCTATTGCTCCTATTAGACAATTTCTCAAAGATTATCAAATAAGTTACAATGTTTCTAATGAGCATGCACTGAATGAAAGCTTAGATATACTTAATAATTTATCTCAGTATGATAACAGTGTCTTTACTAAAGGAAGTAAAAGTAAAAAAATTTTTGAAAACATTTATAAATCAAATAAAGAATATCTATTACATGAATATATGGCTGATGAATGGAATTTGCACACCTTTCCTAAAGTACATAAAAATCTATCTAATATTGGCTTAATGTACTTAGGTTCTGCTGATTTAACGCGTGCATTTGATCCACTTCATTTAGATAAAAATACAATTACGATTATGGAAAAAATTGATAATTCAATTATGAGAGAATCTTTTAGAGATTTAGTAATGTCACCGATGATTAGAAGAGATATATTTGCAAAAGGTACTATTAGTAAAAAAGATTCCAATAAAAAACATTTATTATTAAAAAAAAGATTTACTCTTATTAAACCTGCCATTCAAATTCCGCATGAGTTTCATTTTCCACTAGGAAGTATTTCTATTAATCACGACATTTACAACCTAATTACCACGTATCTTTCGGAGGGTTCATACTCGTCAATTGAATTATCAAAAAAGGATAAAAACATATCTAATAAATATAAAGATAAAACAAAATATAAAATTCTAGATGCTATACAATTACTTGTCGCAACTAATTATATATCACCATCATTAAATTTTGAAAATAAAAATAAGGAGCATACTAATAAATTTAATAAATCATTACTGAAATTGCAAAAAAAATATAATATAATATTTCCTTGTTTCGCATCTCCAGTGACAGGGGGAGGAATATATAGAAATACAGATATTACATTATATTCCTCTTTAGGGTTAGAATTATAAAAAATGAGTAAAATCAGAGACCTAACCACTAAAAGAAAATATAAGTTTAAAGATATAGTCGATTTAATGGATATCCTAAGGGATCCAATTGATGGCTGTGCCTGGGATTTAAAACAAGACTTTAAAAGCATTGCAGGTCATACCATTGAAGAAGCTTATGAAGTTGCAGATGCTATTTGTAATGAAAACTATAAAAATTTAAAAGATGAGATTGGAGATTTATTATTTCAAGTAATATATCATTCAAAACTAGCAAAAGAAAATAATTTTTTTGATATAAATGATGTCATAAATTCAATTGTAAAAAAAATGATTCATAGACATCCACATATATTTAAAGTTAAGGAAAAAATTTCATCTGAAGAACAAGAAAAGAGATGGGAGTTAATTAAGCAAGAAGAAAGAAAAACCTCTGGTGAATTCATAGATAGTTTGTTTAATGAAATACCCTCTTCTCTTCCCCCAATAAATAAAAGTCAAAAATTACAACATTTAGCTGCAACTAAAGGATTTGATTGGCCAGATATTGATAGTGTATTTAAAAAGTTAAATGAAGAAATTCATGAATTAGAATATGAATTAAAAAATCAATCAAATAATAATAAAAATCTCGTACAAGATGAGCTAGGAGACGTCTTATTTACTTTAATACGATTAATTCAAAAACTTAATTATGATACAAATATAATACTTCAGAAATCAAATATAAAATTTGAAAAAAGATTTAAACTTTTAGAAAAATTTATAATCGACGATGGTAAGAACATTGAAGAATTAAGTATAAATGACTTACAATACTATTGGGAAAAAAGTAAAACAATATGAGCTAAAGAGACATTAATGACCTAACTGATTCCCAAATCTCAAGATTTGGTGCACTTAAAATCCCATTTTTTCTATCACAATTTGGCTTATATTTAGAATTATCTAGAAGTGCAGAGTACCCACCTGCTTCTTGATGTATCAATATACCAGCTGCATGATCCCATGGTAATAGTCTACTAAAACAACTTATTTGTATTTGATTTTTTACAAGAGAAACGTATTCATGTGCTGCACTTCCATTATATCTTATATAATCAAATTTATGTTTTTGATCAATTAAAGATTTATGATAGATCGCTGCTTTATTATTATTTAGATTTTTATCTTTGGATATAATTTTTAATCTATTATCATCCAGCCAGGTCCCCTCTCCTCTACTTGACCAAATTGTACTTGAATTTATGGGATTATGAATCCATCCCATTATAGTTACATTATTTATAACTAAAGCAATAATTATATAAAATTTATCATCGCCTGATACAAAATTACTTGTTCCATCTATTGGGTCTATGATCCAGATTGGTTTATTATCATTTAACTTATTAAGAATTGATTCATCTTTAAAGACAGCCTCTTCACCAATAACAAGTGAGTTATCAATAATCTTTTTTAATCGGTTAGATAGGAATTGTTCTGCCAATTCATCTGCAATTGTAACTAAATCATTAGAATTACTTTTTGTCTTAATATCTGTATCTTTTAAGGATTTATATTTCGGTAAAATTATTTTATTAGATGTTTCCAATAATAAATTAAGTACGCTATCTCTTACTTTTATATTTTTTGTAAATATTTTATTCATATGACAAAAAACTATTATTATTCTCAATAATATTCATTTCTTTTTTATTTAATAAAATATCAATTTTTGCTTCATTTGATGTGTCATGCCTAGAGATAACCTGACCATTTTGATAAAGCCATGCTAGTGTCTTCCCATCTGAAAGAGATACAGAAACTGATATTTTTTGTTTATGTTGAATAATTAATTTCTCGATTTTATCTTTAAGGTTTGAGATACCATAACCTGTGAATGAGGATATATAACAACTATTATCAAACTTACTAGTATCTTTATTAGGATGATCTTCATTTTTGATAAGATCAAACTTGCTGAAAACATTAATTACTGAGGTATTTTTATTTTCTAAAATAGTATTTAATATATTTAACACATCTTCATTATGTTTTTTATAATCAGGGTTAGATATATCTCTAACATTAATAATAATATCTGCTGAGTGTAACTCTTCAAGGGTTGCTCTAAATGATGCAATTAATTCATGTGGTAATTCAGAAATAAATCCAACAGTATCAGATATTATTACTTCTAGACCACTTTCAGTTGTCATAACTCTCATAGTTGGATCAAGAGTAGCAAATAATTTATCCTCAACGTAGACACTAGAATTAGTAAGTTTATTAAATAAAGTCGATTTTCCAGCATTTGTATAACCTACCAAAGCAATAAGAGGATAAGGAATTTTTGACCTAGAATCTCTATGTAGTTTTCTGGTTTTTTTGACTTTTTCAATTTCTTTTTTTATTTTATTTACTCTCTTATTTATTATTCTCTTATCAAGTTCAATTTGTTTCTCACCAGGACCCCCTAAAAATCCAGCTCCACCTCTTTGCCTTTCTAAGTGTGTCCAACTTCTAACTAATCTTGTTTTCTGATAATTTAAGTGAGCTAATTCCACCTGAAGTATACCCTCTCTTGTTTTAGCTCTTTTCCCAAAGATTTCTAAAATTAAACCGGTTCGGTCAATAACTTTTACTTTTAACTCTATCTCTAAGTTTCTTTGCTGAATTGGTGAGAGTGCTGCATCAACAATTACTAAATTTATAGACTCTGAATGAATAGTATGTATAACCCTATCAAGGAAACCTTTTCCAAAGTAAATAGACGGCTTAATTGCTTTTATAAATATATCAAATACATCAATTATATTTAAATTAATTGCCTTTGATAATTCTTCAGCCTCTTTTAGTTTATATGCTTTATCTTCATTAGTTGGCTTGTAATTAACAAATGGACATATAACTACTGTATTGATTAATTTTTTGTTAAAGAAATCTTTTTTATTAATAGAGTTCATTAATTATTAATATTTTCATCACTACTATCTTCGACATGGTCAATTTGTGTTTCACCATCAAATAATTGCAGAGTACCTATTGGCATCACAGTTGAGATAGCATGTTTATAAATAAGCTGAGTATGACCATCCCTCCTTAATAACATCGAAAAATTGTCAAACCAGGTAATAATACCCTGAAGCTTTACGCCATTTACTAAAAAAACTGTAACTGAGGTTTTATTTTTTCGTACCGTATTTAAAAAAACATCTTGTACGTTCTTGGACTTATCATTAGCCATTTTCTTACCTTTTATCTTGTGCCCGATAAATTAAATAGTAATTATTTATAGCTTATTAAATAAAGAAAGAACAGAAAGAAATTTAAAAAAGTTAAGATGTATGTGAAAAAATAAGATTATATAGATCACTATGGTTTTCTAATAAAATATCTGGTTTTGTTTTAAAATAGCTATCGTTAATCAAAATTGTTGTACAACCTGCCTGAAATCCGCTTTTAACATCAATTTCAGTATCTCCAATAAACCACACTTCTTTAGTAGGAAATTTATTTATTAAGGATAATGCATAAATTATAGGTGCCGGTGATGGTTTATCCTCACTCGCATCGCCAGAACCAACTACAACACTAAAATACTTCTCTGCAAATAATTTTTTAATCTCAAGGTCTAATATCTTTTTCTGTTTATTACTTACTATACCCAAAATTAAATCACTTTTAGAATGCAAATAATCAAGAATAGAAATTATATTATCATAAAAATGAATATTATTGTTATGTATACAAGAATATCTATCTATATAATATTGATAAGCCATATCATATTCGTTTCCAAAGATTTCTTTAAATGAATCTTTCGGGGATTTAATAAACCAGTCTAACCAATCATTATAAAGCTTTGTTTTTTTACCAAACTTCTGTAAGGTATCATTCATAGAAAGATATAAAGCTTGATATGTATTCGCTAATGTACCATCCCAGTCAAAAAGAATAATATTTGGTCTTATAAGTTTATTTTTCATAAAAATTAATTAATTGTATCTAAAAATCTCATGTATTCATATTTAAATTTAGTTGTCCAAAAGCCAATTTCAGATTTTGAAATATTATAATTATCAATCTTGATAACTGGTTTTACACCAATGGTAGTACCAGTTAAAAATACCTCACTTGCTTTATACATCTCATCAACTGTAAAAGATTTTTCATAAATATTTATTTTAAGATTCTCAGCAATTTTCATAATTCTTTTTCTAGTTACACCACCTAAAATTTTATTATTAGCTGGGTGTGTTAATAACTCGTTATTTTGATTAACAATCCATACATTAGCTGTACTTGCTTCTGTAACAAAATTGTTATGATCAAATAATATAGACTCAAAAGAATTATTACTAAGAGCTTTTTGTTTAGCAAGAACATTAGCAAGTAAAGATACACTTTTAATATCTCGTCTATCCCACCTTTGATCTCTTAGAGTTATAGCTGATATACCTTTATTATTTGACGGCTCTCTAAATGAAAGACCATTTCTACCAATCACAGATATTGTATATTTTGTATTGTCTGGAAATGTATGATTTCTTTTTGATTTACCTCTATTTACTTGGATATATATAGTACCGTAATTTATTTTATTTAATCGAATAATTTCTCTTGTAACAATTGAAAGAAACTTGCTAGATGGCACCGATGAAAAACAAAGTTCATTCATTGACCTATAGAGCCGATCAAGATGTAAAGAAAAATCAATAAGTCTATTTTTCCATACACCAATAACCTCATAAACTCCGTCAGAGAATTGAAGCCCCCTATCCTCTACGTGAGTGGTTGAGTCTTTATAAATTTGATATTTACCATTAACATATACGTATCTAGACATTATGTTTAAAAATACTCTAATCTAACTGAAAAAAGTCGCTCAACTTTCGCGACTGCCTCTTTTGCAGCAAATAAAATTACTCTATCCCCTCCTTCAATAATAGTTTGAGGACCTGGTACTATAATCTGATCGTTTCTTATAATTGCTCCAAATCGAGTATTTTTGGGCAAGTCAATCTCCTTTAATGGCTTTCCTACAATATTTGATGTGTCTAGGGCATCTGCTTCGATTAACTCACCAAAATTTTCTTGGATAGAATGTACTGAATGAATTCTTCCTCTTCTCACATATGATAATACCTGTGAGACAGTAATTGCCTTTGGATTAATAACAACATCTATTCCTAAAGGGCCCATCAAAGTATTATAATTTGATTTATTTACCAAAGCTATAGCTCTCTGAGATCCGCATTTTTTCCCTAATAAAGCAGCTAATATATTTGTTTCATCATCATTAGTCAGAGTAATAATTACTTCTGACTTTTCTACACCAGCCTCAAATAGAATATCAGTTTCAAGAATATTACCACCTAAAACAATTGAGTTTTCTAATTCAGCAGAAATACTTTGCGCTCTAGTAAGGTTGGATTCAACTATCTTGATATTTATTTCAGGATGTTCCTTTTCCAACTCTTTTGCTAGTATTAAACCTATATTCCCACCTCCACAAATAACAGCTCTTCTCGTTTCTGGTTCTTCATGTCCAAAAGCCGCCATAGCTCTTTTACATTGTACTGAAGGTATTACAAAGTATGCCTCGTCACCAGGAAGCATTTGATCTTCAGAATGAGGTATTATTACTGAATCTCCTCTCTTAATCCCAACAATAGTAATATCTAAGTCAGGAAATAAACTTGTAAGTTGCCTGAGTGGTGTATTTATTAATGGAGTATCATTTTCAATTCTAACACCTACTAAACGAACTTTATCATCAGAAAGGGGTATAACTTCCATTGCCCCTGGGATTTCAAGGTCGCGTGTTATAGATTTCGCAATTTCTAACTCTGGAGAAATAACAACATCTATTGGAAGATGATTTCTGGCAAACATTTGGGACCATATTGGTTGTAAATAACTTTGGCTTCTAATTCTTGCAATTTTAGTTGGTACATTAAAAAGAGAGTGCGCTACCTGACAAGCCACCATATTTATCTCGTCAACTTGTGTTACAGCTATAATTATATCGCAATCTTCTATTCCTGCATTCTCCAAAATATCTGGCTGAGATGCATGCCCTATTATACCAGCTACGTCGAGAGACTCGGATACTCTTTTAATTAATTCTTTACTTTGGTCAATGACTGTAACATCATTTCCTTCAGTGGCTAAATAACCTGCAAGATTATAACCAACCTCACCAGCACCACAAATAATTACTTTTAAACTCATTACATATCCGAATTTTTATATAAAATAATCATAATAAATATTTATCATTTAAACTCTAGGATAGAATCATCATTAATTTTTAGATCTCGTGTAATACCCAAAGATTTCAGTTTTCTATGTAATGCAGACCTTTCCATCCCAATAAACTCTGCAGTACGAGAAATATTACCACCATATTTTCTAACTTGTGAAACTAAATATTCTTTTTCAAACATTTCTCTGGCTTCTCTTAATGGTAATGTAAATATCTCATTTGACCTGTTTAAAGTTGAAATTCTCGGTGTATCTATAGCTAAATCTGCGGGCAACATATCTGCTCTAATCGGTGTATTCTGCCCGCCAGGCGCCATAATTAGCAACCATTCTATAACATTCCTAAGTTGCCTAGCATTGCCAGGCCAAGAATGATTTTGTAGAGAAGCTAGGGCATCCTCGGCAACTAATCTTATAGGCAAATTTTCATTCTTTGATCTTGATTCCATAAAATACTGTACTAATTCAGGTATATCCTCTCTTCTCTCTTGTAATGATGGCATTTTTATCGGAACAACTGCTAGTCTATAAAATAGCTCTTCTCTAAACCTTCCCAAAGTTATTTCTTTTTCAAGGTCTTTATTTGATGTAGCAAGAATTCTAACATCTACATCAACTGATCCATTTGCATTAATTCTATCAAATTTTTGTTCTTGAAGTAATCTAATTACCCTTCTTTGTGTTTCTATTGGCATATCGGCGACTTCATCCAAAAGAATTGTTCCGCCATCTGCATGATAAAATAAACCTTCATTATTAGAGAATTTATTGTTACCAAATAATATTTTTGTAAATTTATCAGGATCTAATGAGGCACAACTTATTACAATAAAAGGTGAATCTTTCCTCTTTGAATGTTTATGAATTAATCTTGCAACTACCTCCTTTCCAGCTCCCGCTGGACCTGTAATAAGAACACGTGAACCAGTTGGGCCAACTCTTTCAATTGTACGTTTTATATTAATAATGGCATTACAATTACCAATTAAATCATCTGAAATATTTGTTTTAGCCTTTAGTTGCATAACTTCATTTTTTAGCCGTGAGTTCTCAAGTGACCTTTTTACAAGAAAAAGAAGTCTATCTGACTCAAATGGCTTTTCAATAAAATCAAAGGCGCCTAATTTTATGGCTCTCACAGCAGTTTGAATAGTACCATGACCACTAATCATAATAACTTGCGATTTTGGACGTACCTTTTTAATAATTTCTAGAAGCTTTAATCCATCTTTTTGGTTTCCATCTAACCAAATATCCAAAAGTATGACAGATGGTGCTTGAGCTTTTATTTCCTTAAGTGCCATTTGTGAGTTGGCTGCTTGCCTTGTAGAATAGCCATCATCCTCTAATATTCCTGATATTAGGTTCCTAATATCCGTTTCATCGTCTACTATTAAAATATCTGTTGACATAAAATCTCAATCCCTAGAAGTAACAAATGATTTTTCTTTAAACCTTATTAAATATAAAAGTAATTGAAGCACCGTTTTCTTTATTATTTTCAATTATAATTTCTCCATTATGATCTTCAATAATTTTATGAACAATTGCTAAACCAAGACCTGTTCCATTTGGCCTTGTTGTAACATATGGTTCAGTTAGATAATTATTAAAATCATTATCTGGTAGTCCTACACCATTGTCATTTACAATTAAAAAAACTTTATTTCCTTTATCAAGTAATATAATTTCAATAAACCCCTTATACCTTTTGCCTGATATTTTAATTTTCTCACTGATCGACTCAGCAGAATTCTTAACAACATTTGCAAGAGAACGGTTTATTTGGTTTACATCACACATGATGCAAAGATCATTATTAGTCGAAGTAACTTTTATTTGAATATCTGTATAAGTTGAGTCTATAAGTCTTACAAAGTTTTTACAAAGTTTGTTTAAATCATTTTTTTTGAGATTTGGCTGTGGCATTCTAGCAAATTGAGTAAACTCATCAACCATATCCCCTATTTCCCCAACATAGTGAATAATTGTATCAGTACATTTTTGAAACACATCATTATCTTGATTAATTTTATTTTCAAACTTTCTTTTTAATCTTTCAGCTGATAACTGTATTGGGGTTAATGGATTTTTGATTTCATGAGCAATCCTTCTAGCAACTCCTGACCAAGCAGCTTTTCTCTCAGCTGCTTGTAAAGCAGTTATATCGTCAAATGTAAAAACATAACCAATTATATTATCATCTTTAACTTCAACTGTTGATCTTACCAAAAAAGTCCTTTTTTTATCCTTAACTATTAATTTTATCTCTTTTTGGATAGAATCTGAATATAAGTATTCATCCTTATTTAGTAATGTTTTAAATTCTGGTATAAAATCTTCTAGGGGATAACCAATATATTTTTCAAGATTATGATTTATTAAAAAAGATGCAGCTTTATTTGGTAGTGTAATTAAACCTTTATTATCTACCCCGATGACTCCAGCTGTTACACCTGATAAAACAGCTTCAGTAAATAATCTACGTTCATCAAGTTGAACATTAGCATCCAATAAAGCTTTACGTTGAGTAGATAATGTACTAGTCATTCTATTAAAAGCACTACTCAATTTATCTATTTCGTCTGTCTCTTCTTTTTGTGTTTTTTCCTTTACTCTTACACTAAAATCACCAGATCTAACCAATTCTGATGCTTTTATTAATGAAACAATCGGGGTTGCAAGTTTATTTGCTAGATTAAGACCAAACCAAACCGATATTAAGAGGAGAAGTATAGAAAATAAAATAAATAAAAGTGTAAAATTTATCTGAAATTCAAATCTACTATCTTCTAGTAATAGATACTCATCAACAGCATCTTGTGTTCGCTCAACCCTATTTAAGACTTTTGGATCTATAAATCTACCAATAAATAAATAACTATCTGTTAAAGGGTCTAACCTAAGAAGTGCCCTTACTCTATCTCCACTTTCTCCCGTTAATATTGCAACATCGCCAAGATTTGCCTGAGCTATAGAACTTAGAGGAATTTCTTCTCCACTTTGAAGAGCAAATGTGTAACCGGCTTTTGCAATAACTTGCATATCGCTTCGAAAAATAATGATTTCTGTTAGATCCCTTATAACTGCTTGGGAAGATAAAAACCCATCAATTAAGTCCGAATTATTTAGTTGTGCCCATTGCCTATTGATATCATTTGCCACTGCTAAAGCATCTGCTCTAATAATTTGAATATGTTCTGTCAAATAAGCATCTGCAACTTCAGATGAATCAATCAAGGCCGTCCTAACTCTTTGGCTAAACCAACTTTCTACACCTAAAGAGAAAAATAGAACTGCAAAAATCATCATTAAGATAGATGGAGTTATAGCAACAAATCCAAACAGAATTGCTATTCTGACATGAAGTTTAGATCCACTTTGCCCTGAAAGTTTATCAGTTCTGATCTGTGCGATCCTTCGCACTAAAAGTATTCCCAGTGTTAGAACTAAAAATATATCAATATTTAATAAAACTAAAACTGTACCTGTTGATTTTGCGATCATTCCAGATGATAAAACAAAATATGTTGCTAAACCTGATAATATTACAGAAATTGATAGCACCACAAAAGTATAATTAGATAAACTTATTCCTCTAATATAATTATAGGAAAAGTTTTTTAAGGTTTTATTTTTTAATGCAAAATCCATAATTTAAAACTATTAATTAATACTTCTAGTTAAAACAATACCTAAATCTTTAATTTTTTTTCGAAGCGTATTTCTATTTAATCCCAAAATTTTTGAAGCTTTAATCTGATTCCCATCTGTAAGATTCAATGTTTGCATGATTAAGGGTTTTTCAATTTCTTTTATAAAAGTATTATAAAAACCGTAGGGTATTTTATCTTTTGGAAATTTTGAAAAATAACTCTTTATATGTTCTGTAATAAAGCTATTAATATCGTTTATTTCTTTATTATTTATTTTTAATTCTTCCTGAATTGAAGCTAATTCTATTTCAATAATGTTCCCAGTAATATTTTCTTCACTATAAAGTACAGAAATTCTCTTAATCAGGTTTTCTAACTCTCTTACATTACCAGGCCATTTATAAGACTGAAGCTTATCCATTGCTGTTTTGTCAATCGTTTTAGAACTTAAACCATCATCAAGTGCTTGAAGCAGGAAATGATTAACTAATTCTGGAATATCTTCTACTCTTTGTCTTAAGGAGGGAAGCTTCAAAGGTACAACATTTAATCTATAAAATAGGTCTTCTCTAAAAAGCCCCATTTTAATCATTTCTGTAAGGTCACGGTGTGTTGCAGCAATAATTCTAACATTTGTCTTATTTGGCGTATTGCCACCCACAGTTGTATATTCACCTTCTTGAAGAACACGAAGTAGCCTTGTCTGTGCATCTGCAGGCATATCGCCTATTTCATCTAAAAATAATGTACCACCGTTTGCTTGTTCAAACTTCCCAGAACTACGTTGTGTAGCACCAGTAAATGCTCCCTTTTCATACCCAAATAACTCACTCTCTATCAATTCTTTTGGAATAGCAGCCATATTTATAGCTATGAAAGGTCCGTTCCTTCTTCTTCCATAATTATGGAGGGCCTTTGCAACTAGCTCCTTTCCCGTTCCTGACTCGCCTGAAACCATTACTGTTAGATCAGTATTTATCAAACGTGCAACTGATCTATAAACATCTTGCATAGCCTGAGATCGACCAAGAATAGGCATTCTTTCTTTAACTAATTCATCATTATTGCTCATTTTACTTCTCTGTGAAGCTTCTAGAGCCCTCTTTACAATCAGCAATAGTTCAGATAAATCAAATGGTTTGGGCACATATTCAAAAGCACCTCTTTCTACTGCTTTAACAGCAGTTAACAAAGTGTTTTGGGCACTCATAACTATTACCTTCAGGCCAGGACGATATTTTTGAATTTTCGGAAGAAGGTCTAATCCATTCTCATCAGGCAATAGAACATCAGTTATAACAAGATTACCTTCACCCTGGTCTATCCAATCCCAAAGAGTAGATATATTTCCTGTAGATTTAACAACGTACCCTGCTCTAACAAATGCTTCATTTAGAACAGTCCTAACGCTTGTATCATCCTCTGCTATTAAAATAGTATATTTATTCATAATCTAGTTATCTGTTATTATTGGAAGCATCACTTTAAAAGTAGTACCATTATTATCTGAGTCAAATTCAACTATACCACCATGGTCATTAATTATTTTGGCAATAAGAGGTAAACCAAGGCCACTCCCGTTAACTTTTGTCGAAATAAATGGCTCGAATAAATGCTCCCTTATCTCATCAGGAATACCAACACCGTTATCTTTTATAGTAACAACTAATGGAAGTTCTAAGGAATTTGTATTATTTGAATTTTTAACCCTTACGCCTGGTTCAAAAGAAGTTGAAATAATGATCTCACCCTCATTTGTTTTAATACTTTCAGCTGCGTTTTTAAATAAATTTAGAAAAACTTGAACAAGCTGGTCTTTATTACCATTAACTAAAGGAAGAGAGGGATCATACCTTTGAGTATATTTAATATGTGATCCAAAACCATTTTGAGATAACAAACAGACATGAGATAAGATACTATGAATATTTACTCCTTTTCTATCGATCTCTCCATGATCTACAAATAAATTCATTCTATCAACTAGAGAGACTATTCTATCAGCCTCGTTACAAATCAATCTAGTAAGTTCTTTATTTTCATTACTTAAATCTTCTTCTAATAATTGAGCCGCACCTCTAATGCCTGATAGTGGATTCTTTATTTCATGTGCAAGCATTTGCCCCATAGCCATTATAGATCTTACAGATGACCTACTTTCTAATTGCCTTCCTATTTTTTGGGCCCTAGTATGCTCCTGTAATGAAACAACAATAAAATTCTGTTCTTCTTGGAGAGGAGAAACAAAAATAGAAATATCTCTCAATCCCGTTCTTGGTGTATCAAACTTTAAACCATGTTCTGAAACAGCAGAATTATTTTTAAAAACCTGATCAATTAGGGAGACTATTACACCATCAGTAGGAAGATAATCTGTCAAGTACCGACACTTCAAAGTTGATAAACTAGTCCTAAATAAATTTTCAGCAGCATTATTTACATAGTAAAACTTTAAGTCTTTATCTATAACAAATGTCGGGTAAGAAATAGATGAAAGTATATCCAAAGGACTAATAATATTTGAATCCTCTATATTTACTTTCCTATTCATTACGTAACACTCATAGAAAAATTTATTTCTGAATTAAAAAAATTGATAATTTGTTTTTTAACAATATGCGGATCAACTTCTTTACAAATTAAATGAAAGAATGATTTTGAATTAAAAAAGTTTTTTGTAGCCCACTGTATATGTTTTCTAGCGATACGAGTACCTTTTTCAATTCCATAATGGATTAAAATATCCTCATAATGATTTAATAAAGTATACATTTGTTCTTCAACTGAGGGAGTTGAAAGAATTCTCCCAGTATCAATAAAAAACTTTATTTTTGATGGTAACCATGGTGCACCATAACATCCTCTGCCAATCATTATTCCATCTGCATTGGACTCATCCATGGCTACTTTTGCTGTTTTTTCACATACGATATCACCATTAATTATCACTGGAATATTAATATTTTCCTTAATTATTTTTACAAGTTTCCATCTGGCTTTATCCTTAAACATTTGTTTTCTTGTTCTTGCATGGACTGTGATCATTTTAACACCACATTCTTCAGCTATTTGAGCAATATTAAGAGCATTAAGATTGTCATTATCCCAACCAAGTCTCATTTTAAGCGTCACTGGTATAGTCACACTATTACACACCTCATCAAGAATTCGTCTTACTAATTCTTCATCACGCATCAAGGCAGCTCCGCAATAACTATTAATAACTTTTCTAGCGGGACAGCCCATATTTATGTCAATAAAAGAGGTTCCTAAGCCT
>CACGTM010000006.1 GCA_902575965.1 uncultured Alphaproteobacteria bacterium | reverse complement strand
AGCGCCTTTATAAAGTCACTTACTTGATCTGCGATTCCCTCAATTCCCCCTTGACGGTTTTTACCTTTACTATCTCCATATCCTATAAGATCAAAATCAATGACCTGAAACTTATTCAACATATATGGTGTCATCTTTTCAAAGTTTTTATGCCCAAATGCCGACCCATGTATATGAACTAAGGGCTCTCCCTCCCCACTAATTTTGTACCAAAAGATTTCATCTTTGTTGATCTTAAGTAATGTCATATTTTTCTTCTAATTCAATTTTAATTGACTAATAAATTTTTTAATATTTTGTTCCTCTTCAAGACCCCATAAATCTTGTAGAATAATATTTACTTTTTTTTCATTTATAAACCCTTTAGAAGATTGTAAAAATAAATTTGAGAGTTGATTATCAGTCATTTGATTTTGTGGACTTCCTAAAAAATAATCAACATTATCACTGTCCTTACTCCCATCCAAGTATTCTACTTTAATGGAGCATCCTTCAAAGGTTTTTCTGCTTTGATCTGGTATCAAATTAATTTTGTTTCTTAAATCTAATATTTTATCATCCTTGTATGCTTCTTCTTTCATTTCTTCTAAAGTAAATTTTCCACGAACCCATGCCGCGGCTGCACAAAAGCATAAATCAAACCTTGCAGTTAGTTCACTACTTGGCAAGCCAAAGCGCTCCATCCGTTCATCACATATTTCTTTAACGATTGGACAGACAAAAAAATCAATTTTTTTAATCTCTTTTCCACCTGATCGATCTAAAACCTTTAAGATTAATTCTATTGGCCCATGCGTTATTGTTTCTGTTGGGACCGTTTTATAGGTTTGTCCAAAGATCTTCCATTTATCGCCTATAGAGGAAAGAACTTTATTGATTTTATCTTTATTTTCGTCTGAGTGAGTAACTAGCATACCTTTTTCGCCTTCAAAAGCAGTTGCAGGACCATCAAAGCCCTTCTCAGCAAGTTGAAATGCGTTTAGTCCAGACCTAGCTGTTGCTCCAGTAATATAGGGCAATGTCATGCTCCCAACTGAAACATAAAGTCCAAATGAGGTGCACATAGCAATGGAAATTGCATTTTGTGTTTTCTCAGGCCCTATATTCGTCAAAATACTACATGCTGCAGCTGCACCAACACTTCCAGTTAGGCCGGCAGGAACATACCCCCTATAGTATGCTGTTGGCATTAATATTGAAGCTATGGCTAATTCAACTTCCATTCCAAGTGCTAAAGATTCTAAAAAATCTAAACCAGAATATTCTCTTTCCTCTGCAACAGCCATCAGTGCTGGAAGAACGGCGGAGGTAGCATGCATATAGCAGGGGATATAAGTATCATGGAAATCTAAAACCTCAAATAGTGCCCCATTGACTATTGCTGCACTCTCTAAATCTGCTTGTCTTCCTAGCCAAATTATTTGGGATGTTTTTTCTAAGTTTTCATTTTCCTTTGTTTGTTCATTTAAAATTTTTATAGCTTCTGTTTTCGTTGCACCGACTGATGCTTTAAGTTGATTTAAAAATAACCTTTTTGCTTCATGAGTAACTTCTTTAGGGACTCCCTTTTCTTTCCATTTGTACATAAAGTTGGTAAGTTCATTTGACACAGTTTCTATCATAATGTTTTCCCTAGTCATTAAATTCTTTTGCAATATCTCCATACATCCATTCTAATAGAAAGGGATTTTTCTGGTTGTCTGCATTAAGTGCCTTTATTGCTTGATATGCAGGGTACCCCCTTAGCCCCACAATTGTTGGCTTAGACGCATAAATACTTGTATACACTGCTCTCACAGGATATGTGTGAATTTCTTTTATATGCTCTTTTGCTAGTGACTCATTGATATCAGTAAATAATTCCTTCCCTCTTTCAAATTTGTCTAAGACAAGCTCTATAGATGCTTGGTATTGTTGTTCCTTTGGGTGAGTTTTAATTGGGTAACCAGCTTTTTTCTCTTTGTCCATATCAGGTTCATCAAAGAGGCTTAACCTTAATCTTATCACTCCATTATGACCTGATAGGTTCAAAGATAAGCTATTTAAGAAATTTCTGAATTCTTCTTCCTTTGATTTTTTTTTTAAAAATAAGACAAATGTAGGAAGATTATATGATCCTTGCGGTGTAGAAGTTTTGGAGATATCTATAAAAGTGTGAGCATTACTATTAACTGCCCTATAAGTTGTACTTTTATCAACAATTAGATCTATATCACCCAGTAAAGCTTTTTTTGCTTCATCGATTGGAGAAGAGTCAAAAAGACTTAAGTCTTGTTCAGACTTATACCTAACATCTGAGGTCCACATTAATTGTTCATTGATATCACATGAATAGCTTATATCATCAATATGAGATAATAGGTTTTCAATAACGTTATCGTATTGATAGTGTCTATAGTCAAAAATCCCTAATCTTCTAGAAATTGCTGGACTATGTACATCTCGCCAGTAGAGCCTAACCCAGTCTATTGGAAGCTCAGGTTTTTTCCAGCCGCAGGTAATTCTGCAAATTTTAGCTTTGTTCTCAATATCGCATAAAGACATTAAATTTTCCTTCTGAGTGGCTTAATATTGGTAGTTTTTTTTATTAATGAGTATAGTATTTATTAACTTAAATTAAATATATATTTGATTATCATTAATTTTAATAATTGGTCTGTAATAACAAATATTTCCAATCACTTTATTAGGATAATTATTTCAAGAAGGTAAGCTTATGGAAGAAAAAAGAGGTGCAGAATACACTTCTGTGGAAGAATTTAAACGGGGGTGGAAAATTGTACTCATAGCTGGAATTGGACTTGCTTGTGGACTTGGGGCAATACCCATATATACCTCTGGTGTCATTACTGCAAAACTAACAGTAGAGTTTTCATGGACAAAAGCAGAAGTTCAGGGAATCTATTCCTGGTTTACTTTAGGAAACCTAATTGCGGCACCAATTTTGGGGTGGATGGTTGATAAAAGGGGTGTGAGAAATATCACACTATTTTCTATTATTGGAATGGCTATTGGAATGGCCTCTTTAGGTTTATTTACTGGTCCTCTGTGGACATTTTACTTAATAGCATTCTTAACAGCAATAGTTGGAGTTGGTACCGTTCCAATTACATGGACGAGATTAATAGTTGATTGGTTTAATATTGGGAGAGGTAAAGCGTTAGGAATAGCTCTTGCCGGGACAGGAGTTAGTGCAACCTTTCTCCCAGTTTATGCCACTTGGTTAATTACTGAGTTTGGTTGGAGATTCACCTATCTTGGTTTAGCAGCCTTGCCTGCTTTTATTTCTTTTCCTTTAGCATATTTCTTTCTTGTGGATAGAAAAGATGTTGTAGAAAAAGGTTCCAATAATGAATTCAAAGATAATTTGATACAAAAAGGGTTGAAGGTTAGTGAGGTGCTATATGGTTACCGCTATTGGGTAATTAATTTAGCTTTCATAATAATAGGGCTTTCCATAGCAGGTTTAATTTCTAATTTTGTACTTATGCTCATTGATAGAGATATCTCATTAATTGATGGTGCAAAAATAGCTGGTGTCATAGGGCCATCTGTTATTGCAGGTCGTCTAATAACAGGTTATTTGGTTGATAGATTTTGGGCCCCGGGTGTCGCACTTGTATTATTATCATTACCTGCCATTTCATGTTTAATCCTTGCTACAGGTTTTGGTGGTGTTGGAGCAGCAATGTTTGCTGGAGTTTTAATTGGTTTAGCAGCTGGTGCAGAATTTGATCTTATGTCTTTCTTGGTGAGTAGATATTTTGGTCAGAAAAATTATGGTCTTATTTATAGTTTTTTATATGCTGTATTTAAAATAAGTGCTGGGATAGGTGCCCCTTTGTTTGGGTATGTCAAAGATACCTTTAATACTTATGATCCTATTCTTTTTCTTTCATCTGGATTACTTATTGGAGGATCAATGTTGTTATTGACTCTAGGTAGATATAGATATTCAAATTAGAGATACACGCTATAAATGAATATATTTTTTTAAAAAGCTTATTAGTATGAAAAAAACAAACAATACACATAAGTGTAAATATATTATCATCGGTGCTGGAATAGGAGGTCTCTCGTTAGCATTGGCATTACAAAGACTTAATCAACAGGTACTTGTTTTTGAAAAAGCACCAGAGATTAAAGAGGTTGGTGCAGGTGTAATGTTAACTCCAAATGCTACACGTTCTCTCGATTCATTAGGTGTACTGAAAGAAATTGAAAAAGATGCTACTTTGCCAAAGAAGACCATAGTTAGGCATTATCAAACTGGCAAAGAGATGAGCACAACTGATTTAGGTGATGATTTCACTAAAAAGTATGGTCATCCCTATTATGACGTGCATCGTGTGAATATTCATTCTTCTTTATACAATTCAGTAAAACGTAATGATATGAATTGCATTAAAGTTAACCATGAATTGATTGATTTTTTTCAGTCAGAGAGCTTTGTAACTGCTAAGTTTAATAATAATTTAGTTGTAGAGGGTGAGTTTTTGATTGGTTGTGATGGTATTCACTCATTAGTAAGGAAAATTATTAAAGCATCGGATAACCCTAATTATACTGGTAACTTGGCCTGGAGAGGCCTTATGCCAGTAGAATCACTTCCTGAACATCAACGAGGTCCAGAAATAAATATTTGGATTGGTCCCAAAAAACATATTGTGGAATATACGGTCAAGTCAGGCAGGTTTAAAAACTATGTTGCAATTTCAAATGTTAAAGATTGGCATGAAGAGGGCTGGACAGTAAGGTCCTCCGTTGATCAGGCGTTAGCTGAGTTTAAAGACTGGCATCAAGATGTAAGAAATATTATTTCTGCTACTCCACAAGATGAGTGTTATAAGTGGGGTTTATTTGATAGAAATCCTCTAGGGAGTTGGAGCGAGAATAGAGTTACGATTCTTGGAGATGCAGCACATCCTATGTTACCATTTATGGCTCAAGGTGCTGCAATGTCAATTGAAGATGCTATTGTTCTATCAAGGTGTTTTGTTAAATATGAAAATCCTAGGAAAATATTTGAAAGTTATGAAAATGAGAGAATTGACAGAACTGCATGGTGTCAGTTGCAATCAAGGGAAGCTGGTCAATTGTTCCAAAAGATTTCTTCACGAGAGGATTTAGACTCTGACAGGGCACAAAGAGGAAAAATTTTATATGAATATGATGCGCCAAGAGTAAAAGTTTAAAGATGTTATATGTTTAACTTATTAAAAAATTTTTTAATTCTTATTTTATTTATTAATTATCTAATCACACCTCTTCTTTCTAAAGATATTGTAAAAGTTGGAATTACTAGTTTACCAACCTCCAGAGGAAACCCATTTAAAACGACAACTGGTTTACCTAGTCTTTATACTCATGCTGCAATGTTTGAGGGTTTAACCAGAGTTAGTCAACAGGCAACCCCAGTCCCATTACTTGCAGAGAGTTGGCAGTATGAGAATGAACTGACATGGTTATTTTTTCTTAGAAAAAATGTTACTTTTTCAAATGGTGAGCCATTCAATTCCAACTCGGTTGTATTCTCGTTTAATCTACTTCAGTCTGATCAAGGAAGATCTTGGAATGTTACAGCTGAGCTTGATGGTATCTCTTCTATTGAAGCCTTAGACGATTATACCATAAGAATAAGAACTTCTTCGCCAGATATTTTGTTACCTCATAAAATAGCTTCCTTAAAGATTGTTCCTCCTAACTACTGGAAAGAAGTTGGTGAAGAAGGGTTTGCTGATTTACCTATTGGCACCGGTCCATATATGGTTAAGTCCTGGGATGTTTCTCGAGTTATTCTTGAAAGATTTAAGCAAGCTTGGAGGAAGTCAAACGTTGAAAATATTGAACTTGTAACTGCACCAGATGCTGTCTCTAGAATCCAGGGTTTTCTCTCAGGTCGTTTTCATATTGCTGTGCAACTTGGTCCAGATGAGGTTTATATGATTGAAGATTCAGGGCATTTTGTTAGTCGAGGTTTTGATCCAAGTATGCAGGTTTTGGCTTTTATTACTGAAAAGGACTCACCATTAAAGGATGTTAGAGTTAGAAGGGCACTTAATTTTGCAGTTAACAGAGAAGTAATTGTTAGCAAATTACTTAGCAATAAAGTTCACATGGCTACGCAAACCGCTCCCAGCTTTGCTTTTGGGTGGGATCCTAATATTGAACCGTGGCCATATGACATCAAAAAAGCCAGAGGACTTCTTAAAGAAGCTGGTTACCCCAATGGTTTTTCTTTTACTGCTGAAATACTTCTAAGTGCAGCTTCATATTCCAGTCAGGTATATCAACAAGTTGCTTCAGACCTTTCAAAAGTTGATGTAAATTTATCAATTACAAGAATTCCAGCCTCACAATATGCACGGGGTGTTTATCAGGGCAAATGGAAGGGTGAAGCAATTGGGATAGATTACGGAGTTAATCCTACTCTAGATGCACTTACCCCCCTTGTAAGGCATTCTTGCTTTTGGTCAAAGCCTTGGTTTTGTGATCAGTCTATAATGCCATTAATTGAGAAAGCACAATCAGCTTTTAACATTGAGGAAAGGAGAAGGCTTACTCAGGATGTTATGCGGTATCAATTAGAATTGGCTCCGGCAATTCTATTGTACGAAACATCCAGGTTTGATGCTGTAAACAAAGACCTACTTGGGTACTATATTGAAGTCGGTCATATAGACTATAACAAATTATACTTCAAAAAGTAGATAATATATGACAATTTTAAGTTCAAATGATGCAGCTTTTAATACTGGTATTGATGTATTGATTGTTGGCGGAGGTGGATGTGGTTTAACGGCTGCATTATCAGTCGACCTAACTGGTTCTTCTGTCATGGTTCTTGAGAAAGATAGCTCTGCACTTGGAACAACATCAATGTCAACTGGGTTAATTCCCGGTGCAGGTAGTAGATTTCAAAAAGAACTTAATATTAAAGATAGCCCAGAAGCTTTTTTTGATGATATCAAAATGAAAACTCAGGGCCAGACTGATTTAGAAATTGCTGCCCATCTTGCAAATCAGTCTGCTCTGACTGTTGAATGGCTGGTTGATAGCTGTAATGTTCCATTGTCATTGGTAAGCACCTTTGATTATCCAGGTCATTCAAACAAAAGAATGCATGGGTCTCCAAACCGTACAGGATCAGAATTAATGGGTGCTCTTCACGATACTATTGCCTTGAGGGACATTCCAGTCGTTACTGAGGCAAACGTAATTAATTTGTTTGTTGATGAATATGACGTAGTAAAGGGGGCAAGGGTTTATAGAAAAGATAGCGGGGTTGAAGACATATCTTGTAAGTCTTTAATTTTAGCGTGTTGTGGGTTTGGTGGGAATAAAAAAATGTTAGAAGAATATATTCCTGAAATAGTAGACGCGGATTTCTTTGGTCACCCTGGAAATAAAGGTGATGCTGTTAAGTGGGGCACAGAGCTTAACGCTGCTATAGGAGATATACATTCATATCAAGGTCATGGAGGTTTAGCTTATGGAAATGGTGTTCCAATTCTATGGGCACATATAATGGAGGGTGGTTTTCAGGTTAACTCTAACGGTGAAAGATTCTCAAATGAAGCTAAGGGGTACTCTGAACAAGCAAAAGAAATTTTAAACCAGCCAAATAATTTTGCTTGGAGTATATATGATAAACGTTGTCATGATGTTATGAAAGAGTTTGATGATTACCATGACGCTCTAAAAGCTAACTGTGTGTTAGAGGCAAGTAATATTCAAGACCTTCTTAGGGTAACTAAACTCCCAAAGTCTCTTGAAAGAACTATTGATGAGGTAAAAGACTTAACTTTAGGAATCAAAGAGGATATATTCTGTCGTGATTTTACTGGTAAACCTGTGCTTACACCGCCTTACTTTGCAGTAAAGGTTAGCCCAGCTCTATTTCATACCCAGGGTGGATTAATTGTTGACTCTAATGGTCAAGTAAAAAAAAGTAATGGTAGGTTATTTCCTAACCTATTTGCAGGAGGAGGTGCAGCAAGAGGTATTTCAGGTCCTTCCTCATGGGGATATTTGGCAGGTAATGGTTTATTAACAGCTACTTCTTTTGGGCGCTTAGCAGGTATCAAAGCATCTAGCATAATTAATAATATTTAGTTAATATTCCAAAGAACTTTTTTTAGGTTTATTTATGAAAAATTTGAATGAATTTATTGTTGGCTGGCGCACCCTTCTGGGTGCAATAGTTGGTGTTGGATCTGGTCTTACGGGTATTGTGTTTTATACTCATGGTGTTTTTGTAATTCCAATTACCTCTGAGTTTGGGTGGACAAGAGGAGAAACTCAATTTGCTTTTTCTTTTGTGATGATAAGTGCTGTCATTACTGGTCCATTTATTGGTATTCTTTCAGATAAATTTGGAGCGAGGTTAATTGCGTTATTTGGATTATTTGCTCTAAGTCTAACATTAGCTTCGCTTTCTCTAACAAATGGTCAATTAATAAATTATTATCTTTTGTGGATAGTGATGTCTGTTTTAGCATCAGGAACCCTTCCGGTAACTTGGACACGTGGTGTTAACACTTGGTTTAATTTAAATAAGGGATTAGCTCTAGGTTTAACAATGGTTGGTACCGGCATAGTGGCTGCATTTGGTCCAATACTGGCTGTAGAATTAATTTCATTATATGGCTGGAGATATGCTTATTTAGTTCTTGGTTTGGTTATTATTCTGTTTAGCTTTCCAATAGTTTACTTTTTTTTTACTGAAAGAGAAATTGATCACGAGGATAACCAAAGAAATCAAAACCTATACGGTATGAGTGCTAAAGATGCATTATTGAGTTACAAATTTTGGTTACTAGGTTTTTCAATGCTCTTTATATCTTTTGGGGTTGCGGGTGTTATCACAAATTTCGTTCCATTATTAGTTGATAAAGGCTTTGGAACTTCTGAAGCTGCATCATATGCTGGTTTTATTGGAGTAATGGTTATTGTTGGTCGTCTTTTAGTTGGTTACCTTATAGACAGAGTCTGGGCTCCAATCATAGCTTTTATATTTTTTATTCTACCATGTATTGCATGTTGGGTATTAATACAGGAAATGCCAAGTCCTTTTTTAGTAACTTTGGCTGCATTATCTGTTGGTTTAGCTGCTGGTGCTGAACTTGATTTTATAGCTTATATGACTAGTCGTTATTTTGGTATGAAAAATTATGGAAGTTTATACGGAAAACAATTTATTTTTTTTGCGATCGGTGCAGGCTCAGCTCCAGCAATCTTTGGGAAGAGTTTTGATATGTTTGGAAGCTATGAATTAATTATAATTTTTTCAGCTATATTTTTTATTATCAGTGCTTTTCTCGTGATTTTTATGGGAAAATATCCTGATGAGTACTAAAGTTCTATTTTATTTGAAAATCATAGATCCCTTTTTTAATTTCTTTTTTGTAAAGCTGATCAAGAAAATTTCCTGCAATACTATTTTTATATAAAGTAAAATCAAGGAATGCTAGTGTAATTGCTTTTAGTGTTTTCATTTCCTTATTTTGTTCTTCGTTATCTGTTTTTCTACACAAAAGACCTCCAAACCAATGATCAGCATTATTTATTACTGCGAGAAACTTATTACCTTTAGGAGCATCATGGAATGATACAGTGTGAATATCCCATGTTGGCATAAAGGGAGGGATAATATCTTTAGTTCCCGTTGTTACAAGCATTGGTAGGTTTATGGATTTTGCCGAATCACTGTCTACAAAGTTTTTCATATACCCAGGAGGCGAAATTGCAATAATTGTTTTAAACCTTTTGTCAAAACTTGAAATTTTTTTCTTAAATTCTCCTTGGGAGTATATTTTAGCACCACCTGAAGCTTGCGCTACAAGAGCACCATAGGAGTGGCCAGCAGCAATTATTTTTGATAAGTCTATTTTGTTTAAAATTTCTTTTTCTTCTGACAACAAAAATTCAAGTTTATCTAATACAAGGCTCATGTCTTTAAATCTATGAAAAGAAATTTGCTCCCTAGAATATTGTTTTATTCTTGATGGTAGGTATCCATCTAGATGGAGGGGGTGTACAACAGTATATCCATGACTGGACCAATACTCAGTAAGATCATTTGAACCATCTACATGACACCTTGAGCCATGAGAAAATATAATTAAGGGAGAAAGGCTAAAATATTTTGGGGCTGAGATTCTAACAGATAACGGCTCAGGTCTATTCTGAACTTTGATAGTTTTTTTATTTATAATTTTAACAGGATAATTACCATCAAACCCAGAGTATTTAGATGAATAACTTTCATTAACTAATATAAAAATGAGAAAAAAAAGAAATATTGAAAATTTAGATTTTGTCATTAATCTACTATTTTATTGTTCTTAGTTAATAATAATTTTAAATTATTATACATTAAAAAATCATATTGAGTAATCTTTTAATAATTGAAGTTTTTAATATGCCCACTTTAGAGCAAGCTAATATTTTAGCTAAATCAGGTAAATTAAAAGAGGCTGAGCTATGCCTTATTCAAATATTGGATGAGGGGCATGTAGAAATATCACTTATAAGATATATTTTAGCAACCATCCAAGTCCAATTAGGGAAAACTAATAAGGCAATTGAAAACCTTAATTTAGCCAACCAAGACTTTAGTGAAGATTCTAATTTTAAAAACACTTTTGGTGTGGCCTTGTTAAAATCTGGGAATTTAAATTCTGCAAAGTCATATTTTGAGGAAGCGCTTAAAATTAATCCAGATAATTTTCAGGCTACTTTAAATCTAGCAACTACTTATTTTAAAATTGAAAACCTAACTAAATCTGATGAATTGTTTAAAAGAGCAATATCTATTAATTCAAGAGATCCAGATTTGCACTACAATTATAGTCAAACATTAAAGGCTTTAGATAAAAACGATAAAGCTGAAGAATTCGCAAGAAAAGCACTAGAGCTTTTACCTAGCAGTACTGATTATAATATAAATTTAGCTTCTATTATGACACATAGAGGAAAATATCAAAATGCTGAAGATCATTATAGAGAAGTAATTAAGACAAATAAATCGGCAAAATTACAGCACAACTTGGCCATAATTTTACTCCAGTCTGGGAATTTTATTGAAGGTTGGAAAAGATATGAGTGGAGATGGAAAACCCCAGATTATCAATTAGCTCAAAAATTCATAGACAAACCATTGTGGAATGGAGAGTATATCAATACTGGTTCACTTCTAGTATGGACAGAACAAGGTATTGGAGACCAAATTATTTACTCAAGTATGGTTAATGATCTTCAAGGTTTATGTGATGATATAATTCTAGCATGTGAGGATAGGCTTGTTAATATTTTTAGAAAGTCATTTAATTTTTTAAAAGTAATATCTATATCTAAATTAAATTCTGATAATCGATTATTATCGCAGATTAATTATCAGATTCCGGTTGCAAGTTTAGGGCGTTTTTTTAGACAAAACTTTAATTCCTTTCCTGGTAAACCGTTTTTAGCTTTTGACACCCAAGCTAGAGATAAACTAAAAGAAAAATATAATAATTTATATGGGAATAAGCCAATTATAGGTATATCTTGGAGAAGTTCAAACCCAAGGTATGGAAGAAATAAATCATTAAAAGTAGAAGACTTTGTAAAGCCATTGATAGATTTAGATGCGATATTTATTAGTCTGCAATATGGTGATATTTCAGATGATATAAAAATTTTTAATGAATATGGCATAACAGTTATACAAGATGAAAATATTGATAGTTTTAATGATTTAGATATGTTTTCTATTCAAGTATCTGCAATGGACCTTGTTCTTTCAGTGTCTAATACAACTGTACATTTTGCAGGAGCAATGGGGATAAGGTGTTGGACAATGATCCCATCTGGTCATGGTCAGTTTTGGTATTGGTTTAGGAGTCGTATTGACTCTCCTTGGTATTCTTCATTAAGACTATTTCGTCAGGTTGAAATTGGGAAATGGGATAAAGTATTGATTGAGATTAGTAAAAACATTAAAGATTTAAATTTTATTCTTAAGAAAGATAATGGAAAACAAGATGAATAGTTATCAGTATGTTTATACGATGCATAAGCTAAGCAAATCATTTCCTGGTGGTAAGGAGGTGATAAAAGACATATCTTTATCTTTTATTCCTGGGGCCAAGATAGGAGTCCTCGGGTATAATGGAGCAGGTAAGTCAACTCTTCTTCGTATTATGGCTGGGCTAGAAGAAGAGTTTAATGGAGAAGCTATATCAGCAAAAGGTATTAAAGTTGGATACTTGGAGCAAGAGCCAGAGCTAGACGAAACAAAAAATGTTTTCGATAATGTTATGGTTGGTATAGGAGAAGTAAATTACCTTTTATCAAAATTTGAAGCCATATCTAATAAATTTTCTGAAGAGCTGTCGGAAGATGATATGAATGCTCTAATTGAGGAACAGGCAGAGCTTCAAGAAAAAATTGATAACATTGATGGTTGGGATATTCAAAGAAGAATAGAAATTGCAATGGATGCCCTGAGGTGTCCTCCCCCTGATAGTTCTGTAAAAAATTTATCTGGTGGAGAAAAAAGAAGGATTGCTTTATGTAGATTATTAATTTCCAAACCTGATATGCTTTTACTCGATGAGCCAACCAATCACCTTGATGCTGAGTCAGTTGCTTGGTTGGAAAGGTATTTAGAGGAATATGCTGGAACTGTCGTTGCAATTACTCATGATAGATATTTTTTAGATAATATTACAGGCTGGATTCTTGAACTCGATCGCGGGAAAGGTATTCCCTACGAAGGTAATTATTCGTCGTGGCTTGAGCAAAAACAGAAAAGATTATTACAGGAAGAGCGTGAGGAAAAGGCAAGGCAGAGGACTATCAGTAATGAGTTAGAATGGGTTAGGCAGTCACCAAAAGCAAGGCAATCCAAAAGTAAAGCAAGAGTTACTGCTTATGAGGAGCTTGTTAGTAAAGCCGCGCAAAGAGCTCCTGATAATGCTCAAATAGTAATTCCAGCACATGAAAGATTAGGTGACTTGGTTATTGAAGCAGACAGTATATCTAAATCTTACAGTGACAAGTTACTTATAGATAATTTATCATTTAAATTACCTCCTGGTGGTATTGTAGGTGTAATAGGTCCAAATGGTGCTGGTAAAACTACTCTATTCAAATTAATTACGGGTAATGAAAAAGTAGACACGGGAAGTTTGAAGATTGGGCCAACTGTAAAATTAGGCTACATTGATCAGAACCGTGAAGCTCTCACCTCTAATAAAACTGTTTGGGAAGAAATCTCTGATGGTCATGATGAGATAGCTATAGGAAAGCATTCTATTCAAAGTCGTGCATATGTAGGGAGGTTTAATTTTAAAGGAGCTGATCAACAAAAAAAGGTGGGACAGTTATCAGGAGGTGAGAGGAATAGGGTTCATCTCGCAAAAATGCTTAAGCAAGGTTCAAACGTAATTTTGTTGGATGAACCTACAAATGATCTAGACGTTGATACCCTTAGGGCATTAGAATTAGCTTTACTTGAATTTGCTGGGTGTGCAGTAGTAATCAGTCATGACAGGTGGTTTTTAGATAGAATAGCCACTCACATACTAGCATTTGAAGGTCAAAGTCATGTTGAATGGTTTGAAGGGAACTTTCAGGAATATGAAGCTGACAAAAAAAGACGTTTAGGTGATAAAGCAATTCAACCTGAGAGGATTAAATACAAAAAAATAGCTAAATAGTTTATGAGATTATTCTAAAAACAGCCTCATAAGGCGAATCGAAGAACAAATTAAATAATAAGTTTTCCTAGGCAATTTATTTTAATTTCAATAAAGATTAGAGATAATTACACTAGCTATTTATGATGTATTTATGCAACATAATTAATGGAATTATACTTAGTGTTTTTTTCAAGCGTTTTTTTAGTGATAAACTGCAGATTTTAAAGTTTATCTAGGCTATTATGTAAAAAATAGAGGGTTTTATTTTTACTTTTTCCAAAAATGGACAACTTTAAAGTAAAGTGTTTCCTTTTAATTTTTTTAATATTTAATAAAAATTCACTTTTTGAAGATAATTTTTTGTATTCAAAGTAGGTGTATTTTTTTCTTGCAGTAAGTATTCTGCAATAACTACAAACAACTTATCCAGGGGGATAACAAAATGAAAAATTGCTCAATTTTCTCTGCATTAGGAGTTTTCTTTTTTTCTTTATTTGCTGAAATCTCTTATTCATATGCAGATGGACTTGCGTTAGATGAGATTGTGGTAACTGCTCGTAAAAGAGAAGAAAGCCTGATGGAAATTCCTATGTCAATTACTGCAATGTCAGCTGAAACACTTGAGAAAATGAACCTAACTCAAATGGATGAGATAGCTACTTATACTCCTGGTTTTCACTATGTGGAACAAGTTGGAGGGGGTTCAGGTAGAGGAGATAGGTCAGGATCATCGCTTGTGTTTAGAGGTTTATTCTTGGGTACTGCTGCTCAAGGTCAGGCAGCAGGAGGTTTACTTTTTATCGACGGTGCTCCAGTTATTGGCGGGCAAGCTCCAACACTTATTGATTTTGAGAGGGTAGAAGTTCTTAAAGGTCCACAAAGTGCTTACTTTGGTCGTTCAGTTCTTTCGGGAGCTATCAATTATGTATCACGTGACCCAAATGATGAAGAGTGGGGAGGAAAAGTCGTTGCACTTGCAGGAAGTAGACAAACTCAATTGGCTCAAGTGAGTGTTGAGGGGCCAATTACTGATGCTTTAGCCGTTAGACTTAGCGCAAGCTATGATGCAAAGGGTGGTCACTATGAAAACGCTGCACAGCCAGGTGAAAAATTGGGTGATAGAACATCTAAATCTTTTGCTCTTCTAGCGAAATACACCCCTAGTGATAGTCTTACTGCAAAAGTTTATTTTAATGTTATGGAACATGATGACGGTCCACCTGCTCACGCTTCTTTAAAGGGATCTGCGGGAGACTTTAATTGTACTCCAGGGGGAAGAGCATTTGGTTATTTCTGTGGAGAGCTTCCAGGAGTGAAGGATCTCGCTCCCGGTATTATTTCGAGTAATTATGATCTTAGTCAATTCGGTGCTCGTGAAATCCTTTTAGAAAACAGTGCAGGTCTGCCTGTAGCATTTGATCCATCTTTTATAGATGGTCCAGGATTAAGAAGAATAGCAATCAATACACACGCCAGAGTGGATTATGAAACTTCAAGTGGGATTACGGTTACAACATTGACTGCATACCACTCAGATAAGGACATGTCTGTTATTGATTTAAACTTTAGAGACAGAAGAAATGTTGTTAACCCATTTGGTTTCTTTATTCCTGGTGCACCTTTATTCAATAGATGGCAGCTAGCTGTGCAAGGGAAGTTTCAGGATTTAAGTCAGGAGTTACGAATTACTTCTTCTCAGGATAGTTCCTTTAGATGGACTATTGGTGGAAATTATTTACATACAAAATCTCCAGGAGGTTCTGTATACGGGCTCTCACCTTTTGGTCCAGGTTTTTTCTCAGCTCGAACTGAATTTAGAACGAAAACCCCAGCTGTTTTTGGCGGTATTCAGTATGATCTTACTGATGCGTTAACTTTAAGTTTAGATGCTCGTTATCAATGGGATGAATTAAAGCAACAGGTTAAAATTACTTCTACTGGACAACCTCCAACAGGACCTGGGGCTGGAGCATTGAATGAAACATTCACAAGTTTTTCACCTAGAGTTTCCATCGATTATAACTATGCAGATGGTTCGACTGCTTATCTCTTGTTTGCCAGGGGATACAGACCAGGTGGTTTTAATGCTGTATTACAAGGTGCACCAGCTTCAGTTCAAGCTCAGTTTGGAGCATTCAACGCCGGCTTAGCATTTGATGAAGAAAAACTTGATAATTATGAAATTGGGTTAAAAAATACTTGGGCAGAAGGAAGGCTCCAGACTCGTCTAGCTATATATCACAACCCTTACACTAATGGTCAAAACCAAATAACAATTCCATTTTTGAATCCTGACGGTTCATTGAATCTTGCATCTGTGTTTGTTAACACAGGTAAAATTGATTTAGAGGGTTTTGAATTTGAATTTGATGCAGTTCCTTTTGAGAATTTTACATTATCGGGTACTCTTGGTATGGCTGATAGTGAAGTAAAGGAGTATTTTTGTGGTGATGGAGTAAGTGTAAGTGGATCACCTGATTGTAATGGAAATCTTCTCCCTTCAGCATCAAAGTGGACATGGTCACTATCTGCTGATTATAGTCATCCTCTTGCTGGTGATTATGACTGGTTTGGTCGTGTAGACTGGAGTCATAAGGGAAAATATTTCGTTGATTATTCTAATGCTGCATTTGCTGCTCCTTCAGATATTGTAAATGTGAGATTAGGTATAAGATCTGACTACCTCTCATTTGAAGGTTATATTGAGAATTTATTGGATGAGGATGATCCTCCAAGTGCAGTAATTGGTAATGATTTGTTTACATGTTTTCCATGTACTAACGAAATTCGTTATACGTTAGCACGCAAGCAAACGGTGGGTGTGAAGGCAACTTATAACTTCTAATAAATTGCCTTACACAAAATAAACTGGCGGCTAAGATTCTTCTTAGCCGCCTTTTTTATTAATTCTTTCTTTTTGCTAGTTGCTTTTCAATGGCTTTATTCAAACCTTTGATACCACCTTTTCTTCTCATAACTGAGTTATAGTCTTGCCTGTACGTTATAGCCATACTAATACCCTCAACGATTATATCGACAATCTTGAAACCATCCTGTCTTTTTCTAAGCCGCCAGTCTACATTAAACTTCCCATTTTTTTTGTCCAGTATGAAGCTATTCACAAGAAATCCATTATCACCGTCTTTTGAAGATGTGTTTACTTTTATGGATTGTCCATCATAATCTTTAAACCGTCGTGACCATGTTACAACAATTATGTCTTCAAATAATCTTTTGAATGTTTCTTGGTCAGATAGGCTAGTATTTTTCCAATTTCTACCAATAACAAACTTAGAAATAGAATTAATATCAAAAGTTTTCTGAAAAAGTATTCGAAATTCTTTTGCTTTTATATCCTCTGTATCATCTGAGGTAAGTATTTCAGTAATTCCCTTTGAAGTAAAAAAATTAATAAACTCCTCTGGGTCTGATTGCCAACTTTTTTCTGTAGCGTTTGAATAAATAGGATTTATCAGGACGTTAATAAAAAACAATTTAATAGCAATATTTAGTAATGTTGATCTAATCAAAATCATATTCCTTATCTTGATAATCACTTTTTCCATTAGAAATTAGTTCATTTCGATTTTGTCTGTATGCAGACCTAAGGGCGGCATAGAAGTCAATAGAGCTTGCATCTAGTTCTTTTAATGTTCCTCTCACACTTGATCTTACATCAATTACAAGTGTGCCTGAGTAACCGAGAGACCACCAGATCGGGTTATCTCCTCGAGCAAGCCATGAAACTGGATCAAGAATGGACGTATCGAAAATATATCCAGTTAAATCTCTTAGATTAGATGGTCCCAAAACTGGTACATAAAGATAAAAGCCTTCTCCAATACCCCATTTTGCCATGGTTTGACCTAGGTCTTCTGTCTTATGAGGCATACCCATGGATGAAGCCACATCAAAGAACCCTAATAAACCTAGAGTTGAATTTACTAAAAATCTTACTATTACTATACCGCTTCCCTCAGCATCCGCTTGGAGAAGGTTATTCGTAAGGTAGATTGGTGACCTTATATTTTTCAGCATATTACTAACACCAATTCTCCCTGCTTTGGGAACCAAAAACTCATATATATCAACAGAAGGATCAATAATGAAATTGAGGCCAGTATCAAACTCAAACATGGCTCTATTGAATGTTTCAAAAGGATCATTTATTGCAAATCTTGAGCTATCTTCAAGATACTCTTCTCTATCTTTCCAAGTAGAACAACAACCCAGAGATAAAAATAAAGTCAAAACTAATATCTTTTTGGCATAGGAGTATATATCAGGCATGAAACTATTTTTTCCACATTTACAATACATATATTGAATTTACTAAGAAAATTATCATAAAGGCTACTTAAAATCCAATTAGGTGTTTAATATTTATGAACAATTAATATATGTTAGTAGTTAAATAACTATATGTATAGTTTAGTATATATAAAGTCTTTATATGTAATTTTTTTTAAGAATAATTATTTACTCTTTAAGTGAGGGATTAATGTCATTGAATGACCACAGAAAGGACAATGGATTTTCCCTTATTAATAATGTGCCATTAGACATTCAAGTTTCATTTGAATTTTTCCCCCCAAAAAACTCGCAAATGAATGAAAGATTATGGTTTGCTATCCAAAAATTAGCGCCTTTATCTCCCCGCTTTGTATCGGTTACATATGGAGCTGGTGGCTCAACGAGGAAGTTAACACATGAAACTGTTGTCAAAATACAGAAAGAAACTGATTTAACAGCAGCTGCACATCTGACATGTGTATCTGCCTCTAAGGAGGAAGTTGACGATGTTGCTAAAAATTATTGGGATTCAGGAATAAGACATATTGTTGCTTTGAGAGGGGACCCGCCCAATAAACAAAAACAATTTATTCCACACCCAGGCGGTTACAAATATGCTTCTGATCTTGTTTTAGGACTTAAGAAAGTTGGAGATTTTGATATAAGTGTTGCTGCTTACCCAGAGAAACACGTTGAAGCAAAGAGTAAAGAAGATGACTTGGATAATTTAAAAAGAAAAATAGACAATGGAGCTTCAAGGGCAATAACCCAATTTTTCTTTGATCCAGATATTTATCTAAGATTTAGAGATGATGCTCAGAAAAAAGGGATTTCAGTTCCTCTTGTTCCAGGGTTAATGCCAATAACAAATTTCGAGCAGAATATAAAATTTGCTAAATCGTGCGGAGCAAATATCCCAGATTGGTTGCTAAATCTTTTTAAAGGTCTTGAGGAAGGAGACGAAGCAAGAAAATTAATTTCTGGGAGTGTAGCAGTAGAGCAAGTTAGGCGCCTAGTTGAAAATGGCGTAAATGAATTTCATTTTTATACATTGAATCGACCTGATTTAACTTTTTCTATTTGTAGAGTTCTAGGTATTAATTCAAATCAGATATGAAAGTTTTTTAGATTGTTAATTAATAAAAAGAATCAAGTATCAAAAGATTGGTTAGATACCCTTAATCCCGAACAAAAGGATGCTGTTAAAACGACGGAGGGCCCTTTACTTGTTTTATCCGGTGCAGGAACAGGAAAGACTAGGGTCTTAACTTCACGTATAGCATTTATACTAGAAAGAAATTTATCAAAACCTTGGGAAGTATTAGCTGTTACATTTACTAATCGTGCAGCAAAAGAAATGCAACAAAGAGTTGGTAAAATAGTTGGTCCAGTAGCCGAGTCAATTTGGATAGGTACTTTTCATTCCATAGCTAATAGAATATTGAGAAAACATCCAAAATTAGTTGGCCTTGATAATGACTTTACAATTTTAGACCAAGACGATCAGCTCAGGCTTCTAAAACAATTAATAGAAGATGACGGTTATAATCTAAATAATTTTACCCCGAAAGTTTTGATGTCCTGGATTCAATTCTGCAAAGATAAAGGCCTAGAGCCTGAAAACGTACCATTTGAAATGATGGGTGAATTATCTAACTGTAACGTTATAGACTTATACTCAAAATACCAAGATAAATTAAAGAGTTTAAATTGTGTTGATTTTGGTGATTTACTCTTACACTGTCTTAATATTTTTAGAGATAATGAAGAAATACTCAGAAAATATCAAAGTAAATTTAAATATATCTTGGTTGATGAATATCAGGATACAAATGTATGTCAGTATTTGTGGTTAAGACTAATCTCCCAAATGTATAGAAATTTATGTTGTGTAGGAGATGATGATCAGTCAATTTATTCATGGAGAGGAGCTGAAGTAGAAAATATTCTTCGCTTTGAAAATGATTATGATAACTCAAAAGTAATTAGGTTAGAGCGTAATTATAGATCAACTCCTAACATCCTTTATGCAGCATCTAATTTAATTTCATACAATAAAGATAGACTGGGAAAAAATCTTACGGCTGCATATTACGATAAGCAGGATAAAGGTGATAAAATAACTCTTAGGGGTGTTTGGGATAGCGAACAGGAGGCCCATTGGGTAGTTTCTGAGGTTGATTCTCTCCATTCAAAAGGTAATTTGCTTTCTTCAATAGCTGTACTTGTAAGAGCAGGTTATCAGACTTTAGAGTTTGAAGAAAAATTTATAAGTTCTTCAATTCCATACCGTGTTTTTGGTGGGCCAAGATTTTATGAGCGTTTAGAAATAAAAGATATAATAGCTTATTTAAGATGTGTTTGCTCAGATAAAGATGATCTTGCCTTTGAAAGAATTATAAATAAACCCAAGAGAGGTATAGGAGATTCGACTTTAAAGAAGATAAGGTCAAATTCAAAAGCATACCAGACTAGTTTAATTCAGTCTGCAAGAGACCTAGTAGAAACAGATGAATTAAGATCTCAGACGAAAAATAATTTGAATATACTTTTAAGTTTTTTTTCTGAATGGCGGGAAAGTTTGGATATTCTTAACCCAGCAGATCTAGTTAAAAAAATAATTGAAGATACAGGTTACGTTGAAATCCTTAAAAAAGACTCTTCTCAAGAATCACAGGGTAGAGTTGAAAACCTAGCAGAGTTTTCTAGGACCCTAGAGGGGTGGGATACAATAAAATCTTTTCTAGATCATGTTAGCCTTGTCATGGAAAACGAAGTAAGCTTATCAAATGACTTTGTTACTATAATGACCTTACATTCTGCTAAGGGGTCAGAATTTGATAATGTCTTTCTTCCCGGTTGGGAGGAGGATGTTTTCCCCCATAGAAGATCTTTAGATGAGAGTAGGGTTGGAGCTTTAGAGGAGGAGAGAAGATTAGCTTATGTTGGGTTAACAAGGGCGAGAAATAAGGTTTTTATTTCATATGCAGCTAATAGAAGAATTTATAATCAATGGCAGAGTAACTTGCCCTCAAGGTTTCTTAGCGAGTTACCAAATGAGATCTTAGATATAATTACTGAGACAGGAATAGTCTTAGGTGGAAAAAAACATGTTTCTAAATTAGAAACCAGTTATATAAACCAAAATAGAAATAATGATAATAATTTGGATTTATCAGTTGGAATAAGAATCTTTCACCAAAAATTTGGGTATGGAAAAATAATTTCTATAGATAATAATAAGTTATCTATTAACTTTGAAAAAGCTGGAAATAAAAAGGTTCTTAGTAGTTTTGTCGAGCTACCCCCATAGTTAAATAAAATTATTGTACACTTTTTATGGAGTGATTTAGTGGTTTGGTCTGTAAAAATTTACAGCGTAAAGATAGGAGTTGATAAGTTTAATAAAATAATGGGAGATATCTCCTTAATATCAACAGTATTCTCTAGTAAAGAAGACAATTTATCAGGCGAAGCCTGGGATATAGAGATTTTTTTTGGAGATAAGCCTGATGCAACAGAATTAGATATTCAATTACGTCTAATTTGTTTAATAAATAATTACCCTATTCCGAAGTTCAAAATAAGGGAGATATTCGATATAGATTGGCGAAAAGTAAACCAAGAAGCTTTTCCAGATATTTTTATAGGTAGATTTCATTTAATTTTAAACCCAACTCAAAAAGAAAAAAATAGCTTTAAAAATATTGTTTACCTTAGGGCGGCTGAGGCTTTTGGGACGGGCTATCACAATTCTACTAAAGGATGTATTTTGGCTTTGGAGTATTTAAAAAAGAGATCAAAAATAGATCACCTTTTAGCAAACGGAAATAAATGTTTGGATCTAGGTTCAGGTTCAGGAATTTTATCTTTTATATTTTGTAGATTATGGCCATCAAAAGTATTGGCAACTGACATAGACCCAGTTGCATTAGATATATCTAGACAATTTGCAAAAGAAAATTATCTTTCCAATAGAGTGACTTTTATGATTAAAGATAAGATAAGTGCAAATAATAAGATTAATCGGGGTAATTATGCACTTGTCATGGCAAATATTCTTGCTAATCCATTAAAAAAGCTTGTAAATGAAATTAAGAAAAATACCATAAAAAATAGCAGAGTTTTATTATCTGGTATATTGGTTGAGCAATTAAATTATATCTTAAGTATTTATAGGACTCATGGTTTTGTATTAGAAAAAAAGTGGATTTTAGGGCATTGGGTTATTTTATTGTTTTATAAGCCTTAAGTCAAAATAGGGAGTTTTGATTGACTTATCTTGAAAGATTAGAAGGATTGAGGTCAATAATGCGGAACTGTCAAATAGACTGTTACATTGTTCCTCATTCCGACGAATATCAATCAGAGTTTTTGCCGCCTCAATCTGAGAGGCTTGCTTGGTTGACTGGATTCACTGGATCAGCAGGCATTGCATTTATTCTTCTAGATCAAGCATACTTGTTTGTTGATGGACGTTACCAATTACAAGTAAAAAAGCAAGTTGACGCTGAAGTTTATGAATTTAAAAAATTAGGAGCCATCTCTCCTTTCATATCCATCTTCCAAGAACTTAGCGCTGGAATGAAAGTTGGTTATGACACACGACTTCATCTTTTAGATGATGTTGATAAATTTACAAAGTTATCTGAAGTTTATAATTTAACCTTAGTTGAAGTAGAGGATAACTTGATTGATAGACTATGGTTAGATAAACCCATTAGGGCAAATAATAAAATTTACCATCATAACCAAATTTTTTCTGGTATGTCTTGTGTTGAGAAGGTTAAGAATTTAAGTAAGGAATTGCTGAAAAATAATTATGAGGGTTATCTTATAACCTCACCCGATACCCTTTGCTGGTTATATAATATTCGTGGAGATGATACTCCCTTTACTCCTTTAATCCTAGCTCATGCAATTGTTTTGCCTAAGGAAAATAAGTCAATAATTTTTATTGATTTGGATAGATTGGATGATGGTATATATAATTCATACTTAAAGTTTGTCGAATTTGTTGATGAGAAAGAATTTGATGAATATTTAGACAAACTTACAGGAAAAATAAAGTCAATTGCTATTGATAAGGATTCAGCCTCTGCATGGGTATGTAAGAAGATACAATCAAAGGGATTGAATATAAAAAGGATTCAAGATCCATGTGCATTTACAAAGTCTTGTAAGAATATCCAAGAGCAGAATGGGATGAGGATGGCTCATGAAAGAGATGGAGCTGCATTGATAAAATTTCTATATTGGTTTGACAAAGAAAAAAAATCAAATGAAATTACAGAATTAAAAATAGTTGAAAAGTTAGAATTTTTTCGAGGTCAAGGCGAGCATTATATGGGGCCTAGCTTTTCTACAATTTCAGCTTATGGAAGTAATGGCGCAATAGTTCACTATACTCCAACAAAAGAGTCTAATAAATTAGTAAATGGTAACTCTCTTTTGTTGATTGATAGCGGAGGGCAATACCTAGATGGCACAACAGATGTTACTAGGACTTTAGTAGTTGGTCATGCTAGTGCTGAGCACAGATTGAGATTTACTCAGGTGCTTAAGGGACATATAGCTTTGGCAAGTATAAAATTTCCCAGATATACAAAAGGAGGTCAGTTAGATGTCTTGGCTAGGTCTTATTTATGGCAAGATGGTATGGATTATGATCACGGTACAGGTCACGGCGTGGGCAGTTTTTTGGGCGTTCATCAGGGAGTGCAGAGAATTTCTAAGGGGTCATTTGGGGGAGAGCTTAGCGAAGGTATGGTATTGTCTAATGAGCCAGGTTTTTATAAGGAAAATAATTATGGAATCAGGATAGAGAATTTAGTCTTAGTAAGATCATCGTCATTTTATAATAGTGATGATAAAAGAGAGATGTATGAGTTTGAAACACTTACGTTAGTTCCAATTGATAAAAAACTTATCGAAAAAAATATTTTAACTCAGACAGAAAAGGATTGGATCAATGAATATCATGAACAAGTCTTTAGAAGAGTTAGTAAATACTTAGGACATGAAGAAAAGAATTGGCTTATTCAAGCTACTTCAAGAATTTAATACTCATCTAAATATCATCAATTGTAATATTTTCTAGTATCATATTATTTGTTTTTATCTTTCCCTCAAGATATTGGGATAGAGGTAATACTTGATACATAAAGAAGTTGGCAGTTTTTAACTTAGATTTATAAAATCTATTCTCTTTATTGGAACTAGAAATACATTTTTCTCCTATAAGAAGCCACATCCATGCGAAGCAAACAAGAGAAAATAATTTTAAATAATCATTCGATATTGTTGATAGTAATTGAGGAGAGCTATTTTCATTCTTTATCATCCAGTTTGTTACCTCAATTAATCTAGAGAATGATTTTTTGAAAGGTTCAGCTAAAAATTCCAATTCTTTGTTTTGATTTATCTCAGTCAAAGACCCTTCTATTTTGTTTACTAGACTATTAAATAATCTCCCATTATGTATTTTCAATTTACGTTTAACCAAGTCTAAGGCTTGTATGGAATTGGTACCTTCATAAATCTGTGTAATTCTTACATCTCTTACAAATTGTTCCATTCCCCATTCAGATACATATCCATGCCCGCCAAATATTTGAAGGCATTCATTTGTAATTTCTGTGGCAAAGTCAGTACAAGAAGCCTTAATAACTGGGGTCATGATTCCTTCAATATCTTCTGCGAGAATTTTATTATCTGCGTTGTTATCAAGTTTGGCTATATCTACGTTAAGGTGTGTCCATATAGATAAAGCTCTACTTGCTTGTATTATTGACTTGGAGAAAAGAAGCTTATTTTTAATATCAGGATGATTTATTATTGCGTCGGCTGATTTCTCAGGTGATTTTTTTCCATCTGGTGCTCTTCCTTGCAATCTTTCATTAGCATAATTTTTTGCATTTTGATATGCTACTTCAGCTTGGGCTATCCCTTGTGTTCCTACGAAGAGCCGCTCCTTATTCATCATTGTAAACATATTTGAAAGCCCTTTGTTTTCTAATCCAATAAGCCACCCAGTTGCATTATCAAAATTCATAACACATGTAGAAGATGCTTTTGCACCCATTTTATGTTCAATTGAGCCAACAGAAACATTATTTTTATCTCCAAGCGATCCATCCTTATCTATTTTGAATTTTGGAACGATGAACATAGAAATCCCAGATGTGCCTTTAGGAGCATCAGGGAGTCTTGCGAGAACAAGATGTACTATATTTTCAACCATGTCGTGTTCACCGGCAGAAATAAAAATTTTTGTTCCAGAAATCGAATAAGTACCATCGTCGTTAGAAAAAGCTTGAGTTCTTAATAATCCCAGGTCTGAACCAGCATGTGCTTCTGTGAGACACATAGTTCCTTGCCATTTTCCTGATATGAGATTACTCAGATATATTTCCTTTTGTTTCTCTGATCCATGCTTAGAAATACAAAGAATAGTACCTTGTGTTAGACCAGGATAAAGTCCAAATGACATATTAGCTGAACTAATCATTTCATCAGTCATATATTGAATAACTTCAGGTAGGCCTTGACCCCCGTACTCTTTTTGGGAGCTTAGACCACACCAACCACCTTCTGAAAATTTTCTGTAAGCTTCTTTAAAACCTGGGGGGGTGAAAACTTCACCATTTTCAAATTTACAACCGAGTTGATCACCAGTCTGGTTGAGAGGTAAAAGAACCTCTTCACTAAATTTAGCACACTCAATGAGTATAGCGTCTAATAGATCAGCAGAAATTTCAATTGAGTCATCTACAGCTGACAAGGAATTGGTTACATCAAAGATTTCATGGCATAGAAATTGAAAGTCTTCTATTGGTGCTTTATATATGGGCATTTAAAAAACTCTATTTTTAAAAGGAATAATTGTGTTAAATAAGGATAATGTTTATTTATCTTAACTGATATATTTTGTAAATTCTATTACTTAAAGTTTAGGGATAAATACATACAAAATTACAGGTTAGTTACCTTTTTTTACGAATGTAAATATATTTAGATCTTATAATCTAATTTAAATTTAAGCTAATAAATGTAAATCAATCAAAAATGTGTAAAACATCTAAAATTTCAATTTTGTGAGAAAATAGAGAGAAAATGGTAAAAGAAATTAGGGAATTTAGGTCAGAAAACTATGACCAGAGAAAAATTTCCCCAATTAATAAACAGATTGATACTCTTGTATTTCATTATACAGGAATGAAATCTTTTAAAGATGCCCTTGAACGTTTGTGTCACCCAGAAAGTAAAGTAAGTTCTCACTTTTTGATTGATGAAGATGGTGGAATTTACAGACTTGTTGAGGATAAGTATCGTGCTTGGCATGCTGGCAGGTCATTTTGGAGGGGAGAAGAGGATATTAATAGCTATTCTTTAGGAATAGAATTAGTTAATCCAGGACACGAATTTGTTTATAAAGAATTTTCAAATAGTCAGATTAATTCTCTTATAGAACTATGTATCCAACTTATAGAAACATATAATATTTCTAAAAAAAAAATAGTTGGTCACTCTGATATTGCTCCAGGAAGGAAAAAAGATCCAGGTGAGCTCTTCCCATGGAGAAAATTATCAGCATACGGTATTGGTATTTGGCCCGACAAAGATACTTCACATTGTTTTAAAAATACATTCTGGAAGAATATATCATTAATTGGTTACATCCAGCCAGGTCAAAATCTTTCAGATGGAGAAGAAATAAGTTCAAATATAAAACCCACTGATATAATAAGAGCTTTTCAAAGACATTTTACACCTAACAATGTAACGGGAATTTTGGATGACGAAACATTTAAAATGTCTAGTAAAGTAGCAAAATGTTTTTCTCAATAAATTATTTGAGTTTTAGAAAGATTGGAACTATCATTTATTGCCAGATGGTCGGATGGTCGCTATTTTTGATTAATTAATCTTTTGTAGAGGAAAGTCCGGGCTCCATGGAAACAGAGTGCCGGGTAACCCCCGGCAAGGGTGACCTTAGGGAAAGTGCCGCAGAAAGTAAACCGCCAATTTTATTGGTAAGGGTGAAAGGGTGTGGTAAGAGCGCACCGCGTTAATGGTAACATTGATGGCAGGGTAAACCCCACTCGGAGCAAGACCAAATAGAAGCAACAATATCTCTGATAGTAAGAGTTTCCACTTAGTTGCTTGGGTAGGTTGCATGAGATATTCGGTAACGAATATCCTAGATGAATGGCCATCTTTCTGAAAATCAGAAAACAGAACCCGGCTTATAGACCATCTGGCAATTTAGAACAAAAAAGAAAGAAACTGGACTAAAGAATGTAAAATACCAAAAAAAGTAAGAACAAAATAAGAACATTTGTTGTTTATAGCAATTCTGCCCATTGACGACTATAAAATCCCATGTCATACCATATATTTCCATTTTTTGTCTTAAGTAGGAAATTAATTTAGTATTTAAATTCAGGGATTTACTACGATGAAGTCGTTCATCGGCACTTTTGAAAATAAGATAGACAGTAAGGGTAGAATTTCAGTTCCAGCTACTTTTCGTGCAGTTATTAATGCCAAGTCATTAAATAGCGTGATTTGTTACTCGTCCTTGACCGGTCCATGTATTGAGGGATGTGGGTTAGATAGAATTGAAAGAATGGTTGAAGAACTTCCAGATCAGCCAATCCCGGGGAGATCGGAAGATACAATAGCGCACTTAATTTTTTCTTCTGCTCGGGAGTTAACTTTTGATAGTGGTGGAAGAATCGTTCTACCAAACGACTTCATTACAAATGCTAATATTGATGGTTATGGAGCATTTGTGGGAAAAGGTAAAACTTTTCAAATATGGAATCCTGTGAAACTCAAAAAAGTTCAATCAAAAATGCTTGAAACTTTAATCTCTCAAAGAAAAGATATATTGGAAGAAAGCTGATGTTATCAGGTGTTGAAATTAACAATACTATTACAAATCCGGATCATATACCGGTTCTTCTGGGTGAAGTCATTAAAGGTTTAGACCTGAAAGATGGAGGGATATATATAGATGGAACATTTGGTGCTGGTGGTTATTCGGTTGCAATACTTGAGAAAAAAAAATGTAATGTAATCGCTATTGATAGGGACCCTGAAGTTCTTGAAAAAGGAAAAAATATTGTTGAAGCTTTTCGAGGTCGTTTGAAGCTTGTTCAAGGTCGCTTTGGAGACCTTCAAGAAATTTTAAGAAGAGAAGGGGTAAATTCTGTTGATGGTATTGTACTTGATTTAGGCATTAGTTCTATGCAGGTTGATGATAGATTAAGAGGATTCTCATTTCTAAGGGACGGACCTCTTGATATGAGAATGGAAAAGGCAGGAATGAGTGCGGCAGATGCTATAAATACTCTTTCTGAGACAGACTTATCAGATATCATAAGTCGTTATGGAGAGGAAAGACACGCCTCAAGAGTTGCAAAAGCAATTGTAAAAAACAGAAAAGTAAGACCTTTTATGAGGACCATTCACCTTGCTGACACAATTCGTTCAGAGGTGAGAAGGTCCAGAGCAGGTATTGATCCCGCTACTAGAACATTTCAAGCTTTGAGAATATATATAAATGATGAGCTTGGAGAATTGGAGAGAGGATTAATTGGAGCAGAAAATGTTTTATCTGCCAATGGAAGACTGGTCGCAGTAAGTTTTCATTCTCTAGAAGATAGAATTGTAAAGTCTTTTATTAGAGATAGATCTAAAAGAGCTCCAGGGCCTTCAAGACATAAACCAATATTAGAAGATTTAGAAAAAAAAATAAGTTTCAAAATGATTAATATGAGGGCACTAACGCCAAGTCGAAGAGAAATTATAAGCAATCCAAGATCAAGGTCTGCAAGGTTAAGGATTGCGGAAAAACTATTAACAAAGCCAAAAAACCTGAATTAAATAAAAGATAAAATGAAAGTATTAAATTTATTTTGTATTATTTTAGTAATTTTTTCAATAGTAACTCTATTTACTATTAATGATAGAGTTCGTTCTCTAAATATTGCTCTTGAAAAATCTAAAGGAGAGTTAGATAAAAAAAGAAAAAGTATTAAAGTCCTTAATGCAGATTGGGCGATGCTTAATGACCCAAAAAGGTTAAGAGATTTAGGAAGTATTTATCTTAATTTGCAGCATTCAACCTCTAGGGACTTTATTAATCTCGATGATATACCGTTAAGGGATGAATATTTGAGGAGAACGTCAGTAATCAAAAACAAAAAAGAGGATAAACAATGATTTCCTTGAGTGGAAATGACAAACAAAAAAAATATATTCCTCCTGGATCAGAACCTCAATGGATTCTCAAAAATGATTTTTTTTCAAATATAAAAAAACAAGCTGAAACTGAAACTCGACAAGGTCGTTTAGTAATTATTGCTGCAATTTTCATGTGTACATTTGCTATATTAGCATTAAGACTTTTTGATTTAATGATAATACATGAAAATTCTTTCACTAATTATAAGGCAGAACTAGAAAATAAGTCTGTCAAACTATCTCGCTCTGATATTCATGATAGGAATGGATGGGCTATTGCCACTAATATCCCTACAATTCATCTCTATGCCAATCCATCTGTAATTAATGACTCTGAAATAGTTATAAATTCACTTAAATCTATATTCCCTAGTATAGATGAAGTTAGGCTACGCAAAAGACTCAATAGTGATAAAAAATTTGTTTATTTAAAGAGACACGTCACACCTCAGGAACAAATTAAGATTAATAATCTGGGAATACCTGGCTTAGATTACGAAATAACTGAGAAAAGAGTTTATCCATATGGTGCTTTATTTTCTCATGTAATTGGTACTACTGACACAGATAATAAAGGTACCGCAGGAATTGAAGCATATTTTGATAAGATGCTAACTTCAGGCGGTTCGCCATTAGCGTTATCTCTTGATCTAGGTGTTCAGGATGCAGTGCATGAGATTCTAACTAACGCATCTAATGTATATAATGCTATAGGGGCTGTATCAGTTGTTTTAGATGTAAACAGTTCTGAGATAATTTCTTTAGTTTCTCTTCCAGATTTTAATCCTTCAGTATCAATAGAGCCTGATGATAAAAGAAGGTTTAATCGTGCAACATTTGGTAGATATGAAATGGGATCTACTTTCAAGTTATTTACCATTGCAATGGCAATAGAAAAAGGATTAGTAAACTTAGATACAATGCTTGATGCCACTCAGCCTCTTAATGTTTCAGGTCGAAGAATTGATGATTTTTACCCAAAAAGGAAATGGTTAAGTGTTTCTGAGGTCTTAATGTATTCATCAAATATTGGCGCTGTTCAAGTAGCCAATAAGGTTGGGAGTGGTAGTCAGAGAATCTTTCTTGATAAATTTGGCTTACTATCTGCTTTAGAATTAGAAGTTCCAGAGATAGGCAAGCCTGATTATCCAAAAAGATGGAGCTTATCAAATTCTGCTACAATTTCTTATGGACATGGTATTGCTGTTACACCACTTCACGTTGTAGCCGGTGTCAGCTCACTTGTTAATGGAGGATATCACATAAGACCAACTTTTCTTAAGAGAGAGCATATTTCTAAAGATGAATTTAAGAGAGTTATATCAGATGATACCTCTATAAAAATGAGGCATTTAATGCGCCTCGTTGTTAAGAATGGTTCTGCTAGAGGTGCGAATTTACCAGAATATTCGGTTGGAGGAAAAACTGGATCAGCTGATAAGCCAGAAAAGGGTGGGTACAATAAGGAAAAGCTAATCACCTCTTTTGTGGGTGTCTTTCCAACTTATGAACCAAGGTATGTAATATTTGTTCTCCTTGACGAGCCAAAGCCAAGAGATCAAAAAAGCAAAAATAAAACATCAGGATGGAACGCTGTTCCAACCTCTAAAGAAATTATTTCAAGAATTGCACCAATGTTAGGTGTTTACCCTCAAGTTGATCAGGGTGACAATAAAGGATTATCTGAGTTTATAAAAGCTGAGTTAAATCATGATAAGGTTCTAGGGAGAAGAGATGCTTTTGAATGATTTATTAAAAGACCTAAATATTTCCTTTAGGACAAAAGGTGATGTGAGTATCAGTGGAATAACATCAGACTCACGTCTTGTAAAAAAAGATTTCATATTCTTTGCATTAAGTGGGGAAAATGTTGATGGTCGCAATTACATACACAATGCAGTATTGTCTGGTGCAGTTGCTGTGTTTGTTGAATATACTGATAAAAATTCTCTGAATGAAGCCCAGGTTATTTGTTGTCATAATGTAAGGAAGACATACGCAAAAGCTGTTGCATTGTATTATAATAGTGTGCCAGAAAAAGTTGTTGCTGTAACTGGTACTAATGGAAAGACATCAGTTGCTGAATTTTGTAGACAGATATGGACTCACCTCGGTTATTCTTCTGCATCCATCGGCACTCTGGGTGTAATATGTGATAAATTTACTTTACCAAGTACATTAACAACGCCTGATCCAGATTTTCTCCATAAGACATGCGCTAAATTAGTAAATCATAAAATTAGATATCTTGCATTGGAAGCCTCAAGTCATGGTTTGGCTCAGTATAGGTTGGAAGGATTAAATATTGATGTTGCTGGTTTTACAAATTTTAGTAGAGATCACCTGGATTATCATGGCTCAATGGATACATATTTTAATCAGAAAAAAAGATTATTCTCTGATTTATTAGTCCAAAATGGAATAGCAGTTTTAAATGCTGATATTAAAGAGAATCATGAGATAAAAAAGTTATGTTTGAGTCGCGGTAACCCAGTATTTAGTTATGGTTATAATGGAGAGGATTTAAAGCTTATAGATATAATAAAGGAAAATAAATCGATAAGGGTGGGTGTAATTTTTCAGGGAAATTATATAAATTTTCAAACCAGTCTTATTGGGGACTTTCAAATAATGAATTTATTATGTTCTATAGGATTAGTTTTAAATGTTGGCATAGAATTTAATGATATAGCAGAAGTTTTACATAAAGTTAGCTCTGTAAGTGGAAGGTTAGAGTATGTAGAAAGTACTGATAAAGATTTATCTGTTTATGTTGATTATGCGCATACTCCTGAAGCTCTTACAAACGCACTTGTAGAGTTGCGATTTCATACAAAAGGAAAACTAGTTGTTTTGTTTGGGGCTGGCGGTGATAGGGATATTGGTAAAAGAGTTCTTATGGGGGAAGCCGCTAACAAATTTGCCGACTTGGTTTATATAACCGATGATAACCCTAGAATGGAAAATCCAAGCGATATCAGAAAGGATATTTTAAAGGGCTGTCCAGGTGCGTTAGAAGTTCCTGACCGTACAAAAGCTATAAAGTTAGCTATATCAAGTCTTCATAGGGATGATATTTTATTGATTGCAGGTAAAGGTCACGAGACTACACAACATGTTGGTAATATATCTTTTCCTTTTAGTGATAAAAAAACTGCCACTAAGTTTCTCAATGATAGAGGATTAAGCTAATGGGTAGCTTATGGACTAGTTCTTCTATTTCTAATGCAAATATTGGTAGAGTCAATGACTACTGGGAAGCAAGCGGAGTAAGTATTGACTCAAGATTTATTTCAAAAGGTGATTTATTTATTGCACTAAAAGGCCCCCAATTTGATGGTCATGAATTTGTTATAGAGGCACTAGAAAAAGGTGCAGTGGCAGCTATTGTAAATAGACAATTATCCAGTCAGCTAGAATCTGTAAAGAAAAGATTAGTAATTGTTGAAGATACATATGCTGCCTTAGATAAGCTTGGTGCACTGGGTAGAGAAAATTCTTTAGGAAAATTTATTGCTATTACTGGAAGTGTTGGTAAGACAACTACTAAGGATACATTAAAGCTTATCTTAAGTAAGTATGGGAGTTCCCATGCTACATATGGCAACCAAAATAATTTAATTGGAGTTCCTCTAACATTATCAAGAATGCCGCGATTAAATAAATTTGGTATTTTTGAGTTAGGTATGAACAAGCCTGGGGAAATACAATCTCTATCTAAACTTGTATCTCCTGATGTAGTAATTATTACTAAAATTGCTGGAGTTCATACAGAGTTTTTTAGCTCAGTCGATCAAATTGCTTCTGCTAAAGCAGAAATTTTTGATGGTTTAGTTTCAGGAGGAGTGGCTATAATCCCTTCGGATACTAAATACTTTGATATGCTAATATCCTTAGCAAGGGAAAAAGGTATTAGTAAAATCATTTCTTTTGGTGAGTCATTAAAATCAAATGCTCGATTACTGTCTTATTCAATAAGTAGGAATAGAACAAATATTGAAGCTTGTATTGATGGTGAGAATCTAAGCTATTCTATTTCAATGGTGGGCAAGCATTTAGCTATTAACAGCCTTGCTGTTTTGGCTGGAGTTAAAGCAATCGGTGAAGATATTAAAGATGCGTCTAAAGAAATGATTAATGCTAAGAGCTCTCCTGGAAGAGGCATGAGAGTATTATTTTATTCAGAAGGTATAAATTTTACCCTTATCGATGAAACATATAATGCAAGTCCTATATCAGTTAATGCTCTAATTAAATCGATCTCAGAGGAGAATGTTTATAGTCGTAATATTTTAGTTCTCGGTGATATGCTTGAACTGGGTCAAGAGGCAGAGCAATTGCATAGAGATCTATCTACCATAATTCTATCCTCTAAAATTAATCTTGTTTTTACTTTTGGTCCGCTTATGAAAAATCTTTTTGATGTGCTTCCAAGAGAATTAAGAGGTTATCATTCTAATAATCATCATGAGTTAGCACAGATTCTTATTAAAAATATTAAAAATAATGACTGTGTTGCAATAAAAGGCTCTTCTGGAAGTCAGATGGTTAAAATAATTGAGGGCCTAAGATTATTTTTCAAAGAAGCTGAAGTTTTAAGAGATAAAATTATAGGGAGTTCTCAATAAATGTTTTTTTGGCTTTCGGACTTTTCTAGTGAAATTGCAGTCCTAAATCTTTTTAGATATCTTACATTTAGGGCAGGTGGTGCAGTTCTTACTGCAATGTTCATAGTTTTTGTTTGTGCTCCGCCAATAATAAAGTGGCTGAAAAATTATCAAAATGGAGGTCAACCTATTCGAAAGGATGGTCCAAAAAGTCATGCTCTAACAAAACAAGGCACACCTACTATGGGTGGAGTAGTAATGTTACTATCAATAGGCATTTCGACAATTTTATGGTCTGATCTAACTAATCCATATATTTGGATTGTGCTATTAGTAATGTTTGGTTTTGGTTTTGTTGGATTTGTTGATGACTATTTAAAAGTAACAAAAAATGATAGTGGTGGATTACCAGGTTTTACAAAGTTTCTAATAGAGATAATAATTTCAGTACTTATTTTAATCTGGATTGTAAGTATCACAACAGACCTAATACCAACAGGTCTGGCTTTACCCTTTTTTAAAGAGTTAGTTGTTGATCTAGGTTGGTTTTATATTCCTTTTGCTGCTTTTGTAATTGTCGGTAGTGCTAATTCAGTAAACTTAACTGATGGCTTAGATGGGCTTGCAATAGTTCCAGTAATGATCTGTGCGGGTGTGTTTTTAATCATTTCTTATCTGATTGGGAATATAGTCTTTGCTGAATATCTTCAGGTGCACTTTGTTAGAGGTACTGGTGAGCTTGCTATTATTTGTGCAACTATAATTGGATCGGGACTTGGTTTTCTTTGGTTCAATGCTCCACCAGCAATGGTATTCATGGGAGATACTGGGTCTTTATCAATGGGGAGTGCGCTTGGTTCAATTTCAGTAATTACAAAGCATGAAATAGTTCTAGCTATTACAGGAGGTTTGTTTGTCCTTGAAACTATATCAGTAATTATTCAGGTTATTTCTTTCAAGCTTACAGGAAAAAGAATATTCAGGATGGCACCACTTCACCATCATTTTGAACAAAAAGGGTGGGCAGAGCCAACGATTGTAATTCGCTTTTGGATTATCGCATGTATTCTCGCAATTATTGGATTAAGTACTCTCAAGTTAAGGTAAATAAATGATTCTTATAGACTCATATGATAGAAAAAAAATATTAATAGTAGGTTTTGGTAAAACTGGTTTCTCTACTGCTCGATCATTAGACAATTCTGGTTCAGATATATTTATTTGGGATGATAATAAAGATTTAAGAGAATTAGCAATTGAAAATGGTTTTTCTATTTATGAAAATAAGAGGCATAACCTAAAAAATTTCGATGAAATTATCTGGAGCCCTGGAGTACCACATATTTATCCGTCACCCCACCCTATTGCGTTAGAGGCTAAAAAAACTGGTGTAAAAATAAAATCTGATATTGATTTGCTATATCAAGCACAAAGCAAAGCACTGTACTATTGTATCTCTGGTACAAATGGCAAGTCTACAACAACAGTAATGGTTGGTCATATACTTAAAAATGCAGGTAAAGATATTCAAGTTGGTGGTAATTTAGGAAAAGCAGTTCTAGATTTAGAACCTCTGGGGTCTGAAGGCGCATATATTTTAGAGATTTCGTCATTTCAAAGTGAGCTTCTTCAGAACTTTAAACCAACTATATCAGCTTTATTAAACATTAGTGCTGATCATATAGACAGGCACGGTAGTTTGGATGGTTACATAAATGCTAAAGCTAAATTATTTGAAATTCAGTCTCCTGGCAGTGTAGCGATAATAAATGATGATGATGAATACTGCCGTAATATAAAAAATAGGATTTTGAAGAAACCAAAACTTAAGGTTATTACCATTTCTGTTGATCATAAAGTTTCAGATGGAATTTTTGTTGATAACAATATTCTTAATGATAATTTTTTTGAACAAAACTACAAACTAGATTTGAGTATATTCAAAAATTTATATGGTAAACATAATTATCAAAATATTGCCTTTGCCTATGCTATTTCTAAGGTTTGTGGAATATCTATTGAGGAAATAATTGAGTCATTATTATCTTTTCAAGGTCTTTCGCATAGGCAGGAAATAGTAGGAAAATGCTCAAATATATTATTTGTAAATGATAGTAAGGCTACAAATTGGGCATCTGCTTTGCAAGCATTACTCAGTTACGATAATATATACTGGATAGCGGGAGGCATCTCGAAAGGAAGTTTTCCCAAGGAGTTCAAATTATATTCAAAAAATATTAGAAAAGTATTTTTAATAGGCCAATCTGCAAAGGATATATCTAATTATCTTAACGATAGAGGTATTCTTAATGAAATTAATCATTCCCTCGAAGATGCAATATTAAATGCATGGAAAAAAGCTAATATAGATAATAGCCCTAAAGCAACTATCCTTTTATCACCAGCTTGTGCATCGATGGATATGTTTAAGAATTTTGAGGAGAGGGGTGATGCGTTTGTATCATATGTAAAAAAAAGTTTCTTAGGAAAATTAAATGACTAATGCCTTTACAAGAAATGATACAAGTGTTTTAGGTATATGGTGGTGGACCATAGATAAATACATGCTAGTTATAATTGGTCTTTTATTTTTAGTTGGCTCAGTTTTAATTCTCGCAGCTGGGCCGCCTGCTGCATATAGAATTGGAGCAGATAGTTTTTATTTTGTCCGTAAACAGTTTTTATTTATACCTTTATGTTTTTTCATTATTTTTACCTTTGCATTCGTAAAACCTATTTGGCTCAAGAGAATCTCAGTTATTTTTCTTGGTTCTATTATATTTTTGACAATACTAACAACTTTATTTGGCTTAGAGAATAATGGTGCAAAAAGATGGATACGAATTTTATCCTTTTCATTACAACCATCAGAGTTCATTAAGCCATTTATTATAATTTTTTCTGCATGGATGCTTTCAATTCAGAATGAAGACAAGAACTTTCCTGGTGTAATTATTTCCCTCATTGTCCTAAGTTTAGTCTGTTTAACTCTGGCGCTTCAGCCAGATATTGGCATGTCATTACTTATGATTAGTGTATGGTGTTCTCAATTATTTATTTTTGGAATACCAATCATATTTTTTGCAATGGGTGCGTTAATTTTATTAATACTTTCTGGTGTAATTTACTTAACCTTTCCTCATGTTGCAAGTAGAGTTGATAGATTCATTGACCCGTTATCGGGTGATAACTATCAAATTAATCAAGCAATACTAGCGTTTAATAACGGAGGTATCTTTGGTCGAGGACCGGGGGAGGGGAGAGTTAAGGAAACACTACCAGATGCTCATACAGATTTTATTTTTGCTGTAGCTGGCGAAGAGTTTGGTTTTTGGTTGTGCATATTTATTATTTTTCTTTTTTGCTTCTTATCCATAAGAGTATTTTTAAGAATTTTTAACGAGACCAATGTTTTTGTAATTATTGCTATTACCGGATTAACTGTTCAACTAAGCATGCAAGCTTTAATAAATATGGCATCAAGTCTACATATGATCCCTACGAAAGGTATGACTTTACCTCTTATCTCATATGGTGGTTCTTCGATGATTTCAACGGCAATTTGTATAGGTATAATTTTGAGTTTAACTAGAAGAAATATTAATACCGAGATTTAAAAATGGTTCAAAAAAGTAAAAAGAAAATTTTATTGGCGACAGGAGGTACCGGTGGACACTTATTTCCAGCATTAGCGCTTTCTGAAACTCTATTTGAGAGAGGCCATCAGCCAATTCTATTTATTGACAAAAGAGTATCTTCTCTCGTAGAAGATTTTACAATTGCTGAAAAACATGTGATTAAGGTTAAATATGAATCAAGTGGTAATTTATTTGGAAAAATAAATAACTTTATTAGTCTTGGTCTTTCTATAAGTGATGCAAAATACAAAATTAAAAAAATAAAACCATCCGCAGTAATTGGTTTTGGAGGTTACGCATCTGCTGCAGTAATGCTAGCAGCTATTCGATTAAAATTACCAACAATGATTCATGAGCAAAATGCAGTAGTTGGTAAAGTTAATAGGTTTCTTTCAAAAAGAGTTGATAGGTTTTGTACTACCTTCAAAGATACACTAATGATACCAAATGCTGTTTCAGTTTATAGAACTGGTATGCCTGTACGTGATAAATTCCTAGATATAAGAAAGAAAAAATATAAGCCACCCGGTTCAACGGGTAAAATAAGAATCTTAGTATTGGGAGGTAGTCAGGGTGCTGCAATTTTCAGTGACCTTATTCCTGCTGCTATGGGTTTAATGTGTGAGAAAATACGCAAAAGAATTACTGTTGTGCAACAATGTAGGCCTGAACTCATAAATGATACGCAAAAAAAATATTGTTCATATGGCATTGAAGCAGAAATAAGTCCATTCTTTGAAGACATGCCTTCTCTCATAGGTTCTTCTCATTTGGTCCTTGCAAGAGCTGGGTCTTCAACAATTAATGAGGTTGCATATGTTGGCAGGCCAGGTGTATTTATTCCTTATCCTTCAGCTACTGATAATCATCAGATGTTTAATGCATCTCAGTTTGTAGATGCTGGTGGTGGTTGGCTTCGAGAACAAAATAAGGTATGCCCGAGGTCCATTAGTAATTTAATAACTCGTTTAATTTCAAATCCATCATCTCTTTTAGCTTCTGCATCAAGCGCTAAGGATTTTACAAAGTTTGGTTGTAAAGATAATCTAGCAGATCTTATAGATGACATTATACATCTTAAGTCAAAAAAAAATCTGCATAAAAGAGGGGCGTTATGATTAAGCTCTGCAAAGATGATACTATACACTTTGTTGGTATTGGTGGCATTGGCATGAGCGGTATTGCTGAAGTTATGTCTAGCCTTGGATATAATATTCAAGGAAGTGACCAATCAGACGGTCAAAATATTAAACGACTTAAGAAATCTGGAATAAAAATTTTCCTAGGGCATAATCAGAATAATATTTCAGATGTGCAACTTCTTGTATGTTCATCTGCTGTATCAGAAGAAAACCCAGAGTTAAATTTAGCAAGAAAACTTAGAATACCTATATTAAAAAGAGCAGAGATACTTGCAGAATTATTAAAACATAAACAAACAATAGCAGTCGGAGGCACACACGGAAAGACAACCACAACATCTATGATCTCGGAAATTTTGTATGGCGCAGGACTCGACCCTATGGTGTTAAATGGTGGGATAATCAATTCTTTTGGGACAAATGCGCGAGTTGGAACAAGCGATTGGGCTGTTGTTGAGGCAGATGAATCAGATGGAACATTTTTAAAAATACCTTCTAGTATTGCAATTGTTACAAATATAGACAAGGAACATCTAGATTTCTATGGCGACTTTACTAAATTAAAAAAATCTTTTCTCACTTTTATTAATAATGTGCCTGATAATGGTTTTTCAGTTATTTGTAATGATGATAAGCAAATTCAAACTATTTTAAAGGATTTAGATGAAGAAAAAATCATTACATACGGAATAAAAACTGATTCTCGTTTTATGGCTAAGAATATTAATATTAAAAATAATTTTACAAGTTTTGACGTTTATGAGTCAGGGTCATTACTATTAAGCAACATAATTCTTCCAATGATTGGTTATCATAACGTACTAAATGCTTTGGCTGCAATTACGGTATCAAAAAAGTTGAATATTGATGAGAAAAAAATTAAAGATTTATTATCTAGTTTCACTGGGGTATATCGTCGTTTTAGCAAAATAGGTGTGGTAAATGATATAACCATCTTTGATGACTATGGCCATCATCCAGTTGAAATAAGAGCTGTCTTAGATGCTGCAAAGACCTCATGCTCTGGAAATATTATTGCTGTAATGCAACCTCACAGATATTCAAGATTATCTTCTTTGTTTAGAGAATTCTCAAAATGTTTTGAGAGTGCTGATCATGTTATTATATCAAATGTCTATAGTGCTGGTGAGAGGCCTGACAAAAATTATCATAGGGATAGCCTAATTAATTCAATTAAGAGAGAGGGAAAAGAAAGTGTCATGCCTCTGGAAAACCCTGAGGAACTCCCAAGCATAATCAAGGATATTGTTAATAAAGACGATTGGGTTATTTTTTTAGGTGCTGGTGACATAACAAATTGGGCAAGAAAATTGCCACAAAGTTTAGAAGTTATATTTAATGCAAATAATGAAGGTGGTTTGTAATGAGCTTTACCACACTTTCAGAAATTCTCCCAAAGGTTGAGGGAAGTTATGAAAAATTTTCAGAACTTTCCAACAAGACCTGGTTTGGAGTTGGGGGGCCTGCTGAAGTTCTTTTTTCACCTGCAGACACTGATGACCTGTCATATTTTCTAAAAGAAGTTGATAAAAAAATACCAATAATGATTTTAGGATTAGGGTCTAATCTACTTGTTAGAGATGGAGGTATACCAGGTGTTACTATTAAACTAGGTCAAGCCTTTTCATTTATTGATATTAAAGATGATATAGAAATAAGATGTGGAGCAGGAATATCTTGTCCTGCAGTTTCTAGTAAGGCTCAAAAAAATGGAATTTCTGGAATGGAATTCTTGACTGGAATACCTGGGTCTATTGGAGGCGCCATAAGAATGAATGCAGGTGCCTATGGCGAGGATATACAAAAGATTCTTAAGAGTGTTGATTTGCTAGACTCTGATGGAAATTTTTTGAGACTTAAAGTAGATGATTTGGACTTTCAATATCGTAGTTGCAATGTTCCAAAGAAGTGGGTTTTTGTCAGTGCATGTTTTAAGGGCGAGCTAAAAAATAAAGATTTAATTAAAGAAAAAATGAGGAAGATTAGAACTGAGAGGTTATCCTCCCAACCTATTAAAAGTAGAACCAGTGGTTCAACATTCATAAATCCATCAAATGTTAGAGCTTGGGAGTTGATTGATAAAGCTGGATGCAGAGGGCTAAATTTTGGAAATGCCTCTGTTTCAGAACATCATTGTAATTTTTTAGTTAACAATGGTAATGCTTCAGCGGAGGAAATAGAAAATTTGGGTGAAGAGATAAGAAAAAGGGTTTTTGAAAATTCTGGAATACAACTTTCTTGGGAAATAATCAGAGTTGGGGTAAATATTTCTGATTTTAACTCCCTGCTAACTGAGGGGGTAAGTTAGAGTGAAGAGCATTGCCACAGGGTCAAGAGTAACAGTTTTATACGGAGGATTTTCTTCAGAGCGTGAGGTATCACTTGTTTCTGGGAGACAAGTATCTTCTGCATTAAGAGAAATGAATTATAACGTTACATTAATTGATATTCCTAGAAATATAGAAAAAATGATAGATCTACTACAAAAGTCAAAACCTGACGTAGTTTTCAATGCTTTACATGGTAAATTTGGAGAGGATGGTTGTATCCAGGGTATCTTAGATATGATGTCTATACCATATACAAATTCTGGAAGAATAGCATCCTCTATTGCAATGAATAAAATTTTTTCAAAAAAAATATTTTCCTCAGTTGGCTTACCAGTTGCCAAAGATCATCTGTTGAGTCTTAGTGATTTGCAGCAAAAAGACCCATTTTCAAGACCATATATTATTAAACCTTTTGATGAGGGTTCAAGCGTCGGGGTTTTTATAATTCATAAAGATTTTGATATTAGTTCTTTAAATAATTTTTTTCCTAAAGAAACTAAATATTTGATGGCAGAGGAATATATTCCAGGGAGAGAATTAACCGTTGCAGTGCTAGGTGATAAAAGCCTTGCTGTTACGGAAATTGAAACAATAAGTGACTTTTATAATTATAATGCAAAATATTCCTCTCACGGGTCATCTCATATTCTTCCTGCAAATCTTGATAAAAATATATATGATGATTTATTAGATATTTCTTTATTAGCTCATCAGGCAATTAGTTGTCGAGGCGTCTCTAGAGTTGATATTCGATTGGACGGAAAAGCCCCCTATATTTTGGAAATTAATACTCAGCCGGGCTTGACTCCTACTTCATTAGTTCCAGAGCAAGCTAAGTACTCTGGTATAAGTTTTAATAATCTAATTTTATGGATGATGGAGAATGCTACATGCGACTCTTGATTTATACTATAGCATTATTTCCATTACTTTTTCCTCTAATGACATTTGCATCTAATGTAACAGCTTTTAATGAGTTAGGTATTATTAGCTCTAAAATAAATACTAAAAAAGATATTAGTGAAATATTTATTTTGGAAAAAATATTTATAACCGGAAATACAAGAACTCCAAAAAAAGATATAATGGATATTTTACCTACTCCTGGAAATGATAATTTATATAGATTAGAGCTAAAAAAGATTAAACTGGAGCTTATATCATTTCCTTGGATAAAAAACGTAGAGATTAGGAGAGTACTTCCAGGTAATCTGTACATAAAAATTTTTGAATATACACCTTTTGTGATTTGGCAAAATAAAGGTAGTTTTAAACTATTGAATGAAGATGGTCTTGTTATTACTTCAATTGATTATCATAATTCAAAGTTACCTTTGGTAATTGGAGAAAACGCACCTCAAAATATCTCCTCCTTTTTTGATGAGCTAAAAATTTATCCGGTATTAAAAAATAATTTAATAGTAGCATCTAATTATAGAGGAAGAAGGTGGGATCTAACATTAGAATCTGGTATAATAATTAAGTTGCCAGAGAATAATATCCGACAAGCTTTAGTAAGGCTAACTGATTTAGATAAAAATAATAACTTATTAAGTAAAGATATTAAAATTATTGATCTTAGAATTGAAAATCGTTTGTTTATTACACTTAGGGAAGGAGTCAGGTTAAAATTTAATAAAGATTTTTTAAATGGGCAGAATGTTTAAGGAGTTTAATAGTTTTGGCTAAAGTCAATTTAAATAATGACATAATAGGTGTTCTTGATATCGGTAGTACTAAGGTTTGTTGTATTATAGCAAAGGCAGATATCAAAGGTAACTTAAATGTATTGGGTGTTGGCTACCAGCTTTCTCATGGAGTAAGTAAAGGGCATATTACCAATATTGCACAATTGGACTCTTGTATTAGATCAACGGTGAGTGATGCTGAAGAAATGGCAAGTGTAAGGCTTGAAAAAGTATTTATAAATATAAACTCTGTTAGTCTCCAATCAAATAAAGCTGAGGCAGAAATGTTTATCTCATCAAGTCCTATTGGAGATGATGATGTAGTTAGGGTAATTGAGGATATTAATAAGAAGTTGAATATTGGTGATAGAGATGTGATCCACTGTATTACTACTGGATATTCTATAGATGGATCAAATGGTATAAGCGACCCAAGAGGTATGCATGGAGAAAGACTAGGTGTGCATTTTCATCTTGTAAGTTCACCTATATCACATAGTAAGAATCTTGATAATATTTTAGAAAACTGTCATTTAGATATAGAGAATAAAGTTGCATCCTCATATGCATCAGGGCTTTCATGTTTAGTTGAAGATGAAAAAAAATTAGGTTCCATTTTAATCGATATGGGTGGTGGGGTAACATCCATATCTGTCTTTAAAAATGGCCATGTAGATTTTATTGGGGCAATACCTCTTGGTGGTGCCAATGTTACAAAAGATATTGCAATTTGTTTATCAACTTCACTTTTAGATGCTGAAAAAATAAAAATAAAACATGGCACTGTTATTTTAGAGCCAAATAGTAATTATGAATATATTAAAGCCCCCCCCAGTTGGAGAGGATGACGAATTAAATTTCTTGGAAATTAAAAAGTCTGAATTAATTGGAATCATAAGGCCAAGAATAGATGATATTTTTATAGAAATCAGATATATGCTAGAGAAATGTGGTTATAGAAATAATTCCTTCAGGAGAGTTGTTATTACTGGCGGTGCCTGCCAACTTGGTGGGATTAAAGAATTTGCTGAAAATCAACTATCAAGTAAAGTAAGAATTGCAAGACCAAAAATAATTAAAGATTTACCTGAGTCTTTTTCTGGTCCATCATTTTCGACTTCAATTGGGCTTCTTGAATACGCAATTAATGAGCATTTTATCAATAATGATAAAAAGGCATTTCTTTCAAAAAATAAAAAATTTTCTTTTACTAAAATAGGAGATTGGTTAAGACAAAACTTTTGATCAACCAGTAATTAAATATAGTTACTCTTAAAATAATTTACATATAATTTTCTAAACTAAATGCAAGGAGGCATTTATGAGTTTAAATATCAAGGCTTCACAATCAACTAATATTCCTCTTTTAATGCCCAGAATTACTGTCGTAGGTATTGGTGGTGCAGGAGGAAATGCAGTAAATAATATGATTGAAGGTAGTGTACATGATGTAGATTTTATTTCTGCTAATACTGATCTTCAGTCACTTTCAAGGTCGAGAGCTGATAGACAGATTCAATTAGGGCCTAAATTAACAAATGGTCTTGGAGCAGGTGCCAACCCAGATGTTGGTATGGCTGCTGCGGAAGAATGTGAAGATCAGATTAAAAAAGAGCTAGAAGGTTCACATATGGTTTTTGTTACTGCAGGAATGGGAGGCGGCACAGGTACTGGTTCGACACCATTATTTGCAAAAATTGCAAAAGAGATGGGTATTTTAACTGTAGCAGTTGTCACAAAACCATTTCATTTTGAAGGTCCTCAACGTATGCAATGTGCAGAGAGAGGAGTAAGCTTGCTAGAAGAATACGTTGATACTCTCCTCGTAATCCCAAACCAGAATCTTTTTCGAGTTGCTGATGAAAAAACAAGTATGGCAGACGCATTTAAGATTGCAGATGATGTTTTAATGTCAGGAGTAAAGAGTATAACTGATCTAATGGTAAAAGATGGTAAAATTAATCTTGATTTTGCTGATGTTAACTCAGTTATGAAAGGTATGGGACGTGCAATGATGGTTTCTGGCGAGGCTTCAGGAGAAGATCGTGCTATTACTGCTGCTAAACAGGCAATATCTAACCAGCTTCTTGAAGATAATTCTATTCAAAAGGCTAAAGGGGTTCTTATAAATATTACTGGCGGTAATGATATTGGTATGCACGAAATAAATGATGCCATTAATTATGTTAATGGTGAGATTGAAGAGGATACAAAATTCATTTTTGGTATATGCCATGATGAAAATCTTGAGGGAAAAATTAGGATATCCATTGTTGCAACAGGGCTTGATAAACAGGAGTTAGTTTCAATAAATTGCGAGACTGAAAAACCAATCAATCAACCTCTTATAAATAGAGCAGCTAGTTTGACTCCCCAAAGGCCACTAGCAGATAACTCATCAGATACAGTTGCTTCAGGTAATAATTTTAATCATAAGCCAAAAGGAGAAATCAACACTCCAAAAATTATGACTCACCATGAAAAACCACTTGAGAAGAGAGAAGAAACAGGGAGCATAATACATAACAATTTTTCAAACTCAGGAGGTATTAATAGGGTTGAAACAAAGATTGAGAATCAATCGACTAGCTCATCTATTCAAGTTAAAAGCTCCTCTAAAGATGATAGAGGTAATAATAAAACTAGAACTGGCGTAACTTTAAACTTGTTTCAAAGCCTTATGAGAAAAAAGAACTCAGATATACAAAACCCAAATTTACATTCTAGAGATTTAGAAGATGGGGTTGAGAGGAAATCCTCAGAGAGGGAGATTAATATTCCTTCTAAAGAAAACAATCTAACAGCGGATGTAGGAATTACAGTTGATCCACCTGTTGGTCAGGAATCAGTGCGAGGAAATGATGATGACTTAGAAATACCTGCTTTTTTAAGGAGAAAAATAAATTAGTTAATCTTATCATTAAGCTTCATGAGTTTATAAAAATTTTAAATAAGAAAATCAATGACTTATACGCTTATAATGTGGTTGGACAGATTATAGATGACCTTTTTGTTCTCAGTTTTGGTTAAATATAAACTAAGTCTCATAAAATTTTTTTCATATTATGGTATGAAGTTTATATATTTAGAGGATATTAAGAATTGATATATGTGAGTAACTTTTATAAAACTTTTCCTTGTCAAACCCTTACAATCTGCGACAATGCAAATTGAGGGTTTACTAGTGGAGAAGATAATCTTCATGATAATCCGGACGCTACTTTGTGCCTCGGTATTTATAATATTAGATTTTGAACGGTGAAATATGGCCTCTGGCGTCAGCAATAAAAGCTGGATACAAACTTTATCCAGTATAAATAAGAAAAATCGTAATTATTGTTATCAAAATACTATATCTGCACCTATTTCATGCAGCGGTATAGGACTTCACTCTGGAGTGCCAGTTTCAATTAATCTAGTTCCAGCGAGTTCAAATACAGGCATTATTTTCAAAAGGGTTGATTTAATAGGTGGAGGCAAAGAGATAAGGGCAAATTGGAGTAATATCTCTGACAGCAGAATGTGTACAGTAATTTCTGCTAAAAACGGTGTAAGTGTAGCTACAGTTGAACATTTACTTGCAGCATTTTATGCAAAACAGATAGATAATGTTGTTGTTGAAGTTAATGGCCCCGAAATACCCGCAATGGATGGAAGTGCATCACCTTTTATATTTCTAATTGAGTGTGCAGGTATAGAGATGCAACGTGCTAAAAGAAAATACCTTCGTATTCTAAAACCAGTAGTCTACAAGAATGGCAACAAAGAAGTTGGTCTCAATCCGGGAGAGGGTGGCCTAACAGTTGAATTTTTTATAAATTTTTCTGCACCAGCTGTAGGAAAGCAATCATGCCAATTCGAAATGAACAAAAACGAATTTTTAAATAAAATAAGCAAAGCGAGGACTTTTGGTTTTTTATCTGATGTAACTGCATTAAGAGAAGCGGGCTTGGCCCGGGGTGGTAGTTTAGATAATGCAATTGTTGTCGACTCTGGGAGAATACTAAATGAGGATGGCCTAAGACACGACCAAGAATTTGTTCATCACAAGGCTTTAGACGCAGTAGGTGATCTTTATTTAACGGGCTATCAGTTAATTGGACATTTCTATGGTATTTGCTCAAGTCATGCAGATACTGCTAATCTCCTCAGGAAAGTATTTGCTGATAACAGCAATTGGGAGCTAGTTGACTCATCTCAAATTCTATCAAATATTTCAGAATTTACAAAGACAGAACAAAAAATTCAGGCTATAGGTTGAAAATACAACCTTAATAAATAAGATATTCATGGTATAAATCAAAATCGAGTATTAACTTTGGCCAGAGGATATGCATCATAATCTTTATTCTCCTTTAACTAGGTACCTATTAATCTTATTCTTTTCAATTCCTTTATATTCGTGTTCATCAAACGATGAAATAGAATATCGTGAATTAACAGTTTATGAAATTTATACTCAGGCTTCAGAATATTTAGAGAGTAAGAGATATAGAGATGCAGCTATATATTTTGATGAAATAGAAAGGCAACATCCTTATTCAGTTTGGGCGACAAAGTCTAAATTGATGTCTGCTTATTCATTATACATGAATAACAAGTATGAGGACTCTATTGCAGCTCTTGATAGATTCATTCAAGTTCATCCAGGAAATAGAGATGTAGCTTATGCCTACTATTTAAAAGCTCTATGTTACTACGAGCAAATATCTGACGTAGAAAGAGATCAAGATATGACGGAAAGGGCACTGATTTCTCTTCAAGATATAGTTACCCGTTTTCCAGAAAGCTCATATGCAAGAGATGCAAATTTAAAGATTGATTTAACTAGAGATCATCTGGCAGGAAAAGAAATGGCTGTTGGACGATTCTACATTGAAAGAAGGCATTATCTAGCAGCTATAAATAGATTTGAAAGAGTAATAAACCAATATGGTGATACTACTCATTCCCCTGAGGCTTTATACAGATTAGTTGAGTTATATTCTATTCTTGGACTGTCTGAACAGGCATCTAAATCTGCATCTGTTCTAGGTTTTAATTATCCAGGTAGTGAATGGTATAATGATGCATATTCTCTAATTTATAAAGAAGGCAAAAAAATTCAAAAAGCTAATAAAAATGATTTACTCGAAAAGAAACAGTGGTGGAAGTTTTGGTAGGGATAATTATTTATGCTTTTAGAACTTTCGATAAAAAATGTTGTTTTAATTGAGAGCTTATCTTTAAGTTTTGATAACGGGCTTAATGTTTTTACTGGTGAAACAGGTGCTGGAAAATCTATCCTATTAGACTCAATTTCTTTAGCCCTTGGCTCAAGGGGAAACATTAATCTTATTGGTCCTTATTCGGAGAGGCTTGAAGTTGTAGCTGTTTTTGAAATAAAACCTAAACATGTTGTTCATAAAATCCTTAGTGATAATGATTATTTATTTGATAGTAATCATTTAATTTTAAGAAGAGTACTAAATAAAGAAGGTAGGGGGAGTGCTTACATTAACGACAGTCAAGTCAGTATAACTTTTTTAAAAAAAATTGGTGAGACGCTTGTAGAAATTTTAGGTCAATTCGAGTCCCATGGTTTAATAAATGAAAAAACACATATATCTTTTCTTGATAAGTTCATGGAGATAAATGATAAAGGAAATAACCTTTTATCTTGTTCAAATGCATGGAATAACTGGAGTTCTTCTGTAAAGAAGTTAACAAAATATAAAGAAGATGCAATTGATATAAAGGATGAGAGAGACTTCTTAATTAAGTCTATAAGTAAAATAGAGAGTTTATCACCATCTGAGGGGGATGAGGAAAGCTTAGTTGCAAAGAGATCATTCCTTAGGAATAAGGAGAAGATTGTTACGGCTATAAACGCTGCACGTAAAATGCTAATCCAAGATAATAATTTTGAAAAAAATATTCAAGATGTTTACAATCAGTTCAATGTCTTATCTAAAAGTCTTAAGGGAAGTTTTGATGAAATATGTAATTCTTTGGAGAGAACCCTTATAGAATATGATGAATTCAAATCTCTTATCCAAAAAATATCAGTTGATATTGATCTAGACCCGAGAGAACTCCAGGATGCTGAGGAGCGTCTTTTTGCACTGAAGGGAGAAGCTCGTAAGCATAATGTTAGTGTTGATGATCTACCAGTGTTTCTAAATAAGCTAAGGTCACGACTGGATTCTCTTGAAGATAAAACTAACGAGATTAAAGTTTTAGAGAATGAAGAGAAGAATTATCGATCAATTTATCTTAAGGAAATAGAAATACTTAGGGGGTTTAGGAGAGTTTCAGCAAGTAAATTGGAGAAATTAATTGTAAACGAATTAAAACCGCTAAAGTTAGATGAAACAAGGTTTCGTGTAACAATTGGTGATCTTCCAGAGAATGAATGGTCGTCATTAGGTAAAGACAGGGTCCTTTTTGAAGTCTCTACCAACAAGGGAATGCCTTTTAATTCATTAAGTAAAATTGCTTCTGGTGGAGAGCTTTCAAGGTTTTTACTATCGCTTAAATTAATTCTTGTAGACTCTATTCCGGCCGTAACAATGATTTTTGATGAAGTTGACTCAGGCATTGGAGGTTCAACTGCGAGGGCAGTTGGGGAGCGGTTGCTTAAGTTGTCAAATAACATACAAATCCTCGTTGTTACGCATTCACCCCAGGTTGCCGCAGTTGGAGCTAGCCATTGGCATGTATTTAAAATCAATAAAAATAATATAAAAGTAACATCAGCAAAGCACTTGGATAATTCTGATAGAGAAGAAGAAATAGCAAGAATGCTTTCCGGGTTAGAAGTAACAGATGAGGCGCGCGCAGCTGCATTAAATCTTTTAGAAGGAAAATAAAAAATTGCCTGATATGACCTCAATTATTCATGTCAGTGACCTAACTGAAGATGAAGCAAAAATGGAATTAGAGAGGCTATCTAATCTAATAAAAAAATATGATATTTCTTATTATGAGAACAATAGTTCATTAATTTCTGATAGTGAATATGACCTTCTCAGGCAAAGAAACATATTAATAGAAAAGAAATTTAAGAAATTAGTTAGGAAGGATAGTCCTACTAAAAGAGTTGGGTCAAAACCATCAAATACATTCGATAAAGTTATCCATAAATCACCAATGCTATCATTAGATAATATATTTGAATATGATGAAGTAGAGACTTTTCTTACTAGAATAAAAAAACTTTTAAAAAAAAATACTAGTAGCTCAATAAAAATCTTCATTGAACCCAAGGTTGATGGTGTCTCTTTTTCTGCAAAATATAAAAATGGAAAACTTATATCTGCTTCTACAAGGGGGGACGGTAAAGAGGGAGAAGATATTACAGAGAGTATTAAGTTAATTGGCGACATGCCAAAGTTTTTAAATAAAAAAATAAAAGTGCCAGATTTGATAGACATTCGGGGAGAAGTATTTATTAAAAGAAAGAACTTTAAGAATATTAATAAAATTAAAATAAGCAGAGATGAAAAAGCTTTTTCTAATTCTAGAAATGCAACTTCTGGAATTGTAAGACACATTAACCCTGACCCCGATCTTTTAAGCTTGTTAAATTTATATTGCTATACATGGGGGCAAGCTGAACCATTGCTTTGGAGAAGTCAGGAAGAATATTTAAGGTATCTTGAGTCATGGGGCTGTCCTGTCAACTCCTTAAATTTTATTTGTGAGTCTCCAGCAGAGATAATTAAATCCTACAAAGAGATCCTAAAAAAAAGAGATTCTTTAGATTATGAAACTGATGGTGTTGTATATAAGGTAAATGATATTGATTCTCAGAATATTATCGGGTTTCAAAGTAGATCACCAAGATGGGCTGTAGCTCATAAATATCCAGCAGAAGAAGTGCAAACAAAAATAAAATCTATAGATATTCAAATTGGTAGAACCGGTGTTCTAACTCCTGTTGCGCGACTTAATCCTGTTTTTGTTGGTGGCGTTTTAGTATCTAATGCAACCCTTCATAATGAAGATGAAATCTTTAGAAAGGATATAAGAGTAAATGACTACGTATACATTCAGCGTGCGGGAGATGTTATTCCAAAAGTAACAGCAGTTATTTTAGAGAAAAGAAAAAAAAGTAATATTAAATTTAAGTTTCCTACAAGTTGCCCAGAGTGTGGGTCAGTTGCAATTCGTAAAAAAGGTGAAGCAGTAAGACGATGTGTCGCGGGTCTGTCCTGCCCAGCCCAAGTTATTGAGAGTTTAAAACATTTTGTTTCAAGAAATGCATTTGATATTGAAGGTTTGGGTGGAAAAAATATCCAAAATTTTTATAAGTTAGGACTTATAAATAATCCCGTAGAAATTTTTACTCTTGAGAAGAGAGATAGAAGTGATAGCTCTAGATTAAGAAATCTTGACGGATGGGGAAAGCGATCTATCAAGAATTTGTTTGATAGTATTAATTTGAAAAGGGAAATCTCATTTGACAGATTTTTGTTTTCACTTGGAATTCCACAAGTTGGAAGAAATACTGCTCTTTTGCTCGCAAAATATTTTAAAACACCTGATAATTTACCAAACATAAAAATAGATAATAATTTAAGTGATGATGTAATCAATAAAATCAAACTCATAGATGGAATTGGAGATACTATCGCTAAAGATATTAATTCTTTTTTTTCAGATCTTGCCAATATTAATATAATTAAGGGTTTATTACGGGAAGTAAAAATTATTAATTTTGAGGATGCTAATATAAGTTTATCGCCTATAACAAATAAAATAATTGTCTTTACTGGGGCTTTAACAACAATGACACGAGATGAAGCAAGAAATTATGCCTTACAACATGGAGCAAATATAACTAACAGCATAAGCAAAAAAACTGATTTCCTGATTTTAGGTAAAGATCCAGGAAGTAAGTATGATAAAGCAAAAAAAATGAATATAAGTATAATTACTGAAGAAGATTTTAGAAAAATAGTAAAGTCTTGATGAGTAAGGCTAAATTATTACGAGTGGATTATCAATTTCTGATAATGGTTCAATACCATTTTTTTTGACAACTATCAGGTCTTCTAGATGTGCTCCTCCCCATCCTGGTTCAAGTGATGGCATATCAACAGTTAGTGTCATGTTTTCTTCAAATTCAAGATCATCATTAACTTGAAATGGTAGGCCATCTCTATATGGTTGATCAGTATGTTGAAGGCCGACAGAGTGAGGGCTTGGTCCAAATATTGTTCCTGATGGTGCCGTATTTATCTTAGCTATTGCTTCTGAAACGTGTTTTCTTAATTCTGAATATTTCACTCCTGGCTTAATATAATTATGTGCAACTTCTGCCCCGGCCTTTAGAATTTTCACTCTGTCTAACAGGTCTTTTCTTGGTTCACCAATGCACCATGTTCTACCAAAATCACCGTGATAAAAGTTAATTTGACTTACAGCATCAACCATCATGGGTCTTCCTTCGACGACTTTTCCATCAATAAAGCCACCTATAGTTCCAATTGCAAGCCACATTGCTTTTGCATGATTTTTTGCGGTTTCGACTAAAAACATTTTATCTATTTCGTTTTTATCCATGCCTATTTCAATTTTTGAGAGCATAGCCATGCATGCTTTTTGATTTGCTTTGGCAATCGTCCTCATATGTTTTAGTTCTACCTCAGACTTAACCATGCGTATTTTTCGAAAAGTATTGTCACCAGGAAGGCATTCTATAGATGAAACATCTAGGGTGTTTAGTATTTCTTTAATGCGCATATCATCTACTGCAATTCGACCATTTATAACACCAGACTCCTTTAGAGCTTTGACCAGTGCCCATTCCGGGGTGGGGGACTTAGTGTTTTTGAACCTGTTCTCAATTTCAAGCCATCCTTTTTCTATTTCAGTCAATTGACTTATTTGAGGAAAATTTCTCATTCCTTGGAGGGCCTCAGGTTCTTGGGACCATATTTCAGGATCATGATACTGCTCCCAACTTTGTGGAGCACTGTAAGGAATTATTTCAGGATACTCTCTGTCACCATTAGCTATAAACCATAAATCAGATGATGATATTATTAATATTATAGGTTTGTTTTCGTCTCTTGGCATCACTGCAAAACTCGGAATGGCTCTTAGTTTTTGAAGTTCATATGAGAAATAATTACCTAAATAAAAAACATTAACGGGATTTAAAGCAACAATTGCATCAATATTCTCTCTATCCATTATCTCATAGGCACGTGGCTTATTTACTAAACTTCTACCATCAAAATTTTCATCAGGGACCGCACCTGGTGCTATAAGTCCCCAGTTTGCCATTGCATTCTTACTACTAATTAAATTTTCCGTTAAGACACCTAAGCTTGCTGCAGCAATACCGGAAAAAAAATCTCGTCTATTTGTATAATAATTATCCATATCCAAAAACATCAAAACAAAGTTTTGTCCCTCAATTTAGGCTATTTATAAAATATTTAATACTTACTATACACCTATCCCAGCATTGATTCATAGTCTTACCTGTTCTTTTCGGAGGTATTAATGAATGATTAGCGCTTTCAATCCAATGTATATTTATTTTTTTTGATAGATGAAGTTTTTCTACCTCACACCTTTTTCCTAAGTTATCATTTTCACCTTGGCAAATTAGTGTTGGTGTATTTATATTTTCTAAATGTTTTAACCGGTTCTCATTTGTACCTCTTGAGTTAAAAAATGGATACCCCAATACGATGACACCCTTTGGCTTTACTTCATTGGCAATAAGTGTGGCAATTCTTCCACCCATAGATTTACCTCCAATAATAACATCTTTTTTATTTACATGATTAATCGCTATAAGCCATGATTTTTTTAGAATATCAAATTTGTCAGGAAAACTTTTTTTACCTTCTATAATTTGTTTAGTCATATATGGAAATTGAAAGCGTACACAAAAAAAACCTAATTTTGACAAATTTTTTGAAAAATAATTCATAAATTCAGAATTCATTGGCGCACCTGAGCTATGTGCTAGAATTATTGTATCAGGAGAAGACTCCTTTCCCTCTGTTATAAACTTTATTTCTTTCATGTTTATGTAAGACTATTTTTTTCTGAAAGAGTCGAGGGTTATTACATTCTTATCATTTCCTCTATTATCATTTTTTTCTTCTTCTTCCTTTTCAATATTATCCGAAGTATCTTTTATTTTATCATTACTATTTAAATCCTTGGCTGAATGTTTTGCATTGTTATCAAACTGTAACGAAAATTCTGCATATGGATCTGAAAAATTCTTTATTGAAGAAAATGGTATTGTTAATTCTTCTTTTACACCATTAAAACTAAGTGTGACCCTAAAGTAAGTTTCTTTTACTTCCAGATCCCAATATTGGTGCTGTATTACAATTTGCATTTCCTCAGGGTAGAGCATTAAAAGTTTTTTGGAAATTAAAACCTCTGGGTGTTTTGTATCAAAACTAATATAAAAATGATGGGGCTCTGGCAAACCTTCATTT
>CACGTM010000005.1:17500-58758 GCA_902575965.1 uncultured Alphaproteobacteria bacterium | reverse complement strand
TAGGTATCAGGTCTGAACAAAATTCAATATCACTTTTAATGAATATCAATATTTATGATTTTTTTTATTTGTGTTTTTACCTTCTGTCTCTCGTCCTGTTATTTATATTAAATTCATATGGAAAAATATTTTTTACACTTTTAGTAATTGAAGGTGTTGTTGCGAGCTTCAGTAGTCCTGAAAGAATAATAACTTTAGCAGATTTATTTATATTTCTAACTTACTTTGAAGGCATTTTAGATGGAGCAATTTTAGTAATAATCTATCTAACTCCGTTGAAGAAATTGTTTAAGTCAGTAAAAGGCTTTTTATGAATAATAAATTAATAAAAAGTTTGATTGATAAAAGTAATTTTGATAAGGATATATTTGATTAATATTTCCTATAACGAATAGAATAAAAATATGACAAATCTCCAACTAACTGGTGATAAATTAGCAATTGCTTTGTCAATGATTTGTGTGATTCATTGTCTTTTTGTTCCTTCTTTTCTAATTTTAACCTCTGGATTTCTCATAACCTCTCTAGATAATGAGGCGGTGCATTTTTTAATTCTTCTTATAGCATTCCCTATAAGTATTTCCTCTTTATTAGTAGGCTTTAGGAACCATAAAATACTCTCTGTTTTTTCTCTTGGGATTACCGGTATTCTTATACTTACTTTGGCAGTTCTCTTGGGTGTAACTATTTTTGGTGAACTCGGAGAAAAGATATTAACCTTAATTGGTTCTATTTTTGTTGCTTACGCCCACTTTAGAAACCAACAAGTCTGCAGAGACCTTGAATGCGCCTCTTGTCATGAATAGTCAAAAATAGCCATACTTAGATCGTAACTTTGCTATTGGCACAAATATATTTTTCATGCACCTATTCTTTCTGATACTTTACTAGTTTATTTCTCTTTTAAAAGCTTATAGGTAAGGAGTATGTAAAAGATGATAGATTTTGAAAAGAGCCCTCGATTAGCAATTTTAACATATTCTATCTTGCTATTGTCCTGTCTTATAGAGATTTCCCAAGAAATGGGATTTCATGAATTTGATCATTTTGCTTCTCACCATGGTTTGGCAATATTTGCTCTAGGGGGGATAATTGATAATTGGAATAGTTTGATGGGATACTTTCGTCAATAAAATTTTTGAGTATAAAGTTTTTTAGCATTTTTGATAACCTAAGCATATATTTTTATACTCTCTTTCACTTTTGAGTAGTTTATAATATTAAATAAAAAATTTTGACTAATTCGCATTACTGAATTTATTAAATAGGAATTAATAATGTTTAACAAATCAAATACATATAAATTTTCTCGTCGTTCAATGGTTTTTAGTGCAAGTGCTGCCTCTTTTCTTGCACCGAATATATGTGTTGCCAGTAAAACAAAAGTATTGGATTTCTCGAAACAGTCTGACCGCTTTAAAGCTATTGTAAAAATGCGGGCGTGCACTGACGAAAGGGTAGTATATGGTGGTGTAAAAGGGCTTTATTATGGTGTTGTCGATAGTGAAATTACTCCATTATATGGAGTTTTAGCCGGAACTATGGCGCAATACAAAGTTAATTACTCTACGCAGCAAATAATTGGAACAACATTTGAAGTAGCCTATTTCACAGACTGGAAAACAGGTCGGTTGCTAGAGACATTTAAAAACCCATACACAGATTCCATAGTCGAAGTACCTCAAACACGAATGGGGCCAAGTAAGATTACTTTTAGTGTAGAGGGTAGAAGCGGTATATCTGAAAACCCAGAATTGAAGAATTTTAATATTAGTCACAGGTTTATTGGCCCAAGAAATGAAAATGGTCAAGTTTATCTAGTGACAGAATCAATTGTAAAAACGCCAGAAGACTTTCCTGGTCCGCCATTTAAATACAATGAAGTAACAACATATAAGGCTCAAATGCGTTCAATAACAGATCCTTCAACTGTTATGGCTAACGATTCCACACATTTTAATGCAGTAGTAAGTTGGAGACCATGGCTTAAGATGCAAGGTCATCCAGGTCATTTGTTTGGAACTGCATCCGGAGGTAATTATAATAAAATAAGTGATTTTCCTCCCTATTATGTTGAGTTGACAAAGTTCTATCATCCCGATGTTTTTTCAGATACGGAAGCTTTATTGTCAACTGTTAAGGACTAAAAAAGGGGTGTATTTTTGTTTAATAAAAAAATCCTTATAATTTCTTCTAGTATCATTTCGTCATCTTTATTATTTTTTTATTTTATTTATTATGACAACAATAATGAGAGTGCTAAGTTATGGACAAGATATTCAGCGCACCTTTCTTTTTATTACTTTTATCTAAGTTTTGCAGCAAGCTCTTTAAATAGTTATCTTCGTTACTCATTCATAAAAACTATATTAAGTCATAGAAGGTTTTTTGGAATTAGTTTCACAATTGCACACTCGTTTCACCTTGTTGCATTGACTTACTTTTTTTCTGTATCGGGTGAAAGCCCAAGTATAGTTTCCATTATAGGTGGTGGTGGTGGTTACTTGATCATGTATATAATGGCGTTTACATCAAATGATAGAATGGTAAATAGGATTGGTTCAAGAAAATGGAAGTTATTGCATAAAATTGGATCAAGCTATTTAGCGATCATATTTATTTATTCTTTTATTTTTGGGCTAATATTGTCTGAATATAGAATGATATATGTATTCTATCTTTTATTGATATTTAGTGTTTATTTAATTAAGTTTTTAAACAAAATAAATAAGATATCATATAGTAAATAAGTGAGGTGAGTGGTTATGAGTTTAGATCGTTTTATCACTTGGCATAAGAAAAATATTACTTGGTGGAAAATAAAATTAGGACTGAGTGATTACGGGCTACTTTGGGTATCATTTTTAAAAGGCTTACTGTTTGCTACATTCATAATGTGGTATTTCTTTTAGAGTTTGAGATAAGATTATTTATTATGAATAAAAAAGAAAGGGTAGAGTTTATTCTAAGATATTTGGATAAGACTTATCCTGAGACACCTATTCCTTTGAATCATCAAAGCATATACGAGTTACTCATTGCAGTATTGCTTAGTGCACAATGCACAGACGAGCGTGTAAACAGAGTAACACCAATTCTATTTAAAAGAGCAAATAATCCTAAAAAAATGATCAGGCTTGATGTTGAGGAAATTTATAAAATAATAAAGCCTTGTGGTTTAGCACCTAAGAAGTCTAGAGCAATTTCTGTACTTTCTCAGGTTTTAGTTGATAAATATAATTCTAAAGTACCTGAAAGTTTTGATGCATTAGAGGAGTTACCAGGGGTTGGACATAAAACAGCTAGCGTTGTTATGTCTCAAGGGTTTGGGCATCCTGCATTTCCAGTAGATACTCATATACACAGACTTGCTCAAAGGTGGGGTTTAACAAATGGGCGTAATGTTATTCAGACCGAAAAGGACTTAAAACGATTATTCCCAGAGGAATCATGGAACAAATTACATCTTCAAATAATTTTTTTTGGTAGAGAGTTTTGTACAGCAAGAGGATGTGATGGTACAATTTGTAAAATTTGTAGATCCTGTTATCCTAAGAGGAAAAAGTCGTTTAAGGCCAGAAAGCCTTAGTTCTATATAAGTTTAACTAGTTTAAAAAGTTTGGTTTTTTAAAATGAATGTGTCATATGAAATTTCAATCTTAATTTCGGGTATCATTTGTGGAATGATACTTTTTCAGACTATTGTTGTCGCCCCTTCAGTTTTTAAAACTATGAATGAGTCGAGTGCAGGCCCTTTCTTAAGGAGTGTATTTCCGAGATTATTTTTGCTAATTCTGGCTTTAGGAATCCTATCTGTGTTTTTGACTAATGTTTTTGGTTCTCCAAGTTATGCAAATATTATGACTAGCGGTGTTACGGTATTATGTATGAGTATCTGTTACCTGATTGTTCCAGCTACTAATAGATCAAAGGATGAAGGAAATAAAATACTTTTTGGGAGGCTTCATGCATTAAGTGTTATCTTGACAATGAGTGTCCTTATTGCAAATTTAATATGGATATACTTTTAAGAACTAAGATTAAAATAGAGGTTATTAATAATGATTACAGATCTTCATCACACAGCACTTTTTGTATCTAATGTTGATAAATCAATCGATTTTTACATAAATAAATTAAAATTTGAGCTAGTAAGTAGAAGCGATAATTGGGGTGGTGAATTCCTTGATGAGGTTTGTGGGGGTGCTAAAGATCTTCGAATCAATATTGCCTTGATAAGAGCAGGAGGTGAGATTGTAGAGCTTATTGAGATACTTAATCATCCTGAGATTCCGAATGATGTAAATGCTCACCCTTTTGGGATAGCAAGAATAGGATTTGAGGTTAATGAAATTGAGGCAACCGTTGATGATTTAAAGTCTAGAGGCGTTAAATTCATGAGCGACATTGTTACTGTTACCACAAAACCTGAAGAGCATTATTCAGATGGAAAAGCAATAAAGTTTAGAGACCCCGATGGTATCATTCTTGAGTTACAGCAGCCACCAATCCCAGGTAAAATTACATAAATTTATATTTAAATTAACTCCATGCTTCTTGTACGTCTTTAACTTTGACAACTGAAGCAAAAAGCATTCCCATGGTTTGAAGTGCTACGGAGTGTCTTTGAGGATCTAGTTCTGCAACTGCATCCTCAACCACAAAACTTTTATAGTCTTTCTGACTTGCATCTCTTACTGAACTCTCAACACAGCAGTTTGTAGTGACGCCACAAAATACAAGATTTGTTAGGTTTAATTTTTTTAAGGTTTCTTCAAACTCAGGAGAATAAAATGCACTTGGTCTATTTTTATCAATTATAATATCATTTGTTGCAGGCTTTAGTTCATCAATCACATCAATATCTGATGTGCCCTCTACAAGAGCATTATGAGCTTTTAATTCAGGTATTAAATCTTCAACGAGAATTCCACCATCTGAGTAATCTTTTTTATACACATAACGAGTGTAAATTATTGGTATGCCGCTTTGGCGTGCACTTTTTACTAATTCAATACAAGGATTAATAGCAGAAAAAAGACCTTCTATTGGGAATCCTGCCCTTCCAGTACCTCCATCTATTTTACAAAAGGAATTTTGCATATCTATTACGACGAGTGCTGTATTTTCTCTTTGGAGTTTCATAGTTATTCCTATTTTTAAATTATAATAAAATATATTGAATTAAATGAGAGTCATAGTATTAAAATATCTCCTGATTTTCAACTTTTTCATTGTAGATATGAATGATCCAAATATATTGAGTATTACTCGTAAAAAGTAGTAAGAATATTTTATTATGAAAAATAAGCTCACAGAATCAGAAAAAGGTGAAGTTATTGAAATGGCTTTGTCTGACCAAGTGAGTTTTAAAAATATTTATGAACTATATGGGTTAAGAGAAAAAGAAGTCAAAGAGTTAATGCGAATATCTTTAAAAAGGACAAGCTATGAGACCTGGAGAAAAAGGGTCAGGAAATTTTCAGATAGAAGAGAGCATTACAAGTAATTATATTTATTTTTTGGGAGAATATTAATGAATGCTATAGAAAATATTTTAAAGAGAAATTCCCCTAGAGAACTAGTTGCTCCACACCCAACCGAAGAGGAAATGAACTTGGTATTTAATTGTGCTTTGAGGGCTCCTGACCATGCATGGCTTAGGCCTTCAAGGTTTATTCAAGTTACGGGTGATGGGTTAGTAAAACTTTCTGAAATTTTTCAAGATTTTGCCAGGGAGAACATAAATGATTTAACTGATATAACTCTTGAGAAATATAAAAATGCGCCTTTTCGAGCACCAATGGTGATTATAGTTATCTCAAACATTAGAATTCATCCAAAAGTTCCAGAGGTAGAACAACTGTTATCAACTTCAGCCGCTACTCAAAATATTCTTTTAGCTTTACATGCTTTAGGTTATGGAGGCATATGGAGAACTGGAAAATTTGCGTTAAATGAAATAATTTTGAAATACTTAGGTTTAGATCAAAATCAAAGGGTTCTTGGGTATTTGTACGTAGGAAAAGCCTCTGGTAGACAAAAAAAACTTCCGAAATTAGATATTTCTCAATTTGTAAAAAAATGGTCATAGAGAATTTTTTAATAATTTAATACTGATTTGAGTAGATGAAACTTATGAAGCTTTATAATAGGAAAAAACCTACAGCTTTTCAGATTAGAGTTTGGAATGAATTAAAGAAAATTCCCTTTGGTGAAACTAGGTCTTATAAGGATATAGCAATTTTGATTGGGAGGCCAAATGCTTCAAGGGCAGTAGCAAATGCTTGTGCAAGTAATCCATTTCCAATTGAGGTCCCTTGTCATAGAGTAATCAGATCAGATGGAAGTCTTGGAGGATACAGTGCTTGCGGAGGTATAAAAATGAAAAAGAAGCTAATTGATAATGAAAGACATAAATAACGAAAAAGAAAAAAACTATTATCATTTAGATAAGCAGAGTTTTTTTTATCAGAATAAAACCTTGGAAGATACTTGGGTAAATAAAATCATTCAAGGAGACAATATTGATGTGCTTCATGCGTTACTCACTAGTCCTTTGATTGATCAAATCAAAAAGAATGGTGGAATAAAACTAATATATATAGACCCCCCATTTGAAGTCGGCACAAATCACAAAATGAAGATTGATATTGGTAATGCTAAAAATCATTCTATTGGGTTTGTAGCTTATACAGATAACAGAGGTAAGGAAAAGTTTATCGAATTTATGAGGGAGAGGCTAGTATTGATGAGGGAATTATTGTCTTCTGATGGAAGTCTTTACCTTCATTGTGATTGGAGAACAAGTGGATGGTTTAGGTTATTGCTTGACGAAATATTTGGAGAAAATAATCTTATTAATGAAAATATTTGGAGTTATAAAACCGGAGGTATTAGCAAACGATCATTTGCAAAAAAACATGATACGATTTTTTTATACTCCAAAAGTACAAAATATATATTTAATCAACAACTTTATAAGTCATGGCAAAAAAAGAAGTATAATTATAGTAAAAAATATCCTGAGTATTTTGATGAAAAAGAGGGTAGATGGTATCATTTGGCTGTATGCAGAGATGTGTGGGATGACATATATCCAATTGGTACAGAAAACAAAGAGAGGCTAGGGTATCCTTCTCAAAAGCCTGAAAGTCTATTAGAAAGGATCATTAAAACTTCCACAAACGAAGGTGATATAGTGGCTGATTTTTTCTCTGGATCAGGAACTACAGCTTCTGTAGCAGAACGTCTTTGTCGTAAATGGATTTTAAGCGACATTGGTTCCAAGGCTATTAATGTATCAAAAAATAGAATCCTAAATATTTTAGATGATACTTTCAAAGAAAAAATTAATTCTTTTGAAGTTTTAAATTTGACTAAAAATCAATCTCTCGGACAAAATAGTTTTGACTTCAATGTTAAAACTAATATTCAGGATGGTAAGGTTTCTTTTGAACTTAATGATCTGGTTCCCAATTTTGATAAACTACCTATTCATGAAAAAGAAGAAATAAATTTGAATTGGTCAGACTGGGTAGACTCTTGGGCAATTGATTGTGATTTAAATTTATCAAGTAAATCTTTTGTGGCAAACTGGTACTCAGTAAGGAAGAAAGATGATAAATCTATTGATTTAAAAACAAATTATTTTAAATATACTTTAGGTAAATCAAAGTTTGGTGTTGTTGTTACTGATATTCTTGGTAACACAGTTTTAAAAGAAATTTTTCTTTAGAATAGTATAGAGATAGAACATAGGCTTATTTTATGAAAAATTATGATTATGATTTAATAGTGATAGGGGCAGGGTCTGGTGGTGTAAGGGCAAGTCGTCTTGCCGCAGGTTATGGTGCTAAGGTCGCAATCATTGAGGAAAGCAGATATGGGGGAACATGTGTCATTAGAGGCTGTGTGCCAAAAAAAATATTAGTTTATGGTTCTATGTTTGCATCCTCTATTGAAGACTCGAGGGGCTTTGGTTGGTCTTTAACTAGTTCTAAACACAATTGGGAGTCCTTAATAGGTGCTAAGGATAAAGAATTAGATCGATTAGAAAATATTTATATCAATATGCTTAAGAATGCTGGTGTTGACTTGATAGCTGGTCAAGCTAAGGTTTGTTCAGAAAATATAGTTGAAGTTAAAGGAAGGAAATACTCTGCAAGTAAGATTCTTATTGCTGTTGGTGGTAAACCTTTTATACCAGATTTTCCAGGAAAAGAGTTTGTTATTACATCAAATGAAGCTTTGGACCTTAAAGCATGCCCAAAAAATATTATAATTGTTGGAGGAGGGTATATAGCTCTTGAATTTGCTGGGATTTTTAATTCGCTTGGAGCTAAAGTAGATATAGTTCTAAGATCAAATAAAGTCTTAACAGGTTTTGATCTTGATATAAGAGACACAATAACCTCTGAACTTAATAAAAGGGGTATATTAATTCATAATAACCAGTCTATTAAATCTTTAGAGAAAAATAAAAATGGTCAACTAAAGCTAGAGCTTTCTAGGACTACATTGATTTCTGAAAAAGTAATGTTTGCAACGGGAAGAAAGCCAAACACCTGTGGATTGGGAATAAAAGAAGTGGGGGTAAACCTTGATAAAAACGGAGCAGTCTTAGTCGATGCGATGAATTGTTCAAGTATAAAATCAATTTTTGCTATAGGTGATGTGACTGATCGTATAAACTTGACACCAGTGGCTATAAATGAAGGAAGAGTATTTGCGGAAACATTTTATAACAAAAACCCTTTGAGGCTTGATTATGATAATATAGCTTCTGCAGTTTTTAGCCAGCCCCAAATTGCAACCGTAGGATTAACAGAAGAGCAGGCCAGAATTGATTTTGAATTAGATATATATTTTTCTAGATTTAACCCAATGAAGAATACAATCTCCGGAAGAAATGAGCCAACTATGATGAAGATTATAGTTGATAAGAAAACTGATAAAGTTCTTGGTTGTCATATGGTTGGAGATGATGCAGCTGAGATAATCCAAGGTATTGCCATTGCTCTAAAATGCGGTGCCACAAAAAAACAGTTTGATGAAACCGTTGGAATTCATCCAACTTCAGCTGAGGAATTTGTCACAATGAGGCAAATTAAATCATAATAAATAAACTAATTACTGGAATTTATTGTATTATATCTCTATATCGTAATTTATTATGATTTTTTTATGAGGATTTAATGAATTCTAATTGGTCAAGAGAAAGTTGGAGAGATAAGGAGGTTGTTCAAATGCCTTCTTATTTAGACGGTTCTGCGCTTAAAAAGGTTGAGGCAGAGCTCAAGGGATATCCTCCTTTAGTTTTTGCTGGTGAGGCCCGAGCCTTAAAGTCTTCTTTGAGTGAAGCAGCCAAGGGTAAAGCTTTTCTGTTACAAGGAGGAGATTGTGCAGAGAGTTTCGCTGAATTTCATCCTGATAACATAAGGGATACTTTTAGAGTTATTCTTCAAATGGCTGTAGTTCTTACTTTTGGTGCAACTTTGCCAATAGTTAAGGTTGGTCGAATGGCGGGACAGTTTGCTAAGCCTCGTTCAGCTCCGACAGAGACAATTGATGGTTTAGAATTACCTTCATACCGTGGCGACATGGTTAATGGAATGGAATTCACAAAAGAAGCCCGTGAGCCAGATCCAGGGAGATTAGTCAAAGTTTATAATCAGTCTGCATCAACTTTAAATCTTCTACGTGCATTTGCAGATGGTGGATATGCAGATTTACAACAGATTCATAATTGGACTCTTAGTTTCGTGGCCGATAGTCCACAAGCGGAAAAATATAAAGATATAGTTGACCGTATTCAGGAGTCATTAGAATTTATGAAGGCCTGTGGGATCGACAGTAATGTTGTTCCTAATATGAGAGAAACAAACTTTTATACATCACATGAAGCTCTTCTTCTTAATTATGAGGAAGCCTTAACAAGAGTTGATTCCACAACCGGAAAGTCTTACGGTTGTTCGGCTCACTTTCTATGGGTTGGAGAACGAACAAGGCAAATTGACAATGGTCATATCGAATACTTATCTGGAATATGTAACCCAATAGGCTTTAAAGCCGGACCATCAATAACCACTGATGATTTTTTAGATCTTTTAGATAGACTAAACCCTGAGAATGAGCCGGGTAGGATAACTGTTATCACTCGAATGGGCTCAGAAAAACTTAGTGATCATTTACCTAAATTAATTTCTGCCGTTAAGAAAGAAGGTAAAGAAGTATTATGGTCCTGTGATCCCATGCATGCAAACACAGAAAAGAGTTCCAATGGTTATAAGACTCGTCATTTCGATAAAATACTCAAGGAAGTAAAAACATTTTTTGATGTTCACTCTGCAGAAGGTTCTCATGCTGGGGGAGTGCATTTCGAAATGACAGGACAAAATGTTACGGAATGCGTTGGTGGAGCTGCTCAAATAAGTGAGGACAATCTTGGTGATCGATATCATACTCATTGTGATCCGCGTTTAAATGCTAATCAAGCACTCGAGTTAGCTTTTTTAGTTGCTGAAATGTTGAAGAAGCAGCGTACTGCTACTTAAGAAATATGGATAAAATAAACAATTCTTTGTCAATTGCTATTGCTCAGACTAATCCAACTGTTGGTGATATTCATAAGAATGCTAACCTAATAAGAAGTTTTAGAAACAAAGCAAAAGTTAAAAATACTGATATTATTATTTTCTCAGAGCTCAACTTGAGCGGTTATCCCCCAGAGGATTTAGTTCTTCGAGAATCATTTCTTGATACTGTTGAGAATTTTGCAAATGATTTAGCAATGGAAACTAATGATGGAGGGCCAGCTATGGTTATTGGTGCTCCATGGCGATTAGATGGAGAATGTTATAATGCGGCCCTAGTTCTAGATAATGGTAAAATTGAGACAGTACGTTTTAAATTTCATTTACCGAATTATGGTGTGTTTGATGAAAAAAGAGTTTTTCAGGAAGGGCAGTTATCTGGACCGGTATCAATCAGGGGTGTTCGACTTGCTTTAATGATTTGTGAAGATATGTGGTTTTCAGATGTTTCTGAAACCGCCCTTGAAAGTGGGGCTGATATTTTAGTTGTCCTGAATGGGTCTCCTTACGAGATAGATAAAAGTAATTCTAGATTAAGTCACGCTGTTGCGAGGGTGTCTGAAACTTCAAAGCCATTAATATATATAAATCAAATTGGTGGACAGGATGAATTAGTTTTTGATGGAGGATCATTTGTATTAAATCCTGATCGGAGTATAGCTATTCAATCTTCATGGTGGGAAGAGAAGCTAGTTTTTACTAACTGGATTAATTCCTCTGATAAATGGTTGTGTAAAAAAAGCATTATTAATAAAGACCTATCAAAACTAGAGAATATTTATAATGCAATGGTTTTGGGATTAAAGGATTACGTCTCAAAGAACAAATTCCCAGGCGTAGTTATTGGTTTATCAGGAGGTATAGACAGTGCACTTACAGCGGCTGTTGCTGTAGATGCTCTTGGTGCAGAAAATGTTCTTTGCGTAATGATGCCTTCTCCCTACACATCAAATGAAAGCATTGAAGATGCTCAATTATTAGCAAAAAATTTTAACATTAGAATTGAAAGTATTGATATATCGGAATCATTCTCTCGTGTTAAAGACAGTCTAAGCTCTATATTCAAGGGTAAAGCTGCAGATTTGACTGAGGAGAATATGCAATCTCGTATTCGTGGTCTCATCCTTATGTCGCTGTCAAATAAGTTTGGCTCAATGGTTGTCACTACTGGAAATAAATCTGAGGTAAGTGTTGGGTATGCAACATTATATGGAGATATGTGTGGAGGTTATTCTGTACTGAAGGATATATATAAAACTACAGTAAATGAATTATGTTTGTGGCGGAATAAGAACAATATATTATGCTCTTTAGGTCCTGTGGGAGAAGTTATTCCTCAAAGGATTATTAATAAACCCCCAACAGCAGAGCTAAGGCCAAACCAGAAGGATGAAGATAGTCTTCCTCCTTATCCTTTGTTAGATGAAATATTAAAAGGCTTTATTGAAAACGAGATGAGTATATCAAGCTTAATTAAAGAAGGTTATAATGGTGACGTTGTTAGGGAAATTTGGAGGCTTTTAAGAGGCTCTGAATATAAAAGACGACAATCAGCACCAGGTGTCAAGATAAGTAATATTGCATTTGGTAGAGATCATAGATACCCTATTACTCAATCTTTTAATGGTGATATTAAGAAAAAGAAATAATTATAATGAAAACTATTGTCCGATTTGCCCCAAGTCCTACAGGTTATCTTCATGTTGGTAATATCCGGCTTGCGTTGATTAACTGGTTGTATTCAAAAAAAAATAATGGTCAATTTATTCTTCGTTTTGATGACACAGATACGTCTAGAAGTGAAACTAGATACGTTGAGGCCATAAAGAATGATCTTTTATTTCTTAAGATCGAGTGGGATAAAGAGGCAAAGCAATCGGATCAAATAAAAAAATATAATTTAGTGACTCAAGACTTAAGGGATAGGGGTCTAATTTATCCATGTTATGAAACCCCTGAGGAGTTGGATTTTAAGAGGAAAAGATTGCGTTCTCAGAACAAGCCTCCAATTTATGATAGATCAGCTTTAAAACTTTCAGAAAGTCAAAAAGCTGAACTTGAAAAAGACGGACGCAGACCACATTGGCGTTTTAAATTAAAAAATTCAGAAATTTCTTGGACTGATTTAGTAAGAGGAGAAATAAAATATAATACTTCTAATCAAAGTGATCCTGTTGTTATGAGAGCGGATGGAACATATTTGTATCTATTACCTTCAGTTGTTGATGATATCAATCATTGTGTTTCGCATGTAATAAGAGGAGAAGATCATGTAACAAATAGTGCTGTTCAGCTTGAAATGATGGAGGCAATAAAACCTGGGAGTTCAGTTACATTTGCTCATGTTCCTCTTCTGCAAGGAGCTTCTGGAGAGGCATTATCAAAGAGAATAGGATCATTAAGTATAATGGATCTAAGGGAGTCTGGTTTTGAATCATTATCAATCTGTAGTTTACTTGCGCGTTTAGGAAGCTCTGACTCTGTGGAAGCATATTCAAATATGGAGGAAATGATTTCCGATTTTGATATCTCTAATTTTAGTCGAGCAACGCCTAAATTTAATTTACAGGAGCTTTCTAATCTTAATTCTAAGGTTCTTCAAAAAATAACATTTTCTGATATATATCCCCGTTTGCAGATTGCTGGAATAAATAAATCAGACTTAGATGATAAAGGTAATTTATTCTGGGAAGCAATTAAATCTAATATTAATAATTTCAATGATGCTGTGGATTGGTGGAATATATGCTTTAATCCTCTTTCAACACCACCACTTACTGATGATTTACTTATTCATGCACAGGCATCGCTTCCATTGGAGCCTTGGTCCGATCAAACATGGGCTGTTTGGACAGATAGCCTTAAGAAATTATCTGGCCTAAAGGGAAAGAAATTATTTCTTCCTTTGAGAAAAGCATTAACTGGTCTTGATAGTGGACCTGAATTAAAGAATCTTTTACCCCTAATTGGAAGAGAGAGTGTTCTAAAGAGACTCTCTGGTTGAATTGTATAAGTAAGAAATGGAACCAAGCTCACCCAATACAAAAAATATAAAAAACACATATTTGAGTCCTTCAGTAATATTGGTCATGCCTCAATTATCTGAGAATATAGGTATGGTTGCCAGAGCTATGCTTAATTGTGGTCTTAGTGATCTTCGATTAGTTGCACCTAGAGATGGATGGTTAAGTGACAAAGCTTTATCAGCCTCTGCACATGCAACTAGTTTACTTCATAAAGCAATGGTTTTTAATAATATTGAAGATTCGATATCTGATTTGGAATTTGTTGGTGCAACTACTTCAAGATATCGAGATATGCACAAAATGATTCTTTCTCCCAAAAGTTTTGCAAAAAAATTATTGTCGAGAGTTCAATTGCAGAGAAGATCTGGTATTGTTTTTGGTAGGGAAAGATCAGGACTTACAAATGAAGAAATAAGTTTTTGTGATGTGATAGTGGAAGTGCCGCTCAATAGTGAATATTCATCACTAAACCTTGCTCAAGCTGTACTGATTCTTGGTTATGAATTTTTTCAGATTTCTAATAATCCACAAAATAATAGTATGACTGCCTCTGAAAGTAATAATGCAAGTAAAGATAAGCTTATTAATTTTTTCAGTCATCTAGAGTATGAGTTAGATAATTCTGGTTTTTTTAATTCTGAAGAAATGCGTCCTGTAATAGTAAATGCAATAAGATCTATTTTTCAACGTTCTTCATTATCCTCCAAGGAAATACAAATTCTTCATGGAATTATTACTGAGTTGAGGTATGGCGGAAGACATGATCAAAGTAAGAAAAATGATTGGAGCTTATTAAATAGGATTAAGAATAAAATGGTTTAAAATAGTATTTAGTGGGTGATTTATACTCAGTCTTGCTTAATTGTTGACTTAATAGGTTTATTGACGTAAATCGTAAACTTATTCCTAGGAAAGGGTATTTACCCTCTTATTTTTAGTATAATAAGCCTTTTTTGGGTAACTAGGACAATAAATAAACTAAAATGAGATAATTTTATGAGTAAAAGAGTATCGTCAAAATATAAAATTGACAGACGTTTGGGGGTAAATCTTTGGGGTAGGCCTAAGAGTCCGATTAACAAAAGGGAATATGGTCCCGGAGAACATGGTCAAAGAAGGAGAAAACCCTCGGATTTTGGCACACAGCTTATGGCAAAACAAAAGCTTAAGGGGTATTACGGTAATATTTCTGAGAGACAGTTTGTTAGGTACTACAAGGAAGCCGTCAGAAGAACTGGTGATACTTCAGAAAATTTAATAGGTATTTTAGAGTGCAGGCTTGATGCTGTAGTTTATAGGATGAAATTTGTCCCAACAGTTTTTTCATCTCGTCAGCTTATCAGTCATGGGCATATTAAGGTTAATGGTATAAAGGTTACTATTCCTTCATATATGGTAAAAGTGGGTGATAAGATAGAATTGCGGGATAAGGCAAAAGGGATGAATTTGGTCCTGGATGCAATTGTTTCTCCAGAGAGAGACATTCCTGATTATGTTGCTGTTGACCATGATAAGGGTAATGGTTCATTAACTCGGGTTCCGGTATTACAGGATGTCCCATACCCAGTACAAATGGAGCCCAATCTAGTTGTTGAGTTTTATTCTAGGTAGATTTTTAAAAGTTATTAAAAAAAAATAGAGGGTCGCTATAGTGATTTCAAGACGAGGTCTTATAGTTTCAGGTATTGCTGTCGGTGGGGGAGCTGCAATAGTTTATGGCTTGCAGTCTTTAAAAGATGGCAATGCTAAAGAAAAGTTTTTAAAAACTACTCCGGATTCATTTGCACTTCACGCTTATGTAAAGATAAATCCTCAAGGAAAAATTACTGTTGCAGTCCCAGCGGCTGAATTAGGCCAGGGTGTTACCACATCAATTCCTATGATTATTGCAGAAGAATTAGATGCCAATTGGGATGATGTAAGTTATGAACTAGCTCCTCTTGATAAGGATTACGGTTCATATATTGTCGGTGAAGTACCTCGATTGTTTATGGATCCAGGTATTATGAGGGACGTAGCAAGAACAGTTTTATATAAAGTTTCACCACTTGTTGGGATGACAATAACTGCAGGGTCAACTGCAATTCTTGGTAATTATATATATCTTAGAAATGTTGGTGCAATGACTAGGTCGATGCTTATTTCTGCAGCCGCTAAGAGATTGGGTGTTCCGGAGGAAGCTCTCATTACAAAAAATAGTATAGTAATTGATCCAAAAACTCGTCGCTCTTTAACTTATGGTGAACTTGCTGAAGAAGCATCATTTTATGAACCCAAATCTAAACCTAAATTAAAAAACGAGGGAGATTTTTCAATTATTGGCAAACCAATTCAAAGGTTGGATACACCTGAAAAGGTTGATGGTTCGGCCGTTTATGGAATAGATGTTAAGCTTGATAATTTATTATTTGCTTCAATTAAGCACTGTCCTTACTTTGGGGGTAAGCTTGAGTCATTTGATACAACATCTATAAATGGTATTGAAGGAGTGATGAAAGTTATTACCGTCTTTGATAACTCTGTGGCAGTAATTGCAAAAAATTCATGGATTGCTCAAAAAGCACTTTCAAAATTAAATATTAAATGGATAAAACCTAAAAGTATAAATTTTGATTCCGAGATAGAACGGAAAAATTATATAAGTCTCTTAGATTCTGAACCATTAGAAGTTCTGGAAGAAGATAATGAATTTAAAGCTTCTTGGGACAAGAGTTCTAATATTTTTGAGGCAGTTTATGAAACACCTTACTTAGCTCATATCTGTATGGAGCCCATGGGTTGTACAGCCCTATATGAAATTCATAATGGTCAGAATCCAGAAGATGCAAAAATAACTGTTTGGTCGCCTAGTCAATCCTCCTCGTGGAGTAAATCTGCAGCAAAAGAAATCGCTAATGTTAAATCAGAAAATGTTCAAGTTTATTCTACTTTGATGGGTGGCGGTTTTGGTAGAAGAGCAAAAATGGACTTTGTGAAAGAGTCTGTCTCAATAGCAAAAGAATTCCCAAATACGCCAGTTAAACTTACATGGACTAGAGAGGAGGATACTACTCAAGATTTTTATAGGCCAGACTCATTAGCAAGATTGAGAATGGGGTTAGACTCATCACAAAAAATGACCGCCCTTGAATTTTCTATCGCAACTAAACCTATTAATGAGAAATCAAGTTTGTCTCATCCCATGAGTTATTCTGCATATAATCTACCCCCTAAAAAATTGATACTTTCTGAGCAGAATAATCCTATTCCTGTTGGTCAATGGAGAAGTGTTTCATTATCACATAATGGTTTTTACTTAGAATCATTTATTGATGAATTAGCAAACCGATTGGATGTAGATCCATTAAATTTCAGGATTGATCTTCTAAAAGACAAACCAGAATTTTCCAAGTTATTAGAAGTCATTAGTGAGAAAAGTAAATGGGATCAGCCTCTTAAATCTAATTTGGATGGCTCACTTCGAGGTAAGGGAGTTTCATTTATGGAGGCATTTCAGTCTGTTATTGCACAAGTAGTTGAGGTAACAGTTTCAAAAGATAAATATTTGACTATTGATAGAATTATTAATGTAGTAAACCCTCATATGGTAATAAATCCTGATACAATAAAAGCACAAATGGAGTCTTGTGCCCTAGAAGGTTTATCAGCTGCCTTGTATGGAAAAATTAAGGTTAGGGATGGAAAAGCTTTACAAGAGAATTTTGATACATACAGATTAATATCTTTGAGAGAAACACCCAATATAGAAACTTATATCCTACCTCAGGGAGGGCATCCTGGTGGAATAGGTGAAGTTGGTCTTCCTGGCATTGCACCTGCACTAACTAATGCAATATTTAATGCTACGGGCGTAAGAATTAGAAAGCTTCCTATTAGTGAAAGTGAGTTTACTGTTTAGAAGTAATTAGCTCTTCTAATTCACCAGTTTTTGCCATTTCAGTGACAATATCGCAACCTCCAATAAATTCACCTTTAACATAAAGTTGAGGAATTGTTGGCCAATCACTAAATTCTTTTATGTCCTGTCTTAAATTTTCGTCTTCTAGAACATCAATTCCTTTAAACTTAATCTCTAACTTAGACAGGATTTGAACAACAGCGGCAGAAAAGCCACATTGTGGAAACATGGGTGAGCCCTTCATAAATAAAACAACATCATTATTATTTATTTCTTCTGTTATAGTAGTAAATTGATCAGACTTTTCCATAACTTTTCCTTACAAGCTATTTATATTTCAATGAATGGATTACAAAGTAAAAAATAGACTCTTACGGTGTTGATGTTTTTATTGCAAGTGCATGTAATTCCTTGCCCATTCTTCCCTTAAGGGCTTTATATACCATTTGATGTTGTTGTATTCTACTTTTTTCATTGAATAATGACGAAATAATATGAATTGCGAAGTGATCACCGTCACCCTTCAGGTCTGTAATTATAATCTCAGCATCTGAGAAGGACTCTTTAATAAGTTCTTTTATTTCATTTTCATTCATTGGCATAATTTATCTCAATCAATTGTTAGACATATAGTTTGCTAGCCAGTCTTTATTATCATTCTTTAGTTCATGTAAATTTAAACTTTCATTTTTTGAAAAAGAAATATTACTACCACCGGTTGAACCAATTTTTAAAATACTAATATTTTTAGTTTTTGCAAAATCAATTATCTTAGTGGCCATGTTTTTTTTACATGTAATTATATATCTTCCTTGATCTTCACCAAATAACCAGGCATTGGTGACTTTGGAGTCTAACTCAAGTGTAAATCCAATATTTGAAGCCATACACATTTCTAAAATGCAAATTGCTATTCCACCGTCTGAAATATCATGACATGAATTAATTAAGCCTTTATTTATAATATTTTGGATAAAAGTACCGTTTAATTTTTCATCATTCAAATTGACCCTTGGAGGGGCGCCTTCTTCTTCTTTAAAAATCTCTCTAGCAAATAGTGATTGCCCAAGCCAACCCTCATCAAGATTGTTGTGCCCTCCAATAAGGAAAACAGGATTATCTCTCTCTTTGAATTCATAAGTGATCATATTATCAATTGATTCAATTAACCCCACGGCGCCAATAGTAGGTGTTGGTTGAATCGAAACCCCATCGGTTTCGTTATAAAGAGATACATTTCCTGAAACAACTGGCATTTCTAGTTCTTTGCAGGCAATTCCAATTCCCTCAATGGATTTTACTAATTGTCCCATAATATCTGGTTTCTCAGGGTTTCCAAAATTTAAATTATCTGTGATTGCTAAGGGTTTTGAACCAACTGAGCATAGATTTCGAAAAGACTCTGCAACGGCTTGTTTGCCTCCTTCATAAGCATTTGCAGAAACATATCTTGGGGTTGTATCAGTGGTTATCGCAATACCTTTATTTGAGTTGTGAACACGGACTACAGCGGCATCTCCACCAGGGCGTTGAATCGTATCCCCCATAACCATATGGTCATATTGTGTCCATATCCATTCCCTACTTACAAGATCTGGACAGGTGCTTAGAGTTTTTAATATTTTAGTCCAATGAATAGTGTCAAAATTATTTGATTTAAATATCTTATTTTGAGGATTAAAAACCCATGGTCGGTCATACTCAGGTGATTCTTCTGCTAGAGGGTCTATAGGAAGATTAGCTACCTCTTGTCCATCTTTTGTTAAGATCATCTTTTTCGTATCAGTTAGATGACCTATAACAGAAAAGTCTAATTCCCATTTTTTAAATATATCTCTTGCAAGTTCCTGCTTCTCTGGTTTTAATATCATCAGCATTCTTTCTTGACTTTCGGAAAGCATAATATCATATGCTGTCATATCTTTTTCCCTAACGGGTACTTCATCAAGGTTTATTGCAATCCCCATTCCACCTTTAGAGCACATCTCAAATGTTGAACATGTTAAACCTGCTGCACCCATATCTTGGATAGCAATTATGGAGTCAGTTGCCATTAATTCGAGACAAGCTTCAATAAGCAATTTTTCTGTAAATGGATCCCCCACTTGAACTGTAGGGCGTTTTTCTTCAGTATTATCATCAAATTCTGCAGATGCCATTGTGGCACCATGTATTCCATCTTTTCCTGTTTTTGAACCAACATATATTACTGGATTACCTATTCCTGAAGCTGCAGAATAGAAAATCTTATCTTTATTTGCTAGACCAACAGTCATTGCATTAACTAAGATATTACCATTATAACTTTTGTGAAAGTTTACTTCGCCTCCAACAGTTGGGACTCCAACGCAGTTTCCATATCCTCCAATACCTGAAACTACACCTGACAAAAGGTGCCTCGTTTTTGGATGATTAATATCACCAAATCTAAGAGCATTCATATTTGCAATAGGCCTAGCACCCATTGTAAAAACATCTCTAAGTATACCTCCTACTCCTGTTGCCGCTCCTTGATAAGGCTCTATAAAAGATGGGTGATTGTGGCTTTCCATCTTAAAGATTATTGCTAAATCATCACCTATATCAATAATACCTGCATTTTCTCCTGGGCCACATATAACCCATGGTGCTTTGGTGGGAAGTGTCTTCAGCCATTTCTTTGATGACTTGTAAGAGCAGTGCTCTGACCACATTACATCAAAGATTCCAAGCTCCAGATTATTTGGTTTTCTTCCATCCAAGATTTTTAGTACGTTTTTATATTCATCTTCAGTTAATCCATGAATTTGATTTTCATTAGTTTTATCTGTCATGAAAAATCCTCTAATAAGCTACTAAAAAATCTAAAACCATCAGTCCCCCCTAATTTAATATCGGCTAATCTCTCTGGATGAGGCATCATTCCAAGTACTCTTTTATTATTACTAAAAACACCGGCAATATTTTCTATGGAACCATTTGGATTAGAATTAGTGTGAACTTTTCCATTAGAGTCACAATAACTTAATGCAATTAGATTCTCACTTTTTAAGATATTTAGTTCATCTTCAGTAACAAAATAATTTCCGTCATGATGCGCGATTGGAATATTGATAATTTCACCTACATCAAATTTTTTTGTAAATATGCTATTATTTTCCTCAACTCTTAAATTTACATCTTTGCAAATAAATTTAAGATTTTTATTGGGAAGAAGTGTCCCTGGAAGTAGCCCACTTTCAGTTAGTATCTGAAAGCCATTACATACACCAAGTATTGCAATTCCTTTACTTGCTTTATTTTTTACTTCGGAAATAATTTTGGAAGTCGAGGCAATTGCACCTGACCTAAGGTAATCACCGTATGTGAAACCTCCAGGAAGAACAATTAAGTCAATATCTTCGGGTATAACATTTTCGTTATGCCAAAGCATTAACGGCTTATTACCGGTAACTTTAAATAATGTTACCGCAATATCTCTATCACAATTTGAACCAGGAAAAACGACTACAGCTGATTTCATTTTTTAATCAACAACTTCAATCTTATAGTTTTCAATGACTGTGTTTACTAAAAGTTTTCTACACATTTTGTCTACTTTATCTTTTGCTTCTGATTTATCACTTTCGTTAAGCATTATTTCAATGAATTTTCCTTTTCTTATTTCTTTAATTTCTTGAAACCCAAAATTATCTAATGCATTTTGGATTGCTTTACCCTCTGGGTCAAGTACTCCATGCTTGAGGGAAATGTGTACAATTGCTTTTACCATTAATCAAAAAAATCCTTAAATAATATAAAATTTATTAATCATCAAAAAAATATTAAATATCAAGATTTAATCATAAGAGTGAGTTTTTTTTAAATCTATTCCCAATCTATTAGCAACTTCTTGATACGCTGATGCAACGTTACCCAGATCGCGTCTAAATCTATCTTTGTCCATCTTTTCGTTGGTTTTTGAATCCCAAAGACGGCAATTGTCAGGCGAAAATTCGTCAGCAAGTATTATTTCAGCTTTATTTCCTAAGTATAATCTTCCAAATTCTATCTTAAAATCAATAAGTTTTAACCCAACTCCCATGAAAAGGTCTTTTAAAAAGTCATTTATTATCAGAGAGGTATTTAAAATCTCTTCAATTTCATTGATATTTGCCCAACCAAAGCCTGTAATATGTTCTTCAGAAATTAGAGGGTCGCCAAGGTTATCATCTTTATAATAGTATTCAACCATTGATCTAGGTAGTTTAGTCCCTTCTTCTATCGCAAAACGTTTAGAGATTGATCCTGCAGCAATATTTCTTACTACAACTTCAACAGGAATTATTTCAACTTTTTTAACTAATTGTTCACGAATGTTTAGCCTGCGTAAAAAATGCGTTTTTACACCAATTTTTGAAATTTTATTCATAAGGTATTCTGAGATTAGGTTATTAATTACCCCTTTTCCCACTATTGACGCTTTTTTTTTATTATTAAAGGCAGTTGCGTCATCTTTAAAGTACTGCACTATCGTTCCAGGTTCAGGACCTTGGTAAATAATCTTTGCCTTTCCCTCATAAAGTTTTTTTCTGCGGGGCATCTAAACTTCCTGTGTAAAAAAAAATAATCGTCTATGTTCCGATATTGTAAGCATATTGTAAATAATTAAAATCAAAAGTATCAAAATATTTATATGTTAATCATTTAAGTCTTTTTTTAAAAATAAATTATTCCTTAAGTCTAGATTATTTTTATATAGCTATTACATGAAGGTCGTTTATTTGAGTAAAGCCAGACTATTTCTGTCCCCTCAGAATTAATTGCAATTAGAGAGCTTGATACAGTCCCAAAACCTGATTTGCGATAAATATTCAGAAATGTACCACCTTCATCTTCATCATTCTTTTTTGATAATAATGATATCCACTTATCCCAGTTATTATGACTGGGTTGCGGTCTTTCTGCTTTTTGGAATAGTGGTAAGAATTTGGCTATTCTATTACATTTTAGGTCATTAATATTTTTAGAAGTAATTATATGGACTCCAGGAAGGATAATTTTTTTATTAATTTTATTTTTTGTTTTTGAATTATTTTCCAGCATATAAACATTATTTTTGTCTGCTAATAGTAGATTAAAGTCTTGGTATAGTTTAGGGTTAATATTTTCTATTACTTTGGAAGCTAATGTAGAGTTTTTTTCCTTAAGTGCATTTATAACAATTTCTCCTCGGCTTCTTCTATGTTTATGTGGTCCTAAGGTATGGTTTTTATTAGCTATTGAGGCTATGACACCATCGTCGTTTACTGACAACCATGAACCTTTCTTCTTTAAATCTAGGCCTCCAAAGATTGATGGTTTCTGAGGCCAGTTTCTAGATGGTGGCACCCATGACCTATCAATCATTTCATCTCGATTTGCGCCAATTATGACAGGCCATTCATTTTTAGGATTGAAGTCAATAACAATTGTGCACATTTTGAATTGGGAAAATAATCAATTGCATAAAAAAGTAATAATAATTATATACTAATATTTGTCTAAGGTTAAATTGAATTTATATCAAATAGGATAGGTTTATAAAAAATGAATGAAGTATTTGAGGATCGCAAAAAGGGTTTCGAAAAAAAATATGAGCTTGATAAAGACCTAGAATTTAGGGTTTTGTCAAGAAGAGATAAGCTTTTCGGTGCATGGTTGGCTGAGATTCAGGGGCTTGAAGGGGCAGAAGCTGAGGAGTATATCCGACATATAGCACAATCTAACTTTAAAAAACCAGGCGATCAAGATATGCTTGATCAAGCATTAAGTGATTTTTCCTCTAAGGGACTTAGCGTGGAAGTATCAGAAATGAAAGAAAAGTTAAATCTTTTTTTTAGTGAGGCAAAAAAACAAATAGAAGAGGAATAAGAAACTATTTTTTCTTGCAGAAAACTTTCTCGAAAATATTATCTACATTTTTAAGGTAAAAGTCATATGAAAAAATATTTTCAAGTTCATCTTCATTGATTTTTTCTCTCACATTTGGCTCTTCTAATAAAGTCTCTTTAAAACTTTTTCCAGTCTCCCATACTCTCATGGCATTTTTCTGTACAAGCGAGTATGCATCCTCTCTACTTAATCCATGCTGAGTTAGGGCTAGAAGAACTCTTTGAGAAAAAACAAGCCCTCCTAAAAGGTCTAAATTATATTTAGCTTTTTCTGGATAAATTATTAATCTTTTAATAAGATTAGATAATCGATTCAAAGCAAAGTTAAGTGTAATGGTTGCATCTGGGCCTATCATCCTTTCTACTGATGAATGAGAGATATCCCTTTCATGCCATAAAGCAACATTCTCAAGTGCTGGAAGAGAATAACTCCTAACCATTCTTGCCAAACCTGTAAGATTTTCTGATAATATAGGGTTCCTTTTGTGCGGCATCGCTGATGAACCTTTTTGCCCACTATCAAAATATTCCTCGGCTTCTCTAACTTCCGTTCGTTGAAGGTGTCTTATTTCAACAGCAATTCTTTCTATTGAACTTGCTATAACCGCAAGCGTAGAAAAAAAGAAAGCATGTCTATCTCGAGGTATTACTTGAGTTGAAATTGGTTCAGTGCTTAGGTTCATTCGTTTAGCAACTTTTTCTTCAACCATAGGGTCAATACTTGCGAACGTTCCAACAGCTCCCGAAAGTGCGCATATAGATATTTCATTCTTAGCCTCTTTTAGACGTTTCAAGTTTCTCTCAAACTCAGAAAACATACTAGCAAATTTGAGACCTATAGTTGTTGGTTCTGCATGAATACCGTGGCTTCTTCCTACACAAATTGTTTTTTTATACTTTAATGATTTCTCTTTTAAAATAGCTAATAGATTTTCTATATCTTCAATAAGAATATCTGATGATTGTACAAGTTGAATAGATAGACATGTATCAAGAATATCAGAAGAGGTAAGGCCTTGATGGACAAATCTTGCTTCTGGTCCTATGTTTTCAGCAAGATTTGTAAGAAATGCAATTACATCATGCTTAACTTCTTTTTCAATTTTATTTATCCTATCTACCTCAAACTGACCCTTCTCCCTTATTATTTTAGCTGCCTCTAAGGGTATTAATCCTAACTCAGCTTGTGCATCACATGCATTGGCTTCAATTTCAAACCAGATTCTATATTTATTTTCATCTGTCCAAATTTTTGTCATCTCAGGAAGGGCATATCTTGGAATCATTTTATTTACTCACATTAAGTTTCATAGGGTGGCTGTGTATAGCCTTTTGGCGAAAGTGTAAAAATCTCAAAACCTTCGGATGTAACCCCAATAGTATGCTCAAATTGTGCAGATAAGGATCTATCTTTAGTAACAGCTGTCCAACCATCTTCAAGTATTTTAGTTTGATATTTGCCAGAATTTACCATTGGCTCGATTGTGAAAATCATTCCTTCTTTAAGGACTAAGCCTTCACCTTTGTTACCATAGTGCATCACATTAGGTGGGCAATGGAAAGTTTGCCCAATGCCATGACCACAAAAGTCTCTTACCACAGAAAAGCCTTTATTCTCAACATAGGACTGAATAGCATAACCTATATCACCTAATGTTGCTCCAGGCTTAACTACTTTAATTCCTTCAAACATTGCTTCGTATGTAACTTTTATCAGCCGTTGGCCCTTTATTTTTACATCTCCAACAAAAAACATCCTACTAGTATCACCGTACCAGCCATCTAGTATAGGTGATACATCAATGTTAATTATATCTCCATCTTTAAGAACTCTATTACTAGGTATACCATGGCATACGACATGGTTAATAGATGTGCAAATGGACTTTGGAAAACCTCTATAACCAAGAGGTCCAGGTGTAGCATTTTTAGTGATATGAAAGTCATAACAAAGTTTATCAATTTCTTCAGTAGTAATGCCTGGAACAACAAGTGGGGTAATAAAATCTAGAATTTCTGCAGCTAGTCTTCCAGCCTTTCTCATGGAATTAAAACCCTTATCGTCGTGAATCGTAATTTTGTTATTAATCATAATTAATTATCTATCTAAATTTAAAGTATTCTTTCTTCATTGATTTATTTTTGTAAATATATGACTGGTGAAATAATTTCAATAGATTGTGAAGTTAATTTACATTTGTAGCACAATATCTCAACTCCGGCGTTCATTGCTTGATTAAATGCTTGTGAGTAATCTGGATCAATATCACTTGCTATAGAAAAGTAATCACAATCCTCTCTTTGTATTAGAAAAAACATTACACTACGAAAGCCAAGTGAAACCATCTCTGTCAATTCAAGAAGGTGTTTCTTACCTCTTGCGGTCACTGAGTCCGGGAATTCTGCAATACTATTATCTTTATTATTTCTTCGCATTGTAACATTTTTTACTTCTACATAACAATCTGGTTTAGAATTTGAGCTTAATAAAATATCGACTCTAGAGTTTTTACCATACTTTACTTCTGATTTCAGATTTTTATACCCGTTAAGCTCAGGGATTTGATTCCTAATAATTGCTTCTTTAACAATATTATTTGGCAAACTAGTATTTATTCCAATTTTATATTTATTTAACTCAATCATCTCCCACGTATATTTAAGCTTTCTATTAGGATTATTAGCTGGAGATAGCCAAACCTTGGAGCCTTCTAAGTTTACTGTCTGCATTGATCCTGGATTTGCACAATGTGCAGTAATTACTTTACCATTTTTTAGTTTTACATCGGCAAGAAATCTTTTATATCTTTTTATAAGTGTTCCCTGAATGAGTGGAGTTTTAAATTTCATATATTTTCTTATTTCACAAAGTCAGATAATGAATGCTGGGCAGAGCCAGGTCTAAGGGGTTTTTGATGGTTGCTTGATGGAGACCAACCTGTAAGAGTAATTACCTCAAGGGATACTTTTAATTGATTATTGGTTGGAGCGAACCTCTCTAGATAAATATCTTCTACTTTCTTAAATAGATTTAAGGTTGTAAGCGTTTTACACCTCTCAACAAGAACATTGCTTTGACCATAAGATCTTAGTGTATTGAACAGTAGCTTCAGATTATCAAAATTGAAAGTATAAAGATCTTTCTCTGCGACTGGAAGGGAAAACCCAGTTCTAATCAAAAGATTTCCAGCGTCTTTAATATCAACAAAAGGAGAAACCCTAGGAGTAATTCCTCCTTTTATTTCCATCTCTGCATAATTAAACGATTCCCTTAATTCGCTCAAAGTAGATCCACCAGGAAGAGTTGCAATAAATAAACCATCTGGTTTTAATAGTCTTCTAATCTGTATTAATGAACCAGGTAAGTCATTGGTCCATTGTAAACAAAAATTGGCAATAATTAGATCAAATATATTCTCTTTGAAAGGAAGGAATTCTTCATCAAGGCAAACTGTATAATCTTTATTTATTGATTTTTTTAGCCTTTCATAAGATATATCCCCACTAACTATTTTCTTAATTTTATATTTTTTTTTCAAATACGATTTATTTTCAAGTGCATAATCACCCAAAACAAGTGCTGATTTAAATTTTTTCTTTATATCACTTAATCTGTCGCATAAATCTATTCTAATTGTCTTTATTTTTTCACTTTCATTTTCAAAATTATTAGAGAATCTATTACGATTTTTCTTTACTTTTTTTCGGTCAAATATAGTAGGGAAATGATTCACTAGAGTTAATTCTCACTAATTATTTTTTTAACCCAGAACTGATACATTCCTGAAAATGCTGAACGGTTATTGAGTTCGAACTCATGCCATAAATCTAGAGAGTATAAAGAACTTCTCTCTGGATAATCTTTTGTGAACGATCTAAGTTTTGCATAGGATACAAACCCGAGAAATTTTAGGTTTAAATTACCTAGAATCTCTTTAATTTGAAGTAAATCAAATGAGTGTTCTTTAACGTGAAAAAATAAATCTCTGCATTCGCTTAATGTAAAGAAGTCTCTACTTACTGTTATAGATGGGTTGTTTATAAGCCAGTTGTTTATTTTTAATGCACGAAACATTCTAATTCCATTTTGCGTACTTGGGATATTATCTTTAGATATATTGCTTCGGACAGTATTAATGTCTTCTCTCGCTATTTTGCTATATAAACCTATCATCATTAATCCATTGGGGGCTAGTTTATCAATTAACTTTTTCCATCCTTTTATAGGATCATCCATATGGTGTAAAACACCAGCTGATTCAATAATGTCAAATTTGCCATTTAACGTCTCTAAATCTAAAATATCACCATGTAGATAATTAATGTTATTAATACCATATTCTTTAGTTTTTCTTATAGCATAACTAAGGCTCTTTAAACTGAGGTCTATCGCAGTTATTTGAGAATTTTTGTATCTTTTAGATGAGACTATTGACTGTTGTCCTGTACCACATCCAGCTATCAATACTTTAGTAATTTTTTTATTTTGATATTTATTTTTATTTTTTTGCAGACTTAAAGATTCATTAAGATCTTTTAAAGAAATAGATTTTTCTGGAAAGCCAGTTTTTATCCATCTTGGGTAAGGGTTTTCTTCATATTGATTTCTTACTAATTTAGAAACGTCATTTGATATTATTTTTATTTTTTTTATTGATTTTGATATAGTAGCTTCTTTAAAAACTTCTTCTATTTGTATCTTGAATAATTTTTTTATTCTATCATCTAGATTTTTACTATCGATTTTTTCTACCCACTTATACTTGCTAATAGGACGGAAAAGAGAAAGAGCTATAATATTATTTATATATAATTTTTCTTGACTCTCAAATTCTTTTTCTATCTTTTTTTCTAACTCTAATATGTTACTAGTATCTTCCTCTGACTCATAAAAAACATACTCGTTTACAAAACATTGAATAGATAAGGAGGTAGTAAGATTTAAATCAGTAGAATAATTTTTTAATTGTTTTTTTATAATTAAACTTCTAAGGCGTGACATTATGGTTTCAAACTGTATATCAGTGATTGGAGCTAGTTCTATGTATTTCCTAAGCAGTTCAATGTCTTTAATCTTTTCAATTATATTTTCCTGATAGGGTTCTTCATTTAATTTATGAAAATTATTCAATATATCTATAATTTTTGGATGTTTTTTTAAAAGTGAGAAAATAGCATAGGAGAGTTGAATTGGTCTTAAAAGGTTTGGTTTGGAAAGCAATATTAATATTGCTTTAGCAATATTCTCATTATATTTCTTGAAAGAAGTTGTTTGGAGGCTTTTAAAGAATTTTCTGAGGTATTTATTATTATGAGGGTCATTAATGCAAGCCACTGAAAAATATTTGAGTGCAAGTTCTTTATTGCCTCTATTATTATATAACGTTGCAAGGTTTATTGTTGCGTGAAGGTTATTAGGGTTTAATTTTAAGATATTTTCGAAATATAGCTGTGCATCATCGAGCTTTCCTAATCTGTAGTAGATTGAGCCAATTAAATTTAATATAATTTCATTATGAGGGAATTGATCTTCAATTAGCTTTGCCTTATTTAGTGTAGCAACTAATTCTCCATCATTATAGAGTTTTTCTAAATGTTTGATTTCAGATGATGATGGTTTCAGTTTTTATCTCCCTAATGGAGTTATCGTTAAATTTAAATTTGAAGTGTAAAATTATATAGTTTAGATATAATATAAATTTATTTAGAGAAAAAGCTAAAATAATTATGAATAAAAGAAGAAATATATTCAAAGCTGCTTGCATTCAACTTAATTCAAATAATGATATGATTAGGAACATTGAAGTATCTATAAATTTAATAGATTCTGCTATCAATAAAAAAGCTGATTTTATTTTTCTTCCTGAAAATTCATCAATGATGGCATGGGGTAAGAAAAATATAGTGAGCTCTGCAATGAGTGAAGATGACCATATTGCTTTAAAAGCCTATAAAAATATTGCTAGAGTTAATTCTATTTGGCTAAATTGTGGAAGTCTTACTATTCTGCTCAATGATGGCTCGATAGTCAATCGGAGTTATTTAATTAATTCATCTGGGGAAATAAATTCACATTACGATAAAATACATATGTTTGATGTTGATTTAGGAAATGGTCAGGCATATTTTGAGAGCTCAACGTATACCCCAGGTAAACATTTGTCAGTTAGTTCTTCGCCCTGGGGAAATGTGGGCCTCACAATATGCTATGATCTAAGATTTCCTTATTTGTATAGAGATATTGCAAAATTAGGTGCAAAAATGATTTGTGTCCCATCAGCTTTTACTTTAGAAACTGGAACCGCGCACTGGCACACCCTATTAAGAGCTCGCGCAATTGAAACAGGGGCATTTATTTTTGCTCCAGCACAGGTAGGTGATCACCCAGGCCTGAGACAAACATTTGGTCATTCCTTAATAGTTGATCCTTGGGGAGTTATTTTAGCAGATGCAGGAGTTCATTCAGATATAATTTTTGCTGAAATTGATATTGAAAAGTCTGATATTGCTAGAAATAAAATTCCTTCATTATCCCATGATAGAAATTATGAATTTTAGTTTTTATATGCATTCTATTTTAGATTAAATTATGATTAGTATTTTTTCAAAGGGCTAACAGATGATTGTTTACGATTTAATATGTGAGAAGGAGCATAAGTTTGAGTCTTGGTTTAAAAATAGCTCAGCTTATGATTTTCTCAGGAAAACTAGAAAAATATCTTGTCCCGTTTGCAACAGCACTAAGATAAAGAAAGCACCAATGGCCCCAAATATTTCACGGTCTGTAAAAAAAGATATTACCAGAGCTAACAAAATTCCCAGTAATAATAAAATTAAAGAATTATCTGCAACTGTTGAAATGACAGAAGCAATGAAGAAAACTACAGAGGCATTAAATGAGTTACAAGCTACAATAGAAAAGAATTTTGAGAATGTTGGAGAGAAATTTGCTGAGGAGGCAAGAAAAATACATTATGGTGAAGCTGATGCTAGAGGTATTTACGGTAAGGCAACTGCTGACGAGGCGGAAGAGCTTGTCGACGAAGGGATTGATGTAGCTGTTCTTCCATGGGTAAAGCGAAAAACTTCATAATATTATAAACCTTCTTTTACAGCAGAAATAAAATAGTTCATTGATACATCTTGGCACAAATTCCAGGTAGAGTTCTTTATTGAGAATTGCATCCCTTTAATGGAACAAATATCTAAGTTATTTTTTCTTATTTCTTTAGAAAGTTCGCTGGGTTTAATAAATTTATTCCAGTCGTGGGTCCCCTTCGGTACCCAAGAAAGAATATACTCAGCTGTAAATTTGGTTAAAACTAGACTTTTTAATGTTTTATTGATGGTTGAAAATATAATAATGCCTCCTGGCTTAAGCTTATTACACAATGATTTGACAAATAGCTCCATATTTGAGACGTGTTCTACAACCTCAAGGGCTAGAATCACATCAAAATATAATCCATCGAATTTCTTATCCTCAGGGCTACCTTGAATATAATCAATTTCTAATTTTTTTATATTTGAGTGATCTCTTGCAACAGTAATATTTTTTTCAGAAGGATCTATTCCAGTAACGTTAAAACCTACACGAGATAATGGTTCAGAGATTAACCCTCCGCCTGCTCCAACATCGAATAGATCAAGATTTGTGAAAGCTTTATTATCAGATAAATCTCTTTGAAAATTATTACTACAGCTATCTAAAATATATTTAATTCTTAATGGGTTAATCTCATGGAGAAGTTTAAAAGGTCCCTTTTCGTCCCACCAATAATTAGATAAATTTGAAAAATTTAACACTTCTTCTTTATCTTGTGAGGAGTTTTGGGAAAAGTCTCTAGTTTTTTTAATCATAAAAAGAGCTACCTGATATTCTTAAAGCTTTCTTTAATTCAAAATAATTAAATAGTTGAAGGATTACTAATAAATTATGTATAAGTTTAATATTTTGTAAACCTATACTAGAATTTTTTTCTATATTAATAAATTAATAATTATATTTTGGGGGTCTGATGAAGATTGTTCAGAAATTTGGAGGAACATCAGTTGCAGACATCTCAAAAATACGATCTGCAGCTACTAGGGTTAAGTCTGAAGTTGAAAAAGGTAATCAGGTAATCGTTGTTGTTTCTGCAATGGCAGGAGTTACCAATCAGCTTATAAGTTATTGCCAAGAGTTCTCTTCTAACCATAATATGAGGGAATATGATGTAGTAGTCTCTGCAGGAGAACAAATTACGAGTGGTTTGATGTCTATAGCCCTTCAGGATTTGAATATCAGTTCTGTTTCACTTTTGGGGTGGCAGATCCCAATATTTACAAATGATGCTCATGCAAAGGCACTAATAAATTCAATTGATAATGCAAAAATTCTTAAACACTTGGATAAAGGCGAGGTTGTTGTTGTACCAGGTTTTCAGGGAGTAACTAAAAATAGAGAAATCGTCACTCTTGGTCGAGGTGGTTCTGATATAACAGCGGTAGCTCTTGCTGTTTCAGTTGATGCTGATTATTGTGATATCTATACTGATGTTGACGGGGTATATACCTCTGATCCAAGAATTGTTAAAAAAGCAAAGAAAATAGATAAAATTACTTATGAAGAAATGCTTGAAATGGCCTCGTTGGGAGCCAAGGTTCTTCAGACAAGGTCAGTAGAGCTTGCAATGAAATTTGATATTCCTTTGAGGGTCTTATCTTCATTTTCAGATGGCCCAGGGACACTTATTTGTAGTGAGGAGGAAGTTGTGGAAAAGGAAGTTGTTAGTGGAATCGCCCATAGTATGGATGAAGCAAAGATAACACTTGTGTCTGTAGAGGATAGACCAGGTATTGCGGCGTCGATATTTCATACTTTATCTGAGTATAATATTAATGTTGATATGATTGTTCAGAATGTTTCGGAAGATGGTTCGACCGACTTAACATTTACTGTTTCTAAGCATGAGCTTTTATCTGCAAAGGATGCTGTAGAGAATAATAAAGAGATTAAATGGAGAAAGCTTCTCATAGACGATGATGTTTCAAAAGTATCTGTCGTAGGGGTTGGTATGAAATCGCATGCTGGTGTTGCAATGACAATGTTTAAGGCACTTGCAGAAAAAAATATAAACATTGAAGTGATTTCAACATCTGAAATAAAAGTAAGTGTATTGATAAAAGCTAATTTTACCCAAGATGCTATAGTTTGTTTACATGAAGCTTTTGGTTTAGATCAAGTTGAAGATTCATCACAATGATCAATAAAGCCTGATTTTTTTCAACCATGACTTGTAATCTTTGGTGGAGCTATTTGTTCTAATATGTTAGCTTAAATAATGAGTTAAATGATAATTTCAGACACATTACATATTAAAAAATAAAAAGGAAGACTTTGTTTTGAGTAGTTCTGATCCCTTCGATGATATACCACCTGGTATTGTTGGTGCTGCTTCTCCTGCTTCTGTAGTTGGCCAGGATAAATCTAATCTTGAGAATATGAGCTTCAAGGAGGTAGGAGCACTCCTTTGTTCTACTAGGATGAACAAAGAAATTGATTTAAGGGAAGTTTCTGAGCTTCTTAGGATTAGATATACCTATCTTATAGCAATTGAAGATGGTAGATTTGAAGATCTACCAGGAAACGCATATTCATTTGGTTTTATAAGATCTTATGCTGACTATTTAGGGCTTGAAGGTAGTAGAATTGTTCGTGCCATAGATAATAATTCAATAAGTGTTGAAAAAAATGATGAATATGATTTTTCTTTACCAGAAACCCAAAGTGGGTTGCCAAGCGGATCTTTTATATTTATTTCTATTTGTGTGGGAATTTTTATTTATGCAGTTTGGTTTACTTTTTTTTATAATGAAAAAAGTACAATTAACATTATTGAAGATATCCCAGACAAACTTTTACTTTCACTAAGTCATGATTTCGATCTTGTAAATAGCAATGAAAATATCGTTGTTAGTGAAAAGGGCCATAATAATGATAAGGGTATAAACGTTGAAAATAATGATATATCAGAAGATCAATTAGATAATAAAGAAACAATACAAGTTTTAAAAGATGATTCTATAGAAAAGGATGAATATAAAAAATCTATTGACGTAGAGCCTTCTTACGTAGAGCCTTCTGACGTAGAGCCTTCTGACGTAGAGCCTTCTGACGTAGAGCCTATTCAAACAAGTATATCCTCTGCAGGTGACAATTCAAAGACTCCTGCATCATTTGAAAAAAATAAATCAGAGATTGTCTTCTATGAGATTATAATTCCAAAAAATAATTTTGATGAGAAAGATATTAAAAAGGTTGAAATTAAATCCATTAAAGAAATCCGTTTGAAAATAATGAATGGTTCTAATTTAGTTTCTGAAAACTTTTTGGGAGCCGGAGAGTCTTATGAGCTACCTTTAGATAAAGGAATATCGTTATTGGTTACTGATAATACCGGTTTGGATTTTTTTATTAATGGTAATTTAATTGATAAATAAATAATGGATAAAATTAAGTCCTTATGTAAATAGAAAATGCTTAATGAGTGAAATTTCAAGAAAAAAGACGAAAAAAATTTTTGTTGGGAATGTCCCTGTTGGAGGTGATTCTTTTATTTCTGTTCAGTCAATGACTAATACTTTGACAACAGATATTAAATCAACTTTGAAACAAATAAGGGACCTGGAGGATGCGGGCGCTGATATAGTAAGAGTATCATGCCCAGATAAAGATTCAACAGAATCACTAAACCAGATTGTAAAGTCAGCAAAAGTTCCAATTGTAGCTGATATACATTTTCACTATAAAAGAGCTATTGAAGCTGCTGAGGCTGGGGCAGCATGCTTAAGAATTAATCCCGGGAATATAGGTTCTAATGAAAGAGTAAAGGAAGTAATTAAAGCTGCTAAAGATAATAATTGTGCTATTAGAATTGGCGTAAATGCAGGTAGTTTGGAAAAAAAATATTTAGAGAAATTCGGAGAACCAAAACCAGAAGCAATGGTTGCTAGCGCTTTGGATCATGCTGCAATTCTTGAAGATAATGATTTCTTTAATTTTAAAATAAGTGTTAAGGCATCAGATGTCTTTATGGCAATGATGGCTTATCAAAAGTTATCCGAGGTTTGTGATTATCCACTTCATCTGGGTATTACTGAAGCAGGTGGTTCACAGTCTGGGACGGTAAAATCATCAATTGGTATAGGGCAAATGCTTTTACAGGGCATTGGAGACACTATAAGAGTTTCGCTTTCTGCTAATCCCGTTGAGGAAGTCAAAGTTGGCTTTGAAATTCTTAGATCCTTGGATATAAGACATAAAGGTGTAAGGATAGTTTCTTGTCCCTCTTGTGCTCGTCAAGGTTTTGATGTCATTAAAACAGTGCAAGTTTTAGAAAAGAGATTAGCACACATTTCAGAGCCAGTATCCATATCTATTATTGGATGCGTAGTTAATGGACCAGGTGAGGCAAAAATGACAGATATTGGTTTAACCGGTGGAGGTAATGATACGCATAAAATCTATATTTCAGGAGTTGCGGACCATAATGTAGATGATAATAAAAAAGTAGATCATCTCGTAGAGCTAATTGAAAAAAAAGTATCAGACTTAAGGTCTAAAAGTATAGTTGTTGATTAATTCAATATAACTTTTTATTTGGAGTCTAAATTTGAAAAAAATTCAACCTGTTAGAGGCACACATGATTTGTTCGGGGATTCATACAATAAGAAGTTTTTTATTGAAAAAGAAGCGTCAAATTTGATTGGTCTATATGGATATAATGAAATAGAAACCCCTATACTTGAATATTTGGATGTTTTTACAAACTCATTGGGTGTTGCTTCCGACATAGTTAGTAAGGAAATGTTTACTCTTACCACCTCTAAAGGCAATCAGATTGCTCTAAGGCCAGAAGGTACGGCAGGTGTTGCAAGAGCATTTGTCTCAAATGGATTAGCACAATTTTTGCCTTTAAAGTTATTTTATAAAGGACCAATGTTTAGAAGAGAGAGGCCGCAAAAGGGTAGATTAAGACAATTCCATCAAATTGGCATTGAGTATCTAGGAGATAATAGTTTTTTTGCTGACATAGAGGTTATTTCTATAGCTAACAAATTTTTACATAAATTAGGTCTATCTGAAAAATTTAAACTCGAAATAAATTCATTGGGGGATTTGGAAAGCAGAGAGAGTTATACTCATGATTTAAAGCGATTTCTAAAAGAGAAAAAAAAGGATTTATCTAATGATAGTCTTATGAGACTTGATAAAAACCCCCTAAGAATTCTGGACTCTAAAGATAAAAATGATATTAAAATCCTCTCTGATGCCCCTGTATTTAGTGATTATTTAAATTCGCCATCTAAGGAATTTTATACCAACCTCAAATTGGGCTTAGATGATCTAGGTATAGAATATATTGAAAATCCCAAATTAGTAAGAGGTCTTGATTATTATTGTCATACTGCTTTTGAATTCATTTCTAATCAAATTGGGTCGCAAGGAACTATTTTAGCTGGGGGAAGATATGACGGGCTAATTCAGAGAATGGGGGGCAATTCAACAAGTGGTGTTGGGTGGGCTGCAGGTATTGAGAGACTCTCATTACTTATTAAAACAAGAATACTTCAAAATAAAACTATTAGTATAATTTTCACCTCCAATAAGTTACTACCAAAGGCTTTTTCTTTAGCTGAGCAATTAAGGTCCTTAGATATAAAGACTGATATAATTTTTTCAGGAAATATCAAAAAGCAATTAAAAAGAGCAAATAAGGTAAAATCATTTGCAGCAATTATTGTTGGGGAAGATGAGTTGATTAACAATAACATCATTTTAAAGGATCTTTCTGACAGCTCGCAAAAAGAGATAAAAATTGATAATCTTATTGAAGAAGTAAAAAAAATATTATGAGTTTTAAAGATAATTTAGAAAAGCTTAAATTAAGGCATAATGAAATCGAAATACGTTTGTCAACCGATAAAGAATTAGACTCACAAATGTTGTCTGACCTAGGTAAGGAATTCTCAGCTTTAAGTCCTATTGTGGAAAAAATATCTAACTTGGATCATATTTCTTCATCCATTGAAGAAACAAATATAATAATTCAAGAAAATACCGGTGATAGAGAAATGAAAGCATTAGCTGAAGGGGAGTTAATTGATTTACTGGAGAATTATAAATTAATAGAAAACGAACTCAAGATTATGTTGATACCTAAGGACAAAAATGACTCCAGAAATGCCATGCTAGAAGTTAGAGCAGGAACAGGTGGTGAGGAAGCAGCTTTATTTGCCGCTGATCTATTTAGGATGTATGAGAAGTATTCAATTTCTAAGGGTTGGGGTTTTGAAATAATGGATATTAACGAAATTGGTATTGGAGGATTTAAGGAGGCAGTGGCATCTATTTCTGGGATTGATGTTTTTGGGAGATTAAAATTTGAGTCAGGTGTTCATAGAGTTCAGAGGGTTCCGTCTACCGAATCGAGTGGCAGAGTTCATACTTCAGCTGCTACTGTTGCAATACTGCCTGAAGCAGAGGAGGTTGATGTACGTATTGATACAAAAGACTTAAGAATCGATACGTATCGTGCTCAAGGTGCTGGTGGGCAGCACGTAAATAAAACTGATAGTGCAGTTAGGATAACTCATCTTCCAACTAATATTGTTGTTCAATGCCAAGATCAAAAATCTCAACACAAGAACCGTCTAAAGGCCATGAAGGTTCTTAGAGCTAGGCTATATGACCGAATGAAACATGAGTCAGATAGGGAGAGAGCAGAAAATAGAAAAGATCAAGTTGGCAGTGGTGATAGATCCCAGAGAATTAGAACCTATAATTTTCCTCAAGGAAGAATCACTGACCATCGAATTAATTTAACTGTTCATAAGCTTGATGAGATGTTGGAGGGAGAGGCTCTTGATGATCTCGTTGATGCATTAGCCGCAGAAGAGAGAGCGGAAAAATTGGCAACACTAACGAATTAGCTTATCCAGTTTAATGATTTACGAAAAAAATAGTTTTCTTAATAAGATTATTTCTGACATGTCTGGAAGTTCAATAGAAAACCCTAGACTCGATACAAAAATTATTATATCTCATGCGCTAGGTTGTCAAATTGATAAAATACTACTAGATACCCATCTCGAAATTTCAGACAAACAGATTAATGAAATAAACAAATATGTAAATAGAAGGGTAAATGGTGAGCCTGTAAGCAGGATTATAGGTAAGAGAGAGTTTTGGGATCTTGAATTTAAGATTAATGAAGCCACTCTTGACCCCAGACATGATACCGAAACATTAATTGATACCATTTTAAATCTTGTAGATAGAAAAGAAAAAATTTCTATTTTAGACCTTGGAACAGGATCTGGATGTATTTTATTATCTCTTCTTTCAGAATATAAACAAGCCGATGGATTTGGTTTAGATATTTCTTTTGAAGCAATAAGTGTTGCATTTTTTAACGCTAAGAAGTTAGGCCTCACACACCGTGCTCATTTTTTCGTAGGGGATTGGTTCAGTGCTATTACGTCTCAGTTCGATGTTATTGTATCGAATCCTCCGTATATAGAGTCTAATTATTTTAATAAATTACAGCCAGAAGTCAGAAAATATGACCCCAAGGAGTCCCTTTATGGTGGAATAGATGGACTAGATAACTATAGAATGATTATTCCAATGGCAAAAAAAAAATTAATAAAAGGTGGATATTTAGTTTTAGAAATAGGCTTTAATCAGAAAAATTCCGTTCAAGAATTATTGTTAAGCTCGGGATTTGACAAAATAACTTGTTATAATGATTTATCTGGTAATTTTAGATGTATTTCTGCTTCAAATTAAAAAAAAAAATGCTTTTTATTAAAAAAAAAACTTGAAAATACTTTTTACCTAGCTACGATTACTTCATGTGAACGAGTATGGTTTATACACGTTTTATTAATTTCAGCGTAAGCTGAATCAGTTCAATTCCTTACCTAATAAGTCTGGGGATGCTGTCACTTTTAACTGACAGGCTGATTATAGAGTTTTTTTTTAGATCCAACAAATTGGCTTAAACATAAATGTCAAAGACTTCCGGTTCAAAGGGGCGCGGTAGAAACCGCAATAACAGTTCAAAACGTTCTTCAGGGCGTTCAAATATCCATGACTCTCAGCAAGGAAGAAATCGTGGAAATGCTCAACAGCTATTAGACAAATATCTATCTTTAGCCAGAGACTCCTTATCACAAGGTGATAGGATTGCTGCTGAGAATTTCTTTCAGCATGCAGATCATTTTCAAAGAGTTATTTCTGAAAAAAATGAAAAACTAGAGATGAGAAGAAGATCTAATCAGCATTCAAATATTGAGCACAATACGGATAATCTTGAAAAAAATCATCGAGATCTTAATTCATCAAAAAATGGGGAAAAACGAAATATACAGGATACAAATGATAAAAAGACTTCAGATAGAGTACCCCCTGAACAAAACTCAGTGAATTTACAAGATTCTAGTCCTGTTAGTCGGGGAAATGTCTCAATTGATAATGTGACGGAGAGCTTACCTGATGAATTAGGTCTCAAAGGTTCAGTGACTGAAGATCAACCAATTGGAACTTTAAACTCAGGTATCGAGACAAAGGAATAAAATTATTTTCCTTTTATCTGTTTTTCTTCCTTGAATTATTAATTTTTAAACCTAAATCATAAATAGTGAGTTTGTTTTTATTTTAAAGAATCAAGTCGGTATAAAGTTTACACTATGAACCTAGATTTCTTAACAAACCAAGCTAAGAATATTCTTAATACTGCAGAAAATATTGCTATAAGTGAGTCTAATCCTCAGATCTTAAACTTACATCTCCTAAAGTCTATTGTTGATTATCCGGGTAACTATTATTCAAATTTAATCAATGACTCTGGTGGGTCTCTAAATCAAATAAAAGAAAAGTTGGACCATGCCTTCAGCCAGCTTACAAAAACCACTGGAGATACGACTAAAACTTCTTTGTCCAAAGAAGTTATTTATTTATTGCAATTATCTAAAAAGCTCTCAGAAAAATCCGGAGATAAATATCTAACTGGAGAATATTTATTAATGGGATTAGTGATAGATAAAAAAACTGATGTGTCTGAAATACTATTATCATCAGGGCTAGATAAGAATAAATTGTATGAAGAAATTCAAAAAATGAGAAGTGGTAAAACTGCCGATACAAAAGATGCCGAAGAGAACAATAATTTCCTAAAGAAATTTACAATTGACCTAACACATACTGCAAGTGAAGGTGGATTAGACCCTGTAATAGGTAGAGATGAGGAAATAAGGAGAACCATTCAGGTTTTATCCAGGAGAACAAAAAATAATCCTGTATTAATAGGTGAGCCTGGTGTTGGTAAAACAGCAATTGCGGAAGGTCTTGCTCTCAGAATAGTTGATAAAGATGTGCCTGAGAGTTTATCTGGAAAAAAATTACTTGCTTTAGATTTAGGCGCGCTTGTTGCTGGTACAAAATATAGAGGTGAATTTGAGGAGCGTCTAAAAGGTATTGTTAATGAAATTAAAACTAATTCTGGTCAAATTATACTTTTTATTGATGAGATGCATACTTTAGTAGGGGCGGGAACTGCTGAAGGATCCATGGATGCTGCTAATCTTTTGAAACCAGCTCTAGCAAGGGGAGAACTTAGATGTGTTGGCGCTACAACGTTAGATGAATATAGAAAATATGTTGAAAATGATGCTGCTCTTGCACGAAGGTTTCAAACAGTTTTTATACCCGAACCAAGTATTGAGGATACAATTACAATTTTGAGAGGTCTTCAAGAGAAGTACGAGATGCATCATGGGGTAAGAATTTCGGATAATGCACTAGTAGCATCAGCAAGGTTGTCTAGTAGATATATTTCTGATCGATTTCTTCCTGATAAAGCCATCGATTTGATGGATGAGGCATCAAGTAGATTAAGAATAATGATTGACTCAAAACCAGAAAAGCTTGATGAGCTTGATCGAAAGATTGTACAGTTAAAAATAGAATATGAGGCTTTAAAGAAAGATAAAGATGAATCTTCCTTGCAGAGGAAGGGAGATATATCTTCTCAGCTAGAAATATTAGAGAAAAAGTCTAGTGAGTTAAATAAGGTATGGATTGATGAAAAAGAAAAACTTTCTGCGTCAACTAAAATTAAGGAAAGTCTTGAGAAGGCTCGTATCGACCTTGATAATGCATTAAGAGAAAGTCTTTATGAAAAAGCTGGTAAGCTTCAGCATCAAGTTATTCCAGAGCTTGAAAAGTCTCTAAAGTCTCACGAAAATAATAAAAATACTTTGACTGACTCTGTTAATGACGAGCATATAGCAAGCATCGTGTCGAAATGGACAGGTATACCAATAGAAAAAATGCTCAAGGGTGAAAAAGAAAAACTTTTAAATATGGAAGAATACTTGTGTCAAAGAGTTGTTGGACAATCAAGTGCTGTTGGTGCAATTTCTGATGCTGTAAGAAGATCAAGGGCAGGTTTCAAGGATCCAAAGAAACCAATTGGTTCTTTTCTTTTCCTGGGGCCAACAGGTGTTGGTAAAACAGAACTCTCGAAGTCACTTGCTGAATTCTTATTTGATGACGAGGGGGCAATTCTTAGATTAGATATGTCGGAATATATGGAAAAGCATTCAGTTGCTAAAATGATTGGTGCGCCACCTGGTTACGTAGGTTATGAACAAGGAGGCATTCTCACTGAAGCTATTAAGAGAAGACCCTTTCAAGTCATATTGCTTGATGAAATTGAGAAGGCAAACCCAGAAGTATTTAATATTTTGTTGCAGGTCATGGATGATGGCCGGCTTACTGATGGCCTTGGTAGAACAGTT
>CACGTM010000005.1:0-12500 GCA_902575965.1 uncultured Alphaproteobacteria bacterium | reverse complement strand
GGTCGGAAATCGGCTGTTGAGTGCAAGAGCATAAGCCCGCCTGACTGCGAGACTGACAGGTCGAGCAGAGACGAAAGTCGGTTCTAGTGATCCGGTGGTCCCGCGTGGAAGGGCCATCGCTCAACGGATAAAAGGTACTCCGGGGATAACAGGCTGATACCGCCCAAGAGTTCATATCGACGGCGGTGTTTGGCACCTCGATGTCGGCTCATCACATCCTGGGGCTGGAGCAGGTCCCAAGGGTATGGCTGTTCGCCATTTAAAGTGGTACGTGAGCTGGGTTTAGAACGTCGTGAGACAGTTCGGTCCCTATCTGCCGTGGGTGTTGGAAATTTGAGAGGGTCTGTCCCTAGTACGAGAGGACCGGGATGGACGTACCTCTGGTGTACCTGTTGTCACGCCAGTGGCACCGCAGGGTAGCTAAGTACGGACGGGATAACCGCTGAAAGCATCTAAGCGGGAAACCTTCCTCAAAACTAGATTTCCCTTGAGAACCGTGGAAGACCACCACGTTGATAGGCCGGGTGTGGAAGCGTAGTGATACGTGTAGCTAACCGGTACTAATTGTTCGATAGTCTTGAGATCCTGCATTCTTAGGCATCAAACTTAATTTTATTCATATCTTTAGGCATTTATTCTTTTTAAAGACTTTGTTCTTTAATGATCTGGTGGTTATGGCGAGGATGAAACACCCGATCCATCTCGAACTCGGACGTGAAAAGCCTCAGCGCCGATGGTACTTTGTCTTAAGGCACGGGAGAGTAGGTCGCCGCCAGGTCTTTAAAGAACAAATCTTTTGTTAAGTTTTACTTTTACAGAATAAATAATTTTATTGCCGCGGGGTGGAGCAGTCTGGTAGCTCGTCAGGCTCATAACCTGAAGGTCAGAGGTTCAAATCCTCTCCCCGCAACCAACTTCATATTTTAATTAATCTCAAATAAAAAATTAATTTTTTCTAAATATTGTTTCTTTCTAAGATCTGTGTTCTGTTATTTTATTTAGAAGTTAGGGAGTATGAATTAAATAATGAAGTATTTTTTCATTAATGTTTTTATATTTTTATTTTCAACCATTAATATTTCTTACGCACAGATTCCAGACATACCTGAGGGTTTTATTGTAACGCCATTTTGGACCAAAGGCCTGTGAATAGATTTTTTGAAAAGGCTTTTGGACTCAAGCGAACATCACAAATGGAATGCTATCAAGATAACGTAAATGAAATGATTGGTGCACCTAAAGGTTCTTATTTTCTTTGGGGTAGTGTTGGCTCGGGAGTGGCGCTTGAGGTTTGGGAATTTTATGCAAAAGAAGGTAAAGTTTACCCATGCAGTCTTGATAAAACAGGCCTTGCAATGCTTACTTTTCAAGTAAACGACCTTCATAAATGTAGGAAGATGTGCCAAAAAGGTGGTGTTGAATTAGTAGGAGAAGGGGCGTTACCTAATCCAAAAAATAAAAGACCAGACGGTTTTACTCTTAGGGGTGCTGTGGGTGAATTATACGAAGTGGTGCAAGCTTAAACTTATATTTTTCAAGAAAAATCAAAATAAGCTAATCAAGTTATTAAATTAATAATTAGCTATCTTTTAGCTATAGCCTCAATTTCAAATTCAAGCTCGGGTAAGGCTAAAGATGAAACTTCTACAATTGAATCTGCAGGATACGGTTTTTTGAAGAATTTCTCTCTTAACTCAATTACTTTAGGAAAGTTTTTCATATCTTTCATAAAGATTGTTACTTTTAGAACTTTTGAGAGGTCGCTTCCCCCAGCCTTTAGAACTTTTTCTAAATTTTTTATTGAAACTTCTGCTTGTATATCAAAATTATCTATTCCCAGAATATTCCCCTCAAGGTCAAGTGCTGCTTGACCGGAAACAAAAATTAAATCACCAAAAGCTATAGCTTGTGAAAGATTAAAGGCCTCAAATGGATCTGGTTTGGTTTTAATTTGAGTGATTTCTGATTTATCTATCATGATTACTCCTAGGTTTTTGTTTATTGAATTTTGATAATGGTTTTATTTTTATAAAACTTTTACATTCATTTATCCTTAAATAAAAGATATCATAAATGTGTGAGGGGAATATTTTATGAAAAATTTTAATTTAGATAGACGTTCTTTGTTAAAAGGAACTGCAGGTGTTCTACCAGCTTCTGTTTTTTCATCAGAGTTAAAGGCTTCTTCTATTTTGAATAATAAACCTTTAATTGATAAAGGTTTGTTAGTTAATAGATCTAGAGCCTTTGAAGTTATGGATCGTTTTAATTTGCAGGGTTTAGTTGCTTTAGACCCGATAAACGTCTTTTATCTTACTAATGTGATTACAATTGGCGTTAAATTCAGAAGTGAATACCCTGGTTTTGCAACTTATGCAAAAGACCCTGATAGCGAGATACACCTTGTTTCTAGTGCTTCTTCAGCATGGGATATTGCTAATGGTGACCGTGAAACTGCTTCATTGATCGCATATGGTTTTGGAGCCAATAACTCTAAAGAATATGATACTGATGGTATTCCTGTGGAGCCAAAGAATGCATCCACGCGTAAATATCCAGTTTTAGAAAATACTGAACTAACACCCCGTGAAAAAAAATGGGTTAATGCTCAGGAAAATGTTCACGCTAATCTTTCTGCTAATGCTGCATGGGGAATAGCAAAAGCTCTAAAGTCTCAAGGTATTACAAAAGGAAGAGTAGCTGTTGATGATATGCGTATTGCAGATCTCCTCGCATCAACTGATATGGTTAATATAGAATGTGTTCCAGGTTATGGGGTATTTCAGTTAATTCGTATGGTTAAGACAGAACAAGAAATTGCCTATCAAAGAATCGGAGGGAAAAATAATGGTGATGCATGTCTTGCAACTGTTCGTTCTATTGAAACTGGTATGACACAAGACGAGGTTGTACAAATTTTCCGTGTGGAATGTGCAAAGCGTGGAAATGATATGATCAGTTTCATTGCAGGTATGCCAGGAGGGGGTCTGCCTGACGGAGAGATTGTTGAAGGTAAGCCATATCTGGTTGATGCAGTCAGTCATTTCAAACAATATCATGGAGATACTGCTCGTACCTTTATATTAGGTGAGCCTTCAAAAGAAGTGATGAAAAGACATAAGGCAAACCAAACTGCTCGCGAAGCAGTTTATGATGCAATTAAACCTGGTGTTAAATATTCTGAGTTAAGAAAAATAGGGTACGATGTAATGGTTAAAAGCGGTATGCCCAAAGATGCTGTCTTTGTGACGCCACATTCTGTTGGTTTACAACATGATGATAATCCGTTAAGTCTACCTCAGTTTGGTATTGATAGAATTGATCATGTTCTTGAGGAAAATATGGTTTTAACTGTTGATCTTCCTTATTTGCAGGTTGGCTATGGAACGGGCCATAATGAAGACTTGTTTCGGGTTACTAAAACAGGTTATGAGCCTCTTAACTCAGAACAAGACCCACTAATTATTTTATAGAAAAGTTATGAAAGCAGCAGTAGTTACAGGCGTTTCAACAGGTATTGGAAAAGATATTGCTTTAACATTATGTGAACATGGTTATAAAGTTTTTGGATCAGTGCGAAGTTACAAAGATGCTGAAAATCTAACGCAAGAATTAAATGAAAACTTTGAACCTCTAATCTTTGATGTAACAAATGAGCAAGAGGTCAAAGAGTCTGTTCTGAAGGTGGGTAAATTCCTTGAAGGACGTAAGCTCGATCTGCTCATTAATAATGCTGGAATTGTTGTTGCAGGCCCTCTTCATGGATTGACTTCCGATGAATTTAGGTATCAGTTTGAAGTAAATCTTTTGGGAGTTTTTCATTGTATTCAAGCATACCTTAATTTGTTGGGTGCTGATGAGAATCTTTCAGGTTGCTCTGGAAAAATTATTAATATTGGCTCCATAGCTGGAAAATCTGGTACTCCTTTTATGTCACCATATAATATGAGTAAGTTTGGTTTAGAGGGGTTTTCTGAGGCAATACGAAGGGAACTTGTTTTTTACGGTATTGATGTTGTGGTTGTTGCTCCAGGGCCTGTTAAGACTCCCATCTGGGGAAAGATGAAAACAAATGAACTTAAGGAGCGGTACGCTAATTCTCCTATGCGTGATTCACTCGAGAAAGTAATAAAATATGCTGATAAGATGGAGAGGGATGGATATAGTGTAGATCGTATTTCAAAATGCGTACTTGATATTGCGCAAGGAAGAAAAAAAGGAACAAGGTATACATTAGATTCTAATGCTGTTCAAAATAATCTTCTTAAGTTTTTACCTGTGAGATTAGCAGATAAAATTATAACGTTTATGCTTGGGTTGAATCGTAACAAATGAGAAAATTTCTATTTCTATTTCTATTTCTATTTCTATTTCTATTTCCTTATGTTTCATTTTCACAAAATATGATCCTCGATAATTACAGAGAAGCTAAAGATAAACTGGCCCAAATTTATCTCAATAAACCAATTACATTTTATTGCGGATGTTCATTTGATATGAATTCACCAGATTGGAATTCTTGTAATTATAAACCAAAAAAAAATATTAAAAGAGCATCTCGTATTGAATGGGAACATGTTGTCCCTACTTCAGAGTTTGGTAGAACATTCACTTCTTGGAAAAATGGACACCCGATGTGCATTACTTCTAAAGGTAAACATTTTAAAGGGCGAAGGTGTGCTCAGAAAGTTAGCCGTGAATTCCGATTAATGTACTCAGATCTCTATAATCTTCAACCCTCTATAGGGGAAGTTAATGAAGTGAGATCAAATTATCCTTTTGGCAGTATTTTGGGTGAGAAAAGAGAATTTGGGAGCTGTGACGTAGAGGTAAAAAATAGAATTTTTGAACCTCCATCCAACCGATTGGGTGATATAGCAAGAACTTATCTTTACATGGATTTGGTTTATCCAGATAGAAACATTTTTAAAAGTATTTCTAAGGACCAAATAGCTGTATGGAATAAGGCTGATCCTGTTGATGAATGGGAATGCAGACGTGCTGATTTAATAAAATTAATTCAAGGTTCTTCTAATCCAATAGTCGAAGCAGCTTGCCTCAATCTTTAAGGTTCTATTGTATTAGAATAACGACTATGATTATAAGAATATATGCACAGAAATAATATTTAAGTATCCACGGTATTTTTTTCATACATTACTTTACGATAAATTTCCACATTAGGTTCATAAAAAGTTTATTTTACTAGGGCTTTAGGCAGATCAGACCATCGAGTTGTATAAGCTGGGCTCAGATTATTCTGTTTCATTTTCCATTTTCGATGAACCCCAGAGGTAGCAAAGCGTATTGTTTCCTTCCCATTTATAAAATTAATCTTATCGATGGCATCCATCAGTTCATCTGACTTTATCCTGGGTTGGGAAAGAAGGTTAAATTGCCTTCCTTCTTTTGGTGTTAGCGCAGTGAGAAGGACACCTGCTTTATTATAGTTAAACCCAGGCTTATATATTTTTTTGAGTAAGGTAAGAGCTGCATGGCATATATCTCGGGTATCTGCTGATGGGTGTTTTAGAGAGGTACTGAGAGATACATGGTACTGTCTATCTTGTTTACGGTGTTTATTAGTACGTAAAAAAATTGTGACGTATTGTCCCTCTCTTTTTTTTGAACGTGCTTTTTCAGAAACACGTGCGGCGAACATTGCAATAGATTGGGAAAGTCCCTCAAAGTGAGTTTGTAATTGACCAAAAGTACGCGACACCATAATAGATTTTGTTCCCGATGGTGTTTCATCAAGAGATAAACAGGAAATACCTTTTAGTTCTCTAACAATACGCTCGAGTCCAACGCCACCGATTCTTCGCGCTTTATAAGGTTTCATAAGCGCTAAATCAGTTGCTGTAAAGATATTACATAGTGCTAGCCTCTTTCCAAGCCCTTGTGCAATTCCCCAAACATCTTGAGTGTCCATTGTATTTAGAAGATGTGTACAGTTCTTATCGATAACGTAAACATAGTTTGTTTTATTGTTATTTTTTTTGGCATATCGATTAGCTGCTTTAGAGAGAGTTTTCGTAGGTCCAATCCCAATAGAAATAGAGATTCCCGTATTTCTTTCAACAGTTTTCTTGAGACTTAGACCAAAATTTAGTGGGTCTTTAATTTTGTTGAGATTAATAAAAGCTTCATCAATGGAATAAACAGAAACATCAGGACTCTCATCTTTAAGCGTTTGCATTACTCGATTTGATAGATCCGCATAGAGTGGGAAGTTACAGGACATTGTAATGAGCCCACGTGCTTTGAGGTGGCGAATTTTAAATGCGGGAGCGCCCATGGGGATGCCAAGAGCTTTTGCTTCTTCAGAACGGGCAATGGCGCAGCCGTCGTTATTTGATAAAACAGCAATTGGTTTATTTCTAAGATCTGGACGGAATAATCGTTCACAGGAAGCGTAGAAATTATTGCAGTCAACGAGAGCGAACATATTATATAAGCGGGTTGATGCAGTAGGTTGCTACACCCCAGATCTCTAACTCATCAAATTCTTTGAAGAGAATAGGAGCATACTGTTTGTTAGCAGAGAAAAGAGCAGGATGATTATTTTGATAACCAAACCGTTTGACTGTAAATTCAGAATTGACCACAGCAACAACTGTGTGACCATTTCGGGGTGTGATAGAGCGATCTACCACTAACCAAGCACCGGGCATAATGCCAGCTTGAATCATGGAAACGCCTTGTACTTCAAACACAAATGTACTTGCTGGTCTTTTGATAAGCTTCTGTAACAGATCCAGTCGGTTGTGTTCGTGGTCTGCAGCGGGGCTTGGAAAACCAGCAGTTATTTGGCCGAGATTGATTATTGTCATATTCATAAAAAGAACATAACAAGAACACTTATTCATTTCAATAAAGATTACTGTTTTTCTAAAAAGATTCTAGGAATTTATTCAGTAAGAAATTGACAAAAGAAAATAAACTAATCATTAAACAATGAGTTTAATTATTATTAGAAAAAAGTAGGAAGCGAGTAAGGAAATGGATGTTTTGGAAAAAGATGTTGAGATTGAGACAAATGATGGCTTTTGTGAAGCTTCATTAAGCCATCCTCTAGAGGGTGAGCATCCAGCTGTGATTATATGGACTGATATTGGCGGCTTGCGTCCAGCATTTAGGGAAATGGGGCAAAAACTGGCCTCACAAGGTTATTCTGTTCTTATACCAAATCCTTTTTATCGTTTATCAAAATTACCAACCCCGGAAAAAGATTTTGATTTCAAAAACCCTGACCATAAGTCTAAGGGGATTGAAATGATGAAAACATTATACGAAGAAGGGGGAATTGAGAATGATACAATCAATTTTGTAAAATATCTTGATGAACAAGAACATGTTAATTCCTCAAAAAAAATGGGCGTGAATGGTTATTGTATGGGTGGTTTTATGATGATGCGGACAGTGTCAGCTTTACCCGAACGCTTTGGTGCTGGATGTTCTTTTCATGGAGGAGGATTGGTGACTGATGGTTCAAATAGTCCTCATCATTTAATTTCCAAAATGAAATCAAATTTTCATATTGCCATAGCATGTGATGATGATGAAAAGGAGCCACATGTTAAGGATAAGCTTCGTGAGACTTTTGATAATGCAGGACTAAATGCAAACATAAAGGTTTACGAAGATGCTAAGCATGGTTGGTGTGTTTCAGATACTCCAGTTTATAATATTTCTCAAGCACAGGTGGCATGGGATACGTTTTCAACAATCTTTAAAAAATCGCTTGTATAGAATATTTAGATAAACCCTTTATTTAAAAAGTCCAATTAACGAACATTTACGTATAAATAATAAGTAAATTAATCATAATAATATATATTTTATCCAATTTTAACGATGTAACTTTTTTACCAAATGAGTCGTTAATTTTATTATTTCTAAGGTAACAAAGTGCAGAACTTATTTTTTCCAAAAGAACATCAGGTCTTAATTTTTAATAATTTGATTATATTTTTCTGTGTCCTATTTTTTTCAATTGATATTTCCGCTCAAGAAGTTAGGCAAGATAATTCCAATGATGCTGGTTCTATAATTGTTTATGACCCTGAATATTTTAAGCCTTACAGGCCAATGAGTGCAGAAGATATGCTTAGGAGAATACCAGGAACTGAAGGATTGCTAAACACTTATGGATTTAATCAGAATGATAAGAGAGGCTTAAGGTCCAACACGGATCAAATTTTAATTAATGGAAAGCGTTTAACAGGGAAACAAGTTAGTAGCTCAGTATTTTTAGCAAATCTTCCTGCAAAATCTGTAAAGAGGATTGAATTAATTACTGGTAACGTCAAAGAGCTTGATACTAATGTTGGGTCTCGCGTTATTAACGTAATTTTGAATGAAGACGCTTCGACAGGTAGCGGGGTTGTTGAAGCGGGCATTTCTGCTTCACACAAGGGTCCAAAACAGTTTGCAACAAATATTTCTTATAGTGGAGATTTAAAGGGTATATCTTACGCTACATCTTTTCAACTGAGACCTTGGTCAGGTTCTGTAGATATCAAAGATGTGTTTACAAACCCTCAAATGGACGAGTTATCAAGAGAATTTGAAACGCAACGTTCTAAACAAGTCATTCATATAGCAAGAGGCTCTCTAAGTTACGATACAGCTGTTGGTAATGTCTCTATAAATGGACTTATTGATCATTTACCAGTTAACAAACAATACATCTCCGATTTTTTCTCAGACCCAACAAATGACTTTACAGTTTCATCAGAAAGTTTTTTAGATAATCTTAATGGTGAGAATACAAAATGGGAACTTAGTGGGGATATAACATATAGGTTTAATCAAAAAACTAAGCTTGTTACTTTGTTTGTATATTCAAATTCAAAAAATAATAGAAATAATACAAACTATAATATACCGCTCGATTTTGACGAGTTCGACTCATTACTTCTTACGCTAGATGGTCTTGAACAGCTAGGTGGCGATAATAGAGATAAGACTGAGACAGAAAAAATATTACGCGCAACTCTAGATTTTAATTTTAATGAAAGAAATCAGTTTGAGATTGGTGTAGAGGGAGCAATTAATACTCTTGATAAGAGTATAGAATTTTATAACCTTATTGATAATGTTCAAGTCAATATTCCTATAATTAATAGTGATCAGAAAATTACTGAGGATAGAATAGAGCTGTTTACTTCTCATAGCTGGAAACCATTTAAAAAAATTGAGATTGAAACTGAACTTGCCGGTGAATTTTCTTCACTCGATCAAGTTGGGAGTGATGTTAGTTCATCTAGAACACTTAAGTACTTTAAGCCCAGGTTTAATATTTTCTATGATCCAAATGAAAGTTCACAAGTTTATTTTTCACTAATACGTAGTGTTGGACAACTGGATTTCGATGATTTCATAGCAACCGTTAACCGTGAAGATGATGAGATACTTGCAGGAAACCCTGAACTTGTTCCTGAAAAAGATTGGAATTTTGAATTAGGGACTGAGTATAGGCTAAAAGATGGTTCTGGTGTCCTTAACGGGAGAGCATTTTATAGAATTGTTAATGACGTTGAGGACTTAACCCCACTTGGAATAGATGACTCGCAACCCGGCAATCTTGGAACAGGTTACGATTATGGTATGGAGCTTGAAGCAAGTATTCGTTTTGGAAAATTTACCAAATTAGATGCACTCCTAAGTGGTTCCGCACTTATCAGAAAATCTAGCGTTAAAGATCCATTTACAGATATTAAAAGAAGATTTGGCAACCAACCAAAATATGAATTTAGAATTGAAGGTAGCCATGATATTAAATCTTTTGGGCTTAGGTATGGATTTGATTTTGCGAAAATAGGACCAAAAATTGAGAGCGACTTTAATGAATTTGATGATAAATCTTTTAGTTCAGGTTTAAGGCTTTATTTAAGAAAAAAAATCATTGATAGGCTAGATTTAAGTCTTTATTGGGCAAATGCTCTAGAGCAAACTACATCTCGAGAGAGGAAAATTTTTTCTCCATCTCAGCTCTCTGGACAAGTTTCAGAAATTCAGTTCAGGGAATTTAAAAGACTCTATTTCTATGGCTTTCGACTAAGGTCTACTTTTTAGTAAAGTATTACATCTTCACGCAATAAATTTGATGATTATTATATTGTAAAGGTGTATATATTTTTTAATTTTTTATTCGTTTATAGCAATACATTTTCAAGATTTCTTAAGGAAATTAAGTGCAGATAAATATATTTAAATTTAAATACTTTTTATTTTTTTTTGTAATTTCACCTTTTTTTATATTTTGTTCAAATTATATATATGGACAAGAAGTCTCCTCTTCGGGTGAGAATAATACTGGTAGTATCACTGTATACGATTCAGAATATTTTAAGCCCTATAACCCAGTCAGTGCTGAGGATATGCTTAAAAGAATCCCTGGAACTGAAGGTTTAATGCAGAATTTTGGTTTTAACCAAGATGAAGAAAGGCGTGGTTTGAGGTCAAATACAGACCAGGTTTTAATAAACGGGAAGCGTTTAACGGGGAAACAAGTTTCCAGCTCCTCTTTTTTGACAAATCTTCCTGCTAAATCTGTAAAAAGAATTGAACTGATTACTGGAAATGTCAGAGAGCTTGATACCGATGTCGGTTCAAGAGTAATTAATGTTGTCTTAAATGATGAAGCAGGTGGAGGAAGTGGAGTTCTTGAGGCGGGGATACTTGCCTGGAATAATGGACAAAAAAGGCCAATGACAAATTTATCGTATAGCGGTGATCTGCGAGGTGTCTCTTTTTCTGGGTCATTTATGATGAGGCCCTGGGTTTCTCCTGTTGATATAGTTGATATTTTTGTTTCCCCTCAAGGACGAACCTTATCAAGGGAGGAAGAGGGGCAACGACAGAAACAGATGCAGTTTGTTGGAAGAGGTTCTTTATCATATGAAACTGCTAGGGGGAATGTATCCATAAACGGCCTTATGGATTATTTGCCAATAAACCAACAGTATAGAACAGGATTATTTTCTAACTCAACAAATGGATTTTTATCATCAGGAAACTTTTTGGATAATCTTGATGGAAAGGATACAAAGTGGGAAGTGAGTGGAGACATATCATATAATTTTACAAAATCTGCTAAATTAACGACTTTATTTGTCTATTCTAATTTAATATCTGATCGAGAAAACACAAATTACTCTATATCAAGTGATCAAAATGATTCAGAATCCCTTTTCCTATCTCTTGATGGTCTAAATCAATTAGGTGGAGACAATAGAGAAAAAAATGAAACAGAAAAAATTATTCGTACCACATTTGATTTCCGGTTTAGTAAAAAACATGAGCTTGAGGTTGGTGTAGAGGGAGCAATTAATACTTTGAATAAAGAAATCCAGTTTTTTAACCTTATAAGCGGAGAGCAAATTGATATACCAATAATTAATAGTGACCAGAAAATTATTGAAGATAGAGTTGAGATCTTTTCTACCTATAGTTGGAAGCCTTTTAATAGCATTGAGATAGAAACAGGAGTTGCAGCAGAGTTTTCATGGTTGGACCAGGTCGGAAGTGATGTAAGCTCCTCTAGAACTTTAAATTTTGTTAAACCAAGTATAAACTTTTTTTATAACCTTAATAATGGGTCACAAATTTATTTTTCCTCTATGCGTGATGTTGGTCAACTAAATTTTAATGATTTTATTGCAACAGTTAATCGTGAGGATAATGAAATTCTTGCTGGCAATCCTGATCTTGTTCCTGAAAAATCTTGGGATTTTGAGCTCGGAGGTGAATATCGCTTTCCAAAGGGGGCTGGTGTTTTTAGCGGCAACGTTTTTTACAGGTTTGTTAATGACGTAGAAGATCTAATCCCTTTAGGTTTAAATGACTCACAACCTGGAAATTTAGGAGCAGGTAGAGACTACGGATTCAAGTTAGAAACTAGTATAAGATTTGGAAGATTTACGCCTGTCGATGCTGTCTTAAGTGGTTCATCGCTTGTAAGGAAATCTAGTGTTAATGACCCTTTCACTGGTGTTAAAAGGAGGTTTGGCAATCAACCTGAGTATGAATTTAAGCTTGAAGGCAGGCATGATATTAAGTCCATAGGTTTACTATATGGATTTGATATTACAAAATATGGACCCAAAATTGAAAGCGATTATAATGAATTTGATGATAAGCCAACTACGGCAAATGTTAGATTGTATATGGAGAAGAAAATAATAGAAGGGCTGATCTTAAGAGTGTTTTGGGCAAATGCAACTGAGCAAAAAAGTTACAGAAAAAGAACAATATTTAATCCGTCACAGTTTTCGGGAAATATCTCACAGGAACAGTTCAGAAAGTTTAAGAGACAATATATTTATGGTTTTCGTTTTAGGTCAATTTTTTAACTTCTAGTCTTTAATTACGCTTATCTCTAATTCATTAACAGTGCATTGGACTCCGAAAGTCTCTTTAACAAGTTCTGGGTTTAGATTATTTTTAGGATTTCCATCAGCTAATATTGATCCATCCTTCATCCAGATTATTCT
>CACGTM010000004.1 GCA_902575965.1 uncultured Alphaproteobacteria bacterium | reverse complement strand
GAAGAAGAGGCGAAGGATGATAAGCAAAAAGAGGATGACTCAGATAAGGAAGAAAACTCTGAAGCAGAAAAATAAATAATCAATTTTGATGGATGTAAAAGAAAATAATCTAGTTTGTATTGGTCTCATTTCTCGACCTCATGGGGTAAAAGGAGAAGTTTTAGTAAAGAGTTTTACTGAGGATCCTCGGGATTTGGAGAGTTATAGCCCAATGCAATTGAAAAATGGTGATCAAATATCTCTAACTATAGTTGGTAAAAGTAAAGGACAATTTATTTCAAGAATAGAAGGTTTGTGTTCAAGAGATCAATGTGAAAAATTAAGTGGTGAGTTGATTTATGTGGAGAGAAAGGTTTTACCAAGCATTGAAGGTGAAGACGAATTTTACCATAGTGATTTGATCGGGATGAGAGTTGTAACTGAGAATGGTAAGATTATTGGGGTTATTACTGCGATTTATGATTTTGGTGCGGGCGATATAATTGAGATAAAGAAGAATGATGAATCGGAAATTATGGTTCAGTTTAGAAAATCTATATTTAAAAAAGTAGATATTCCCAGAGAGGAAGTGATTGTTAGTGAAAACGAATTGGATAAAATTGATCAAGTTTCCTAAATTATAGGCTTAGTAGCATGAAGAAAACCAACAAACCTTTTTTTGTAAATGTTATGACTTTATTCCCAGATATGTTTCCTGGTCCTCTAGGTTTCTCAATACCAGGTAAGGCAAGGGAAAGAGGGTTGTGGAACTTGACTACAATTAACATTAGAGATTTTGCGTCGGACAAACATTCGACCGTAGATGATAATCCATTTGGGGGTGGCGAAGGAATGGTTTTGAGGCCAGATGTTATTGATAGTGCCATAAAAAGTTTTTACGATAGAAACCATCCTCTCATTTACTTATCTCCAAGGGGTAGGACTTTTAATCAAAATGTTGCTAAAAGTCTTTTAAAGCATGATGGAATTTCACTGGTGTGTGGTAGATATGAAGGTGTGGACGAGAGGGTGATTAAAGCTTGGAGTATGGATGAGATAAGTATGGGTGATTATGTAATGTCGGGAGGTGAGCCTGGTGCGATAGCTCTTGTTGATAGCATAATTAGATTAATTCCTGGAGCTGTTGGTTCAAGTCAATCATTATCCAATGAAAGTTTTGAGAATGGTCTTTTAGAATATCCGTTGTACACTAAACCATATAATTGGAATGGATTAAAAGTACCAGATGTTTTAAGGTCGGGGAATCACAGGGAAATTGACTCCTGGAAGCAGTTAGAGTCAGAAAAAATTACGAAATTAAGAAGGCCAGATTTATGGAATGCTAGCCTGAATAGAAAGGAATCTAAGGAGGACTATAAGAATGGATAAAGTTGAAGAGTTTGAAAAAAGACAAATTACAGAGCTTACAAAAGATAAGAATATTCCAGATTTTACTCCTGGGGATACTGTTCGAGTTAGCGTAAAGGTTAAAGAAGGACAAAGAGAGAGAGTGCAGGCTTATGAGGGGGTCTGTATTTCAAGAAAAAATGCTGGAATTAATTCTGCTTTTACAGTTAGAAAAATTTCATTTGGAGAAGGAGTTGAAAGAGTTTTTCCTTTGTATGCCCCAATAGTTGAAAAAATAGAACTAATTCGTCGCGGAAGAGTCAGAAGGGCGAAGTTGTACTATCTAAGAGGAAGGCGAGGTAGATCTGCTAGAATTTCCGAAGATACAGCTGCCGTGAATAAGGCCAGAGAAGCTGAAAAAATAGCATCGTCAGAGGCTGGAAAAGAAAAGGAATGAAATCAAATCAAATAATCCGTCTATGGAGGCTATAATTGTCTGATTCTAAAACTTTATACGATAAGTTATGGGAAAGTCACTTAATACATCAGGAAGAAGCTGCAGGTAACTCTCTAATTTATATTGATCTTCATTTAACGCATGAGGTTACAACCCCTCAAGCTTACGAGGGGTTAAGGAACTCAGGTAGAAGTATGTATCGAACAGACAAAACTATTGCGGTGCCCGATCATAATGTACCCAGTACGCCAGATAGACTTGATAGGATTGAAGACCCAGAAAGTCGTCTTCAGCTTGATACTCTAAAGCAAAATAGCAAAGATTTTGGGGTTGAATATATACCGATGGATGATGTCCGACAGGGTATTGTGCATATTATTGGTCCCGAGCAAGGTCTTACTCAGCCCGGTAAAACTATAGTTTGTGGTGATAGCCACACAGCAACTCATGGAGCTTTTGGTGCACTTGCCTTTGGTATTGGGACATCTGAAGTTGAACACGTTCTGGCAACACAAACTTTGTGGATGAGAAAATCAAAAAATATGCTTGTTAAAATTAATGGAACGCTTCCATTTGGAAGTAGCTCTAAAGACTTAATCTTATCAATTATTGGTAGAATTGGTACGGCTGGTGGGACAGGTCATGTGATTGAATATCGGGGAGATGCAATAACTCGTTTATCAGTTGAGTCAAGAATGACAGTTTGTAATATGACAATTGAGGGTGGTGCAAGAGCAGGGTTGATAGCCCCCGACGCAAAAATAATTAATTACTTAAAAGATCGTCCAAGATCTCCCAAAGGAATTAATTGGGATAAGGCTCAAGGCTATTGGGAGCAACTAATTTCAGACCCTGACGCCATATTTGATAAAGAAATTACAATCAACTCTAATGAAATAATTCCTCATGTAACCTGGGGTACTTCTCCAGAGGACGTCTTACCAATTTCCGATAATGTTCCTAAACCAGAAGATTTTGAAGATCTTGATAAAAGACAGAGCGTTCAACGGGCAATAGAGTATATGGGCCTTAAATCTGGCCAGCCACTAGAAAGTATTAATATTGATAAAGTATTTATTGGCTCTTGTACAAATGGAAGAATAGAAGACTTAAGAGAAGCTGCTTCAATTCTTAAGGACAAAAAAGTTGCGAAAGGAGTTAAGATGCTTGTGGTACCAGGCTCTGGACTCGTTAAGCAACAGGCAGAGCAGGAGGGACTGCATAAGATTTTTATTGAAAGTGGAGCAGAGTGGAGAGAGCCTAGTTGTTCGATGTGCCTAGGAATGAATCCAGATATTTTGAATCCTGGTGAAAGATGTGCCTCAACTTCTAATAGAAATTTTGAAGGAAGGCAGGGAAGAGGTGGAAGAACACACCTTTTAAGCCCTGCTATGGCAGCGGCAGCGGCCGTCAAAGGAGCATTAACTGATGTTTCTAAATTAATTTAAAAAGTTTTTATTGTTTCTATAACTTTAAATAGAGATTCACTTATGAAAAAATTTGATTTACTTACAGGAGTTGCAGCTCCGCTTCCAATTGTTAATGTAGATACTGATATGATTATGCCAAAGCAGTTTCTTAAGACAATTAAAAGAACCGGTCTTGGAGAGGCTATCTTTTTTGATATGCGATATGATGAACGAGATTTACCTAGGCCAGAATTTATTCTGAACAAAGATAAATTTAAGAATTCTAAAATATTACTAGCTGGTAAAAATTTTGGATGTGGTTCTTCAAGAGAGCATGCTCCGTGGGGGCTTTTAGATTTTGGTATAAGATGTGTAATTGCTCCAAGTTTTGCAGAAATTTTTTACAGTAACTGTTTTAAAAACGGAATCTTATGTATTACCTTAAGTGAAGAATCAGTCAGAAACCTTGTCGATTTAGCTGATGGAAGGAACTTTAATGTTGACTTGATCAATATGGAAATTATTCCTGATAATGCTAATAAGGTAAAATTTGAGATTGATGAAACTCGTCGCCATAACCTTTTAAATGGACTTGATGATATAGCTTTGACAATGCAACAAGTTGATAAAATAAAACTTTTTGAACAGAAACAAAAATTACAACAACCCTGGCTTTATGAGTAATTTAGGTAAGTATGATCAGTAAAAATATTCTCGTTTTACCAGGTGACTTTGTTGGCCCTGAGGTTATGTCTGAAGCCTTAAAAGTAATGGATTGGTTTTCTTCAAGGGGATTAATTCATTTTGAAATTGAAAAGGGTTTGGTTGGGGGAAGTTCCTATGATAAGTTCGGCACACCTCTTACTGAAGAAGTAATTAACCTTGCAAATAAATCAGATGCTGTTCTCTTTGGTTCCATAGGAGGTCCTAAATGGCATGATGTAAATTATGACCTAAGGCCTGAGAAGGGACTATTAAACCTAAGACAGTCTATGGGCTTATTTGCTAATTTACGTCCAGCAATTGTTTTTGACGCATTGGTAGATGCTTCCTCTTTAAAACCGGACTTGGTTCATGGTTTAGATATAATGATTGTTAGAGAGTTAATTGGTGGAATCTATTTTGGGGAACCTAGGGGTATAAAAAAAATCAAAGATAATAAGCGTGTTGGCTTCAACACACAGTCTTACTCGACTGAAGAAATTGTTCGCATTGCAAGAGTTGCATACGATCTTGCAGCGAAAAGAGGTAACAAAGTTTGCTCCGTAGATAAAGCTAATGTGATGGAAAGTGGGGTTTTGTGGAGAGAAGAAGTATCAAAGCTTCGTGATGAGTATTACTCAAACATTGAACTTGAGCACATGTTTGTTGATAATTGCTCAATGCAGCTTGTTAAATCGCCCAAGCAATTCGATGTAATCCTTACTGATAACCTTTTTGGAGATATTCTGTCTGATCTTGCGGCAATGTTAACTGGCTCTCTAGGAATGCTTCCCTCAGCAAGCCTTGGGTCAAAAAGTCAGGATGGAAAGATACCATCGCTTTATGAACCAGTTCATGGTTCTGCTCCTGATATTGCTGGGAAAAATATTGCTAATCCAATTGCTCAGATTCTTTCATTGGCGATGATGTTAAAGTACTCACTTAATCATGATAAAGAGGCCGACTTAATTGATGACGCAGTTCAACTGGTTTTATCTGAAAATATAAGAACCATAGATATATTTGAGGGTGTTGGTAATCCGGTGGGGACATCCGAGATGGGAGATGCTATAATTTCAAAGTTAGAAATTATAGCAGCTAACTAGAGCTTATCCTTAATGCCAGCTTTAATAAGGTGTGTGTTTAGTTTACCAGATCCCCAAAGAAAGAACATCTTAAGATCACCTATTATTGACCAAAGTGGATATGTAAAAGTTGCAGGCTTATTTTTTTCAACAAAAAAATGGGAATACCATGCAAACCCATAGGTTGCTATGGGTGAGAGAAATAAAAATAAAATGTTATGTAATATTCCAGTAACTATAAGAATTAAACCAATGCTAGTTCCAAGATAATGTAATGATCTTGTTAATGGTTTACTATGCTCTCGTAAATAGTAAGGCCAGAAATCTGAAAATTTTTTAATTCTTTTTTGCATGATTAAATTTTTTGATTAATAATACTAAATATTTTTTTATATGAATGTCAAATACACCTAATTTTATATTATAACTTATATCAAGGAAAGACTTAACAAATGTCTGACATAATAAAAAATAATGACAACCACCCTGGCTATAACCTTGCGATTATCGGGGCGACGGGTAATGTAGGAAGAGAGTTATTAGAAATTCTTTACGAGAGAAACTTCCCAGTTAAATCTTTATCAGCACTTGCCTCGGAAAAGTCTGTTGGTATTAAGCTTCCGTATGGAGAAAGTAATGAAATTGAAGTTAAAGCACTTAGTCGATTTAATTTTGAGGGGACTGATATTGTTTTATCTTCCCCTGGGTCAGAAGTTTCAAAACAGTTCAGTCCTATTGCGGCAAAAGCTGGAGCAGTTGTAATAGATAATACATCGCAATTTAGAATGGACCCTGACATTCCACTAATAGTTCCCGAAGTAAATCTAGGTGAATTATCTCTATACAAGAAGAAAGGTATAGTTGCTAATCCAAACTGCTCAACAATTCAAATGGTTGTTGCTTTAAAGCCTTTGCATGACACTTTTAAAATCAAGAGAGTAATTGTTTCAACTTATCAATCTACCTCAGGTGCTGGTAAAGATGGTATGGATGAGTTGTTTAACCAGACAAAAGGTGTCTATGCGAATGATTTACTCGAGAAGACCAAGAATAATTTTACAAAACAGATAGCATTTAATGTCATACCCCACATTGATAGCTTTATGGATAAAGGGTTGACAAAAGAAGAATGGAAAATGGAAATGGAAACCAAGAAGATTCTAGACTCAAATATTAAAGTCCACGCAAATTGTGTTAGAGTACCAACATTTATTGGGCATGCAGAATTTATAAATGTAGAAACAGAGCTTCCAATAAATTATGAAAGTGCAAAATCAGTTTTAAGTGACGCTCCCGGATTAATAGTTGTTGATCATAGAACTAACGAGGGGTATGTGACTCCAAGTGAGGCAGCTGGTGAAGATGCAGTATATATTTCCAGGATTAGGGAAGACGCAAGTGCTTTAAATGGTATTTCTTTCTGGTGTGTAGCAGACAACCTTAGGAAAGGCGCAGCATTAAATACAGTCCAGATAGCAGAGGTTTTATCTGAGGAATATCTGAGGAATAAAAAATCACTAAGGTAGTCAAATTAAATACTTAAAAAAATAGGTTGGAAAAATGAATATTAATGTTCGCCCAAGAAGAAGTTTACTATATATGCCTGCCTCGAACTCTAGAGCATTAGAAAAATCTAGAGACCTTCCTGCTGATGTTTTAATTTTTGACTTAGAAGACTCCGTGTCACCCGAAAAGAAAGCTTTGGCCAGGAATGAAGCAATTAGAGCCGTAAATTCTGGTGAATATGGGGCTAAGGAATTATTAGTACGAGTTAATGGTATTGGGACAGAATGGATTGAGGATGATATCAAAGCTGTAGTGTCTTCAGGCGCTCATGGTATCCTTGTTCCAAAAGTTTCTTCGACGAAAGATATTATGTTCATTGAAGATTATTTAAATACATATGGCGCAAAAAAAGATTTTTCAGTCTGGGCAATGATGGAAACGCCCCAAGGGATTTTATCATCCAATGAGATTGCTAAGGTATCAAAAAGACTAGTTGGTTTTTGCATTGGGACCGCTGATTTGTCAAAAGATTTAGGTTGTTCCCACCCTCCTGACAGGTCTCCAATGATATTATCCTTGCAGATGGTTATTCTTGCAGCAAAAGCAAATGGTTTAATTGTAGTTGATGGTGTTCATATCGATTTAGGAGACAATGAAGGGTATCGTGAATCATGCATTCAGGGAAAGTCACTCGGGTTTGATGGTAAAAGTTTAATACACCCAAAGCAAATTGAGTTGGCGAATACTTTTTTTTCTCCCACAATGGATGAAATTAGTAATGCAAAAGAAATTATTTCAGCTCATAAAGTAGCTACAAAGGAAGGTAAAGGTGTTATTACCCTCAATGGAAAATTAGTTGAAGTTCTTCATGTTGAGCAGGCGAAGGATTTGTTAAATAGAGCTTCTGCTATTGCTGATTTAGAAAAGGAAATTAAACTTTGAAGTTAGCACTTGGTGTTTTAGATCAAACTCCTATTAAGTCTGGTTCTAGTGCTTCTGAAGCAATTAGCGAAAGTATTGAACTAGCAAAGCACGCAGATAAATTAGGTTATACTAGATATTGGGTAGCTGAACATCATGGAAGTACTGGATTAGCTGGTTCTGTGCCTGAAATATTAATTAATAGTATTGCAAGTGTTACTAAGAAAATTAGGGTTGGTTCAGGTGGTGTTATGCTGAACCATTATAGCCCATTAAAAGTTGCTGAAGTTTTTTCAATGCTTTCTCTAATGCATCCTGAAAGAATAGACTTGGGCTTGGGAAGAGCTCCAGGAGGTGGTCAATTAGTTTCTGCAGCAATGTCATATGGTTCTAAAATAGGCGTAGAATATTACCCGACCAAGATAGCTGATTTAATAGCCTTTTTAAACGAGACAGGTCATGCAAATAAAGCTTTGGAGGGAATCTCAGTTTCACCAAAAGCTGAAATACCTCCACAGGTTTGGCTTCTAGGGTCATCTTCAGAAAGTGCACAAATCGCTGCCACGCTAGGATTACCTTTTTCTTATGCGCATTTTATCTACCCTCATGGTGCAAAAGACATAATTAACTTATATCGAAAAAAGTTTAAAAAAAGTAAAATTTTAGAATCACCATTTGCAAACATTTGTGTTGCAACTATTTGTGCAGAAAAAAATTCAGATGCAGAATATTATGCTCAAAGCAGGAGATTGTGGAGATTGCAGTTAACAAAGGGGGATCTTGGACCTTATCCAACACCTGATGAGGCTATTAATTACAATTATTCTGAGAGTGAATTGAGAATTGTAGAGAAAAACTTGGGCGCATGCTTTATTGGAAATCCTAAAAAGGTAAAGAATGATATAGAGTTATTGTGTAAAGAATGCATGGTAGAAGAAGCTCTTTTATTATCAACTACCCATGATCAGTCTGCTAGATTTCAATCATACCAATTAATATCTGAAGCATTTAATTTATAGCTTCAAGCAATAAATAATTATGGCATTGAGGGCGGGTCAGGTTCGTTTTTTGACGAGTGTTGAAGTGATTCTGCCTCTTCTCTTAATGTGAAAAAGATTCTGTCAATAAATTCTTGTCTTTGATTATCTAACGACAGCCTACTTTCTTCTGAAAACGAATGTTGCTCAAGCTCTTTATCTAAAATTATATTTTTTTGATTCAGTAAATCTTCTATGACTGCCTGCTTTTCTTTGTAAACCCAAAGTTCTTGAGCTAACCCCATGCAAATTGATACTAATTCGTCAACCCCCTGACTTTCAAAGAAACGCATTCTTTTACCTTTAACGCTATAACGCAGAGGTTTATCAGCTTTATTTTTGTCCTTAGAGTTAGATGTTGCCCTCATTATTTTCTTGCCCCAAAAAAGTACCACATAACTCCGTCCCCAAATCTTCCTACATGGCTATCATTATTTTTTTGATCATTTTGAACAGCTTGCATTACGGCTTCATGTCCGTAAAGGTTAAGACTTGGACAAACATGCGTGAAGAAAGTCTCTTCTTTAAACCCTGCTTCTATAATTTCTTTTTTTGCATCAGTGTCTCTAAAAGCTTTATAATATGGTTCCTTATTGTAATAAGAATCCCAGTCAAGATAAAATCCATCATAGGCAGACATTATAGAATTAGGAGGCAACTCATAATGTATCATTACTCCTCCAGGCTTAAGTATCCTATTAGCTTCTTTAAAAATTGACTTTATATTATTCAAAGGTACTTCATGAAGAAACATGCATGAATAAACTATATCAAAAGAATTATCTTCAAAATTTGTAAACTCAGCATCCATTTGATGGAAATGAGCAGTAACTCCATAAGACTGTGCTCTTCCATGGGCATATCTTACACATGGTCCACCAACATCAATTCCATGTATTTCAGCATCAGGGTACTGGTCTTTCCAAGGCAATGTTGAATGTCCAGTTGTGCACCCCATATCTAGGATTTTTTTTGGATTAATATCTGGGTTTTTTTCTTTGAAAAAAGTGGAAACAGATGTTGTGATATCTTCCATTCGTTTTCCTAGTAATCCAAATGAAAAGACTTCTAATCCATTATCATATAGTGAGCCTTGAGCAACATCATTATCTATTCCCTCTTCATGATAATTTCCTGGCATTAAATGGACATCTAATTCTGATGTATATCTAGGTACAACAAGTTCTGGGTCAATAGATACCGTTCCTTGTGCTTTATCCTTGGACTTACTTAAAGAGTTAATTCTGTCTGTAAGGTCCTGCCTTTCTCTATCTATAGCAGGAAGAACTGATCGCCAAACCATTTCTTGTGTATTGCATCTAAGTGAAGAGTAAAATTTAAAAATTGTTTCTTGCTTAATTGTTTTGTGTATTTCAGGTCCATCAACAGGTTTACGGCCATTTAATTTTTCAAATTTTGGTTCAGTTTTCTTTTCCCATACAGTTCTCATGTGACCAGCTAGGTCATTAAGTATATAAGAACGCATGCCTTTTACAAAATGTTGTCTAGACGTTTCTTCAGATGTTCGGGTAACTTTAAGTTCATGGTCAATAATTGCAGTCATGCTAATCTCCAATCTAAACTTTTCTGAATTTTATCTTAAGCTGTAAACATTAACAGGTATACGATAAGAACACTTTAACGCTAAAAATTTGAAAAATAAACTAGAGTTTTATTACTAAGGGCATGGAAATACCTATTATATGTGAGTTTTTAAATATATTTTTTATCTTGTTTTTAAACTTCATTATATTAAGTCAGAGTTTGTTGACTAATAGCTCTCCTGAGGGTAGTTATGCACGATTATTTCAAGTATAATACACATTTATAGAACGGATATAGCAGAAAGATTATGAAAATACCTCATAGACCTTTATCTCCTCATTTGCAGGTCTATAATTTGCCTTTGACAGCTCTGCTCTCAATTTCTCATCGTATAACTGGTGTAAGTTTGACATTGGGGATTGTATTACTGACCCTTTGGGTATTTTCTGCTGCGCTCGGAGAGGAAGAGTATAACTTGTTCTCTTTATTTTTGAACTTTTGGCTAGGTAAGTTAGTTCTTTTTGGCTTTTCAGTGGCTCTATTTTATCATTTGTGTAATGGGATAAGACATCTATTTTGGGATATAGGTATGAATTTTGATTTGAAAAAGACAATGCTAGCTGATTATACCGTATTATTTTCTTCAATTATTTTAACTATATTAGTTTGGTTTTTTGCTCTCAGGGATTTAATTTAGATGATTGATGGTTCCTCTCAATTTAGATCACACCTTCGACATGCAAGGGGTATGGGGTCGGCCAAGGAAGGGACACATCATTGGCTTGCCCAAAGAGTTACTGCATTAGCATTGCTTCCTCTAACTTTTTGGCTTGTTTTTTCACTTGTTACACTATCACTTGAAGGTCATCTTGAATTTATTACATGGCTTAGTAGTCCAATTTCTGGGACCCTTATGATACTTTTTTTATTGGTTTCTTTTCATCACGGTCAGCTAGGAATCCAAGTTGTGGTTGAAGACTATATATCTAATATCACTATCAGAAGAACCTTGTTAATAGTGACAAAGTTCATTTCATACCTTTTGGCAACTTTAGGCATTGTGTCTGTCCTGAGAATTATTTTTGAAAGTCTTTAGTAATGGTAAAATATAACATTATTGATCATCATTATGATGTCATTGTCGTAGGTGCAGGTGGAGCTGGCTTAAGAGCAACTTTTGGTATGGTTGAAAAGGGATTAAAGACTGCTTGTATTACAAAAGTTTTTCCTACGCGGAGTCATACAGTTGCAGCACAAGGAGGCGTTGGTGCAGCATTGGGTAATATGGCAGAAGATAAATGGGAATGGCATATGTATGACACCGTCAAAGGCTCTGATTGGCTTGGTGATCAGGATGCCATAGAGTATATGTGTAGAGAGGCAATTCCAGCTGTAAGAGAATTAGAGCATTACGGCGTTCCATTTTCTAGGACTGAAGATGGGAAAATTTATCAAAGGCCATTTGGTGGGCATATGAGAGATTATGGGGAAGCACCTGTTCAAAGGGCTTGCGCTGCTGCTGATAGAACTGGACATGCAATACTTCATACTCTTTATCAACAAAGCCTAAAACATAAGGCTGAGTTTTTTATTGAATTCTTTGCTCTTGATCTAATCACTGACGGTGATAGCTGTTATGGAGTTATTGCTCTTGAAATGGCAACAGGTGATATACATCGTTTTCAAGCTCACCAGGTTGTTTTAGCTACCGGCGGGTATGGAAGAAGTTACTTTTCTTGCACTTCAGCTCATACTTGCACAGGTGATGGTAACGGAATGGTTGCAAGGGCAGGTTTACCTCTTCAAGATATGGAATTTGTTCAATTCCACCCTACAGGGATTTATGGTGCAGGAGTCCTGATAACTGAAGGAGCAAGGGGAGAAGGTGGGTACCTGACGAATTCTGAAGGCGAGCGTTTTATGGAGCGTTATGCTCCTACAGCAAAAGATCTTGCTTCAAGAGATGTTGTATCACGGGCTATGACAATGGAGATAAGAGAGGGTCGTGGAGTTGGAAAAAACAAGGATCACATAATGCTTCATCTTGAGCATCTAGGACCTGAAGTTCTTTATGAGAGGTTGCCTGGAATAACTGAAACGGCAAAAATTTTTGCTGGTGTTGACGCCACTATTGAGCCGATCCCAGTTCTTCCAACAGTTCATTACAATATGGGGGGAATTCCAACAAATTATTTTGGGGAGGTATTAAGCCCGACTAAAGAAGATCCAGATAGAGTTTTTCCAGGGTTGATGGCAGTTGGAGAATGTGCATCGGTTTCTGTTCATGGGGCAAACAGGTTAGGAACAAATTCACTGTTAGATATAGTAGTTTTTGGAAGAGCCGCAGCATTACGATGTTCTGAAATAATAAAATCTGGTGAAAAACTACCAAAATTACCAATAGACTCAGAAAAATTTGCCCTGTCGCGTTTGGAAAAAATAAGGTTTGCCAACGGGAAATTAAGAACATCTGAAATTAGAAGTAATTTGCAGGTTGCAATGCAAAATGATGCAGCTGTATTTAGAACCTCAAAATCACTAGAGGAAGGTTGTGAAAAGATACTAGAAGTAGCTCGGTCATTTAAAGAATTATCCATTAGTGATAATAGCCTAATATTTAATACTGACCTGATTGAAGCTCTGGAGCTTGATAATTTAATTGCCTGTGCCTTAACAACAATAGTTGGGGCTGAAGCAAGGCAAGAAAGCAGGGGTGCCCATGCACATGAAGACTTCCCTGATAGAGATGATGATGAATGGATGAAGCATACTCTTGCTTATGTAAATGAAGATTGGTCTGTTGACCTTGATTATAGGCCTGTTCACAACTTTACATTATCGCAAGATGTGAATTATATCGAACCAAAGGCGAGGGTTTACTAGGAGGGTTAATGGTTGAGTTTGCATTACCTAAAAAATCGAGAGTGGTTGAGGGTAAAACATTTCACGCGAATGGTAATTTAAAAAACCCAAAGAGGTTTTTTGTTTATAGATATGACCCTGACAAAGAAGAGAATCCTAGTGTTGATTCTTTTCAAATTGATCTGGATAGCTGTGGACCAATGGTACTTGATGCACTCCTAAAAATAAAAGATGAAATAGACTCCTCCTTAACTTTAAGGCGTTCTTGCAGAGAGGGTATATGTGGGTCTTGTGCAATGAATATAGATGGACGTAATACCCTCGCTTGTTTAAAGCCAATTAGTGAATGCAAAGAGAATGTAAAAATTTACCCACTTCCTCATCTTCCAGTTGTAAAAGATCTAGTTCCTGATGTTAATCATGTTTATGCACAATTAAACTCAATAGAGCCTTGGATGAAATCTGACACTCCCCCTCCTGCAAGCGAAGAAAGAAAGCAATCGCCAAAGGAAAGAGAAAAATTAGACGGGTTGTGGGAGTGTATTTTATGCTTCTGCTGTTCAACTAGTTGCCCAAGTTATTGGTGGAATGGAGATAGATACCTGGGGCCGGCTGTCCTCCTTCAAGCTGCAAGGTGGATAAACGACAGTCGAGACGAGGCTTTGGGCGAAAGATTAGATCAACTTGAGGACCCCTTTAAGCTTTATAGATGTCACACTATCATGAATTGTACAAATGCGTGTCCAAAAGGTTTAAATCCTGCTAAGGCTATAGCTAGTATAAAATCTAAGATGGTAGAGCGCCTTGGTTAATCTTCTAAAAACCAAATTATTACTTTGGAATGCATTTAAAATAGGCTCTAGACGGGTTAATAATGGAGCAGCTATAAGCCTCATTTCTTTCAAATACAGGCTTTCTATTTGTCTTTTCACACTCCGATCTTGCAAGTAAAATAATTTTTTCAGGTTTAGTGAGTCTATAGTTGTAACAAATTGCGACTCGATCTAAATTTGATGGCCCAATATTTTCTGTCGACCCTGCATTTCTTCTGCCATCAATAAATGGGTTATTAGAGCATGAACTTACAAAGCATATTGAAAGAAATGGTAGGAAACGAAGAGCAGGTTTAGTTTTGTGATATATAGAGAAAAGTTTAAGAATAATGACAAGTCCGCTGATAAGTTATAAGAAATTGATAGAAAGGAACATTCTAATACATGATAATCTTCAAGAAAATTTTATTCAATCAATTGATAGCTTATATAAAGATTTATCAAAATACCAACACGAATTTAATAAAATATTTAATTGGGGATGGTTGCCAATATTTGGCTCTAAAGACAGAAACATTCCAAAAAGTTTATATACCTATGGGGGTGTCGGAATAGGTAAGACAATGTTCATGGATATGTTAGCTGAATCAGTCCCAAAAATATCTCTTAGAATGCATTTTCATGAGCTAATGAGAGATGTTCACTTGGAGCTTAACAGGTCTAGAAAAAGTTCAAAAGGATCCCTTGAAAACCCTATCAATAAGGTAGTTGATAAAATTTGTAATAAGAAAATTTTAGTATGCATTGACGAAATGGAAATTCGCGATATTGCAGATGCAATGATTATTGATAAGGTCTTTAAAAGGATGTTTGAAACTGGGTTAGTTGTTTTTACGACTTCCAATCGTCCCCCATCTGACCTTTATAAAGATGGCCTTCAAAGAGAGAGGTTTATGCCTTTTATCAATTTAATCAAAAAAAAGATGAAAGTGATTAATTTGGATATTCCCCGAGACTATAGGCGAGGAAGGATTGTAGGAGAAAAAATTTTTTTTACACCAATACATTCCAATACAACAAAATCTATTGATGAAATATGGAGAAAGCTTACTGATGATGCTCCTTATAAGAGTGATTATTTGATTGTTAATGGCAGAAAGATTAGAATCCCTATCGCAGCACATAAAGTTGCAAGGTTCACATTTAATGATCTTTGCAATCAGCCACTTGGCACTAATGATTATCTCCAAATTGCATTAAATTATACTACAGTAATACTAGAAGGAGTCCCATCAATGACTGTTGAGCAGAGAGATGTTGCAAGAAGGTTTGTAATATTAGTTGATGCTTTATATGAAAAAAAATGCGTCCTTATTTGCTCAAGTGAATGCTTGGTTGAAAAGATTTATAGTGGTAGTGATTGGCAGTTTGAGTTCCAGCGAACTATATCTAGGCTAGTCGAGATGCAGTCAAATGATTATTTAAGACAAAAACACACAATTTTTTGATACCTAAATAATAGCATTTTAAATTAATATTATAATTAATAGCCTTCACTCTTGCCCGAGTTGTTTTTTCAGGGTACCACAGGATTGAAATTGTAAAACTTTAAAATTTATCGAGGTTAAGACATGTCTAGAAAAAAAATCGCGTTAGTAGGATCAGGTAATATTGGAGGGACTTTAGCTCATCTTTCTTTGATTAAAGAGCTTGGTGACATTGTTTTGTTTGATATTGTGAAAGGTATACCTGAGGGTAAAGCATTAGACCTTGCTGAAAGCACTCCAATTGATGGTAGTAGTATAAATCTTGCGGGAACAAAAAATTATTCTGGTATCAAAGGAGCAGATGTAGTCATTGTTACTGCTGGAGTTCCAAGAAAGCCAGGCATGAGTAGAGACGATTTGCTTGAGATCAATCTAAAAGTAATGAGCCAGGTAGGATTAGGGATAAAAAAATATGCCCCTAAAGCATTTGTTATATGCATAACCAATCCTCTTGATGCAATGGTTTGGGCTTTAAGAAAGTTTTCAGGATTAAAGCCGAAAATGGTTGTGGGAATGGCCGGAGTTTTAGACTCCGCAAGATTTAGATATTTTCTTGCTCAAGAGGCAGGTGTTTCAGTTCGTGATGTTACTGCATTTGTGCTTGGTGGTCACGGGGATACTATGGTTCCATTAGTGAGATATTCAAGTATTGGAGGTATACCCTTGCCAGATATTGTTAAAATGGGATGGATAAAAAAGGATAGGCTGGAAAAAATTGTTCAAAGAACAAGAGATGGGGGTGCTGAGATTGTAAGTTTACTTAAAACTGGGTCTGCTTTTTATGCTCCTGCTGCTGCGGCCATAGAAATGGCTGAAAGTTACCTTAAGGATCAAAAAAGAATACTTCCTTGCGCTGCAGCTTTAGATGGTGAATATGGCTTGAAAGATACATATGTTGGTGTACCTGCCATAATTGGCTCCAAAGGAGTAGAAAAAGTTATTGAGATTTCTTTAAGCACATCTGAAAAGAAAATGTTTTCAAAATCAGTTTCGTCTGTTCAAGGTTTAATTAAAACCTGTAAAAAAATTGATAAGAAATTAATCTAATTTTATTTTTCTCTAGGAATTAACCTATGAATATTCATGAGTATCAAGCAAAGCAAATTCTGAAGAAGTTTAATGTTCCAGTATTGAGAGGCGAGATGGCTTTTTCCGCTTCCGAAGCTGAAATGATCGCATCTAAAATGAAAACAAATGTAATAGTTGTTAAGTCACAGATTCACGCTGGTGGACGGGGTAAGGGAAAATTTAAAGAAGGCAGTCTTTCAGATATGGGTGGGGTAAGAGTTTGTAAATCTTCTTCTAAAGTTAGAGAGCACGCTGAAGATATGATAGGTAAAACATTAATTACCCACCAAACTGGTTTGGCTGGAAAAAAGGTTAAGGGTGTATATGTAGAAGAAGGATGCGAAATTGAAAATGAATTATATTTGGCAATTCTAATTGATAGGGCCACTGGTAAAACTACTTTCATGGCATCGACAGAAGGCGGTGTTAATATCGAGGAAGTTGCAAGCAACACTCCCGAAAAGATTTTTTATCAATCTGTTGACCCAGCAACTGGTATACTTCCGTTTCATTGCAGAAATATAGCGTTTGCACTTGGATTAAGTGGTAAAAGCTTTAAGTCTTGTGGGGCTCTCATTGTTTCACTCTATGATGCTTTTTGTAGCACTGACTCTTCTCTTTTAGAAATTAATCCCCTTGTTGTTACAAAGAATGGTGACGTTTTGCCTCTGGATGCAAAAATGAACTTTGACACAAATGCTTTGTTTAGACAGTCAGATATTCTAGAGCTTAGAGACGAAGATGAAGAAGATCCTATGGAGCTAGAGGCTTCAAAGCATGATTTAAATTATATAAAGTTAGATGGCTCAATAGGTTGTATGGTTAACGGGGCTGGTTTAGCAATGTCTACCATGGATATAATTAAAATCAATGGCGCTGATCCTGCGAATTTTTTAGATGTAGGCGGAGGTGCTACAAAGGAAAAGGTTACAACTGCCTTTAAAATAATTTTATCTGATCCAAACGTACAAGGTATTCTTGTTAATATTTTTGGTGGTATAATGAGATGCGATGTTATTGCGGAGGGAGTAGTTGCTGCCGCAAAAGAGGTAAAGTTGGAAGTTCCATTGGTTGTTAGGCTTGAGGGAACAAATGTTGACCTCGGAAAAAAAATCATGAAGGAATCAAATTTAGACATAATTTCCGCTTATGATTTAGCTGATGCTGCTGCCAAAGTTGTAGCGGCTGTAGAGGGTGAATAGATATGTCTGTTTTAGTTAATAGTAGCACAAAATTAATATGTCAGGGGTTTACTGGTAGCCAAGGGACATTTCACTCCCAGCAGTCAATTAATTATGGTACAAAAATGGTTGGTGGGGTTACTCCTGGAAAAGGAGGAAGAAAGCACCTAAACCTTCCAATTTTTGACACGGTTAAACAGGCGGTTGAAGAAACGGGGGCAAATGCCTCAGTGATTTATGTCCCTCCTCCTTTTGCAGCAGATGCAATTTTAGAAGCAATTGATGCTGAGATTCCTCTTGTGGTTTGTATCACTGAGGGAATACCAGTATTAGATATGGTTAAGGTTAAAAGTGTGCTTTCTAATTCAAATACAAGATTAATTGGTCCCAATTGCCCAGGGATAATAACTCCCGGGGAATGTAAAATTGGTATAATGCCTGGTCATATTCATAAGAGAGGAAAGATTGGTGTTGTTTCAAGGTCAGGCACCTTAACTTATGAAGCTGTTGGTCAAACAACAGCAAGCGGATTGGGGCAGACAACATGTATAGGTATTGGTGGTGACCCAATAAATGGAACTAATTTTATAGATTGTCTTGATTTATTTTTATCTGATGAGGAAACTGAAGGTATAATTATGATTGGAGAGATTGGAGGCACTGCTGAGGAAGAGGCTGCTGAATTCTACAAATCCTCGAAAGTTAAAAAGCCTGTTTGTGGATTTGTTGCTGGAATTACAGCTCCACCAGGTAAACGAATGGGGCATGCGGGGGCGATAATTTCCGGGGGGCAAGGCACTGCTGATTCAAAGATTGAGGCTATGAAATCGGCCGGTATCCATGTTGCTGAGAGTCCAGCTGCTTTGGGCTCAACTATGTTAAGAGCGATGAAAGGCTAAGTTTTTATAATAAATTTAAATTTCTTAAATATAAAAAATTATGTATTTATATTGTTTTACATATAGCTTTTAGAATGTTTTTAAAAGTTAATTTATAAGGATTAGTGTTGTGGATATTACATCGCTTACTGGAGTGAATAGAAATTTTGTTTCTCAGTTATATTCTAAATTTTTAGAAGATAATAATTCTGTAGACCATTCATGGAAGACACTATTTCTTGAATTGGGTGATGATGCGGAAAGTCTTATTGCAGAACTGAGTGGTCCAAGTTGGTCTCAAAACCACCAAGGCACTAATGGATATGATAATAATGAATATGGCTTAAAGAACAGTGAAAGTATTTTAGCAGAAAAAAACTCAAATAATAGTATTAAAAACTCTACTGATAATTTTCTTCAGCAAACAGAAGACTCAATACATGCTTTGCAACTAATAAGGGCTTATCGTGCTCGTGGCCATCAGATTGCTAAAATTGATCCTCTCGATTTACAGTCAACGGACTTGCATCCTGAGCTTGATCCTAAAGCATACGGTTTCAAAAAAGAAGATGGGAATAGAGAAATTTTTCTTGATGGTGTCCTGGGTTTAGATAGAGCAAATCTTGATCACATAATGCAGGTTCTAAAGGACACATACTGTGGTTCAATTGGTGTTGAGTTCTCACACATACAAGACCCCAATCAAAAATTTTGGATACAAAAAAGAATTGAGAGTGCAAGGAATCAAACTGATTTTTCTGATAAGGGAAAAGCTACTATCTTAGAAAGGTTGACGGAGGCAGAGGGTTTTGAGAAGTTTTTAGCAACAAAATATACTGGCACTAAGAGGTTTGGCTTAGATGGTGGTGAAGTTTCAGTGCCTGCAATAGAGCAAATTCTTAAGGTTGGGAGCAAGCTAGGTGTTGAGCAAGTAGTTCTTGGGATGGCCCACCGAGGACGTTTAAATATTTTAGTGAATGTCATGAGAAAGCCATTTACTGCTATTTTTTCTGAGTTTCAAGGGAATTCATCTAACCCTGACGACGTTGAGGGCTCTGGCGATGTAAAATATCATCTGGGTACATCAGCAGATAGGGAGTTCGACGGAAAGAATGTTCACTTATCTCTAACTGCAAACCCATCTCATTTGGAGGTTGTTGATCCTGTTGTTTTGGGAAAGGTGCGTGCAAAACAAGAAGCCATGGGAGATAAAAACAGGAAAAAAGTTCTTGGACTTCTTATTCACGGTGATGCGGCATTTGCTGGTCAAGGAATTATTGCAGAATGTTTTGGGTTTTCTCAACTAGAAGGTTACTCAACTGGAGGTACAATCCATTTTGTCATAAATAATCAGATAGGATTTACCACTACACCGCAATACAGCAGATCAGGTTTGTATTGTACAGATGTTGCAAAAATGGTTGAGGCGCCAATTTTTCATGTTAACGGTGATGACCCTGAAGCGGTGATTCATTGTTCAAGAATTGCGACAGAGTTCAGGCAGGAGTTTGGAGCCGATGTTGTAATAGATTTGGTTTGTTACAGAAGGCACGGTCACAATGAGGGTGATGAGCCAAAATTTACACAACCATTAATGTATAAAAAAATAGGTGGCCACGTTACTACTAGAGGAATATATGCCAAAAAGCTAGAAGAAGAGGGTTTAGTTTCTAAAAGTTCTTCTAATAAAATGATGTCTGATTTTTTAGAAAGAATGAGTAAAGACTTTTTATCTACAGATTCTTACAAGCCAAATAAGGCAGACTGGCTTGAAGGTGCATGGAAAGGATTAACTAGTTATAAGTTATCAGCAGAAGAAGAGTTTCAAAAGCATGATACGGGTGTGGATATTGACCAGCTTAAAGAAGTAGGTTTAGCATTATCAAATATCCCAGATGATTTCTCAATTAATCCAAAACTTAAACGTCAATTGGATAACAAAAAGAAATGTATCATGTCAGGAGCTAATATTGATTGGTCTACAGCTGAGGCACTTGCATGGGGGTCACTCTTAATTGAACAGGTTCCTGTGAGATTATCTGGTCAAGACTCAAGGAGAGGTACCTTTTCGCAACGTCATGCTTCATTGGTCGATCAAAAATCTGAGACAAGGTTTGTTCCCTTAAACAATATAAGGAAAGATCAATCAGGATTCGAAGTTATTGACAGTCCTTTATCTGAGTTATCTATTGTTGGTTTTGAATACGGATTTTCTTTAGCAGAGCCAAACGCTCTTGTAATGTGGGAGGCACAATTCGGAGATTTTTCAAATGGTGCACAAATGATAATAGACCAATTTATTTCCTCTGGTGAAAGTAAATGGTTAAGACTTTCTGGTTTAACTCTTTTACTTCCTCACGGATACGAGGGACAAGGGCCAGAACATTCTTCTGCAAGAATTGAGCGATATCTACAAATGTGTGCACAGGATAATTGGCAGGTTTGTAATTTAACTACTCCAGCCAATTATTTTCATGCATTAAGAAGACAAGTTAAGAGGAGGGCAAGATTTCCTCTTATTATTACAACTCCTAAATCACTTCTTCGTCATAAATCCTGCATAAGTAATTTTTCTGAAATGGATCCAGGGTCCTTTTTTCAGAGAGTAATTGGGGAACAAAAAAAATTAGTTTCTAACTCACAAGTCAGGAGAGTCATTCTCTGTACGGGGAAAATCTATTATGATTTAGTTCAGGTTAGGGAGAAGGAGTCCATAAAAGATGTAGCTATTGTGAGATTAGAGCAGTTGTACCCCTGGCCCAAAGAAACACTTAAGAAAGAATTAGTTAAATATAAAAATGCTGAAGTTGTTTGGTGTCAAGAAGAACCAGCAAATATGGGGGCTTGGACATTTCTTGATAGAAGGCTTGAGTATGCATTGGAAGAGATAGATGTTAAATCTAAGAGACCATTCTATGCAGGAAGGCCATCTGCCGCTTCCCCTGCTACTGGATTAATGAAAATACACTTGAAAGAACAGAATGAATTAATTATGCATGCATTAACTTCGTCGCTTGAAGAAATACCTAAACCATTTGCTCGAAGGTCTGATAGTATAACAAAATAGAGAACTGAATAGGTTTAATTATGTCAATAGAAATTAAAGTACCTCAATTGGGAGAATCTGTAACAGAAGCAACTATTTCAAAATGGCTTAAAAAAACTGGTGAAATGGTCAGTGCAGATGATCCTTTAGTGGAATTAGAGACAGATAAGGTTACTCTTGAGGTTAATGCTCCTACAGGGGGGGTTTTAGAAAAAATAATTGTTCCTGAAGGCGATGATGTTGAAGTTGGGGCGGTTGTTGCTATTTTTAATGAGGGTGGTGCTGTTAAAGAGGGTAAAAATAATGGTGTAGATGACACCAAAAATGTAACTCTTAATAACCCTTCTAAATCTGATAGCCCAGATATTGAAAAAATAGATATTGATAATAAAAATCTTTTATCTCCTGCAGTAAAGATATTAGTTGAGGAAAATAATCTAAACCCTGAGGAATTAAAATCTAGTGGAAGAGGAGGTAGATTGACCAAAGGTGATGTTATTAATCACCTTGAAGGGTTAAAAGAACCTAAAAAGATTGAAAAATCAGGTCAAGATATTGAGGTTAGAGAAGAACGTGTGAAAATGAGTCGCTTGAGAAGGCGTATTGCTGATCGTCTAAAGGAAGCGCAAAATACTGCTGCAATGCTAACTACTTTTAACGAAGTTGATATGAGCGCTGTAATCAGTGCAAGAAAAGATTTTCAAGATATTTTTGTGAAAAAGAATAAAATAAAATTAGGCTTTATGTCTTTCTTTGTAAAAGCATCAGTAATCGCATTGAAAGAACAACCCGCGATTAACGCTTCACTTGAGGGTGATGAGATTGTTTACAAAAACCACTATGATATAGGCGTCGCAGTTTCAGCCCCACAAGGTTTGGTTGTTCCTGTGGTAAAAGACTGCGACTTAAAGAGTTTTACAGAAATAGAAAAGAACATTTCTGAATATGGAGTTAAGGCAAGAGATGGTAAGTTAATGCTTGAAGAGATGTCAGGTGGTACCTTTACCATTTCAAATGGGGGTATTTATGGTTCCATGCTCTCCACACCAATAATAAATACCCCGCAGTCTGCAATTTTAGGAATGCACAATATAGTAAAAAGACCTGTTGTCGATGAAGATAATAATGTTGTTGTGAGGCCAATAATGTATCTTGCATTGTCGTATGACCATCGAATTATTGATGGGCGCGAAGCTGTAACTTTTCTTGTAAGAATTAAGGAAAGCTTAGAAAAGCCAGAGAGGATGCTCTACGAGATTTAGTTTCTTGTTGTCTAAATAAGAAGGTTTTAATTAAATTGAAGAGTTTTATTTATGAATGATGTTAGCTACGATTTAGTTGTTATTGGAGGTGGTCCTGGTGGATATGTTTGTGCAATAAGAGCGGCTCAGCTTGGATTGAATGTTGCATGTATCGAAAGCAGAGGGGCATTGGGTGGTACGTGTTTGAATGTTGGTTGTATTCCTTCGAAGGCTCTTCTTCATTCTTCTCACTTGTTTGAAGATGCAAATAAAAAATTTGCTTCACATGGAATTAATTTGGGTTCTGTTAATTTAGACCTCAAAAAAATGATGTCTAGAAAGGATAAGGTTGTATCTCAAAATGTACAAGGAATAGAGTTTCTTTTTAAAAAAAATAAGGTTCAATATATTAAAGGTAGGGCAAGTTTTGGTTCTTTACCTAATGGTCAATTTGAAATTAATATTTCAGATACCAAAGGTAAAAAAGCTAATACCATAAGTTCTAAGTATGTTGTTATTGCGACAGGTTCTGAGTCTTCATCTTTAAAGGGAGTGGAAATTGATGAGGAAAGAATTGTTACTTCTACTGGCGCTCTAAGTCTCAAAAAGGTACCTAAAACAATGACCATAATTGGTGGAGGTGTTATAGGCCTTGAAATGGGTTCTGTTTGGAGAAGACTTGGTGCAGAGGTTACAGTCATCGAATATCTCGACCATATTTTACCCCCGCTTGATAGTGAAATTAGACAAAATATGCAGAAGATACTTACTAAGCAAGGTATTAGTTTTCAATTAGGAACTAAAGTAAACCAAGTATCCTTGGAAAAAGAAAAGGTAAGAATTGACACTGAGAGCACTCATGATGGGAGCTTGCAATCATCTCTTGCTGATGTTGTTATGTTAAGTATAGGTAGGTCTCCTGTAACGTCTGGCCTTGGGCTCGAAGATATAGGGGTTTCTTTGGCAAAAAATGGTTTTATTAATGTTGATAATTCCTATCAAACGTCAAAACCTGGTATCTACGCTATTGGCGATGTTATTGGTGGAATGATGTTAGCGCACAAGGCTGAAGATGAAGGGGTCTGTGTTGCAGAAATTATCTCAGGCAGAAAAAGCCATGTGAATTATAAAGCAATAGCCTCAGTGGTTTACACCGATCCAGAGGTTGCTTCTATTGGAATGACGGAAGAAGAAGTAATCAAAAATAATATTGATTATAATATTGGTAAATTTCCTTTTTCAGCAAACTCAAGGGCAAGAGCCAATGGTACATCTGATGGTTTTGTTAAATTAATTGCAGACAAAACAACAGATACTCTTCTTGGTTGTCATATCATTGGACCTGCTGCTGGCGATCTTATTATGGAAATTGCTGTGGGAATTGAGTTTTCAACTTCAACCGAGGATATAGCAAGAACATCACACGCTCACCCCCAACTTGGAGAAGCAATTAAAGAAGCTGCTTTGGCAATTGAAGGAAGGGCTATACACATATAACCCAAGTGTCATTCCTTTACCAGCTTAGTATCTTTTCACCAAGAATTTTACCAAATGTGAGTGCAGGAGTAAGAGACAAACCCCCCACAAAGGCATTACCTGAGGTTCTTCCAAAACCTAGAATTTCTCCTCCAGCATAAAGATTTTGAATCCTAGAGCCGTCTTTTTTCAAAACTTGAAGATTGCTGTCAACTGCAAGGCCAGATGGACCTAATACAGTTATTCCCATTGCTTTTACTGCATAGAATGGAGCTTTCTCAATTTTTCTAATTAAAAAATATTTATTCCATTCTTTGTCATTTTTTTCTTCTACTGATTTATTGTAATCATTGATTGTTTGTTCAAGATTCTTTTGTGGAACACCTAATTTAAGTGCCAAGTCATTAATACTGGATGCTTTAACAAAAGTGGGATGATTGCCAAACTTATTCCTGTATTCTTCGTTGTCCAACAAAGTGAGTGGGCTGGCATTCTGTAGAATTGCAGAATCAAATATAATATTCATTTCCATACCAGGTTGTTTTAAGAGAGCCCTTTCTCTGTAGTCAATGCTTTGATGATCCTCTTGCATAAAACGTTTACCTTCGGAATTAACAAAAACCTCCCAAACATTCCTCGCCTTTGGTGATAAAAGTAAGAACTCACCTGAGGTAGGATCTTGAGGGTCATTTAACCACCCGGCGAAAGTGCATAGGTATTTTTCCGCACCATCAACAATTGCACCGTGTGTTTTTGCAGCAATAATGCCATCACCTCTTGAGAATGGATTACAACGAGAAGCAAGGGGGATTTCAGGATTAAGTTCATTCCAGACTTCTTTGCTTGCCGCATAACCTCCTGAGGCAAGAACAATATTTTCACCGAAAAACTCTTTTATACCTTCTTTTGTCTCTACTTTGATTCCTATTGCTGCGCCTGCTTTATCCATAATCAATTCTTTAAATCGGTGCTCAAGTCTAAGGTCAATTTTTTTTTCTTTAACCAACTGTTCGTGAAGCGGTTTCATTACATCCAATATAGAAATAGCTTGGTTCTCTCCCCAAAGGTATCTTCTTGTACTGTATGCTTCGTGTGCTTCACCAGCGACTGGTGTCTCTTCTGCTGGCTTAAATCCGATATCCTCTAACCAATTTATGGTATCTGCAGCATTATCTACAAAAAGCCTTAGAACAGTTGGGTCAATTTGTTGATTAGCTACATGTTGAGCATCTTCATAATGTTCATCTGGACTGTCTTCGATCCCATGTCTTTTTTGAAGGTTTGTACCAGCCGCGGCAATTTGTCCTGAAGACCAAAATAATGTGCCTCCAATTCTATTATCAGCTTCAATTTGAAGAACTTTAGCTCCTTTTTCAGCAGCTTTGATGGCCAAAGGTAGGCCCGTAGAACCTGCCCCAATACAAATTATATCCCAATTATTAGACATTAATTACTCCATTTCTATTTGAACCAGGTAATATTATTAGATTATTAAAAAAAAGAATAATAATGCCGAATGTTTAAAAAATATATAAAAATAGCTATAAAAGGGTCAAAATGTATTAAAAAGATTGACTTATAGTGGAGTCTTGTTTTATCTCCCTCAGATAATAAATTATTGAATCAATTTCAGTACAGGTGTTCTAATGCACGCAGTTCTTAAAACAGGTGGAAAACAGTATCGTGTTGCAAAAGATGATGTAATAACGATTGAGAAGATTAGTGGCGAGCCTGGGTCAGAAATTTCCTTCCGAGACGTACTTATCTTAGGTGACAAGATTGGTAATCCTCTTATAGATGGTGCTGTAGTTAGTGCTAAGATAATAGAACAAAAAAAAGACGCTAAAATCGTAGTGTTTAAAAAGAAGAGAAGAAAAGATTACAAAAGAACACAAGGTCACAAACAATTGCATACTGTAGTTCAGATAACTTCAATATCTTCAAGCCCTGTTAAAGAAAAGACTGCTAAAAAAGAAGCTCCTGAGAGCCAAAGTAAAACTAAAGATGAAGGATCACTTGAGAAAAAGGTAGATATTCAGAAAAAGGCTACTACAAAAAAGACATCGGTAAAAAAAACTGCTACTAAAATTAAAGGCGGTAAGAAAGTAGATAAAAAGAAAAAGGTAAATGAGTAAGTTAGAGTTTTACATAATGATAATTTATACATGGAGATAAATCATGGCTCATAAAAAGTCTGGTGGAAGTTCTCGAAATGGAAGAGACTCCGCGGGAAAAAGACTGGGAATTAAACTTTTTGGCGGACAAAATGTCACGGCTGGTAATATAATTGTAAGGCAGTGTGGTACAAAGTGGCATCCAGGTAACAATGTGGGTCTTGGCAAAGACTTCACAATTTTTGCATTAGTGGATGGGAAGGTTAGTTTTAAAAAAGGCTCTAAAGGAAGAACATTTGTTTCTGTTGATCCGAGTATCTAACTTTAAATTTTTTATAACTTAATATCTGTAAGTTTTTCAACGGTTGCTAATTAGTGAAAATTCAAGAACATGAAATTTCTTGATCAAGCAAAAATTTTTCTTAAAAGTGGAAAAGGTGGGAATGGCTGTGTTGCTTTTAGAAGAGAAAAGTACATTGAGTATGGTGGCCCTAATGGAGGGGATGGAGGCCGAGGAGGAAATATAACCTTTGTTGCAGACAGAAACCTTAATACGCTAATTGATTTTCGCTTCAAGCAGCACTTTAAAGCAGAGGCTGGCACAGATGGTAAGGGTAGAGATAGAACTGGTTCAAATGGGACAAGCTTAATAATTCGAGTGCCTGTTGGTACAGAAATACTTGATGATTCAAAAGAAAATGTTCTATCAGATTTAACATCCCCCGGCCAAGAAGTTACCTTGCTAAAAGGGGGTAATGGTGGCTGGGGTAATGCTAGATTTAAATCTTCAACCAATCAAGCCCCTACAAATGCAAATTTAGGCCATCCTAGTGAAGAAATGTGGGTTTGGTTGAGGCTCAAGCTTATAGCTGATATTGGTTTAATAGGCCTTCCAAATGCTGGAAAATCAACCTTATTGTCTGTTTTCACCCAAGCAAGACCCAAGATTGGTAATTATCCATTCACCACACTCCATCCAAATTTAGGTGTAATTAGTTTGGGTGACAAAGAAATGGTTATGGCAGATATACCTGGATTAATAAAAGGAGCGCACAAAGGTATAGGGCTAGGAACAAAATTTTTGGGGCACATTGAAAGATGTAGTGTTTTACTTCATTTGATCGATGGAACAAAAGATAATCTTGTTGATGATTATTTTGTTATTAGAAGAGAACTACAAAAGTATGGTGCAGGCTTAGAAAACAAACTAGAATTTATAGTAATAAATAAAGCTGATGCAATGAATGACGAAGAAGTAAATTTTAAAGTCCAGAAGTTTAGAGATGAGGGTATAGATAAATTACTTGTATTCTCCAGTATTTCTGGAAAAGGCAGGGATGCTTTATTAAAAAAACTTTTTGATTTGGTTGAAAATAAAAAAAGCAAAATAACAAAAGAATTAGGTGGGGGCCACCAGGTAGAAGCAAAATGGAAACCTTAATTAATCCTAGTATTGGAGATTTTAAAAAAATTATTGTAAAAATTGGCTCCTCACTTCTTGTTGGTGAATCCAATCAATTGCAAAGTGAATGGTTAGATTCTGTTTGTGATGATATTGCAGAAATGCATAAACGTGGCCAGTCAGTTATTATTGTAACCTCTGGGGCAATATCTGCAGGGGTAGAATCTCTCGGTCTAAATAAAAGTGACTTGCGATTAGAAGAAAAGCAAGCTGCAGCTGCAGCTGGTCAAATGAAATTAACTCAATCTTACCAAAGCTCTCTTGACAGACACAATCTAAATGTAGCTCAGGTATTACTTACTCGCGGGGATACAGAAGATAGAAGAAGATATTTGAATTCAAGAGAGACACTAAGGACTTTATTGAAGCTAAATGCTATTCCTTTAATAAATGAAAATGATACTGTTGTTACAGATGAAATAAGGTTTGGTGACAATGATCAATTAGCTGCATATGTAGCAGTAATGATGGATGCAGACCTTTGTATACTTCTTTCAGATGTTGATGGTTTATACACAAAAGACCCAAGCTCCTTTAATGATGCGAAGCATATTTCGAAGGTTTATAATATAAATGAAGAGCATTTCTCAATGGCAGGAGTAACAAAGTCAAAATATGGTACAGGCGGGATGCAAACAAAGTTACTTGCAGCAGAAATTTGCATGAAGTCTGGATGTAATGTTGTTATTACAAACGGAAAAGTAAAAAAACCTATAAGCTCACTTGATAATAAAAAAATCAGCACTTGGTTCTTAAGTAATGCAGAGTCTCAAAAAATAAGAAAAAAATGGATACTATCAAACTATATCTCAGGTAACAGGTTAATAATTGATGAATCAGCAGCCTTAGGCTTAAAGAGTGGACATAGTCTTCTTCCAAGAGATGTTTTAGATGTGAAAGGTAGTTTTAAAAGGGGTGATACCGTAGAAGTTGCTTTAGGTGAAAAAAATATCTTAGGAAAAGGGTTAAGCGCATTTGGCTCAGAGGATATAAAGCTTATAATGGGACATGAGTCGGATGCAATAGAACAAATATTAGGCTTTAAGGGAAGGTCGGAAATAATTCACATAGACGATCTTGTGATTGGTAGCAAAACTTAATTTTTTAGATTAGGGGATAATCTGTGCAAAATTATTATGAATGTCAAAATTTTGAGGATATTGATGAGCTGATGGATTGTATAGGCCATAATGCTTCAGTTGCATCTAATCATTTATCTACTATTTCTGCCAAAAAAAAGAATAAAGCCCTGAATAAAATATCTAAGGTCCTTAGGTCTAATAAGCGAGAAATACTCAGCGAAAATAAAAGAGATCTTGATAATGGAGAGAAAAAGCAGTTATCTCCTTCATTACTGGATAGGCTTGCACTTGACTCAAAAAGAGTAGATTTGATGGCTGATGGGGTAGATAGAATTTCTGAGTTTGATGACCCAGTTGGTCAAATAATTGCTTCTTGGAAAAGACCAAATGGATTAGTTATTGAGCGTGTAAGAATGCCTCTTGGTGTAATTGGGGTTATCTATGAGTCTAGACCGAATGTCACCATTGATGCTGGAGCTTTATGCTTGAAGGCAGGTAATGCTTGTATTTTACGCGGGGGTTCAGAGAGCTTTTTCAGCACGAAAGCGATTCTAGCATGTGTTCACGAGGCATTATCAAGTAGTGATATTCCAGTGCATTCTATACAAATGGTTTCTACAACGGATAGAGCCGCTGTCACAAAAATGCTTAATATGACTCAATACATTGATGTAATAGTTCCCCGGGGGGGGTGCTTCATTAACCAAAAAGGTTATGATGGATAGTAAAATTCCAACATTCCAGCATTTAATTGGGTTGTGTCATACTTATATCCATAAAGAGGCAGATCCAAAGAAAGCACAGGATGTCGTTTTTAATGCAAAGATGAGAAGGCCTGGTATTTGTGGGGCAACTGAGACAGTCTTAGTGGATAAAGAAGTAACTAAAACATTTTTACCCAAGATTATTGATGAGTTAGTTTTAGCAGGCTGTGAGGTAAGAGGGGATAAAGAAATAAAAAAACTAGGTTTAAAAATTAATTTAGCCAGTGATGAAGATTGGGAGACTGAATATTTGGATAAGATTATTAGCATTAAAACAGTAGAAAATATTGACGATGCAATTGGACATATACAGAAATATGGATCGGAACACACTGATGCAATTATAACAGAAAATTATTTAGAAGCAGAAAAGTTTATGAATAGTTTGCCAAGTTCTATAGTAATGCATAATGCTTCAACTCAATTCGCAGATGGAGCAGAATTCGGTATGGGTGCTGAAATTGGAATTGCCACTGGGAAAATGCATGCAAGGGGGCCTGTGGGAATCGAGCAATTAACAACTTTTAAATATAAGGTTAGAGGTGATGGAACAATCAGACCATAGTTTTGGGTAATTAGAATATGTTAAGTCCAGGTATATGGGGTGATAGAAGAGTTATGCGAATTGGTTTGTTGGGCGGTTCTTTTAATCCAGCACATTTAGGACACCTCCATCTGAGCCATACTGCAAAAAGATACTTATCATTAGATCAAGTTTGGTGGCTTGTAACACCGCAGAATCCATTAAAAAAGTTCATGGACGTTCCTTCAACAAGTGAGAGAATTAGGCGTGCATCGAATTTATATCTTCCCCCATGGATTCATTTGACAGATCTTGAGCTTAACTACAAAACACAATATACCTCAGCAACACTGAACAAATTAATTGTTAGATACCCAAAAACTAGTTTTATCTGGTTAATGGGCGCTGATAATTTACTTCAGATAAGTATGTGGGTGAATTGGACAACCATTTTTGATAAGGTAAGAATTGCAGTATTTGATAGGGGTGCTTATAGATACAAATCACTTTTTAGTAAGGCGTCTATTAAATACAAAAAAAATAGAGTATCTATTTCAAGACCAGCTTATATTTGGTACAGATCTACTCCTTCTTGGATATTTTTTCCCTCGAAGAGGGTTGATTTATCCTCTTCACAGATTAGGTCCCTAAATACATAGAAGAGAGGAGTGAGAGTATTTTAGATAATAAAAAATTTAATATTAGAAAGATTGTTGATCATGTCAAAGAGCTACTTGACAAAGATAAGGCAGAAAATGTCATTGAATTAGACTTAAAGAAAAGTTCTTCTTTTGCTGACATAATGCTAATTGCCAGTGCTTCAAATTCACGTTTAGTAAAGGCTATTTCATCTCATATCGTCGAGGATCTAAAAAGATTTAATGTCATGCCCAAAGTCGAAGGATATAACCAGTCTGATTGGGTTTTAATTGATGCTGGTGATCTTATTATTAATATATTAAGACCAGAAGTGAGAGAGTTCTATAAGATTGAAAAAATTTGGTCGGTCTATTCAAACAATAGTAAAACTGAAAACCTTCCCAACCTTAATTCATAGCTTATTAAAATTAAGATCATTTATGAAAAATTCAACATACTCAGGACTTTCTCTAAATAGATGTTCAGAATTAAGATTGAGAAATGATGAAGTTCAAATACTTAAGAAGCAAGATAATTTAGTTATTCTTCCTGTATGGAAGGGTAAGAACTTATTTAATACCTCTGATTTAAATTATGTTTCTATTAGCTTACAATTAGCACAAGAATTAGCCTTAAATGATGAGGAGATGATTTTTCTCGGTCTCGATGGAAAAGTACCATGCTTCGCTATCAATATTTTTAATGAAAATGATATTTGTAATTTAAATGAAAATTGGGAGTTCAAAACGCTTCACAGTATTCTAAATATTATTACACTTAATCAAGCGTCTCTTTTGGCTTACGCACGGGGTATGTCAATATGGCACTCTAATTCAGTCTTTTGTGGAAAATGTGGTATGAGAACAAAAAGTGAGGAGGAGGGTCATATAAGGAAGTGTACGAGTTTAACTTGTTCAAAAAAGTTATTTCCAAGGATTGACCCAGCAGTAATAACACTTGTAGAGCACCCAAATGAAGAAAGTTGTCTTCTGGCCAGACAGTCCAATTGGCCTCTAGGAATGTATTCTGTAATTGCTGGTTTTCTTGAAATTGGTGAGTCTTTAGAGGATTGTGTAAAAAGGGAAGTTGCCGAAGAAACAGGTATAATTGTTAATGGAGTTTCATACCAAGGTTCTCAACCATGGCCTTTCCCCTCATCATTAATGCTTGGCTTTGCGGCAAAAGCAGAGAATGATAAATTCTCCCCTAAAGATGATGAGCTTGAAAAGATTATGTGGGTTAGTAGGGAATGCTTGAAGGAATTTACTGAGATGGAAGATGCAGAATCTGAAAAGAAATTACCCAGTAAACATTCAATTGCAAGGAGTCTAATTGACAGTTGGGTGAATAGAGAAATTAAATTCTATTAAAATCTTATTTCAATTTCTATACGGATCTGATTGGTAACAGCCAAGAATCTTAAGCTCTTTAGAATAAAATGATAGTTCTTCAAGCGCTAGTTGTACATGTTTTAAATCTTGATGTCCTTCAAAGTCAGCATAAAATTGTGCGGCAGTAAAATTACCATCTATAAGATAACTTTCTAGCTTTGTAATGTTAACACCGTTAGTTGCAAACCCACCCAATCCTTTATACAGAGCAGCAGGAACGTTACGGATTTTGAAAATGATTGAGGTGATAACTTTTCCTTCATTCAACGCTGGAGCCTCTGGTTTATTAGACATAACAATGAATCGGGTAGTATTATGATCTGCGTCTTCAATATTTGAAGATACGATCTTTAAGTTATAAATCTCTGCAGCAAGAGAAGATGCAATTGCTCCTATACTTTTATCTCCCAGATTAGCGACTTCTTTTGCCGAGCCTGCTGTATCTGCTGCAGTTATTTCAGTGAAATTATTTTGTTTTATAAATTTTTTACATTGGGATAAAGCAGGTAACTGACTCATAACGGTTTTTATCTCTTTAAGCGAAGAGTCTTTTAATGCCAGCAACTGATGTTCAACTCTGTGAAAATATTCGCCAACAATAAATAAGCCAGATTCAGGGAGCAAGTTATGTATGTCTGCAACTCTACCCATAACCGAATTTTCTATTGGTATCATAGCATACTTTGCATCATTATCTCTTACAGTGTTAAAGGCATCTTCAAAATTAGTGCATGGCAAATATTCCCAGTCTGGAAAATAAATTTTACATGCTACATGGGAATTTGCACCGAGCTGCCCTTGAAAAGCAACTTTATTAGAAGACTTTTTTTTATTAGTCATAATTTTTCTCTAATTATTTTCTAGAATCATTTTAACTCTTTCAAGATCCTCAGGCGTATCTACCGATGGTGGAGAATGTTCAACCATGTATGCGGAGATACTAAGACCATTCGTTAATGCTCTTAACTGTTCCAATTTTTCTCGTTTTTCCAGTTCACTCGGTTTAATACTAACAAATTTCTTCAGACTTGGTCTTGTAAAACCATAAATTCCCACATGATGATATACAGGTCCCTCCCCATGAGGAATGGGATTTCTACTGAAATATAATGCAGTTGCTACTTTATTATTTTCTTGAAAATCAATAGCTACTTTTATCACGCTGGGGTCACTTATTTCACGCTGGTTATTTATAGGTGTTATGAGTGTCGACATATTTGACCCAGAATCTCTTAAGGCATCTACCGTCCTGGATATATGTGAAGGATCCAAAGTAGGCTGGTCTCCTTGTACATTAACAATAATATTAAATTTACCTTCTGGATCATATATCTGTGCCGCTCTCCAAACGCGATCAGAGCCACTTGGAAGATCAGGATCTGTCAAAATAGCCTTTCCGCCATATTTCTCAATAGTTTCCTTAATTTCAATGTCGCCACAGGCAACAATTACAGGACCTACTTCTGATTGGCACGCTTTCTTCCATACATGAACAATCATTGGTTCGTTATTAATTAGAGCTAGAGGTTTACCAGGCAACCTTGTTGCCGCCATTCTTGCCGGAATTACAATAAGTGCGTCTTTTACTTCCATTTCTGGTACTTTCTATATTAATATGTTTTATAAGACATTTTTTAAGTATTCTTTATCATAAGGTAATGATTTTTATGTAGAAGGAAATAATTTTCCAATGTATACGTTACACTTAATAGTTTATTTCTTATTTTTTAGGTTTTAGACAGCTTTTTTTAACAATAGGGTGCATTTAAATTGTCTTCCAATAAATTCAGATCAAATTCAGCTATGATAGCAGGTTTTTCAGCAATTTGGATTGCTGTAATAGCAAATGAGACCAGTCATCTCTTTATGCCAGAGAATGAAGTCCATGCAACTTCTCAGGAAGAAGTAACCTTTGGTTACCCCATTGAGGTTCCAGCGGGTTTTGGGGCTGGAGTTTTGGAAGAAAAAACGGATCCAGTCTTGATAGATATTAAGCCTCTTCTTGCGGATGCTAGTGTGGAACAAGGAATGAAAGTTGCTCGAAAATGTCAATCATGTCATTCCTTTGATGAGGGTGGGAAGAATGGCACAGGGCCTAACTTACATAATATAGTTGGGGCTGTTGTAAGTGAAAAGCAGCGTGGTGGCTATAAGCTCTCAAATTCACTTTTGTCAGGTGTTGATATTTGGACATATGATAATCTGAATGCTTACTTGGAGAATCCTAAGAGTCTTGCCCCTCAAGGTAACATGAACTTTGCAGGTTTAAGGAAACCCAAAGATAGGGCTAATATTATTAAATATTTAATGGAAAAGACTGAAGACCCTCCTGAAGTAGTATTGGACGAACTTGAAAAGGCAGAAGAGGGGTCTTAAGTTCCATTGAAAATTAGTTCTCCTTTTTAAATCATTTTAACTTATTTAAAATATTATGACTGTTAATGAGGAATCTATACTTGGCTTTGCTAATGAACTTGCTGATGCAGCTAGTGAGGTTACACTTAAGTATTTTCGATCAGTATTTCATATTGAAAATAAGGAAGACCAAAGCCCTGTAACTCAAGCTGATAGGGATGTGGAGGAGTTGCTTAGGGGTATGATAAAAAAAAAATATCCCTCACATGGAATTATTGGTGAGGAATATGGTGCTGAGAATGAAAAAGCAGAGTATGTTTGGACGCTAGACCCTATTGATGGCACAATCTCATTTATTAACGGTGTTCCTCTTTTTACAACTCTAATTGGTGTTATTAAACAGGGCAATCCATATTTGGGAATAATTGATCAGCCGTTCATTAAAGACCGCTGGTATGGATTAGATAAAAGAACAGCTCACAATAATAATTTTGTCAGAACTAGGCCTTGCAAAGATGTTTCTCTAGCGCATCTGTATACAACTGCTTACGAAATTTTTGATAAATTAGAAGCTATAAGTTTTAGCAATTTATCAGATAAAGTAAGGTCTTCAAGGATAGGTGGTGCAGATTGTTATCATTACGGTATGTTAGCAAGCGGGTGGATTGATATTGTTTGTGAAAAACTTAGCGTTTATGAGTATTCTTCTATTGTTCCAATAATAGAAGGTGCTGGAGGAGTAGTTACGGATTGGAAAGGAGAGATGATAAATGGAAATGATTATAAGACCATAATCGCAGTAGGCGATCCAGGAGTACATAGACAAGTACTAGATCTTCTAAGTTAAGGTGTTATTTTATGTTTTGTAATTTACCTAGAGTATTATTATATCAATTATTCTTTATTTTCTTTTCAAGCTTTTCTTGCTCTCATGCAAGATTCGACACACCAGTTCATGGATTCGCCTTACATGGAAGTCCAAAATATGCCCAGGGTTTTAAGTATTTTGATTACGTTGAGCCCTCTGCACCAAAGGGCGGTAAGTTAATTATTCATACACCTGGTGCAACATTTGACTCTCTTAACCCTTTCATCCTTAAAGGCACTGCAGCGTCAGGTTTATTTAGATTGCATCAAAATGATCTACTCCCAACAATTTCTCCTGTTATCTCAGAAAGCTTACTAATAAATAGTCTGGATGAACCTTTTACAATGTATGGATTAATAGCAGAAACAATTGAAGTTCCAAAGACAGGTCAATATGTGCGTTTCACTATAAGGCCTGAGGCGCGCTTTCAAGATGGTTCATATATCTCAGTAAAGGATGTTATTTTTAGTTTTAATAAACTTATTAATGAGGGGGATCCTCTCTACAAAGCTTATTTTGGTGATATTGACTCAGTTAAAGAGACAGGTACGAGAGAGGTAACCTTTTTTTTTAAAAACTCAGGTAATTCAGAGCTACCACTAATAATAGGTCAAATGCCCATACTTTCTGAGGTTTATTGGGCAGAAATAGATTTCTCAGATAATAGTTTGAGGGGGCCACTGGGAAGTGGACCATACAAAATAAAAGACTTCGAGCCTGGAAGATTTATCGAGTATGAGAGAATTGAGAATTATTGGGGCAAAGATCTCCCTGTAAATATTGGTAGGCACAATTTTGATGAAATAAGGTTTGATTATTACCGAGATGAAACTGTTGCTTTTGAGGCATTCATGTCAGGTGAGTATGATATTCGATATGAAAATTCTGCAAGAAATTGGGCGGTTAAATATGATGGTGAAAAAATTGTAAATAAAAAAATTATAAAAGAAGCCTTCAAAGACAATACTCCAGCGGGCATGCAAGGTTTTGTTTTTAATACGAGAAAGGATATTTTTTCCGATGTAAGGGTTAGGAAAGCCTTGTCATATGCATTTGATTTCTCATGGACCAACAAAGCAATTTTTTATGACCAATATAAACGAACACGAAGTTACTTTCAAAATTCAGAGTTATCTGCCGCTAAGATTCCAACAGGTTTAGAGCTAAAGTTTTTAGAGAAATACAGGAACAAACTTCCCTTAGAAATTTACAATCAAGAGTATAACCCACCAAGAGTCGATAAAAATAATTCACTTAGATCAAACCTTTTAAAGGCGGTTTCTATTCTTACTGACGCAGGTTGGGTACAAGCTCCATCAGGAAATTTTGAGAAGAACGGAAAGCCTTTTGAGTTTGAGATTCTCCTAAGGTCTCCATCTTTTGAGAGAATAGTTGCTCCTTTTATTAAAAACTTGAGAAAAATTGGAATCAAAGCCCAAATGCGCACAGTTGATAGCTCTCAATGGATAAATAGAATACAAGCCTTTGACTTTGATATGATTGTATTTTCATGGGGGCAAAGTTTATCTCCTGGTAATGAGCAAAGAAATTATTGGGGCTCTCTAGCTGCTGATCAACAAGGCTCAAGGAATTTTGCTGGTGTTAAAGACCCTGTTATTGACGAACTAATTGAGGATTTGGTTTTAGCTGAGACTAGGGATGAGTTAGTAGCTTATACAAAGGCAATTGATAGAGTTTTGCAGTGGGGACATTATGTTATCCCTAATTGGTACTCTCCTGACACAAGAGTTGCTTTTTGGAATAAGTTCGCATATCCATCTAAAATACCCTTACTTGGCATTTCAATTTCAACTTGGTGGTTTGATATGGGTAAATATAAAAATTTTTTAGGCAGGGAAAAAGAAAATAAATGATTGCCTATATTTTTAGAAGATTACTGCTAATACCCTTAACATTATTTGGCATTATAGCTTTAAATTTCATAATTGTTCAATTTGCTCCCGGCGGTCCGGTAGAACAAGTTATTGCACAATTGCAGGGTTTGGAGACCTCAGCAACTACAAGGGTGTCATCCCAGTCTGTTGACTCTTTGTCAACTGATAGTAAGTACAGGGGTGCACAGGGCCTACCTCCAGAGCTAGTGAAGGAAATAGAAAAGAAGTTTGGCTTTGATAGACCCCCATATGAACGTTTCGTAATTATGATAAAAAATTATGCCACATTTGACTTCGGCGAGAGTTATTTTAGATCACAAAATGTTATAAATATAATAATCGAAAAGCTTCCCGTTTCCCTTTCACTAGGGCTATGGTCTACCTTATTGATTTATTTAATATCAATACCTCTAGGGATTAGGAAGGCAGTATCAGAGGGAAGCGCTTTTGATATTACAACCTCATATATTATTTTCTTCTTTTATGCGATGCCATCATTTCTATTTTCAATTTTACTTATCGTACTTTTTGCAGGCGGGCAGTATCTGGACTTATTTCCTCTAAGGGGTTTAACATCAGATAATTGGGATAGCCTTAATATGATTGAAAAAATTATTGATTATATTTGGCATTTAACCTTACCTGTTTTTGCAATTGCAATTGGAGGGATTGCATCTCTGACTATGCTAACAAAGAATTCATTTCTCGATGAAATTAATAAGCAATATGTATTAACGGCTCAATCTAAAGGGTTAACGCCAAGTAGAGTTTTATATGGACATGTTTTTAGAAATGCTATGTTGGTGGTAATTGCAGGCTTTCCAGCAACATTAGTAAGTATGTTATTTACTGGTTCACTTTTGATAGAAGTTATCTTTTCCCTTGATGGTCTAGGCCTTTTGGGGTTTGAGTCAATTATCAATAGAGACTACCCAGTAGTATTTGGAATTCTTTTTATTTTTAGTCTAATTGGGTTAGCTGTAAATCTTTTAAATGACATAATGTATCATGTCGTTGATCCCAGAATTGATTTTGAAGCGAGAAGTACATGAATTTTTTTTTCAGAAACCTCTCATCAGTTAGTAAAAGACGTCTTACAAACTTTTATTCCAATAAGAGAGGTTATGTCTCATCTATAATCATATTGATAATATTAGCTATAACATGTTTTTCTGAACTAATAGCCAACGATAAGCCTTTATTAGTAAGGTTTAAAGATAATTTTTATTATCCTATTATATTTGATTATAAGGAAATAGAATTTGGAGGAGATTTTCTGACATATGCTGATTATCGTGACCCATATTTAGAGGAACTTATTAATGAGGACGGGTGGATGTTATGGCCAGTTGTAAGATATAGCTTTGATACAATAAATTATAACCTTGATAAGCCAGCCCCATCACCCCCAACAAAAGAAAATTGGCTTGGGACAGATAGTCAGGCAAGAGACGTTTTTGCAAGACTTCTTTATGGGTTAAGAATTTCACTGGTTTTTGGTTTTATTTTGACAATTATTTCTTCCGTATTTGGGGTAATTGCTGGGGCAGTTCAGGGTTATTTTGGCGGATGGTTTGATTTATTATTTCAAAGGTTTATTGAGATTTGGGCTGGTCTTCCACAATTATTTATTCTAATAATTGTATCATCCTTTTTAACGCCTGGTTTTTGGACGTTACTAATAATTTTACTTTTATTTAGCTGGACCTCCTTAGTGCCGGTCGTTAGAGCAGAATTTCTTAGAACAAGAAACCTTGATTATATAAGAGCAGCAAAGTCCCTTGGTGTCTCTGACACATCCATTATGATTAGACACGTCCTGCCAAATGCTATGGTGGCTACTCTCACCTTCCTTCCATTTATTCTTTCAAGCTCTATTATTGCACTAACATCACTTGACTTTTTGGGCTTAGGATTACCCCCGGGTTCTCCATCTTTGGGTGAGATGCTCAGGCAAGGTAAAGATAATTTGCAAGCACCTTGGTTAGGTATTACGGCGTTTCTTACTCTTGCTATTACGCTTACTCTATTAGTTTTTGTAGGTGAGGCAATAAGAGATGCCTTTGATCCTAGAAAAGACATGCGGTAACACATGAAAAGAGATATAAACCCAATACTTTCAGTAAAAGATTTGAGTGTTACTTTCAATTCTGGTTCTAATTACTATCAAGTTGTTAATGGTCTCTCATTTAATCTATTTCCTGGTGAGACACTTTCTTTAGTTGGAGAAAGTGGTTCAGGAAAATCTATCACAGCACTTTCAATTCTTCAATTATTACCGAGTTCTGCGAAAATAGGAAACGGTAGTATCAAATTTATTAACGAAGAGCTTATCGGAAAACCTGAATCTTATATGAGGTCTTTACGTACAAGAAAGATAGGAATTATTTTCCAAGAGCCCATGACTTCTTTAAACCCATTGCAAAGTATTGAAGCACAAGTAGGTGAAGTATTAGAGATTCATCAAGGATTAAGTAAACAGGAGATTAAGCCAAGAGTAATTAATTTACTTGAAATGGTTGGCTTTAAAAGAATAAAGCAACGATTACATTCTTTGCCTCATGAGCTGTCAGGGGGTGAGAGGCAAAGGGTTATGATTGCGATGTCTCTCGCACTAGAGCCAGAAATTCTTATTGCTGATGAGCCTACTACAGCGCTGGATGCGACTATTCAATCTCAAATATTGAGTCTTTTAAGCGATTTAAAGAAGCGTATTGGGATGTCTATTATATTTATAACGCATGACCTTTCCGTTGTGAGAAGTTTTGCAGATAATATTTGCGTACTTGAAAAAGGAAAAATTGTTGAACATGGTTCTGTGGATGGTATTTTTAGTTCTCCTAAGAATCCTTATACAAAGAAATTACTATTATCACAGCCTGTCATCAAAGAAAGTAATAAAGATGAAATAGATACTGAACTGCTAAGTGTAAAAGATTTAAAGGTATGGTTTCCTATCAAGGATGGGATAATCAGAAGAACCGTAGGTTATACAAAGGCAGTTAATAATATATCTTTTCTCATTAATAAAAATGAAACTTTAGGAGTTGTTGGTGAAAGTGGTTCAGGAAAAACTACTCTCGCCTTTGCTATACTAAGGCTAGTTGAAAGTTTAGGTAGTATAGAATTTCATGGTCAAAACATAAATAATCTTTCAAAAAAAGAAATGAGAAAACTGCGGAAAAAAATGCAAATTGTGTTTCAAGACCCTTATGGTTCATTAAGTCCTAGAATGTCAGTAAACCAAATAATAGAAGAGGGTCTTAGCTTTCACCTTCCAAGCCTGGGTCATAAAGAAAAGCGTGATTTAATTAAATCTGTTTTAGATGATGTAGGCCTTAATTATAAGTTAGGAGAGAGATTTCCGCATGAGTTTTCAGGAGGGCAACGTCAGAGAATATCAATTGCTAGAGCCCTTGTTTTAAAGCCGGAGTTTTTAGTATTAGATGAACCTACAAGCGCATTAGATGTATCTATACAAGCACAAATTATCGATCTTTTATGTCAATTACAGTCTAAGTATAAGTTAAGTTATTTATTTATAAGTCATGATTTAAGAGTTATACGATCAATCGCCGATAAAATTTTAGTTATGAAAAATGGATTTTCCATTGAACAAGCTAGTTCATCTGAAATATTTAATAACCCCCAGGATTCATATACGCAGTCTCTCGTAAGTTCATTTAAATAGTTTAATCTTTTTTTTGGGTGAATCCTTCATATAATTCATCTAATGAGGAAGTTAGGACATTTAAGTCATTTTTTGTAGAGAGCCTATGTGTGCCTCTCTCTATTAAAATATTTTTTACGTTATTTGATTTGATCTTTAAGGCTAAATCAAATGAAGTTTGCCAAGGGACATCTATATCTTTTTTTCCATGAATAAATACACAAGGAATATTTAAATGAATAGTGTTATTAAGAATAAGATTGTTTCTACCATCTTCGATTAATTTTCTGGATATTATATAGGGTGAGTCATCATAATCTGAATCTTGAGTTATAAAGCCGTTTCTCTCCAATTCTTCTTTTTCTCTATCTGTCATTCTTTTCCATATAAGGCTTTCTGTGAAATCTGGTGCAGCAGCTATTCCTACCATTCCACAAATAATTTTTTTTCTTTTTTCTGCCACTTTAAGCATAACCCAGCCACCCATACTTGAGCCAACAATAAATTGTGGTCCATTACTAATTTTATCAATAATATTCAGAGCATTATTTATCCAGATGCTAAGGGTTGCATCTTCCATTTGGCCGGACGATTGGCCATGGCCAAACATATCAAAGCTTATAAATTGTTTTTTCTTCTTTAAACAATAATTTAATAGGTGCTCAGCCTTAGTTCCCTTCCGATCTGAATTAAGACCATGAAAAAAAATTAATCCCGGATTGCCGCCTGCTAGTTTATTATAAGCAAGGTTTGACCCGTCTGTGCTCTTTAATATATTAAAATCTTCCCAGAAAGTATTTTGCATTATTCCACATTGAGAGTTATTCTAAGTCTATGAATAATTCTACGGATAAACTTAATCATTTCAACGCTAAAGTTTGTTTACAAGTTTTACCTAAACTTGATGTTAGTGGTGTTAGCCGTGGAACCATTGAGCTTTCAAGGGCAATTGTTTCTTCTGGCAGAAGAGCTATCATAGCCTCGAGTGGTGGTGCTTTTACTAAGGAGCTAAGTAGAATTGGCGTTCAGCATTATGATTTAAATTTATATTCAAAATCTCCCTTTAGTATACTTATGAATGCTGTTTATTTGTCAGAGATTGTGAATAAAGAAGGAGTCTCAATTATTCATGCAAGATCAAGGGCACCTGCTTGGAGTGCTTATCTTGCGTCAAAGTTGACTAAAAAACCCTTAGTTACCACTTTTCATGGAACTTATGGAACTGGTTTGATGGGGCTCAAAAAAAAGTATAATAGCATAATGCTTAAGGGAAATTCTATAATAGCTATTTCAAATTTTATTTATAATCATATTATAGAAGAATATAAATTTGATTCTGAACATGTTCATAAGATACCAAGAGGTGTTGACTTGAGTATATTCAGCCCAAGTAAAGTATCTGCTGAAAGAATAATACATCTGTCTCGGAAGTGGAAACTGTCGGAAAACTCGGGTCCAGTTATTATGCTCCCAGGAAGACTGAGTCCTTGGAAAGGGCAGCTATTACTTATTGATGCACTAGATTATCTCAAGGGAACAAACAGGTTACCAGAGAATTTACGCTGTTTATTTGTTGGCCCGGATGGTAATAAAAAAAGGTATCGTAATCTTCTTGAAAAGAAAATAAGAGAACTCGATTTGGATGGAGTTGTTCATATTATCGATGATTGTAAGGATATTGGTTCAGCCTATATGCTGACAGATTTAGTTATCTCGGCTTCTTTGAAGCCGGAGGCTTTTGGTAGAGTTGTTGCGGAAGCTCAAGCAATGGGAAGGCCAGTGGTGGCACCCAACCACGGTGCTGCATCAGAAATAATTAAAAAGGACGTTACAGGGTGGTTATTTAAGCCAGGACAAGCAATTTCACTTGCCGAGTCTATAGAAAAAGCTCTATCTATATCGCAAGTGGAAAGAGAGAAGCTTGCATCCATTGCAAGGAACAATATAAAAGAAAAATTTACTATATCTCAAATGGTAGACTCCACCCTTGATATATATGAGAATACAATTAAGAATTATAAAAAATGACTCTAGAATAATTTTATTTTTTTTACTTTAATTTTAAAGGAATTATATGGTTGTAGTGAGTTTGCCAGATGGAAGTGAAAGAAAATTCAATGATAAAATATCTGGTTATGATTTAGCAAAAGATATTGGCCCTGGTTTAGCTAAAAGTGCTATAGCAATGTCTGTTGACGGCATTCAAAAAGATCTAGTGGATATGATTGAGACTGATAGTTCTGTTTCAATTATAACAATAGAATCTGAAGAAGGGCTTGAGATAATGCGTCATACTATTGCAGCTCAGGTCCTTGCTTTAGCAATAAAAAGGCTTTATCCCAATTCAAAATTAGCTATTGGACCAACAATTGAAAATGGATTTTACTACGACGTACTAACTGATCCAATCATTTCTTTAGAAGACTTGACCAAGATTGAAAAAGAGATGAATAAGATTATTCAGAAGAAATCAAAAATTGAAAAGAGTTTGCATACAAAGTCAGAAGCTAAGAGTCTTTTTTTCGAAAAAAGTGAGAATTATAAAGTTCAAATTATTGAAGATTCCGGGCAGGAAAAAGATTTCCAAATTTATAAAAATCAGGATGAGCAGTTTGTTGATTTGTGCAGGGGACCACATCTTCCTAGCCTTTCTCATGTTGGGTCATTTAAATTAACAAAAGTAGCTGGGGCCTATTGGAAAGGGAATTCAGATAATGAAATGTTTACGCGTGTTTATGGCACGGCATGGAGAAATAAAAAAGAATTAGAGGAGCATTTAAAACAGTTAGAGGAAGCAGAAAAAAGAGATCATAGGAAGCTTGGAAAACAAATGGATCTTTTTCATCTTCAAGAAGAGGCGCAAGGTTCAGTTTTTTGGCACCCTAGAGGGTATTTGATCTGGTTGCAGTTAGAGAATTACATAAGGAGAAAGCTCTCAAAGTCAGGATACGAAGAGGTTAAAACACCTCAATTAATTAGCTCTCGTTTTTGGGAAAAATCTGGACATTGGTCAAAGTTTAGAGAAAATATGTTTGTGGTACCTGATGTTGTTCCAAATATTGAGGAAGGAAAACCAATTATCTCATCTGAGGGAAAAATGTTGGCTATAAAGCCAATGAATTGCCCTGCTCATGTTCAAATTTATAATTCAGAAATTAGAAGTTATAAAGATCTTCCTATTAGACTTGCTGAATTTGGCTGTTGTCATAGAAACGAGCCTCATGGTGCATTGCATGGATTAATGCGAGTGAGACAAATGACCCAAGATGATGCACATATTTTTTGTAGAGAAGATCAGGTAACAGATGAGACAATTGCATTTTGCGATCTTTTAATGTCCGTCTATAAAGATTTAGGCTTTATTCAAGTGGAGGTAAAATTAGCGACCAGGCCAGAACTTAGGGCAGGAGATGACACAGTTTGGGATAGAGCTGAAAATGCGCTTGAGGATGCTGTAAAAGCAACTAATTTAGACTATGAAATTATCTCTGGTGAAGGGGCTTTCTATGGACCAAAACTTGAATTTCATCTTAAAGACGCAATCGGAAGAAAATGGCAATGTGGTACCATTCAACTCGATTTTGTGTTGCCCGAAAGATTAAATGCTTCTTATATTGGCGCAGATGGTAATAAGCATAAACCCGTAATGCTTCATAGAGCGATCCTTGGAAGCTTAGAGAGGTTTATTGGGATTTTAATTGAAAGCTACGCAGGAAAGTTACCATTGTGGTTGGCCCCAGTTCAGGTAGTTGTTGCAACAATCACGTCTTCAACAGATGAATATGCAAAAGAAGTATACTCTTTACTTGAGGCCTCAAAAGTGAGAGTAAATTTAGATTTAAGGAATGAGAAAATTAATTATAAAATTAGAGACCACTCCAATCAAAAAATACCTATAATTGCAGTTGTTGGTGAAAAAGAATCTGATAATAAAAAAGTTGCCCTCCGGAGATTAGGGGGTAAGAATCAGGAAATAGTTTCAATTGAGGACTTTGTAAAAAATATTATACATGAAATAAGGCCCCCAGATTGCTAATTTAAATTTTTTTCTGTTTTTTTATAAAATTGAGTGGCAATTTTATCTAATTATTAATAAAATTTAACTTTAATATAATTTAAAGGAGATTTTTCAATAGTAAAAACTATGTCAACATCCTCCCCACCTTCAAAAGATGGGCCGCGGGTAAATGAAAATATAGACGTTCCAGAGGTACGTTTAATAGGTGCCGATGGTGAAAACATCGGTGTGGTCTCAGTTCAGCAAGCAATACAACATTCAGAAGAAGTAGGTTTAGATTTGGTTGAAATTTCTCCCAATGCAAGCCCTCCTGTATGTAAAATATTGGATTTAGGTAAATTTAAGTATGAATTGCAAAAAAAACGAAATGAAGCAAAGAAAAAGCAAAAGGTCATAGATGTTAAAGAGATAAAATTAAGGCCAAATATAGAAGATCACGATTATGAAGTAAAAATGAGAAGTATGCACAGATTTCTACTTGACGGAGATAAAGTTAAAATAACTATGAGATTCCGTGGTAGGGAGATGAATCACCAAGAGATTGGTATAAATTTACTTAAAAGGGTTGTTGATGATACTGAGAAAGTAGCTAAAATTGAACAAGAAGCAAAAATGGAGGGAAGGCAGTTAGTAATGGTAATGGCCCCAAGGTAGATTTTTGTTTCTATCAAGTTCTATAACTTGCAAAGATCTCCCTCTCCTTGTATAAACCAGCTTTCTTAATGATATTATATGTGTATATTGTCGATTTGGCAGTGATAGGGTTTTAGTTATGCCTAAAATGAAAACAAAAAGTTCTACAAAAAGGCGCTTCAGGGTTACGGGAACTGGAAAAATTCTTGGAAATGTGGCCTATAAAAGACATTGTCTTGGATCTAAACCCCAAAAAATGAAACGTAAGGCAAGGGGCACGTTTGTTTTAGCTGATTCTGATGCGAGAATAGTTAGAAAATTCCTACCTTACGGTGTGTCCTAGGGGTTAAGGTATGTCTAGAGTTAAAAGAGGTGTTGTTTCTCATGCACGCCATAAAAAAGTTCTTAGTGCTGCCAAAGGTTATAGAGGTAGAAATTCTAAGAGTTTCCGTGTTGCTAAGCAGAAAGTAGAAAAGGGACTTCAATATGCTTATCGTGACCGCCGGGTAAAAAAGAGGAACTTTAGGTCTTTATGGATTCAAAGAATCAATGCCGGTGCAAGAGAGCACGGTATGTCTTATTCAACCTTTATTAGTGGCCTTAAAGAGTCAGGTATTGAGTTGGACAGAAAAGTTCTTTCAGATATAGCCGTTCATGATCCAAAAGTGTTCGCAGGATTGGTTGCAAAAGCGCAATCTGTTCAGAGTTAATAGTCAGGCTGAATTTAATTTATATAATTAAGGCTTTCGGGATTATTTTTCCTTTGTGCTGGAAATTTTTTTCTATTATGTTTTTGTTCGTCTACAAGGATGAAAGTGTGATATGGAAAATCTAGATATTCTATGTAAAAAAATAATTAGCAAGATCGATGAAGCAGATGATTTAAATACCCTTAATGCCGTTAGGATTGATTATCTAGGAAAAAAGGGTGAGATTACTAAGTTAATGAAAGAACTTACAAATCTTACTCATGAAGAGAAAAAGTCATATGGAAAGAATATAAATACTTTAAAAGTGAAAGTTTTAGACTCAATTGAAAATAAGAAGGTGTATTTAGAAAAAAAAATAATTTTAGATAATATAAATAAAGAAAGATTAGATATTACACTTCCAGAAAGAAGTTATAGCTCTGGTCATATTCATCCAATTTCACACACAATAGAAGAAGTTATAGAAATTTTTAAACCAATGGGTTTTTCAGTAGCTGAGGGGCCTGATATTGAGGATGATTTTCATAACTTTACCGCACTCAATTTCCCCCCTGACCATCCTGCGAGAGAAATGCATGATACATTCTTTTTAAATGAATCTAATAATGGTGAAAAGTTACTAATGAGAACACATACCTCGCCAGTTCAAATTAGAGTAATGAAGGATAATGAACCACCCATAAGAGTCCTTGCCCCAGGTAGAACCTACAGATGTGATTACGATATTACGCATACACCGATGTTTCACCAAGTTGAAGGTCTAGTTATTGATAAAAAGGTAAACATGGGTCATCTCAAAGGTTGTTTGACAACCTTTGTTGAATCATTTTTTGGAATCAATAATTTGCCGGTTCGTTTTAGGCCCTCATATTTCCCTTTTACAGAACCGTCGGCAGAAGTTGATATTGGGTGCCAGCGTAAGGACGGGGAATTTAAAATAGGAGATGGAGGAGAATGGCTTGAAATTTTAGGATGTGGGATGGTTCACCATAATGTTTTAAAAGCTTGTGGCCTTGACCCTAATGAATATCAAGGTTTTGCATTTGGTGTGGGTGTGGAAAGGATTGCAATGTTAAAATATGGGATTACCGACTTAAGAATGTTTTTTGATTGTGACCTAAGGTGGATAAAACACTATGGTTTTTCTTTTCTAGATAAGTTTGATGGAAATAATTGATGAAGTTTACACTAAAATGGCTAAGAGATCATTTAGAAACAGATGCTTCAGTAGCTGAGTTAGAGGCTGCGTTGACATCAATCGGGCTAGAAGTAGAAAATGTTCAAAACCCAAATGAACAGTTAGCTGGCTTTAACATTGTAGAAATTATCTCTGTCTCTAAACACCCAGATGCAGATAAGTTACAGGTTTGCAAAGTAGATACTGGCAAGAAGGGTCTAAAGCAGATTATTTGTGGAGCAAGTAACGTAAGAGAGGGTATGAAAACAGTATTAGCATCGCCTGGTAATGTTATTCCGCAAAATGGAAATAAAATTAAAATCAGCAAAATTAGGGGGGTTGAGAGCCAAGGCATGTTATGTTCTTCAAGTGAGCTCAATCTTGGAGAAGATTTTGATGGTATAATAGAGCTTAATGATAACTGTGAAAATGGTTTACCTGCATCAGAGGCTTTAGACCTTGATGTTATATTTGAGATCAGTCTTACTCCAAATAGGGTTGATGCACTTGGTGTTAGGGGGATTGCTAGAGATCTAGCTGCAAAAGGAATAGGAAAGTTAAAACAAGAGAAGGTATGTGACTTCAAATCATCGTTTAAAACCGAATTCAAGATATCGAGCAAACTCCCAGAGGAAGCAATTAAGCTTTGCCCTCACTTTTCTGGAAGAGTAATCAAAGGCGTTAAAAACTCAAAAACCCCAGCATGGTTATCCTCTCGTCTAGAGGCAATTGGCTTAAGGTCAGTTTCGGCATTAGTTGATATTACTCAGTATATTACAATTGATTTAGGTAGGCCTTTACATGCATTTGACCTTTCTAAACTGGATAGCTTTATAGGACCAAGGCTGGCTAAAGCCTCTGAAGAGATTGATGCTCTTGATGGAAAGAATTATAAATTATCTGAAGCAACTTTAGTGATTGCGGACAAAAAGGACCCTCAAGCTATTGCTGGTATTATTGGTGGTATGTCTTCTGCATGTAGTGAAGAAACAGAGTGCATATTCCTTGAGTCAGCCTATTTTGACCCAAATTCAATAGCTAAAAGTGGCCGTTCTTTAGGCATTCTTTCAGATGCAAGATATTGTTTTGAGAGAGGTGTTGATCCAGAATCAACTATCAGAGGACTTGAGCTTGCAACTCAATTAATACTTGATATTTGTGGAGGAGAGGCATCAGAACTTATCAGTTATGGAGAACCACCTAAAATAAGTTTTGATTTGAATTTTAGACTTTGTGAAGTTGAAAGGTTCTCTGGATTAGTTATAGATAAGAAGACTGTTGTCGAGATATTAGAAAAGCTTGGTTTTCAAGTGACTGAAAGTAATGAAGATGTATTAAAAATAAATGTACCATCATGGCGAAGAGATATTGATGGTGAGCAAGATATAGTTGAAGAAATCTTGAGGATTTATGGCTATGATAAAATTAAGACTCATAAGCTACCTGAAATGGATATAAGTTCTCAGCTAAATTCTCGAGAGAGAACTAGGGATGCAAAAATTAGACGTTTTTTAGTTAGTAAAGGTTTTTCTGAGGTAATCACCTGGTCTTTCTTGTCGAATGAAAGTGCTGAGTTGTTCTCTAGAGATGAAGCCTTAATTAAATTAAAGAATCCTATTAGCAGTGACTTAGATACACTCAGACCGTCAATAGTTCCAAACCTTCTATCCTCAATACAAAAGAACTTAGTTCGAGGATTGTCTGATATGAGTTTTTTTGAGATAGGGCCAGTGTTCAATAATAACTTAAATAGACAGAATCAAATTATTGGAGCCGTAAGGGTTGGTAATTATTCAGATAAGCATTGGAAAAAAGACTATAGGCCTACTGATGTTTTTGATGTGAAATCAGACGCTTTGGATATATTAAACTTAATGGGAATTCCAAAAAAGAATATAATAACTAAACAATATAATTTGGATTTACTTCCTGCTCCTAGTTGGTATCATCCTGGACAATCTGGAATTTTATCTGTTGGAAAAAATATTGTTGCTGAATTTGGTAGGCTTCACCCATATTTGCTTAATCAATTTGAGATTGAAGAAGATGTCTTTTGCTTTGAAGTGTTCATAGATAACATTCCTAAATCAAAAAAAACTAAATCGTTTACGAGAAAAAAATTCTCTCCTTCACACTTTCAAAGTGTTGAGAGGGATTTTGCCTTTTTAATTGATGACGATATTCCAGTTGAGGATATTCTTAGAAAAGTATCTGGTGTAGATAAGAATCTTATTTCATCAGTTAAGCTATTTGATATGTATAAAGGAGATAAAATTGAAAGTGAAAAAAAGTCAATTGCTTTCAGCATACTTCTTGAGCCAAAGGACAAGACTATGAATATTTCTGAGATTGAAGATATATCATCTAGAATAATCAAAATGGTAGAAAAGGATTTTGAAGCTAAACTAAGACATTAACTAAAACTAGCTTTTTCATTATGCAAAATACTGACACTATTAGAAATTTCGCAATTATAGCTCATATCGACCATGGGAAATCTACTTTGGCTGATAGGTTGATACAATTTTGTGGAGGATTATCTGAACGTGAGATGAAGGCTCAAGTTTTAGATAATATGGATTTAGAACGTGAAAGAGGTATAACAATAAAAGCCCAAACAGTAAGGCTTTCGTATAAGGCTAATAATGGTGTGGATTATCAGATTAATTTAGTTGATACACCTGGGCATGTTGATTTTGCTTATGAGGTAAGTAGATCTTTACGTGCATGTGAAGGCTCTCTTCTAGTTGTTGATTCTTCACAAGGTGTTGAGGCACAAACCTTGGCTAATGTTTACCAAGCTATAGATGCCAATCATGAAATAGTTATAGTGTTAAACAAAGTTGATTTACCAGCTGCAGAGCCCGGTCGCGTAAAAAATCAAATCGAGGATGTAATAGGTCTTGATACATCTAGCGCTCTTGAGGTTTCTGCTAAAACTGGTCAAGGTATTAAAGACGTCTTAGAAACACTTATTACAAGGTTGCCCGCCCCAGAAGGAGATGTAAATGATTCTCTCAAGGCACTTTTAGTAGACTCATGGTACGATACGTATTTAGGTGTTGTTATTTTAATAAGAGTTTATTCAGGTTCAATTCGTAAAGGTATGAAAATACGTATGATGTCTCAGGGGACTTCATATGATGTTGATGATGTGGGAGTCTTTACACCCAAGCCATTAAGCAAGAAAGAACTTTTTCCTGGAGAAATTGGATATTTTACGGCATCAATTAAATCTGTCGGGGATTGTCAGGTTGGGGATACAATAACTGATGAAAAGAGGCAAACTCAAAACCCTCTTGATGGATTTAGACCTTCAACTCCGGTAGTTTTTTGTGGTCTTTTTCCTGTGGATTCCTCACAATATGAGGATTTAAAATCTAGTTTAGCTAAGCTTCACCTCAATGACTCTAGCTTTGACTTTCAGGCTGAAACATCTGCTGCTTTAGGTTTCGGATTTAGGTGTGGCTTTTTAGGCATGCTTCATATGGAAATAATTCAAGAAAGGCTCTCTAGAGAGTTTGATTTAGATCTCATTACAACTGCTCCAAGTGTCGTTTATAAAATCTTTCTTGTCTCTGGCGAAATACTTGAGTTACACAACCCCTCTGATATGCCCGATATAACAAAAATTAAACAAATGGAAGAGCCATGGGTGAAAGCTACAATTTTAGTCCCAGATGAATATTTAGGTGCAATTTTGAGTCTTTGTAGTGAAAAAAGAGGTAAGCAGATTGATTTGACATATGTTGGTTCACGAGCAATGGCGGTTTATTCCCTTCCATTAAATGAAATCGTTTTTGATTTTTATGATCGACTAAAGTCTATAACAAAAGGTTATGCAAGCTTTGACTATGAAATGGATGAGTACGAAGAAAGTGACTTAGTTAAAATTCAGATATTAGTTAACTCAGAACCAGTTGATGCATTATCTTTTATTTCACATAGGTCTCAGTCAGAAATAAGGGGAAGGCAAATATGTTCTCGCCTAAAGGACCTCATTCCAAAACATTTATTTAAAATTCCTCTTCAGGCTGCCATAGGAGGAAAAATTATTGCACGTGAGACAATAAGTGCTCTGAGAAAAGATGTGACTGCAAAATGCTATGGGGGAGATATAACTCGTAAAAGAAAATTATTAGAAAAGCAAAAAGCAGGGAAGAAAAAAATGAGACAGTTTGGAAAAGTTGAGATTCCACAATCAGCATTCATTGATGCTCTCAAAATGTCAGAGAACTAATTTATAATAAGAGTTCTCTGCATTGTTTTCTTAGGTCTGCAAATATATAAAAGTAATATGCTAACTGGCCCGAGGACTGTCCATGCTGGCATCAGCAAAACAATATTGACAAGATTACTAATGTAAGCATTTAATTGATTTGTAACGTTTATTGGGTTTTTTCCCCATAAAAATGTCCATAAATCTGCTGTTGCTAGACCATTGTAGTTAGCTGACCCAAGAGCCATTACTACATCCCCTGATAACAACACAATTGTAACGGCAAGGAAAATCCAGCCGAAAAAACGTCCAATAATCATTTAAACTATACCCTGAAACTTATTATTTTATTTTAAATTTGTTTATTAAGATCTTAATATAACAGGTTTTTTATAAATATCCACAGGTAAATTCAAAGATTCTCTTGACACTGAATATATATTGCTATCTCGTGTTTTTTTTATGGAGAGGTGGCCGAGTGGTTGAAGGCGCACGCCTGGAAAGTGTGTATGCGGGAAACCGTATCGAGGGTTCGAATCCCTCTCTCTCCGCCAACAAATTTATGATTTTAGTTAAGGTTTTATTTTCTGGAAATATTTTTATGGCAATTATTAATGTAACGATGGATATACTTAAACAGTTAATAGATTTTAAGAAAGAACGTCCTTTAAAAATCGTATCGCTTGGTTATCCTGATATTCTATGCAGTTCTGAATATATTGAAAGACTTTTTGGTCCGGATACAACAAAAGGTATAAGATATCGAAAAGATTCTGATCAAATTTTAAAATATCATGGTTATGCTAATATCCTAAATGGTCTCTATGAAAGTTATGAATTGTTTGATCAGATGGGTGTTGAGTTAACAGTTTTAGACCTAAAAGAGCTTAGGGGCGGTGAAGTTATAGCTGATTTTAATTACCCTATAAGTAAAGACCTCCAGAATCAATTTGATATAGTCTATGATGGAGGCACACTTGAACATTGCTTTAACATTGCACAGGCTATAGTAAATTTTCTATCTATGGCAAAAGTAGGTGGATTTATATATCATGCAAACCCTTTATTTATTTTAAATCATGGATTCTATAATATAAATCCAACCTTTTATAATGATTTTTATCTAGATAATGGCCATAAACTCGTTTCTCCAATTTTTGGATTAAAACAGAATTTCGAGCATATTAATGATAAGGATAATCCGAGAGTAGATGATATAAAATTTGATTTGCCATATACTGAGAGAAAAGAACTTAAGGAAGCTAATAATACATCAATACAAGTTGTAATCGAGAAGACTTCAGATAAAACTCCTTTATGGCCTGTTCAGACAAAATACAAATCATTCATAGGTTAAAGAATCTTTTTTCAGTAAAAAATATTTTTTAAAAATACAAATTATAATTATTAATCAATTTAATATATTCCTGCACTATGATAATTTTAAAAAAGTTTTTACTATTTTATAAACTAGTTTGAAATTTTATGACAACGATTTTATCAATCTACGCTGGCCCACACGACGGTAATCTTTGTATACTTCAGGATGGAGAGCTCCTAATAAATCTTGAAAAAGAGAGATTTACAAGAAAAAAAGAAGATGGTGGATTCACGCAAGATTTCCTTCAAAAAGCTTTCGAAGAAACAAATATTACTATTGATGATATAGATGTACTTATTATTGACCCAAAAACTTTCCCGCGAGAGCTCTATACTGATATGGTACATTCTGTGGAGGGGATACCGCATTACGATACGAGCAGATTATTTGCCAAGCCATTTCATCAGGGGTCGGGAATATTTCTAGGAAAAAAATTACCAATATGGGCTATACATCATCACCTAGCTCATGCTGCATGTGCTTTTTTTACATCACCATTTTCTGATGCAACTATAATCACAGGTGATGGAGGGGGATGGGGTTCTAATCATTCGGTATATGTTGCCCGAGATGGCTTTTTAGAAAGTGGTTACCATAAATGGGGAGCTTGTCTTGGTTACTGGTGGGACAGGATTTGTCTTTATTATGGTATAAAGAAGCCTGGTACTTTAATGGCAATGAGTGCATATGGCGAAAATGATTCGATATTAAAGAATGAGCTATTGGCACAACTTATTAGGTATTCAAATTCCTCATTTCCTCAATATTCTATCAATTATGGTGTTGAGAAAAAAGATGGAAAACCAGTTAGAATGCTTGATCCAAAAGAAAAAGGAGACGCTAATCTCGCTTTCGCTCTTCAATCATTAACTGATGATGTATTCACAGGCTGGTTTGCTCAGGCTGTGAGAACCGGTTCAAAAAATATATGTTTTGGAGGGGGGCTGGCCTTAAATTGTATTTCTAATAGTAGGGCAATGATTAACTCAGGAGCCAAAAATATTCACGTCCCCCCCAACCCAAATGACTCAGGTTTAGCTTTGGGCGCAGCACTAGCCTATCATTATTATATTCTTAATAATAAGTATGAGCCACGCTATTTCTCACCATACAATGGTATAAAGTATGTTGATGCAGATATTGATGAAGCAATTAAATATGCAAAAAGTATTTCTAAAAATATTAAAGTTAGAAAAGTTAATAATGACGATATATCTACTTTATTGGCAGAAGGTAATGTAATTGCAAGGTTTGTTGGTAGGTCCGAGTCAGGTCCTAGGGCACTAGGTCACCGCTCTTACATTGCACGTCCAGATATTCCAAAATTAAGAATGATAATGAATGGTATAAAGAAAAGAGAATGGTACAGACCATTCGCTCCTATTGTTTTAGCAGACAAAGCGGAAGCGCTCTTTGAACAAATTGTAAACAATTCATATTATATGAATACATCTACAGTGGTTAAAAAAGAATGGCGTGAGAGATTAGCGGGGGTCCTACACGCTGATAATACCACTAGGCCTCAATTTATAGACAGTAATGGGTGTGAAGATCTTTTTGAACTTCTTGTAAAGACATATGAAAAAACCGGTATTCCTGCAATTCTTAATACATCATTTAATATTAAAGAGCCACTGGTGGAAACTCCGCTTGACGCTGTAAAAACTTTTATTAATTCATCTGATTATGTAAAATATCTACAGATTGAAGAATTATGTTTAGAGAAGTAATTTTTTTCGGAGAAACTCATTGGCAATTTTAGATATTCATCTTGATGTTCTTAAAAAAATTAAATCTCTTAAAGGGCAGGGGCCAGTAAAGATGGCATCGCTTGGTTACCCTGATTTGTTATGTAGCAAAAAATCTATTTCAGATTTATTTGGACCAGACATTATCAATGACTTAAGTTTTAGGCCTGATTCCGAAAAAATATTAAGATGGCATGCTTACGAAAATATTTTACCGGGTGTATATGAAACTTCCCAATTTTTTAGAACTATAGGAATTGAGTTGATAATTTTAGATATCGCACAAATTAGGGGCGTTGAAATTATTGTTGACTTAAACAATCCCATTCAAAAAAGCTTGGAAGGGATTTTTGATATTATTTTTGACGGAGGAACTGTTGAGCATTGTTTTAATATTCCTCAAGCAATGGTCAATATTTTGTCAATGCTTAAAATTGGCGGCCACATATATCATTCAAATCCACTTGTTATGTTAAATCATGGATTTTATAATTTAAATCCAACTTTTTATAGTGATTTTTATATTGATAATGGCCACAAGCTCGTTACACCAATATATGCTATAGAGAGAAATGTCGAAAATAGAGAGGATAAAGATAATGCTACTGTGAGCATACAGTCTTTTGAATTGCCAAACACCAAAAGGTTTAGTTTGCCAAATGATGGAAAGTATGTAAGTGAGTTTTCTATTCAGGTGGTAGCTGAGAAAACTTCAGATAACTATCCTTCTTGGCCAGTCCAAACAAAGTATAAACGACAAGGGCTTAGATGAATCTTAGAGATCATCAGATAAATTAAATTTTATCAAGGCAATAAATTTTAAATTCAAATTTAAATACAACATTAAGGTTCATGTAATTTTGTGTCTGAAGTAGCATTTATATTTAAAGTTCTTGTGAGCTGTGCTTTCAAGAGAATCCCTTAAAAAACACTTAAATCCCATCTCTTTCAACACATGCTCATGTATTGGGTTTTGGTATAAGTAAAAGATAGATGAGAAGTATTTACTTGAGATATCCAATGATTCTCTGAGTATATCCTCTCCGTACGAATTTTTGTTAAAAATAAAAAGAGTGATATCATCTTTGTTTAGTTTTTTTTCATTTATTAATTTCTCTAAGAAGATGGTCCAATTATCTGTTTCAACTTCTCCATGAAAAACAAAACCCTTTGATTCATTAATAGTATTTTTCTTAATTTCTTCTCCAAATGCTGCTTTGTAGTTTTTGAGAGACAATGAAACAAGTTCTTTATCTACCTCTACACCTCCACAGAAGTCAAAGTGTGACATTTCTCCAGCTTGAATAATAGTTTTTCCTGCACCACACCCAAGGTCAATGAAGATAGTTTTCCTCTGGTAATTTGTATATCTTACGGCAGAGGTATAGTAGTCGAAGCTTAATCTCAACATTTCTTTTGATACAGATGAATATACAGGTGCATAAAACATATATTGGTCATTTGCATAATTATTTGTTTTAATTTTACTGGTTTCTACACCCCGGCGGTAAAAATCAAAAAGGTCAACCTCCGTAATGGTATCCCAGACTCTTTTTAGTCCTCTAATGCCTCCACCATGGTATTTGAAGATTTTAAAGTATTTTTCCAATTATTTAGCTTTCTCTTTTGATAACAATAATACTATAAAAAATATTTTCTAAAATAATGATAGTTAATTTAAACATGTATTATTCTTTATGAATATAGTTGGTGTTAATCTTAGAAAAATAATTTATATCACTTTTTATCCAATCTAATACTCTTTCAATTCCACTTTCAAGCGTTACACTTGGGCTCCAGCCAAGTTTATCAATAATATATTCAGAGTCTAATAAATAAAATTGATCCTTACCAACCCTATCCTTGCTGACCTCATACAAATCTTCATATTTGATTTGTAGTAAATCACCAATCATTTTAACGAGTTCTTTTATTGTAATACATTCCTTTGGAGATATGTGATACGTGTTTCCCACTTCACCTTTGTTAATGATTTTGAAGATTGCTGAAGAAACGTCTTCCATATGGATAAACGCTCTACTTGAGAGGCCTCCACCATGAAGAGGAATCTTTCTGCCAGTTAATGCAAATAGTATTGTTTTAGGAATAATTCGATATAGCTGTTGTCCTTCACCATAGATATTTGCTGCTCTTGTGAAAATTACTGGAAAGTTGAAGTTTTCGTACCATAGCTTAGCGATCATATCTCCAGCAGCGCGAGAAACAGCATAGGGAGTGCTTGGGTTAAAGTTAAAACTTTCTTTAATCCAGCCTTCAGTAGAACCATAAACTTCAGGTGTGCTAAAATGTATATATTTTTCCAAAAAATCAAATTGAGCCAATCCTTTTATTAAGGTAGTAGTGCTTTCAATATTTGTTCTCATCCAATGTTCAGGATTTTTCCAGCTTTCACCAACCATACTTTGGGAGGAAAAGTTAACCACTATGCGGGGTTTCAATTTTTCACATGAGGAAAAGAAAATATCTAGGTTTTTATTTATATCAACTTGTTCAAAAGTAAATTTTGATTGGTTTTTATTCCACTTGTAAGGTAAAAATTGTTCATCGGGTGGAGAAGAACGGCTAAACCCATATGTCTCTACGCCTTCTTTAATGCAGTGTGCAACAAAGCTAGATCCTCCAAAACCTGAACTTCCGAGAACAAAAATTGGTGAGCTAATCATTCTTTCCCTCTTTTAGTTTTTCTAGAGCTAAAGACGATGAATAAACTTCTTCTTGAGTAAAGCAAATTTCTATGGAGTTTTTTTGGGAAAAAATCTGTTCATTCTTAAAGTTAGGGTTGGTACCTTTTTCCATAGTCATATATTCTTGTCCCTTAAAGAATTTGTTCGGCCTTATAAGGTCTAGAACTTCAATTGCAGATGCGTATTCGCTTATAAATGAAAAACTTACACATGACAATCCAGCAATGACTTCAGCTCTCTGATCACTCTTAAATATGGGCCTATCTTCCCCCTTATTAACGAATCTATCCGCGGTTACAGAAACAATCAAAATATCACATTGTGATGCAGCAGACTCAAGATGACGCAAGTGTCCAAAATGGAAAATATCAAAGCACCCATGACATAAGCCAATTACTTGTGATTTTTTCTTTGAATTACTAATTACCTCTAGCAATTTTTCTTTTGAAATAGGTTTTGAAGGTGAGATAGATACATCTTTTAAAATTGTCATAATATCTTCAATTCTTTCTTTAAGAGCACAGCATCATCAAGATTAGAAAAAACTTTTAGGGGAGAAAATTTTTTTTTCATAATCATTCCTTCGCTTCTATCTAAACCGATAGCTTTATAGGGCTTGTGCTTATTAACCATATGAAGAGCTTCATATGAGTCTTCAAAGACTAAGCATTTAGAAAATTTTATATTTAAACATTCTGCAATTCTTAGAAATATATCTGACTCAGGTTTTGAGTTGAGACCAAGTTTATCTATATCATTTCCGTCAAGAATAAAATCAAAAAGATTATGTATTTTAAGTTTTCTTAGGATATGAGACGAGTTCTTACTTGATGTAGCAAGTCCGATTAATACATCATTTTTCTTTAATGTTTTTATTAACCTTAATGAGTCTTCAAAAAGCTTTATACCTTCATTCTTTAGGATTTCAAGGAATAGTTTATTTTTTCTGTTACAAATACCGTTTACAGTGTCTAAAGTTGTGTCATCTTTTTCTCCTTCGGGTAATTGAATATTTCTAGATTTAAGAAAAGTTATGACACCATTTTTCCTTGTTCGTCCATCTACATAAGACTCATAGTCATCTGGCAGGATAAACTTATCTATTAATTTATTATTTTCAGTATTCCAATGCTCTATGAATGCATCAAAGCTTTTTTTCCAAGCTTTTTCATGAGTCTTTCTTGTTTCTGTGATAACTCCATCCATATCAAAAATAGCAAGTCGATAATTAAGTTTATATTTCTTGACATTCATATTAGTAAATTAAAATAATTTCTTACAATGATAAGATCCAGGATAATTGATCTGCTCTAACTGTTTTATCCACCACTCTTTTGGCCTAATTGTTTTATGAGTATTATCCCATTTTTTCATTAAATTTGCACCTTCGTTATCATCCGCATATTGAATTTCGAAAAAAATATTAGATCCTTTTGTAACCCTGATACACTCACGAGCTAGTTTAATAGCATTTTTTTCATCTAGGTGTGGTAGAACTTCTTTTGAGAAAACAAGGTCAAAAGTATTATCATCAAAAGAAAGGGATGAGGATAAATTCAACTGTAGCCTTTCTCTGATTTGAATTGGTGAATTTTTTATGGCATATGAACTTGCGTCAACACCGTAAACATCAAAGCCTTTTTTGTAAAATTCATAAAGTATGTAGCCTTTTGCACAACCAACTTCTAAAATTTTTGATTTTTCAGGTAAAGAAAAGTGTTTGATAAATTCAATAATAGATTTTTCATAACGTCCATCATATGAATAACCCCCATATCCAACACCAAACTTATCATTATCAAAATAATCAAAACCGTAATCATTAAAGTCAGAGAAGTCGAGTTTTGATATCTCTGCTTTCTTTACTTTATCTGTTCTTTCTGTAATGGACCTATGTGCTGTAGTCTTAAATAAATTATATTCAATCATAGTTTTTTTTGAGAAATAATAATTTATTAATTTGTAAAGCAAATAGTATGGAAAAACTAGTTAAATCTAGAAATTCTTTGCAGCTTTTAAGTATTCTTTTTTGAGGGTTTCAAAGGAAGAGTCTTCCCAAACTAACCTCTGGTTTTGCCCTAACCATGGATAATTTCCACCTACCGGAAAACCATTATGTCTCTCCCAATAAGATTTCTTGATAGCTCCAGCTCTTAATAGATCAAATAAAAGAAACTTAGCTTCAGAGAAGCATAGTAACGAGGATGGCCCATTACTACTTGC
>CACGTM010000003.1 GCA_902575965.1 uncultured Alphaproteobacteria bacterium | reverse complement strand
CAATTAATCTAATAGCCTTCCTTCTTGGCATTATTTTTTTTCTTAATCTGTTCATACTTCCCTCTTATCTTATTAATTTTAATTTAGATATTACTAATTTATTTATTTAAATCATTCATTTTTTTTACCCAGCCTTCTATACTTTTACCTATTTCAGTTGAAGCGCTCTCAATTTGCTTAGAATATCTCTCTGTGGCCTGACCAATAGTTAGTGCGGATAATAAGAAGCGCATTGAAAGAGTTGCAAAAATACTGTCTTTTACAATTATCGGATAAGCTAAAACACCGTGATTTTGACCCACTGTTGGTAAACATGCGAAACCTCTTTCTCTTATTTCGGAAAGAGACTTTCTAAATAATGTTATATTTGTTCTGGATTTATTAAAAGCATCCGGATCTTTTTTCAGAGAATAATTTATCAACTCAGATGATTTTTCATCTTCACAAAATGATAAGTAGACCATTCCAGAAGCAGTATTTATTAAAGAAATATGAAAGCCTCCCCTTAGCCTATTTAATGCATAGGGGCTTAAATCGTCAGTTGTGTCTCGGATTAGAATGTTTGCTCCACTAATTGTACCGATTGCAATTGGCCATAAAATCTTGTTACACAACGTTGAGATTATGGGTCTTGAAATTTTACTTATCCATTCCTCTTGATCATACCCATGGCTTAGAGATCGTACTTTTGAACTAAGCCTATAGTTTTTATCTCTTTCATCTCTAAAAATATAACCTAGTGATTCAAGTGTTCTAAGTAGCCTATATGCAGTGGGTCGAGGCAAATTTGATAACTTTCCTATTTGCGTAACGGTTAAACCATTATGCCTGTTTAGAATAGCTATAATGGTTAATCCCCTCTCTAAAGCCCTTACTGAAGACAATTCACTCATATGATCTCATTAGATTCTGGTAATAAGAATAATATTATAATCACAGGTGTTAGATGTTCACAAAGCGGACAAAATTTGAGGCCACCTGGTGGACGGCTAAATGAGTGAGAGAAATAAATATTTATAATATTTTAATTTTCAATATCTCTAACTACCCTAATTCCAAAAACTTGAGTAACAAAGTCTTCTGTATCTCGACCTCTAAAACTAGGCTTTTGCCAAGTTGCTCGGCTATGCCATGCTCCGCCCCTGACAACCCTTTTTTCACACTTCCCACTTATTAAAAAGGGCTTACCGTCGTTAGGCTGATTCTTGTATGGAACCTGATAACAGTCTTCTGCCCACTCCCACACATTACCTATTATATCATAGACACCAAAAATATTAGGCTCAAGCTGGCCAACCTTTGCAATTATGCGTTGGCCATCATCGCATTTTGCAGGTTCCCATGGTCTCAACCCAGCTGCCGATTGATCATAATAATTTGCAATCTTACAACCTTCATCTGGATCATTTCCCCAAGCCCATAGAGTATCAGTGCCACCTCGAGCAACATATTCCCATTCCGCTTCAGATGGAAGTCTGTAACTTTTTCCTGAAAAATCACTTAGCCATTCAACATATGCTTTTGCGTCATACCAAGAAACGCACGCAACTGGTTCATTATCATCTATCGGCTTACCGTAACCTGGGTTTCTCCAATCAAGCCCTTTAACCAACTCCACAGTTTTTCCTGTCCACATTCTACAGTTTGTTCCGGGCTTGTAGTTTGTCGAGTCTATAAATTTTTTGAATTGTGAATTTGTAATTTCATATTTTCCAATAGCAAATGTATAAGATATCTGCACTTCATGAGGAGGACCCTCATACCTTTCTTCATTCACGCCTCCATCATAACCCATTGTAAATTTACCAGGAGGTACAACTACCATCTCAGGACAATGCTCGCATTCAGAAAAAATAGCTCCAGGATTAAGACTTACCTCCTGAGAATACAAACTAGAAGATGCTATAATAGTAAATAAAAATATAAGTATGTTTTTCATAGTTTGAACCTTTTTTTATCTATCAACCAAATCAAGAGCTACTCTAAAACCAAAGAGATGGCTTATTCTATCAAGAGGGTCACGCCCTCTGAATGTCGGCCTCTGCCATGATAAAGGAGATGACCAACCACCACCCTTAACAGCTCTTCTATCACAAGTTCCCTCGGCCTCGACAGGTGATCCGTCTCTAGGAAAAAGTGGAATAGGCATAAAATAACAATCTTGAACCCATTCCCAAACATTTCCAGACATATCGTATAATCCAAAACTATTAGGTTTAAGAGACGCGACTGGCGCAACAGTAGAAAAACCATCATCACATTTTACGGGTTCCCATGGTCTATTAGGAGTAAATGCTGAAGAGTCGTAAATATTTGCAACATCACAACCTCCATTTGGGTCATTTCCCCATGTAAATTTTCCAGAGGTGCCAGCTCGAGATGCATATTCCCACTCAGCCTCACTAGGCAATCTATAGGGTTTATTAGTTTTGTTTGCCAACCAACTTACATATTCTTTTACATCATACCATGTAACACAGACAACTGGCTCCTCTGGGAGAGGAGCACGACCGTAACCTGGGTCTTTCCAATCTTTTCCCTTAGTATGAAAAAAAGTTTTTCCATCCCATATTGCACAACCTGTTCCAGAAACATAACCAGTATCTTCAACAAAACGCTGATATTGATAATTTGTAATCTCAGTTTTACCAAGAGAAAAAGTATAATCTATGCTAACGCGCCTTACTGGACCTTCATATCTCTCTTTACTTACACCTCCATAGTAGCCCATAGAAAACTTTCCAGGCGGGATGGTAACCATCTCTGGGCATTCTGGACAGTCTTTAAAACTACTCTCTTCAGGAAGGTTTGAATCAGATCTTGCAACTTGCGAGAAAAAACTAAAAAAAATTATTAAAATTAAGGTATGATATAACTTCATTCTAAAACTCCAAACATTATAAATTTCTACCCAGTCTATTGCCTTCCTGTACTGCCGCCCAAATATCTCTTGGTGCTACACAATCTCCTATTGCATTTACGCCATCAGGAACATTTCTACTAGCAGAACCCATTGATAAAATAATTCTATCAAATGGGCCAAATTTGTTTCCGCTTGTTGTTTCAACTATTCCCTTATTTACGCATTTAACAAACTGTCCCAAATTAAGAACTACACCAGCATCTGATATTCGTTTTGAAAAAAGAGGAAACTCACCTGTCATAAATAAGTCAGGCATTCCCAATAAAAGACTATTTGATATTACTGTAATTTTTTTTACTTTACTTGAATTAATTTGTGCCTCTATTAAATTCAATAAAGGCCAACTACCCTCCTCATCAATTATAGCAATTGAACCTTCTAAGTTGTGGTTCTCTTGAAGAACATCTCTTCCATGAAGAAAATCGTCAGTGCCCGGAATACCATTCACCAGACTTGGCCTAAACCTCATTTGCCATACAGAAGAAGCTTTTGCCCCTGTAGCCCAGACAATCTTATCTGCATCTAATTCTTCAGGTTTTTCAATACTTCTATTAAGGGCTATGTTTACTGAGTTATGCCTCAATTCGTTCTCCCACCAATCTATTGTCTGGCCCATTTCTTCTCTATTTGGAGAATCTGAAATAACTTTCAGCATACCACCTAGATATGGAGATGACTCATATAAAGTTACACTGTGTCCTCTCTCCGCACAAACACGTGAACATTCTAGGCCTGCAGGCCCTCCTCCAACTATGGCAATTTTTTTCGGTTGATTAACTCTCTTTAATTCAGGGAGCTCTAATTCATAGCCAGCTTCAGGGTTAATATTACACCCTGCAGGAAGACTTCTAGCTGCAAATCCAAGGCATACTTGATTACATCCACTGCATAGACGAATCCTATTTGGCTCACCAGAAATAACTTTTTTCATCCAATTTGCGTCAGCAATAACTGCCCTTGCAATACCAACAAGGTCAGCTTCACCTTTACTTAGTATAGTCTCTGCGTCTTCTGGTGTAATAATCCTTCCAGCAACAGTAACAGGAATATCAAGAGATTTTTTAAACTCTTGAGATAAGTTTGCAATTTGCGGTCTAGGATATGTTATCGGTGGTATGGTTTCAGAAAAGTTGGCATTTGATCCTGCCATAACACTGACATAATCTATAAGCCCTGTTGATGCTATATGCTGTACTGCAGGAAGAGACTCTTTGATTGTATAGCCCTCAGGTTCTCCTGGTATAGCATGAAAAATAGAAGTTCGAATTCCAAGAGCTTTGTTTGAAGGAATAACTTTTCTAATCCCCTCAAGTATCTCAATAATAATTCTACAACGCTTTTCAATGGAACCCCCATATTTATCTGTTCTTCGATTTAATTGAGGATTTAAAAATGAACCTAGGAGATAATCTGAGGACGTCTGAACTTCTATTACGTCTACTCCAGAATCTGCACACCTCTTTGCAGCCTCTGAATAATATCTTATAAGGGATATGATTTCATCTGTTCTAATTTCTCTCGGTATTTCACCAATTTGCACTGATGGAACTACTGATGGCGCAACTGCGGGGTTGATATGGCGTCTATAACTTACATTATGACCGCCGTGCCAAAGTATTATTGAAAGCTTAGCTCCCTCATCATGTATCTCCATTGCAGTTTGAGAGAGAGAATCCACTATCTCATCTCTCCATAACTCAATTTGCCCAACCCAGGTTCCTGAATCTGGATGAATTGGAGCAGACTCCATCCCAACCATAGCCACACCCCCTTTAGCTCTCTCAACCAAATAAGCTTTGTACTTGTCTGAGACTAAACCGGATGAATCACCATGAACCATTGAGTGTCCTGGTATAATTGCCCTGTTACGGAGGTGCACTGGGCCCAAGTCATATGGAGAAGTCAAAATTGGAAAATCTTTGTTATTCATCTTTCAATCTCCTGGTGGTACAAAATCAACAGAATGTGAAGTAAACTTCTTAGGAAGTGTTTTACCTTGTGATTTTAAAACTTCGGCTATTTTTCTTTGGCAGAACTCTGGGCTGTCATCACCGTCATATTCTTTATTAAAATGTGAAGTAACTGAAGGCCGCTGAATTGCTTCATCAAACCATTTATGCAGGTTTAATCTTCCGTCTCTCCAATCCCAATCCTTTGGGATAGACTTGTGCAAACCGCGTTTCGTCTGTCGGTCTAAATATGACAGCGCATGAAGAGTTGATGCATGACCAATATCGAAATCTTTAGAATCTCCATTTGAGTCTTCATTCATTTGATCAACTGACCTAACAACCTTTGGCCAATTCCAACTAAATACTGTATCTCTTGGGGGTGACTGTAAACGTTCCAATGCCATTACAACCGTAACTTCAAAAACTGTATCAGCCAATGCCAATCGCCTAAGTGCGTCCCAACGGGACTTTTTGTCGACAGGATAGAGCTTTTTTCCTGATATAGAATTATCATCTAAATATTCTACAATTGTTTGACTGCCATAAAGAACTGTATAATCATCTAAAACGAGAGTAGGAACTTTATGAAGTGGATTGATGGCAGATATGGAGTAACCATCTTTAACGGGATAAACTGGAACGAAATCTAATTCATCCCAAAGTCCTGCCTCATGAGCAACAACAAGAACCTTATGTATAAAGCCATGAATTGGAGAATAAAACAGCATCATAGTTATAACACCCCCCCGTATTTTAATATAATATTTCTAATTTAGACCCTTAATATTATTTACAATAGAAAAGGAACCTATTTTGATCAAGGAAAGAAAAATGGCAAACCCTATACTTGAGGGAAAAACGCCTGAAATAAAAGGTTTTTATGATAGTAAATGTACCTCTTTATTTAATATCTTTGAAGATAATCTTCTGAAAAGGGGAGCAGATAGTGATATTGGTGCAAGTATTTACCTATCAATAAATGGTGAAGCACTAGTTGACCTTTATGGCGGGTATCAAGACCCTTTGCTAGAAAAAGATTGGAAGGAAGATACAATATGCTGTTGTTGGTCAGTATCAAAAACTATTCCAGCACTATTAACTCTTATGCTTATAGATAAAGGTTTATTAGATATTGAAAAACCTGTTGCGTATTATTGGCCAGAATTTGGAAAAAATAATAAAGAAAATATCTTAATTAAGCATATACTCAATCATACAGCTGCGCTTTCATATGTTGATGACGAATTACTTCCCGGTGAAATTCTAAATTGGGAAAAAATGGTGAGGGCAATAGAGAATACCTCACCAAATTGGGTGCCTGGAAAAAAAATTGGTTACCTTAATATGACTTTTGGTTTTTTACTTGGTGAAATATGTAGGAGAGTTAACGGGGGTAGGAAGCTCTCTCAACACTTCAAAGATGATTTATCGAATCCATATAATATAGATTGGCATTTTTCTCTTGATGACCAAACCCTCCCTCGAGTAGCTAAAGTTTTTCAATCTGAACCTGAACTTTTTAACGAAATGATCTTGAAAGAACCAGATAGCTTTTTTTCAAAAAGTATGAAAGGTAGAAACCCTCATGAAGACTACAATAATGTCTCATGGCATAAAGCAGAGAATGGATCAGGAACGGGGCATACAAATGCAAGAGCAATGGGGAGGCTCTACAGCATGTTATCCTCAGGAAAAACAGATAATGGAACAACTTTATTCTCAGATAAAATATTAGAAATGATCTCAACACAAAGCATTAAAGGGATTGATAACTTAACAAAGGCCTATGAAATGCGTTTTTCATTAGGCTTTGAAATGAATTGCCCCCCAGCCACCCCAATGGGGCCAAGTAATAAAAGCTTTGGATATTTAGGAGCCGGTGGATCAATTGCGTTTGCTGACCCTGAGTTAAAGATGAGCTTTGCTTACAGTCATAATTTTATGCACATGGGTATTGGGCCTGGGCCATGCGGGTTACCATTAGTTGAAGAAGTAATTGCATTGTCTAATCAACTCTAGCTCTACTTCCAAGCTCCGAAAGTAAACCAATTTATTCCGTCTTGAAGCTTTCCAATATTCTTAGTAGAAGTTGCTTGAGAATCCCTGGCTGCTAAAGTTACTGCATCAGCACCATGATTAAAATGGCTTGGGATTATGTACTGAAAGTAATTTTCATGTCTGAACCCCGCATTTAAAACCATTTGCCTTACATCTGAATCCCTGAAAGACTTATAAAAAGGTTCCTTATTGTAGTAAGAATCCCAATCAAGATAAAACTGTTCATAAGGCTCAACTATACTGTTGAGAGGAAGCTCCATATGAATCATTAAACCACCAGGCTTAAGAACTCTTTTACTTTCAGAAAAAACCTTACTCACCTTATTTTTGGGAAGCTCATGTAAAACCATTGCAGACCATACAATATCAAAGGAGTTATCATCGAAATTAAGCTTAGTACCATCCATTTGATGAAAATTAATTGGCTTTCCCATTTCTTTACATCTAGCATGTCCATAATTTACGTTTGGTAAAGCTGGGTCAATTGCATGAATTTCCAAATCAGGCCATGTTTCTAGCCATGGTAACGTGTTAAAGCCAATTGTAGCTCCTATATCCAGCATTTTTTCTGGTCGAAAATCTGGGTACCTTTTACTAATAAATTGTGAAACTGATCGCCCAGTATCATCCATCTCTGGCCCAAGAAAACCCATTAAGAAAACAGATAAACCATTATCATATAGTGCTCCTTGTGCTACGTCTCCATCGTACCTTTCCGTGTCATAGCACCCTGGCATCATATGTACATCAAGAGAACTAATGTACTTTGGAATTTCAAGCTTCGGATCAACATGGATTGAGTCCATGCCCTGATTACAGTCTGATACTTTTGACGCCAACTCTTTATCTGATCTAGAAATCGATGGAAGAACAGATCTCCAAACCATTTCTTGAGTTGAATTACGTATCGAAGAATAAAATTTAAATAAAGTTTCTTTTCTCATCTCCTTATGAATTGCAGGACCATCTTGTGGAATAAAACCATGTTTTCTTTGATAATTAATTTTAACTTTATTTTCATAAATAGATTTCATATGTGATGCTAAATCACCAAGAACATACCTTCTCATCCCAGTAACAAAGTCTTGCCTGGACTCTTCTTCTCTTGTACTTTCTACAGCTAATCCGTGTCTTAAACGATGAGGCATATATCATCCTTTATTTATTAAATTTCTGATAAACACAACAATAGATTAAATTATATTATTTCTCTAGTAACCTTAGGGCCTTATCAAATTCATCAGGAGTCATTTCATTCTGAACTTTTGAGAGATTCATACTTTTCTGGCCTGTTTGATTAGAAGATTTTACAAGCCAATAATAAGCAAGAACCATATCCTTATCAACAACATCTCCCCTCGAATACATTACTCCAAGGTCAGACTGTGCATAAGGATCACCCAATTCAGCAGCCTTTTTCCAGTACTTAACTGCCATTTTATCATCTCTTTTACCGTCTATCTGGCCTCGTGAATACATCCAACCAAGCCTATGGTTTGCAGAAGCATTACCTGCCTTGGCAGCTTTGCCTAACCACATTGCAGCTTTGGTGAAATTTTGACTTAATCCCCTACCAGTCCTGTACATTTGCCCCAAATAAGTCTGAGCTACTATATTTCCCTCTGTAGCTAAAATCTGGAAATCTAGGAGAGCCTCAAGATCATTTCCTGACTCTAGCTTCATGATAGCGTCATCAAGGTTAATAACGGGCTTTGTAAGCTCCTTTGATAATGAGTCAAAAGAGACAAAGAAAAAAATAATTAAAAAAACAAAATGTCTCATAATATTACCTCTAGTGAGTATTCTAAATATATCCTGAAAATAAATATCTAAATCTGTCAATCTTTACCCAAAAATAATCTGATATTGAATAGTATAATTATTAAATTTTTGATAATTAATTTACAATTATTAAATTAAAGTATTAAAAAGCAGAAAAATGGTGATCCCGCCGGGACTCGAACCCAGAATTAAGGATTAGGAATCCTTTGTTATAAAAAATGACTTCAATGTATATTCCTATTTCATGCAATAAGATCAATACTTTATCTAACTTTTTAAAATTCCTTAAAAACGAGTGTTCGGATTTGTGTTCGGATTTTTAATCAATTTTATGTCCATAATCAACAATCCATCCCTCTTATCTTAATCGCGCAATTAATAACCATATATTCCTCAAATTTATAACCTTACTCAGTGCAGAAATTACATAAGTATATGCTGCTGCTCTTAAAACAGATCTACATTCCTTGTGATATTCGGGGGGAATTTTTTGTTTTAGAATTGGCAATGCTCTATTAAAACTTGCATCGATTTCTACATGTAATGTAACTAAATGTATTAATACATCTATTACAATACTCAATATAACTAGAATTATACAAACTCTAATAAGAGGAAATAAACCAGTGGCAAAAATTGCTGGCAGTCCTATGAAAATAATTCCTCTCCCCAACCAAGAAACCCATGCTGTTCTCTTGAGTAATTTTTGTCTTCTCTCAAGAGGTTTGTAATTTTCATTATCTTGGATAGCATGTCCAATTTCGTGACAAACTACGGAAATAGCAGTAATACTTTTATTGTCTAATCTCTCTTGCTTAACTTTAACTTTTTTCTCATTTGGGTCATAGTGGTCCCCTTTGTCCGTTACTTCTATAGCAACATCATTTAGATTATTTTCTTTTAGAATTTGCTCTCCAAACTCCAACCCATTGAAGGGCATATTTTCTAGGATTTTATCATACTTGTTGAAGATGAAATTAAACCAAATTATTGGAGAAAAATAAATAAATAATAAAATAAGATAAATTATCAAGTTACTAACCTTGTAGAAATTTTTTATTTAAACACATTCAAGTTATTACTTAATCATATTTGTCTGTCCTTTTTCAATATTCTAAAAACTTTTTAATTATTGGACAGCATGTTTTCTGAAATTACTTCTGCCTGAGATAAAATTAACTTAGTTGCCTCATCTTGGTCATCGGGTGGGTATTTATATCTTCTAAGGAGATTTTTCACCAATAACCTCAGTCTTGCACGGACAGACTCTCTTTGAGACCAATCAACAGTCACATTTTGTCTTAATTTCTCAGAAATCTCTCTAGCAATTTGTATAAGAACATCCTCACCCATAAGTTCTTCCGCAGACTTATTATTACAAAGTGCATCATAAAAAGCATTTTCGTCCGGACTTAAATTGAGTTCTTTTGACTTTTCTAAATCATTCTTAAAGTCTTTTGCCATTTCAATCAGTTCGGCAATAACCTGCGCTGCTTCAATAGATCTATTTTGATATTTAGAAAGAGAAACCTTAAGTCGATCACTGAATTTTTTTTGCTTGACCATATTTGTTCGAAACTTTGACTTCACTTCATCATTAAGCAATTTATTTAATAACTCTACCGCAACATTTTTATATTTTATTTTTTGTACTTCTGCTAAAAATTCGTCAGAAAGAATTGAAATATCCGGGGTTTTTATTCCTGCAACCTCAAACAAGTCTGTGACCCCACTTGACACAAGTGACTCAGAAACTAATTGTTTAAGTTCAAAATCGGTGTCTTTGAACTGACCTCTTCCACCTTTTCTCGCTGTCTTGATGAGTGGCGCTCTAATCGCTTGATGAAATGCAACTTCTTCTGCAAAAACTAAAGCATCATCCATAGCGCCGCATAAAGCAAATGCTTTAGTCATTTGTAAAACTACATCACAGTATCTTTTTCTTCCATCTTCTAATTCTAAGATATGTTCGATACACTCAGGCAAAAGTTGAAGTGCTTTTGTTTGATATTCTGACCAGTTAACAGGATAAAGCAAATCTCTTGCAACATCTAATTTCTCTTTGAGCAAATTAAGTGCCTCGTCTGCATCAATAGTTGGTTTTCCTCTGCCTTTGCTTGCACTATACGTTGCCAGTGCATCTTTAAGTTGGGGTGCAATGCCGATGTAATCGACTATTAAACCACCAGGTTTATCAGCGAAAACCCTGTTTACCCTAGCAATTGCTTGTGCCAGGTTTGCTCCCTTCATTGGTTTATCAACATACATTGTCGATAAACATGGCGCATCAAAACCTGTTAACCACATATCTCGAACGATTACTATTTGTAATTCATCAGAAGGATCTTTAAATCTTTTTTCTAAATCTTTTTTCTGCTGTTTAGACGTATTATGCTTCTGTAAATATTTTTCGTCACTTGCAGATGCCGTCATCACTACTTTAATTACACCTGAATTATGATCATCATTTCCCCATTGAGGTTTTATCTTGATCAATTCATCATAAAGACGAGCACAAATATCACGACTCATTCCAACAATCAGTGCCTTTCCTGGTTGTGTCTTTTGCCGTATGTGAAAATGTTCAATAATATCCTCTGCAACTTCTTTTAATCTTGGTTGTGCCCCTACCAATGCTTCAATTTGTGACCATTTAATTTTTGCTTTTTCTTGCTGTTCATAATCTTCAATTCCATCTTCGAATATTTCTTCTACTTCTTCGTCAATCTCGGGTAATTTGGATTCATCTATTTTTATCTTAGCAAGTCGCGACTCATAATAGATAGGAACCGTCGCGCCATCTTCAACTGCTTGTTGAATGTCATAGACATCGACATACTCACCAAAGACTGCTTGCGTATCTCTGTCATCCTGAGAAATTGGCGTCCCTGTAAAAGCAATAAAGGTTGCATTGGGAAGACCATCTCTTAATGCACGCGCCAAACCATACCTAATTTGACCTGTCTTTTGGTCAATAACACCTTTGAATCCGTATTGAGTTCTGTGTGCCTCATCACACATTACTATAACGTTATGACGGTCAGTTAATACGGGAAATTTTTCTTCAGTTTTATCAGGTTTAAATTTTTGAATGGTAGTAAAGATAATTCCACCAGAAGGTCTATTCAAAAGAAGGTCTTTTAGGTCTTTAATAGTGTCTGCTTGTTTAGGTTCTTCCCCCAATAAATTACCAGCATCATTAAAGACCCCAAATAATTGTCCATCTAAATCTTGTCGGTCCGTTATCATAACTATGGTTGGGTTTTTTAATCGGGGATCAGAGATTATCCTACCTGCAAGACAGGTCATTTCTAAACTTTTTCCCGCACCTTGGGTGTGCCACACCACACCACCTTTTTTGCTTCCGTCTATTTTTGATGCATCAACTATTTTCTCATGTGCTTTTTGAACAGCGTAAAACTGATGATACCCAGCAATCTTCTTAATGATGTTTTCTTTACTTTCAAAGATACAAAAATATCTAATAAAGTTTAGAAATGTTTCTTTACTAAATAGTCCTCTAATTAAAGTTTCTAGATCTTGATAGGAACCCAAAGGATCCACAGTTTCGCCATCGATCGTTCTCCACCTCATAAACCTTTCTTGTGATGCTGTAATGGAACCCATACGTGCCTGTACACCATCAGATATTACTAAGACTCCATTTGAATTAAACAAATCAGGAATATCTTCTTTATAAGTTTCAAGTTGATTAAAAGCAGACCAAATATCTGCATTTACATCAGCAGGATTTTTAAGTTCTATAACTCCAAGAGGCAGTCCATTTATAAAAACTATAATGTCTGGTCTTCTGGGTTTCTGACCGTGAATGGTGAATTGATTCACTACCAACCAGTCGTTGTTCTCAGGATTATCGAAGTCGATGACCTTGAGTTGCTTACCAACGGTCTCGTTACCTTCCTGATAGGTGACCTTCACTCCTTTGGTTAACCACGAATGCACCTGTCGATTGCACGACATGAGGGCAGGGATGTTGGGGTTCATCAGTTGAGACAGAGCAGTGTCTATCGCTGACTTAGGAATATCTGGATTGATCCGGGTCAGTGCAGAGAGCAGTCGATCTTTAAGGACTACTGAGCGGTAGTCGGTGCGTTCTGGTGTCTCTCCATCAACCGCAATGTCATACCCACAAACGTACTGGTAACCAAGGTCTTTGAACCATTCGATACTCTGCAGTTCAACTTGATCTTCGGTTATCAACGCCATCAGATACCCGCCTCTTCAAGGAACTTCTCTGCGTCAGGGATGCGGAGTTCACCGGAGATGAGTTTGGGCAGGAGTGTGTCTCTGAGTTCAGTTAAAACTTCGATTTCCAAAGTTCTGTTTCTCACAGCGTCATCCATCGGTTTACCAATTTCATCGAACGCCTTGCACAAGACCTCAGGCGGAAGAATAGTTGGAAGACCCTTCAAGTCCTTTCCGTTAATCGAACCGAATACTGTGCCCTCAGAGTTGAATGTTTCCAATTGCTGAGACAGAAATTTGCATCTGTAAAAAACCCAAGTTTGCAGCGAATTTTTCGCTCGCAATGACGCTAACCCTCGTCCGATACAACAATCGTCTTTTGCACGATTCAGATCACCTACAGGTGCCCTGACACTAATTAACACATCATCTGCATCTGCGAGTCGTTTGGGTTCTGAGCAGTATTTTCTCAGTGACGGAAATCTAAATCCAAAATCAGTGCTGCCTTGGTAAAAGGGTAGTCCAACGCCATTATCGTTGTAGGTATCTCCGGGCGGTGACTGTCCCATAGTAATGTCAGCGACATCTGATAGTGCCCCAACGTTCCATCCCTTCGGAATCTCCCCAATCTCCGAATCCACCAACTCCTCAGGAAACAGATCACTGATTTCAGGGGGAAGACGTGTGGGAAGACCCTCTGCCTTTGCACGCACGGGATCAAAATCCACAAACCATGACTTAAAGATTGCCTTGGCGATCTCCTCAAGCGTTTGGGTCATCTTTTGGTTGAGTTCGATCTTATCGTCTAGACTGCCAAGGATGTGGACGATTGCTTCTTGGTCATATTTGCTGGGAATCTCGACTTCAATATTTTCAAAAGTGTCTCTTGTTATTGTGTCAAAAACAGACCCGTGAGCGATCGACTTTAATTCTCTTATCTTTAATTTGAGCAGATAATATAGATAGTTATTATCAAGGTATTGCGTCTTTGCATCTATGCCGTAACAGGATTGGTTAAATGCCATTTCAGTCTTAAGTTGTGCGAGTTCACCAACTGTGCCTCTCGCTGAAATTATTAGCATTCCAGGTTTTAATAATTTAGTGCTACTCTTCTTCAGTCCCAGTTGGGTAATGGTTTCATCAGATTCTTCAACATACCTGCCGCCATGGTTAAAATCTTTAACAGATAACCATGGTATATCGCCATTCCAATATTCACTGATTGAACGTTTGGGAGTGCCGCCTCCAATTAAGTTAATTACGTCAGATAGACTGTGAACGTATTTATCTTCGGTTACCAACGCCATCAGATACCCGCCTCTTCAAGGAACTTCTCTGCGTCAGGGATGCGGAGTTCACCGGAGATGAGTTTGGGCAGGAGTGTGTCTCTGAGTTCAGTTAAAACTTCGATTTCCAAAGTTCTGTTTCTCACAGCGTCATCCATCGGTTTACCAATTTCATCGAACGCCTTGCACAAGACCTCAGGCGGAAGAATAGTTGGAAGACCCTTCAAGTCCTTTCCGTTAATCGAACCGAATACTGTGCCCTCAGAGTTGAATGTTTCCAATTGCTGAGACAGAAATTTGCATCTGTAAAAAACCCAAGTTTGCAGCGAATTTTTCGCTCGCAATGACGCTAACCCTCGTCCGATACAACAATCGTCTTTTGCACGATTCAGATCACCTACAGGTGCCCTGACACTAATTAACACATCATCTGCATCTGCGAGTCGTTTGGGTTCTGAGCAGTATTTTCTCAGTGACGGAAATCTAAATCCAAAATCAGTGCTGCCTTGGTAAAAGGGTAGTCCAACGCCATTATCGTTGTAGGTATCTCCGGGCGGTGACTGTCCCATAGTAATGTCAGCGACATCTGATAGTGCCCCAACGTTCCATCCCTTCGGAATCTCCCCAATCTCCGAATCCACCAACTCCTCAGGAAACAGGTCACTGATTTCAGGGGGAAGAACTGTGGGGCGACCCTCTGCCTTTGCTCGCACGGGATCAAAGTCCACAAACCATGACTTGAAGATTGCCTTGGCGATGTCTTCAAGGGTTTGGTTTATTTTTTTGTTTAGTTCGATCTTATCGTCAAGGGTGCCAAGGATGTGAGCAATTGCTTTTTGGTCGGAGATAAGCGGCAAATCAAACTCTAGCGACAAGAGATGAGGTACTTTGACGCTGGGTTGAACAGAACTGATGTCTAAGTTTTTGACTCGCTCTCTATTAGTGGGATTTGTGAAGAGGTAATAAGCATATTTGGGGTGGCATTTCGCAGGATCAAAGCGCAGACCGACTATGTTTTGCGCTATTGCTCCTTCGCCATCATGCAGTGCAAATTCACCTATAGAACCCACAGTGCTAGTTAATACATCTCCGGGTTGGGGGTGACCGCTCCGGAACCAACTGCCATAAGTATCTTTGCTGACCCACTTAGAAAACACCGATCTGTTTGGAATCGGCGATGATCCTCGAACCGCATTTACCTCGATTAACGGATATTCCGTAGGCACCTCTGAAAGGGGCGGAGTTTTCCCACGATTGTCTATAACTTTTTCTATTAGTTCGTTGAGCGACTGCAGCGTCATTTCACGATGAACCTCTCAGTGCGCTTAGGTTGCGTTCAATTTCACTATCCAGTTGTGATGAGATTTCTCTTTGATTTTTAAGTTGAGATGTCAGTGCCTCAAAGACGGAGAGGAACTCCTCTTCGTTCACTGACGATTCTGCAGAACCGCAGTATCTTCCGGGCGTTAATATGAACCCATTCTTCTCAATCTCTTCCAAAGACGCTGACTTACAGAACCCCGCAATGTCCTCGTAATCTTCACCCGTCTTCCAAGACTGAACAATCTCTTGAATCTTTGCGATGTCCTCATCGGTGAAGACCTTAAGAACACGGGTATCCATGGTTCCCAACTGCCGTGCATCAATGAACAGAGTTTCACCTCTGCGGTCTCGTCCGTTCATTGTCTTGTCGTTGGTGAGGAACCAGAGACACACAGGAATCTGCGTATTCAGGAACAACTGACCGGGCAATGCGACCATGACCTCAACCACGTCACCTCGCACCATTGCTTCACGTATCTGTCCTTCACCACCGGTATTGGAACTCATCGAACCGTTTGCAAGAACAACCCCTGCCTGACCGCCCGGGCGCAATTTCCACAACATGTGTTGCAACCATGCGTAGTTCGCATTGCCTACTGGGGGTCTACCGAACTGCCAACGGGGGTCACTCTCGTATTTCTCGCCACCCCAGTCAGAGATGTTGAAGGGTGGATTTGCCATGATGTAGTCGAACTTCACATCCGGAAACTGGTCACGGGCAAAGGTGTCTGCGGGTTCTTTACCCAAGTCAGCAGCGATACCTCTAATTGCCAAGTTCATTGCAACTAATCGCCAAGTAGTTGGATTGCTCTCCTGCCCATAGATGGAAATATCATCCCTTCGACCACCGTGCGCGTTAACAAACGACTCACTTTGCACAAACATTCCGCCCGAACCGCAACAAGGGTCATAAACTCTCCCTTTAAGAGGAGATATAACCTCAACAAGAATTTTAACTATATGCCTAGGTGTATAAAACTGACCTCCTTTCTTACCTTCTTGAGTTGCAAATTGACCAAGGAAGTATTCATAGACTTCACCTAATATATCACCTGCCTTTTGCTTATCAGAAAAACCAATAGTTGAAATAACATCAATAAGTTCACCCAACCTTCCTTCCTGAAGTTGTGTTCTACCAAAACGTTTATCTAACTTACCTTTTAGAGACCTGTTTTTACCTTCTAATTCACCCAAGGCACGATCAATAATTGAACCTATATCAGATTGTTTTGCTTGATTTCTTATAGTTTCCCATCTTGCGGATTCAGGAACCCAAAAGATATTATCTTTAGTATAATAGTCTCGATCCTCTAAATCTTTTTCATTAATATCAGTTATATTCTCACTTATAAAATAATCTGATTCTGGGTTGGTAACTATTTTTTTAATCTTTTCCTTTTGTTCTAAAAAAGAGTCCGAAATATATTTTAGAAAAATCAAACCTAGTACTATATGCTTATATTCTGCAGCATCCATTTGATCGCGAAGTTTATTCGCTGATTTCCATAGAGCACCAATCATATCTTCATTATTTTTTGTTTTATTTTTCATTAATGCAGTATCCTAAAAAGTATATTTTTTTTAATTTAAACCCGTTCAATTTTTTTCGGTTATTTCTTAAGACTTTTTAAAAACCTACTCCATTTGCTTCGTCCATCTCCAGAATTTTTTATATTTTTTTCATAATAATTATTTAAAAGTTCTTTTTCAGCACTTTCATAAGAACTCTCTCCCTCAACAGCACAACAAGAATATCTAGTCCAACACCCAAAATTATCATCCCAGTCTATACAAAATAAAAGATACGTATTTTTTTTAAACGGCACTCTACACACACAAAAGTGTTTTTCTGACACCCAAGTAGTAGTCATATTATCTGTTTGAGAGGTATATACCTCAACTTCTCTTGCATCTGAGGGATTTAATACATAAATTTTACCGAAATTATAATAATTAGAAAAATCAATATCATCTGAAGCATCATCAACAAATAATTTTTTAAATATAGACTCATGATCTTCTATAAATTTGGATTCATTCGTCTGGTTTTTATCTGATGGCGCCTGGTTAAAAAGGATTGTTCCTTTGCCAAATAGTTTTTCAAGTTCCTCTTGACTCATCTTCTTGTCATCTGACATGACTACTCTCCTTTTCTATATGCTTTATATGAAAAGTCCCCACGGTAATCTGGTTTCAGGAAATCAGTCACCTGCCACCAATACACAAAACCATCAACTTTTCTGATTCTGTCAAAATCAACATAGAATGAGTCTCCATTTGTAGTGTTACCCACTCTCTTCCATTCCGCATAGGAAGGTGTGGAGAACATTATTAGAAGTGTAAGTGCGGTAATCAGTTTCTTCATAACTTCTTTCACCGATTACAGACTGCGTTTAAGAGAGTTTCACTCCCAGAGTTAGGAGGAGGGTTTATCCATTTTTTCGATTCTTTCGATTTATAAGGTAAACTTGCACGAGGTTTTCCGTTCCCCATTGGTTGAGTGTGAAACGAGAAACTCAATATCTTGAACCCAAACAACTTACAGTCCGCTTGATAATATCCTTTGCCAGAAAAGTTTCCATTTGACTCTGGTTTCAAGTAATCGTGCAACACCCAATAATATACGAAACCATCCACTTTCCTGATTCTGTCAAAATCTACATAGAAGGTGTCTCCATCTGTATTTTTAGTCACTCTCTCCCATTCCGCATAGGAAGGTGATGAGAACATCAGGAGAAGTGTAAGTGTGGTAATGAGTTTCTTCATATAATGATTTTGCCAGAGGGTATTTTAAAAGAAAAGTAATTTATCTGACTGAGTGTCATCACACTGTCCACAAAGTGTTCGGATTTTTTAAGAAAAAACCACTTACACTGAATGCTGTGTAAGTGGTTGATTTTATTGGAAAAAAGTGGTGATCCCGCCGAGACTCGAACTCAGAATTAAGGATTAGGAATCCTTGGTTATATCCAGTTTAACTACGGGATCAATAAGAATTAATTTAGAACTTTAATCCAAATTTATTGTTTTTTGACTAGAAAGGTTTTCATCCGAATTGATCTTTATCTTTTTAATCTTGGACTCCAATATCTTTCTTTGTAATTCTATATGTAAAAGTCCATTTTCTTGCCTTGCATTCTTTACTTCTATACCTTCCGCCAGAACAAAGCTTCTAGTAAAATTCCGTGAAGCTATCCCTCTATGTAGATAAACTCTTTCTCCTGAACTACTTGGAGTCTTTCCTCTAATACATAATTGATTGTCCTCAACTGTAACCGCTAAATCATTCTCAGAAAAACCTGCAACTGCGAGAGTTATTTGCAGAGCATTCTGGTCGATTTGCTCGATATTATACGGCGGATAACCCTCAGCAGAAGACTTATTAGCCCGGTCTATCATTTGCTCAATATGTTCAAAACCAAGCAAAAGGGGGCTTGAAAATACCGACATACGTGCCATAAATAACCTCTTATTAAAATTACTATTAAATAGTATATAGTCATTTGTTAGCTATCATTAAAGTACCAAAAGTTTGATTTCAGACTTTTTTGGGAGGGATAAACACTTCTGGAAAATCATTTTTAGATTGCTGGAAATAAATTGAACGTGAGGGAAAAGCAAATCCTGACCCCGATGTCTCAACAATGTCCTTAACAGCAAATGCAAGATCTTCTTTAATTTCAAGCCACCCCCCCCAATCTGTAGTTTTGGTAAAACAATAAAGTAATAAATCTATGGAAGAATCATTAAAGCTATCAACCCTTATAAAGGTTGATGCGTCCTTTGGAGAAGCAAAGTTTGGGTTAGAACTTATATACTCTTCAATCTTTTTTCTAATCACGCGCAATTGGTCGGTGGAAGTATTATACTCTAGACCAATTAACCATTTAATCCTTCTATGCGTCATGCCACTAAAATTCACAACTGCATTATCTGCTAATTTTGCATTTGGAATATAAACTGGGGCTTTATCAAATCGTCTGACAAGCGTTGAACGAAACCCAATATTTTCAACAACGCCCTCAACGACGCCGTCAACAAATATCCAGTCGCCCTCATGCATTCTTTTCTCAGCTATAACTAATATCCCAGCAATTAAATTTTTGGATAAATCCTGGGCTCCCAATGCGAATGCAACACCAAATAACCCAAAGCCGGCTAATATTGGTCCGACTTTAATATTCCATATTTCCAGAATCGCTGCTCCTCCAATGAAAAGTACTGCAAGGTGAAGAAACTTGACTAACCATGAAATCATCTCTCTAGTAAGGATGCTCTCTAAACCTCTAAAAACTAGAATTACTGGAAGAATAACCTTATATAAGCCCCAAAATATTGCAAATACGATTAATGACCGAATAAACAAATTTGCAACATTTTCATAGTTATCATTAAGATGAATATAATTTATAGCAAAAAATAGTCCTAGTATTACTGGTATCAACTTGATTGGGTCCTCAAGAGCATCAATTAGTTTATCGTCAAAGTCTGTGTCAGTTCTTTTTGCAATTTTCTTTGCAAAAGTAATAACAAAACGGCTAAATAGACCTCTTAGGATGATAAAAAAGGATATAATAATTAGTGATATCAAGATCCTGTTAAACCCCTGGCCAGCAACACCTATATGCCAAACTTCGTTAACAAGGCCCATAAGTTTATAAACTTGGTCTATCAGACTATCCATAATGATACTTTCCTAAAATGACAGTATGAATTAATTATATACTATCTCACATTAGGAGTAATAAAAAAATTATTAGGAAAATATGATGTCAGAAAAGAAAAAATATAACAGAAAAGAAAGTTTGGTAACTCTTGATGAAAAAAAAATCTTTCAAGACATGAATAAATGTCAAACAGCAGAAGATCTTAACAAAAACTTTATAAAACCTTTCACAAAAGCTCTAATTGACGTGTGTGGATCTAGGGGATATGTAATAAATATTTATGGTGATAATTGCAACTTAGTCATATCACCAGAAAATCATTCTGAAAATATTTATAAGATCATTAATTCTTATCTAGATGAGTTGAATATAAATTAATTAGCGAGCAAATACTTTTTATAAATATAAATTTTTATATATGGAGGAAAAAAATAACTTTAAATAATAACAGAAATACACTTTCCAATACTACAGAGCTTTATCCTTCATTAGATATTAATAGAAGTGGATACCTCAAGGTTGACGAAATACATGAAATATACTGGGAGGAAAGCGGAAACCAAAAGGGAACTCCAATACTTTTTCTTCACGGGGGTCCGGGTGCAGGGACTTCTCCTAATGTAAGAAGATTCTTTGATCCTGATTTTTACAAAATAATAATTTTTGATCAACGAGGTGCAGGAAGGTCTAGGCCATCAGGGGAAATCAGAAAAAATAATACACAACAACTAGTTAATGACATTGAAACAATAAGAAAATTTTTGAGTATAAAAAAATGGATAATCTTTGGAGGTTCTTGGGGCTCAACACTCGCATTGATATATGGACAATGTTTCCCTCAGTTTTGCATTGGCTTCATATTAAGAGGTGTTTTTCTTTTTTCAGATGACGAAGTTAAATGGTTTTTACATGGTATAAAAAAAATTTTTCCTAGAGAGTGGAATGATTTTAAAAACCATGTTGGTGAGACTACAACTGAAAATATACTTCATGAATACTATACAAGATTGAACAGTAGTGACCGAAAAGAGCGTAATGCAGCGGCTGTAGCCTGGTGTAATTATGAAAATGCATGCTCAAGACTTATAGCAAAGGACTTTTATCGCCTTTCTTTACAGAACATAAGACAAGAAGACCTTGCAATGGCTCGTATAGAAGCTCACTATATGATGAACAAAGGTTTTCTGAGAGAAAATCAAATTATAGACAATTTAAATTTAATCTCATCACACCCTGCTATCATAATTAATGGAAGATATGATGTAATTTGCCCCATATTTACGGCAATGCTTTTGCATGAAAATTGGCCAGGTTCTGAATTTATAACTATTCCAGATGCAGGTCACTCTTCAATGGAACCTGGAATTAAAAGCGCTTTAGTAAGTGCAACTGATAAATTCAAAGAAATTATAACATAGGTTTTTAATTATGTTTTTTTGCCCCATGAACAAACCACTCACCAGTCCCAAAAGGCCTTGCCCTGTATCCCGTAATCTGGCTTTCTTTAGGATAACCAGCTAAGTCCATGAGTTTAGATAAATCTGAGTCAGCCCAGCCCATCCAAAAAGGTTCCCCGTTATTCCGAATTTGCCAGTCATTAAGAACTTGGTCAACTAATCCTTGATATCCTGCTTGGTTAGGGACGTCTACATGAAAAGAAATCCCCCCGGGTTTTAATATTCTCCAAATCTCAGCAATTGAGTTCTTAAGTATAGTTGGAGTAGTTTCATGTCCCCATATTGTTGAAACTACTAAATCAAAAGATTCATCCTCAAAATCCATTTCCGAAGAATTCATTTGAACAAAATGAACTGGGATTCCTTCGCTTTCTGCTTTTATATGCCCCCAACGTAATAATCCCTTAGCAACATCAATCCCATAAACCTCTGACTCTGGAAAGTGTTTGGCGTAAGAAATAGTAGTCAAACCAGTACCACAGCCAATATCTAAAATTCTCTTTGGCTTTTGTTCACCAAACTCTTTTTCTAAAATTTCAATTAGATAAGGAGTTGGGGGGTAACCAGCATTAGCTGTCCTTCCCTTTCCAGCACCGTAAACCATACTTCCACCGGTATATCTGGCTCCTGCCATTATATCAAAATCCTCATTATCCCTCTCATAACAAAAACCACCTGGCTGTCTATGTATTTCAACTTTCGCAATATTCGAGGGTGGGGTGAAATTATCTTTTAGTAAAATTGACCCTTTTGGATCGTTCTTATCTAATACTTCTGACGCCAATTTATTTAAACGTGGTAAATCATGATCAATTGTATCCTCAACACAATTCCACATCATACCCTGACTAATCCATGTGAGAGAAGACCATGCTTTGAACAAGTATTCTTCTGAAAGCTTGTCCTTCACAAACTTTCTATGCTCTCTATTTAAATCATCAAGTGATTCTTTTATTTCTAATTCAAGGTCATCTTTAATTTTATTGTTAAAATGGTCCTTAATTTTATCTTGGAGGTTAAAATTTACTTTTTGCTTGAATTTAATAATGAAAGCTTGTCTTGACAATTCATCGTGCGTTGGATGTAAGTATACTTCTTTTCCAGAGTGTCTGTCCATTTCAAACCCCCTAATATTATTTAACTTAAGGTTTAATTAATCTAGTAAAATATTTATAACATATTACTCTTATTATGAAAGATTATCTTTCTAAACATATATTAACTTCTATTTACTTTCTTCATCAGAAACGTGATGACATGCCACACGGTGACCCAATTTAACTATCTTTTCCCTAGGCTCTTTGATTGAGCAAATATTTGTTGATTTTTTACAACGAGTCCTAAATACACATCCTGAAGGTGGGAATATAGGTGATGGCGCATCTCCAACTAGATTATCCCTTTTTCTTTCTTTTTCCCTTATCGGATCAGGAATTGGTATTGCTGATAATAAAGCCTGAGAATAGGGATGGCTAGGGTTTGAAAATAAATCATTTACGTTAGCTATCTCCATGATTCTACCTAAGTATAAAACCATTACTCGGTCACTGATATGCTTTACAACTGATAGATCATGGCTGATAAATAATAGAGCTATACTAAATCTTTTTTGAAGATCCTTAAGCAGATTAATGACCTGAGCCTGAATTGAAACATCTAAAGCTGAAACTGGCTCATCACAAATTATTAATTTTGGCTTAAGAATTATAGCCCTAGCAATACCAATCCTTTGGCATTGACCGCCTGAAAACTCATGCGGATATCTATTAATCATTGAAGTAGATAAGCCAACTGTCTCCATCGATTTTTTAACTAATTCTATTTTTTCTAAAACACTTAAATCTTTTCTGTAATTTTCAAGAGGCTCGGAAATTATTTCAGAGACGGTCATCCGCGGATTTAAACTAGCCAAAGGGTCCTGAAAGACTAATTGTAAATTTTCTCTAAACTTTCTATCAGTACTTGCATGACTGGAGGTCCAGTCTTTTCCTAACCATGTAACTTTACCACTATCTAAGCCAACTAGCTTTACTATGGCCCTTGCTAAAGATGATTTGCCACAACCAGACTCACCGACAAGACCCAATGTCTCAGAAGGACCAATATTAAAACTAACCTGGTCTATAGCTTTAAATTCTCTATATCTGTTGAAAAAAAGATTACCATTTTTCACTTTATATTTAATGGTTAGGTTTTCCACATCAAGGAGGTTTTCTCTCATTCTATTTCACACCAAGTTCAAAATGACATGCAGATGAGTGGTTTTGTTTTTTTATTTTTATTTCAGGCTTTTCTTCCCTGCAGATATCTCTTACATTTTTACACCTTGGGTTAAAAGGGCAGCCATTAGGAAGATTATTTGGGTTTGGGGGATGACCATCAATTGCTTCAAGAAAGTCTATCTTTTTTTCAAGGCTTAGAGAACAATTCAGCAGCCCCAAAGTATACGGGTGCTTGGTATTATAAAAAATATCAAAAACTTCACCACTCTCGACGATTGAACCAGCATACATAACTGCCACTCTATCTGCTATACCTGCAACAACACCAAGATCATGAGTAATTAAAATAATTGCTGCTCCTATCTCAGTTTTGATTTCATTGAGAAGATCCATAATTTGTGCCTGAACTGTCACATCAAGTGCTGTTGTAGGCTCATCAGCAATAATTACATCAGGCTTACATATAAGCGCCATTGCTATCATTACTCTCTGCCTTAGACCGCCAGATAGTTCATGAGGGTACATTTCCATCCGTCTATCTGGTTCAGGAATATTTACTTTGTTGAACATTTCTCTGATTATCTCACATGCAGCTTTCTTTCCTAGCCCTTGATGATGGTCTAACACCTCTCTAATTTGCTCTCCAACCTTCATATGAGGAGTTAAAGCAGTCATTGGGTCTTGGAAAATCATTGCAATTCTATTACCTCTTAATTTATTAAGATCATTTCGTTGCATATTCAAAAGATCGGAGCCATTAAGGTTGATGATACCGGCTGACCTGCCATTATCCGCAAGTAAGCCCATTGCTGTAAGAAAAGTTTGACTCTTACCGGAGCCAGACTCTCCAACAATTGCGAGACACTCTCCACGATCTACATCCAAAGAAATATTATTTACTGCCTTTACACTTCCGTCAGGTGTATCAAAAACAACTGATAGATCTTTTATTTCAAGTAATCTATTCATTTAACTAACGATCTCTTGGATCTAATGCATCTCTTAATCCATCTCCAAGAAAGTTGAAACAGAACAATGCAGTTGAGAGAAATAATGCAGGTATTATTAAAGTTCTAGGGGTAATTTCCATCTCCCTTGCCCCTTCTGAAATTAGCGCACCCCAACTTGTCATCGGCGGTTGAACTCCCAAACCAAGAAAACTTAGAAAACTTTCAAGAAGTATTACCTGTGGTATCGTTAAAGTTACATATACAACAACTACACCAAGAATATTTGGTATTATATGTTTAAAAATAATTCTTGTATTTGAACTTCCAGAGACTCTTGCAGAATCTATAAACTCTTTATGCCTTAAAGTCATTGTTTGGCCTCTTACTATCCTAGACATTGTCAACCACTCAACAAAACCAATAGCGATGAACATTAGGTAAAAATTTCTTCCAAAGATTACCATTAAAATAATAATAAAAAACATCAAAGGTATTACATATAAAATATCAACAATACGCATAAGAACCTGATCAACCCAACCACCCAGAAAGCCTGCCAATGAGCCAACTGTTACACCAATCAAGACTGCAACCATTGTGGCGAGTAAGCCTACCTGAAAACTAACCTGCCCACCTTGAAGGATTCTTGCCAATAAATCTCTACCTAAGGAGTCTGTTCCTAAAAAATGACCATTATTAATACTTGGAGGGGTAGCTTCTATTAGGTCCCAATCAATTTCATCATAGGACCAAGATAAAAAATAAGGCCCTACAAAACAAACAAATGCAAGAAATAAAATTAATAAAGCACTTATGTAAGCTGCTTTGTTTTGAATAAGTCTTTGCATTGCAGAAGTCCAAAGACTTCTTTCTTCAATATCCTTTAAGGCATCAAGAGATTTTGAATTTTTAGTATTAAATGGAAAAAATGACTTAGTGTAGTCCATTTTTAATCGTACCTCATCTTTGGGTCTAGCCATGCATATATAATATCTACAATCAGCGTAATTATTATTACCAAAAATGCAGCTAGTATTGTTACACCCATAACAAGCGTATAGTCTCTATTTAATGCCCCTTGAACAAAATATCTTCCAATTCCTGGCAGACCAAAAATGGTCTCAATAATCATTGAACCCGTTAGCAAGGCCACTGTTGCAGGGCCAAGAAATGTTACAACAGGAATCATTGAACTTTTTAAAGCATGATTAATAACTACTTTATGGTAAGGCAGCCCTTTTGCAATTGCAGTTCTAATATAATTTGTCCTCATAGTTTCAATCATACTAGCCCTAGTAATACGCGAGATGTATGCAATAAATGGTAATGAAAGGCAAATTACAGGAAGAATCCTATTTTCCAATTTACCATCTTCCCAGCCTCCCACTGGGAGCGCAAAAATTGTATCTTTTAAAATGATACCAAAGAATAATGCTAACAGTGGACCTATAACAAAGGTAGGTATCACTATTCCAATCATTGCAAAACTCATAATTAAATGATCAACTTTTTTATTTTGATTTAAGGCAGCAATTATTCCAACAGGAATACCAAAACAAACTGATAATACCAATGCTAAAAAACCATTCGATGCGCTTACAGGAAGCCCCTGTGCAATTAGTTCTGTAACTGTAAAATCCTTGTATTTAAACGAGGGACCAAAATCCCCATGCAATAAATTAACTAAATAATCTAAATATTGATTAATTAGAGGTTTATCAAAACCATAAGCGACTCTTAAGTTCTCCATAATTTCTGGCGGTAAAGGAGCTTCCTGATCAAAAGGTCCACCTGGGGCTAACCTCATCAGGAAAAATGAGAATGTTACAACAGCAAGTAATGTTGGGAATGCAATTAAGATACGCTTGATAAAATAAAACCACATATTCAATGCCTACATTTCTGTCTTAATATAATTTGACAATATTCCAACTTTTTCAATCTCAACTTCAACTAAATCACCGTCCTTGAGCCAAAGAGGGGGGGTGTGAGCATATCCAACTCCATCAGGGGTTCCAGTAGAAATAACATCACCTGGGTTGAGGAATGTAAAGCTTGATACATACTCTATTATTTTTTTTATCGAAAAAATCATATTCTTAGTTGAGGATCTTTGAACGATATTGCCATTGACTCTTGTAATGATTTTCAAATCCTGCGGATCCGTAATATAAGTTGATGGTAAAAGCCACGGACCAAAGGAACCTGATGAGTCAAAATTTTTCCCAGCTGTGATAGAATGATTCTGAAAATCACGCATAGACCCATCCAAAAAACAACTATATCCAGCTATATGTTTAATCGCATCTTTTTCACTAATATGCCTTCCACCTTTACCAATAATCAAGGCAAGTTCCCCCTCATAATCATAGTGAGAAGATACTCTAGACTTTATTAGTGATTGCTTATGACCTACGAGTGATTGTGAGGTGCGAATAAATAAATTAATATTCTTAGGAATATTGCCACCCATTTCAATGGCATGGTCTTTATAGTTTTTTCCAACACAGATAACTCTTGATGCATTAGGAATAACTTGGTGAAAAATTACTTTATTAAGATCAATTCCTTCTGACCTGCTTTCAACAATATCAATTAACCTATCTAAGGGGCCTCTTATTAGAACATCTTTAAGGCTTTGAGCAATATCAGATAAATCAATAATTATATCACCTTTTAAGGCACCAAAACTAATACCCTTATCAAATTCGTATGAAACAAATTTAATCAATTTTAAATTCCTAAACCAATAAATAATAACCTCTATTAAAAGACTATATTAAAATTGTTTCAGAGTAAAATTCTAGTAATTAGAAACTAATTGCCCATACCCGTAAATTTTATCATTTATACCTATAGACCTAAGACCAGCCCAATAAGTAATTACATTAACAGTCAAAACCGGCTTCCCTATGCGCAATTCCATATCTTCAACTAAATTTGCCATAGCTGAATTAGTGCCCACTTTAATAATACATTCTGTATCTTTGGTGTTTATCTCATCTACTGCATTATTCAACAATTCTGGAGAAGCAGTAGCAATTTCAAGAGGCGTTAGATGTTGCAAGCCTTTTATAGCTGAAACATCGTAACCTGCTTCACGAAAAAAAGCTTCACATGCTTGATCCGCAGGAGGCATCCATGGAGTTAGTATAGATATCTTTTTTGGGTGCCCGAGAAACTCCAACGCTTTTAGTATCGCATGAGATGGAAGCATTACAGGAATATTTCCGGACATTTTTTCCATGGACTTTTTCATTATATCAGCCCCTGGAAGACCCTTTGCCAGGCTATCAACCGAATGACCGTGAACAATTATATTTGGCTCACAAGCTACCAGAACGTCTATCGCAGCTTCCATGTCAACTGACGAACCAAGGAATTTTTTATATTTTTCAAGATCATGAGCAGGTCTTTTAACCCTGCTCATTCTTGAGATATGGTTAGTAATTCCCTCAGGTTGAAGCAAAGCCATTTCAGGTTCTACAATGGTATTAGTTGCTGGGACAAGAATACCAATCTTAGCCCTATAACCAAGGGAATCCTTCATTACAATAATTAATTAAGTATTACTCTCTGTTACCCAAGAACATAAGTAAAAACTGGAAAAGATTCACAAAGTTTAAATAAAGAGCTATAGCACCCATTACTGCAGTACTTGACTCAAGAGCAGAACCCTGGACCATAAAATACTGACTCTTAATTCTTTGGGTATCATAGACAGTCAAACCAGCAAAAATTAGAACACCAACTACAGGAATAACAAAACCCATTAATCCTGTTGGCCAAATCATATTAATAATACTGGCAATGATTAATCCAATTAGACCCATGATAAGAAATGTACCCATACCTGAGAGATCTTTTTTAGTTGTATAACCAACTAAGCTTAAGCCTGCGTATGCACTTGCTGTAATTAGAAAAGTCCTTGCAACGCTAACACCAGTGTAAGTCATTAAAATAGTGGATAAGCCAATACCCATTGTACCCACAAATAACCAATAAAGCATTTGCAATGTTTTAGGTGAGCGATTCTGCCAGGTAAAACTCATAAAAAATATTAGGCCTAAAGGAAAGAACATAGATAACAAACCAAGGCCTGTATATCCAGCTATCCTTCCGGCTTCATTAAATTGGTAGAACATAGCACCAAGTGATGTGTTTGCGACAAGCATTGCAACAATCCCAGACAGTAGTAGTCCTGAGGACATATAATTATAAACCTGCAACATATAGGAGCGAAGCCCCTCATGAACTGCTATATCGTCAATGGCAGCTCCTGAGATATTTCTACGTCTTAAATCTGTTGTCATAATTTTCCTCACATTTTTTAAAGATAAAAGAGAACATTTCTCATATAGTATCATAATAAAAATAAACAAGTAAAATATAAAAAAAATAAAAAAAACAATTTATTTTGATGACTCTACTTTTTTTATTAACTTTTTTAAAAGCCTATCACAGCATTCCTCTGCCAAATCAAGAACTCTTTCAAAATCCTCTTTTTTTCCATAGTATGGGTCAGGAACATCATGAAGAGATTCATAGTTAATATATGATAAAATAAGCTTTATCTTACTAGTGTATTTCCTTGGCGAAATACTAATTAATTCATCATAATGGCTCCTATCTAAAGCCAACAAAAGATCAAATTCACTAAAATCTTTATTGCAAACTTGCCTAGACCTTATCTCTGAGAGATCATATCCTCTTTCTCCTGCATAATTAATTGACCGTAGATCTGCAGTCTCACCTATGTGATAACTCCTTGTTCCTGCTGAATCTATGAAAAAATTACGACTGATCTTGTTTTCAGATAATAAATATTTAAAAACTCCTTCAAAAGTGGGTGATCGGCATATATTCCCCGTACATATAAACAAAACTGAATATTTTTTCATCCATGCACCTTTTTTTAATTTTTATATATAGAACAATAAATTTTAGGACTATATTAATTCTATGCAAAAATTAATTTCTCAAAATAAAATTAAGCAATTAGAATCTATTCTACATGGATGGAAACTTATCAACAACAACACAGCAATTATAAAAGAATTCAAGTTTAAAGATTTTACCCAAGCATTTAAATTTATGTCAATATGTGCATCTCAATCAGATAAGATGGATCATCATCCTGAATGGTCAAATGTTTACAATATTGTTAAAGTAAAGCTGACTACTCATGATGCAGGAGGACTAACAGATCTTGATATTTCTCTTGCTAAATTTATGAACGAAAATAAATAAATCATTAAAAAAGTTACTTCATGAGGGCTGGGCTTGAAGGAGCTTCTGATTGAGATACTCCTTTTTTTGCTCCCCTAATTAAAATATACAAGGTGGAAAGAATAATTATTAGAGATCCAATAAGTGTAGTAATCATTGGCACTTCGTCAAAAAAATAAAAACCTGCAAATGTTAGAAAAATAATTTGCAAATAATCGATCGGGCTAATTAACGTTGCCTCACCTAACTCATAGGCCCTAATGGTACAATACTGTCCTAAACTGGCAAAAATACCCAAAGATATCAGAAAAATGAAATCACTTGTTTGTGGTTCAATCCATACATAAATTGCAGGTATAAAGGACACTATAACCGTTCCAATTGAGAAGGATAACATTATTTTTTCAGGAGAGTCGTATGGAACAATTAGCTTTACAGTAATTAAAGCCCCTCCAACAGCTATGGCTGCAAACAAACCACTAAACATGGCTGGGTTAAACTCCGTCGTACCCGGCTGTATTATTACTACAACACCCAAAAAGCCTATTGAAGTGGCTATACCTCTTCGCCAGCCCACAACCTCATTAAGAATGAATATTGCCAAAACAATCATGAATAATGGTCGTGTGAATGATAAAGCGGTTGCCGTTGCTAATTCCAACACAGAAATTGCATAAAAGCCAGATGACATGCCTAATATTGCACAAATCACTCGTATCAAATGCAGGATAGGTTTTTCTATTTTAAAAATATTAGAACCAGTTTTAAGTATTATAGGCCCAACAACTATGAGCCCAAACAAACACCTAAAGAAAACAATCTGAAAAATGTGGAGAGATTCACCAAGTAATTTTATTAAAACCGCAGTTATTGCAAAAAATATAACTCCAAACAACATCCAAATTGCACTTACTAGGTTTTTATTAGAAAGATTCAGAAAATGGAAACCCGACAATTATTTTTCTTTCAATGAGAGTCTATATTGAATAATTATAGTTTAACCAAACTACTCAGGTTAAGATAGTTATATTATTATTAATAATAACAAGGAACAAAATGAGAGGATATTTTGGAATAGGACTAGAAGGTATTAGCAAACAATATAATGTTGGCAACATCTTTAGGACTGCTAATGCATTTGGAGCAAGTTTTGTTTTTACAATTTCTGCGTCTTATAATAGAGAGATAGGGAAGGGCGCAGATACCTCTGATGCTTTGGGACAAATACCTTTTTATGAATTTCCGACTTTAAATGATGTAGTTCTGCCAAAGGACATAAAAGTTGTTGGTGTAGAAATAGATGATAACTCCATTGAACTCCCAAGTTTTCATCATCCAGCCAATGCTGTTTATATTTTTGGACCAGAAAAAGGAGATCTTTCAAAAAAAGCAAAACAAAGATGTGATTTTCTAGTTAAAATACCATCAAAATTTTGTCTTAATGTTGGAATAGCTGGAGTGATCATCATGTATGATAGGTTAATTTCCAGAACCAGATTTCCTAATAGGCCTCTGAGACCAGGAGGGCCCGAAAGTCAATTAATGATTAAGTCAAACAAAACAAGAATTCGAGTAAAAAAGAAAATGAATGATTTCATAGTTAAACCACCAGAAACACTTATATAAATCATTTGTGTCATACGATTAAATAAAACCTTTGCAAATCCTTAGTATTATATATTAGAAGTGTAGAATTAATAAATTATATGTATGAAAATTTTAGACTATAAAATCAATCGGAGAAGAAATGTGATTATGATCCTACGACAAGTTTTTATATTTCCATTCATCTTTTGTCTTTTATCTTTTAGTCCGGTTTTTAGTCAAAGTATTACAGAGTTGGGAAAAAAAGGTTCTTGGACAGCATACACTTATACAGAAGAATCAGGAAAAGTTTGCTACATGGCAAGCAAGCCTAAATCTGCTAAAGGTAATTATAGAAAAAGGGGAGATATTTGGGCTCTAGTGACTCACCGGCCTAACGACAAATCGAATAATGTTGTGAGTATAATCACTGGTTACCCTTATAAGGAAAATAGTGAAGTAAATATTTCGATCGGTTCTTCAAAATTTATTATGTTTACTGTAGGACAGAGAGCCTGGAATAGGGATGAGAACTCAGACGAGAAAATGGTTAGGTCAATGATAAGAGGAGCAAATATGGTTGTTAAAGGAACCTCCTCACGAGGCACACTAACTACTGACTCTTACTCACTCAGTGGTTTCACTGCCGTTCATAAAATTATTTCACAGGCCTGTGGAATATAAATAATTAAAAGAATCTATCTAAGATCTCTTTATGAAAACACAAGTCGTCATTAGAACCAATTTTTTTCCCATTTATAGAAATTAAGGGGCGAACACTTAATGAATTTGTTAAAAAAGCCTCTTTCGCACTTTGAATATCTTTTAAAGTAATTTTTGTTTCTAACACATCATAATTTTCAATAATAAGCCTCCTGATAGTACCAGGCAAAGCTCCCTCTTCTAACGAAGGAGTTAATATTTTACCATCATTAAGGATAAAGATATTTGAAATTGTAGTCTCACAAACCCTTGATGATGTGTTCAATAATATGGAATCATCAAAACCTTTCTTATTTGCTTCATTTGCTGCAATAATATTGTCAAGATAACTAATAGACTTAATGTTAGACAAAGGAGAAAACTCATTTCTCCTTGTTATATTTGAAACCATTGCATTAACTGGCTTATTATTTGACTCATATTGGTTCATCGTAATTAATAGATTGGATGTTTCTGTACCTAAAATAGATAAACCTCTTTTTCCAAACCCTCTAGTTAATGTCAGTCTCACAACAGAGTCTTGTAGATGATTTAATTCCAGCAAATTTATTATTCTGGCTTCAATTTCTTTCTTAGATACTTCTATACTGATGTTAAGGAAAGAGGCGCTCTTGAAAAATCTTTCCATGTGGAGATTAAAAAACTGCGGAATAAAATTCTTAATCCTAATTGTTTCGAATATTCCATCACCTAGAGCTAATCCCCTATCAAAAGGCCCTATTACTGGCTGCGTGGATTCCATGTTTTTTCCATTTAGATCAATAATCATCTTTCTTCCAGTATATTAAGTAGAGGACTAGCCTTAAATAATGCTTCTTCGTATTCCTCATATGGATCAGACTCTGCTACTATAGCTCCGCCTGCCTGAGCAATAATCTCATCTTCACTAACAACAATACTTCTAATAGTAATAGACGAGTCAAATTGGTCGTCAAAACCCATCCAAAAAATAGAACCACAATATGGACCACGTGAAGAAGTTTCCAGTTCGTTAATAATTTCCATAGCCCTTATTTTAGGTGCGCCAGTTACAGACCCTCCAGGGAAACATAATTTTAGTAAATGAACTGCATCCTTATCCTTTCTCAATTTTCCTGTTATTACAGATACTAAGTGATGAATCTTTTCAAAACTCTCTAACTTACATAAATCGTCAACTTTTATAGACCCAACCTCACATACTTTTGATAAATCATTTCTCATTAAATCAACTATCATTAAGTTTTCAGAGAAATTTTTTCCACTTTTCAATAATTGATTAGCCAGAATGGCATCTTTTTCTCGATCTATGTCCCTTCTTTGACTTCCTTTGATAGGTCTCGTTTCAACGTTCTTATTTGAGTCTAATTTGATAAAACGTTCAGGCGAGCATGAAAGAATTTTAAAATTTTTATTTATTGATAAATATGCCCCAAATGGAGATGGATTAGTTGCCCTTAACTTTCTAAATAATTCCCATGCATCTAAATCTGGGGGTCTAGGTGATTTAAATTTATGGGTTATATTTACCTGAAATATATCACCACTATAAATATAATCTATTGCTTCTCTAATTTTATTCTGCGCACTCTGTCGTGACACCTCAGGTTTCCATGTACCTATGTAAGTTTTGATTCCTCTTGGTATGACCTTATTAATTTTTTGGTAAAAATAATCTATACGTTTTGTTGCATAATCAAATCTATCAACCAAAGAAGTCTCTGGTAATCCAGAAGCGACCAAAAAAGTTTTTTTATTATTTCTGTCAAAAGCTATTATCAGGTCATAAAACCCAACACATAACAATGGATTACTATCAGGTCCCTTTGGCTTGGGAACAACTTCAATTAATTGATTAGCTTCATACCCTATAAAACCTACTGCGCCACCATAAAATGGGACAGGGGATTTTTTAATTTTATTATAATTTGTTGTACATATCGATCTGATAATTGAAAAAGGGTCATCATTTGATCTAATTCCGTTTACAAAAGTTCGAAGTTCGCTATCTACCTCTACAGATGCAAAAGGAGATTGTGCAATATAAGACCATTGAGAAAAGTTCTCTTTCCCATTACCATGAAGTAAAAATGACCGGGGCTCTCTACTAAATTGGTCAAAGGCAATTATAGGATCAACCCAAGGAATGCCTTTAACAACCAAAAGGTTATTTTCTTCAACTATTGTTTTATTCAAAGATAACACGATCAGGGGGGCGATGACCATCAACGAATGTTTTAATATTTATTATTACCTTTTCGCCCATCTCAATTCTACTTTCAAGAGTTGCAGAACCCATATGTGGTAATAATATAACATTCTTTAACTTTTGTAACTTTCTGTTCACACTTGGATAATGTTCAAAAACATCTAAGCCTGCACCCGCAATTCTTCCAGCTTCTAGATTACTAATTAGTCCATCCTCATCAATTATACCAGCCCTAGAGACATTTACTATGTATGAACTTGGCTTTAATATTTTCATTCTTTTTTTTGAAAGTAGGTGATGGGTATCTTTATTATGCGGGCAATGTATAGAGATGATATCCATTTCAGAAAGCATTTCATCAAGGTTGCCCCAGAATGTTGCCTGAACAACGTCTTCTATTTCTTTTTCGAGCCTTCGTCTGTTGTGATAGTGAACTTTCATACCAAAGGAATATGCCCGCTGAGCAACTGCTATTCCTATCCTTCCCATACCAATAATTCCCAAAGATTTACCCAATAATCTACTACCAAGCATATGAGTTGGTTTCCACTCAGAGAATTGATTCTTAGCAACTCTTCGGGTTCCCTCAACTAATCTCCTAGGAATTGAGATAATTAAAGCCATTGCAATATCTGCAGTATCACTCGTCAAAACATTTGGAGTATTTGTAACAACAATTCCAGCATCGCGTGCGCATTTAATATCAATATGATCCGTTCCGTTTCCAAAATTTGCAATTAACTTAACTCTATTTTTTGGATTAGATAATAGTTCCGCATCCAGTTCGTCTGTTAAAGTCGGAACTAAAATATCGCAAGTTTCTAGAATGTTTTGCAACCTATCGCGTGAATAAGGAGCGTCATCAAAATTCTTCTTCACATCCTCAAACAGCTCTACCATCCTATCTTCGACTAACTTCGGTAGTTTTCGGGTTATAACTAGAGATGGTTTTGTTAATTTCATTTATTTACTCATTATATTTTCTTAACTATAGTTTTTATATCATGATATAAATATATTCTATATTAACTTCTAATTTCTTTATTTGAAAATTATCTTTATGAGTAACATTCAGAGAAATTTACTCTTACGTAATTACATAATACTAATTTTTTCCTTGTTGAGCCTTTGTTTAAGCTTTGGTTATATGCCACATGCCTTTAGTGATGTTTCGACTGGAAGATTTTCCTCTTTACCAATCCCAAGGTTTATTTCCCTCAAAACAGAACCAGTTTATATGAGAAGAGGACCAGGAATTCGCTATCCTATCTTGTGGGTATATCAAAAAAGAGGCTTGCCCCTAGAAATCATTGAAGAGTTCAATACCTGGAGAAAAGTTAGAGATCCTAATGGATCTGAGGGATGGATACACCAAAGTATGCTATCGGGAAAAAGGTCTGGTATAATAACTAATGACTTAACTGAGTTATATAAAGGTTTAAATTCCAGTAGTGAAGTTTTAGCAAAAATAGAGAAGAATGTTGTTTTATCCATAATTTCTTGCCCTCAAAAAATAGATTTCTGCAATGTAAAGTTGAGTAACCTTAAGGGATGGATAAAGAAAAATAATCTTTGGGGTATATATTCCGATGAGCTTATAGATTAGTTAAGCCTATTTGAAATCATTGATTAGAGATTTCCTAACATCATGCGTTAACATTGCTGAATGACTATAATTTTCATGTTCAATAGAAATATAAGCAACAATGTTTTTGTCCTTAAACAGCTCCTTCTGTTCTTTACTAAACTTAAAGTGCAAAAAATGTACTGAAGATGTTTTACCATCACTGTTGGTTCGCTCAGTATCATCCGTTGGTATTGCAAAAATTTTTTCATTATTAAGGTTTATTGAAATCTTATCCTCAATATGCCCCAACAAATGTAATTGTTTTTTTCTTCTAACAGCATCTTCTATCTCAATAAGCATTGTAGCTACCAGCTCATCACCGTTTGGCATAAGGGGATTATAAGCCTCAAGCTCATCTTTTATCTGTTCGTCACCACCACCCTCAATAAAAAGCATTTCTTGGATTTGTGACCATAGAGTGACATAGTTTTCAAAGTGGAAAAGTGCAAATGGTCCAACATGAAGACGTCTCATAGCCTTTTTTTCAATAAGAGACTTTCTGTGCTCTTTTCTTATTTTTCTATATTCATCGATCGGCATTAAATCGTCAGGAATAATTTTCCTTGGTTTTTCGTCTAAAATAATCATTACATTAAGTTCCTAAATTAGTTTTCTAAACCATACGCTTTAGAAAGAAGCTGGATTGGGTGAAGAGTTTTATTTTCAATCGCACTTTTAGTATTCATATTCTCTATGCCTTGAGACAGATGTTTAGCTGCCAAGGGGCACTCTGAACAGGTATATTTGGGATTAGTAGTATTAATTTTTCTAATAGTACCTTTAGCAAACTTCATAGCCTTTTCAAAATTTTCCTTTTTAACACCCCATGACCCACCATGACCCGAACATCTCTCTATTACTTTTACATCTGAATTTGGTATAAGACGCAGCATCTCAGCACCCTTGGCTCCAATATTTTGGGCTCTTCCATGACATGATAAATGTAGGGAAATAGGACCTTCTATCGGATTTATACCAGAAACCAAGCCAACATCTTTATTCACTAAAACAAGAAATTCGGAAATATCATAAGTAAGTTTTGACAACTTCTTAACCTCTTTATTTTCCGGAAGAATAAGCGGCCATTCTGATTTCATCATTAAAGTACAAGATGGAACTGAAGAAATTATTGGAATATTTTTATCAAGAAATGGTTTTAAATCTCTCACTGTTTTATAGGCTCTTTCAGCAACTCGTTTGATATCACCTTGTTCTAGCTGTGGCATTCCACAACAACGAGGATACACAACATTAGATTTGATACCATTGTGTGCCAAAACTTTGAGAGCTGAGTCACCTATTGAAGGTTCGTTGTAATTAATAAAACAAGTCGTAAAAAATACAACTTCCTTTCCATATGCTGGTGCATTAATATTTATTAATGGAGGAATTTGTTTTGACCTTGAATCAAATGTGTAGCTAAAGAATTTAGGCAGCTCTACATTTTTGTGTATTCCCATTATTAACTGCATTAAGCGTCTAGTTATAATATTAGTTCTACTTGTAACCCAGTTTGATATTGACGACATAAATTTCGATATTATTCTACCATTTCTATCAGTCTGGATAATTTGTTTATCAAAAAACTTTATCTTATTTCTGGACCTCTCAAATACACGGTAACGTAACATTAGGTGAGGGAAGTCTATATTAAATTCATGGGGAGGGACATAAGGACACTTTGTTAAATAACACATATCACACAAAGTGCAGGAATCAACAACACCTTTAAAGTCTGCAGAAGCAACTCCACTTAATTCTTCATCTTCCTTATCATCAATTAAGTCGAAAAGTCTCGGAAATGAGTCACATAAATTGAAGCATCTTCGACACCCATGACAAACTTCAAATTGACGTCGCATTTCAGAATCTAGCTTATTTTCATCTACAAAATCTGGATTCGTCCAATCTATAGGTAGGCGAGTGGGTGCATCCAAACTACCTTCACGCATTTTGGCCTCAATAAATTGAAAAAAAGTTTTTTATAACCGGGTGGTAATTACTAATGACTTGTAGTTCTAACTGATAGAATCTAAAGCCTTTTGAAATTTACCTGCATGGGATTTTTCCGCTTTTGCTAGAGTTTCAAACCAATCAGCAATTTCTTCAAAACCCTCTTCTCTTGCAGTCTTTGCCATTCCTGGATACATGTCAGTATACTCATGTGTTTCACCGGCAACAGAAGCTTCTAAATTAATTTTTGTACTTCCGATAGGTAAACCAGTAGCAGGGTCTCCGGCTTCTTCTAGATATTCAAGATGTCCATGCGCATGACCTGTTTCACCCTCAGCTGTGCTTCTAAAAAGTGCTGAGATTTCATTTTCGCCCTCAATGTCAGCTTTTTGCGCAAAATATAAATATCTCCTATTTGCTTGACTTTCACCTGCAAAAGCAGCTTTCAAATTGTCTTCTGTTTTACTTCCTTTAAGCTGTGCCATTTTTTCACCTCATAGTTAATTATATAATCTTTACGTTTATTTTGGTTTTTTGGTTTATAATTTTCTTATTCATTGAATATCTGATTTAATCTTATTCTGGATTGATTAATTATAAAAGTCAACTAGTTTAGAATAGTTCTAAAAACCTTAGCCGTTAACCCTTATGACTATGTCTATGGAGCTAACATCAAATCCATTCCTTTTTTCTGGTAATGGGTTTATTTGAAGTTTTTCAATATCAATATCTTCTAATTTAGCGGTTTTTTCATAGTAATAGTGATAATGCTTTTTTGTGTTTGTATCAAAATATGAGCGTGATGAGTCAATGGAAATCTCCCTCAATAATCCATGAGATGTAAAAATGTTTAGCACATTATAAATTGTAGCTAATGAAATATTAACTCCACTTTTTGAGAGCTCTGAATAAAGTGAGTCAGCAGTTACATGCATATGTGACCCTGAAAAAAGATAATTAGAGATCAATAACCTTTGTTTTGTTGGACGCAAACCAGCTGCACGGAGTTTCTTCTCTAAATTTATCATTCTTTTAGACTCCATCAAAAACTTTGTAAGTTTAATATCTAAATATTAACATTATGATTAATTATTATACAAAACATAATAACTTTAATTAATTATCAAAAATTATTAATTTTGATTAGAATATCAAACCTTGCAAAGTTATTCAATTTCATTGTAACTGTCTTCATGAATTACAAATCATATTTTCGCAGGATTATTTTAGCCTCAATCATAGCCATATTAATTACTTTATTTCTTGGAATATTTGTAATGTGGCTAAATGGCTTTATTGAAAATGATGACAATGTTGATAATGGAGAAGTGCTATCTGTATGTAAATTTAATGATAACCCTTCTAATGAGTTTTATAATCCATTTATTAGGAAAAATATTAAAATAGACTGTGTAAATGAGAAAAATACTAAACCATTAATACTAGATTGGTTTGAAAGACTTTTTAATAATGATTTCGATAAAAATTATATCAGGAAGAATGCTGAATAATCATTTTTATCAAACAGCTAGGCTAACTGGAGTTTTTATCGGATAGGATCTCTATCTCTATCGCCATAGGACCTTTCTCTCCATCCTGAACTTTTAGTTTAACTTTCTGTCCGGGTTCTAAACGGTCTAAATTTGATCTCTGAAGAGCACTTATTCCAATAAAAATATCACTTCCGCCTTCCTCTGGAACGCCGAAACCATAACCTTTTTCTGAAGCAAAGAATTTGATTTCGCAATTTAATTCCGATACGTTTCCCTCTATTTTTTCTTCATTAACAGTGGAATTATCTACATCTTTGATATTCGCTACCTGTGGTCCTTTAGGACCATCCGAAATATCGCAGTTTATCGTTGCACCCTGACGAAGGGTTCTTAAACCTGCCTCGTGTAAAACTGATACATGCAAAAAAGCATCAGCTGTCCCGTCAGAAGGAGCGACAAAACCAAATCCTTTTGCTGGGTTGAACCACTTGACCGTTGCAGTTACGCCTGATCGGGTAATCCCAGCCTGAGGCAACGATTCCATATAAGCACTCGACCTTAGATATAACTGAACAACGATGTTACGCTTAAATTTAGATTTATACTAATAATTTACAAAATAGTGATTAATATCAATGTTTTAGTAACATAGAAAACCTACTTTTTTATTACGAATACTCCAAGAAAATTGTTCGACTCCGTATTACTATTTAAATAGCATTTTGCTAAACCTATGTGTAATCTCAAAAATATATTAAATAATAACAAATAAAGGAAAATATGCTTCGATATTTCTTTTTCTTTTATGTATCTGCAATATCTTTAGATCTAACAGCAGGGAACATGTCACCAAATTTTGTAAATGTGAAAAGTGATGATGGCACAAATCTTAATGTTGCTCGTTTTGGAAATCAGGACGGCCCTGATATACTATTTATTCATGGATTCTCTCAATCTTATTTCAGCTGGAATAAGCAATTCACAAGTAATCTAACCAACAATTTCTCATTAATTGCTTTTGATTTACGTGGACATGGTTCTTCAGAAAAACCCATTAATCCCAAAGCTTACCAATCGCAGGAACTTTGGGCCAGTGATGTGTCAAATATTATTAATGCTTTAGGTCTAAAAAAACCTATACTTGTTGGCTGGTCTTGGGCTGGGTTTGTTATAATGAATTATGTAAGATATTATGGAATAGAACAAATTTCAGGTATAAACCTTGTTGGTGCAAATACTTCTCTGTTGGGTCCTATATCACCACCCCCACCTCGGCCAGGAGAAAATAGAGTTTGGATGCAACAGCTAATCTCCCCTAATATTGAAGAAAACTTGTTAGGTGTTAAATATTTTGTTGATTTAATGGTAAAGAAAAAATTATCAGATCCGGATAGAGAAAATAACATTATACTTAATATGCTTACTCCCCCATACGTAAGAAAGGCAATGCTAGGTTATCCGAAGGACAATAGCGATTTAATTCATAAATTATCAATACCTGTTTTAATCAGCCATGGGACAGATGACAGGATAGTCAATTATACTGATGTAATTAAGGTTGCAAATGCCCTCCCTAACTCTGAATTATCAACTTATAATGACATTGGTCATGCTCCTTTCATGGAATCTCCAATTAGGTTCAATAAAGAACTCTCTTCTTTTGTTTATAAACACTCAAGGTAACTATAAATAATTCACTAATTGATTCTTGCTTATAAGTGGCATGTAAATTGCATGTATAAAATGCTGATACTAATAAACTTACTTACTTTCACCGGTGGGCGGTGATGGTTACCTCCAGTAAGTTTATAAGCACAACTATAACCGGCCCTTTTCTTTAGTCTCTCTCCCCCCTACTAATAGAGAGGGCTGGTTTTTTTTATCTAAATATCAGTATTTCATTTCCAAAAACCACTTTGAGTGTTTATATCCTTTCCAAGGTTGATTAATTAATTACAGATAATATAAGTAACTATCAAATTAACTAAAATAAGTTATCTCGGAATGAATAAAAATATAAATGCTGAAATCGCTGTTGTTGGTGGAGGACTTACCGGCTCAATTTTGGCATTAGCTCTTGCAAAATTTGGTTTTCATATATGTGTTATAGAAAAAATTAATTATAACCAGCTTAAGCATTTTGATTATGACTCAAGGACTACCGCACTTGCTGCATCAAGTAAAAAAGTCCTCTCATTTATAAACATATGGAAGGATTTGGAAGACAAGATTGGTGCAATAAATGAAATAAGAGTGTCGGATGGTGACTCACCTTTATACTTACATTTTGAACAGGACAGGCTTGTTGGTGAGCCACTAGGTTTCATGATAGAAAACTCTTATCTGAGAAAAATATTAATTTCTAATTTAAAAAAAAACCCAAAGATAAAAATAATTTCACCAGCATCAATTGAAAATTTAAATTTAACTAATGATCGTGCAAAAATCAAATTAGCTAACAGAACAAACATTGAATGTGATTTGGTAGTGGCTGCAGATGGGAAAGACTCTTTCTTAAGAAATTATCTAAATATTTCTACATTTGGTTGGGAGTATAATCAAGTTGCTATAATTACAAATATAAAACATCAGTTTTCTCATAACAACATAGCCCATGAGAGGTTTCTAGAAGCTGGCCCTCTTGCAATTCTCCCACTAAAGAATCCAAATCACTCATCTATTGTCTGGACTGAAAAAAAAGAAAATGCAAATGCATACCTTAAATTAAATGAGAGAAATTTTAATAAAGAATTATCAGACAAAATTGGTAGTTTCTTGGGAACCATAGAAACGTTTGGGGGGAGATTTAACTATCCTCTAAAGCTTCAATTAGCAGAAAAATATATAAGCGACCGATTTATCTTAATTGGCGATGCAGCGCACTCCATTCATCCTATTGCAGGCCAGGGACTTAATTTAAGTATAAGAGATATTTCAGCATTAATTGATATATTAAGTTTTACTAAAAAATATGGACTTGACATAGGCACTCAAAAAGTTTTGGAAGAATTCCAAAAAGTAAGAAGAAGTGATAATCTTTTAATGGCGGCTACTACAGATATACTTAATAAACTATTTTCTAATAATAGTTTTTCTATAAAACTCATTCGAGACCTAGGCTTGGAGATAACTAATAATATTCCAATTCTAAAGAAAAAATTTGTTAGACATGCTATCGGCAACTAGGTTACTATTTTCCTCATGGCTCTCTGCTTAAGCCTCTATTACTAAGTTCAGAAATATATCTTCTCCAGTTTTCATTATATTTCTGACCAAGCTCATATAGTGTTTCCCATGTGTAAATACCTGTGTCATGAAGGTCATCAAAGATTAATCTAATTGCATAGTTTCCAACTTCTTCAATGCTAGTTATTCCTACATATTTTCTTCCGTATACAATATTTTTTTTTCCGTTATGCCCAACTACCTCAGCAGAAGGACTTTCGACCCTTAAGTATTCAGCTGGAAGAGAAAATTCTTCTCCGGTAGTGAATTTGATTACAAGAATTCTATCCGGTCTCTCATAAGTAATATCACTTGGCCAGGGGTCATAAAATTTTTGTTTGCTCATAATACTGAAAATCTTGACAGATTTAGTAAAATTTAGTCATCAATTTTTCTAGCTTCATCAACCAACATAATGGGTATGCCATCTCTTATTGGGTATGCTAATTTTGCTTGATGACTAATTAGTTCATTGTTTTCTTTGTCATATTCAAGTGCCCCCTTGGTTAAGGGGCATACTAAAATTTCAATGAGTTTAGGATCTACTAATGTATTAGACAAAGAACCTTCTCCTTAAATATTTAAAGTTACTGAAACACTTCATCAGTTTCCGAATTACCAAAAACACCCATTTGTAGTAGAGCTAATAACATATCAGCTCTATCACTGAAGCTTTTTGATTCAAGAAGAGCCTGTTTTTCTCTAGTATTGAAAGGGCATATCATTGATAAAGTGAGTATTAGATCTAAATCAGAAAGCGCTTCAATTGCGTCAATTCTGAGCTTAAGCCCTTGAGAATCCAAATATTTTGGAAGGATATCAAAAATACTACTTCTATCAAGTATCAATTCGCTATCCATTAAAACATCATCCGGAAATTGATCATAATTAACCTCCAAGACTCTATAACCTTTAATATTATCTTCTTCGCGAACCATACTAAATCTTGACAAACCTTTTAGCGCAATAAGAAATCTTCCATCATCAGCTTCTTCAAAATACACGATTTTTCCTAAACATCCTATTTTATACAACTCCTGGTCTGAAGTAATATCTTTTTCTAAATCTGAAGTATCAGGGTTAGGTTGTATCATCCCAAACATCCTACCCTGCGCGAGAGCGTCTAAAACTAAATTAAGATACCTTTTCTCAAAAATATTTAAAGGCAACCTGCCACCAGGTAGTAGCAGAGCCCCACTTAGAGGAAATACCGGAAGTTTTCTGGGAAAAATAATACTGCTCCTCTCTCTAATTTGCATTCTTTTTTTCTTTATAAAATAATCAACTAAACAATATAGATGATAATTTCTTACGACCCTCAACGGTAATTGGATTTGTTGGGCCAATAGCCTCAAAGAACTTAATCAACTGTTTCCTGGCAGCATCATCATTCCATCCCCGATCAAGTTTTATTACTTCAAGCATAGTATACACTGCCTCAGAAAATTTATCTTTTCCATAATAAGCCATTGAGAGGTCAAACAACACGGTTGGATTTCCTGGTTCCTCATCTCTACGTTTTATAAGCTTATCTATTTCATCATGTGAAATATTTGATAGAGTATTTTCTTTTAATTCCAATGCTGTTATCACTGATGCGATTTCAGGTTTAGTAAGTGTCTCCTTCGGCAATTCTTCTATAACCTTTTTTGCTGCGTCATCTTTACCAAGGTTAATATTTGATCTTAACAAACCCTCTAAAGCTTTAATATTAGAACTATCTTCACTAAAAATCATATCAAATAATTCTAATGACTGCTCATAATTACTTTCCTCAAAAAACTTTGTTGCTTCAGATAATAACTCGTCAGACTTATGACTACTCCCAGCCGTTAACTTTTCAATAAAACTTTTTAATTGGCTTTCAGGTAGAGCGCCCATAAACCCATCAATTGGCTTACCATCTTTAAAAGCAAAAACTGCTGGAATTGATTGAACCTGCATTTGGGCAGCTAGTTGTTGATTCTCATCAACATTAATCTTAACCATTTTTACCTTACCAGCATAACTTCTTACAACTTTCTCCAACAATGGTCCAAGTTGTTTACAAGGACCACACCATGGGGCCCAAAAATCGACTATAACCGGTACATCTAGAGATTGCTCCAAGACATCTTTTTGAAATGTCTGGGTAGTACAATCCTTTACTAATTCTCCCTTATCACCTGATATTTTAGTAGAATCAGAATTTGGATTTAAGTCTCCTACAAGCATATGGCCTCTTGAGTTTGTTTCTAAATAAGTAATATGAATAGATGCACGTAATCTGCTTTAAAAGCAAGAATAACACTTAGAATTTTGATTGTATAATATAAAAAAATATTCAAAGTATTTGCAAAGTCATATTAAGCAGTTATAGTTCAAATATCTTCTAATAATAGCCAGGAGAGTGCGGGCGTAGCTCAGGGGTAGAGCACAACCTTGCCAAGGTTGGGGTCGTGAGTTCAAATCTCATCGCCCGCTCCAAGCTGGAAATTTAAAATGTGATTTTTTTATTTTGCACCTTCCGGTGCCTTAATATTGATTATTATAAGCCTTCTATCACAATCATTTATATTTATGCTTTCAACACCATGATATGACGCATCAGTCCTCGGAAATATTACTAAACGATTGGGTATATATTTTATTTTCTTAGAAAGGTTGAAGTCATCAAATTTGTGATGCTTTAAATGCTGAACTGGCATTGTTATATCCCTGGGCTGATAAAAGCATGTGCCACTATTTTGGTACTTACTATCCTTTGAAAGGTATAAAAGCAAAGAGATAAACCTGGACCGTGAGTCAGTATGCGGTCCTATTGAATAATTATTTTTATCACTAACAATAAGCATCTCTGAACTAATGTTACCTATCTTACCTAAATGTGAGATTCGCTTATCGAGTGTATTCTTAAATTTATTATAGCAAGCGTCAATAACTTCGGTTGATATTAATGTATTCAGCATTAATATCCAAAAATTTCTTTTAAACTGGTCGAGGCCATTTAAAAATTTGGACTGAAATAACATTACTTTTCGCTCTGAATATTTTTTAGTCCTCCCAGTTTCTGGAATAGGAACCATAACCTCTGAAGGCCAATTTAAATCTATCTCATTAAAAACCTTTTCCGGTAAAAAATTATCAATAATAGAATACTCGCAGGGCGTATTAATAATTTTTGAAAATTCAATCTGCTCAGAAATGTATTTTTTAGCGCCTAAAAATATATTCTGCATAATTTTTCGTGCTTCCTTCTTTTCTTCTAGCTCTCTCTACTTGATCACTGTCAAAAGTAAATCCAAGAGTCTTCATTTTACTACAAATCTCGATATGCTCAGAAATATGGGGACTAATTTCTATTAAAACAGACCGAAGTTTTTTATCTGTAAATGTTTTTATAGCCCCTTCAACTACTAGATGCTCTATACCATCAACGTCAATTTTTACATGATTAGGTATTGGGATGGCCCCAGACTCAACCAAAGAATCAAGCTTATAACTAATACTGCCCTGAGCAAACAAAGCTTTTTTGGGTCTTAAGGCAGTATCAACTTCTGCTCCAAATTCATGACCTGACTGAGCAACTTCAAGCCCACGCATATATAACCTATCAACCATAAAAGCATTTGAGAGTGCACAGCACCAAGCAACAACATTATCAGCCAAGTCATTAAGTCTTATATTCCTGTTTAAAAGCGCATAGTTCTGGGACTCAGGTTCGAATGCAAATACTTTAACTTTTTTATGCACAGCAGCAAATATTGTGTACAGTCCCATATTTGCTCCAACGTCAAAGAAAACTTCGCCTTCTTTAAAACTAGAAATCCATTTTATAGTCTCTGGCTCCTTTGTTTCAAATGTTGAGACCCTCCATAATGAGGCATTGTTTGGAACACCATATTTCATAACAGAACCTTCAAAAGCTAAACTAGCAATTGGAAAACCTTTAGCGTAATTATTTACTTTCTCTTTAGAGTCCATTTTATTTCCTAAAAAAATATACAATGAACTTACCAATTCGGTATATAAACACAAGTGGACATAAAGAAAAATCTGATCTATTTAGATAATATGAATGATGAAATACTAGATAATTACTTAAAAAATCACCCTGAAGACTATGACCCATTTAAGAATTTTATAGAAAGAGCTGACTGGTTATTTAGAGCTAGGGTATTTGATGATGCTAAGGACCTATATGATCAAGCATACATTATAGATCCATCTTCTCCTGATATTCTATTTAGACTTGGTACTTACCACTACCATCAAAAAGAAGATAAACTGGCTATATATTTCCTATCAAGAGCATCACAAGCTCAACCAAATAACACTCAGATACTTAATAACCTTGGCGCGGCTTACGGAAGATCTGGAAATATTAAAGCAGCAATTAATACCTTTATGACTATATGTACAAGAGATCCGTCGCAAGCTGCAGCCGCGTTTAATTGTGGTCGGCTACTTCTTATGTATGGTCATCCAGAGCAAGCTGAAAGATGGCTAGTACAAGCGGATAAGGCAAGGCAAAACCACGGAGAAACTTTAAGACTTCTTACAGATGCCCGTTTGGCATTGGGTCAACCTTATTTTGCTATCAACTCAGGTAAGCTAGCAGTCGAAAGCTCACCAGAAAATATCGATGCAAGAAGATCACTAGCACAAGCTTATTTTGAAAGTAGAAAATTGGAATTAGCATTCAATGAGCTTGAGAGACTAATTTCTTTAGCAGAAGATGATATTAAAGGAATATATTTACTAGCAAAAACAGAAGAAAGAAGAGGTAATATTGTAAATGCCAAAAAACATTACAAGTCCCTATTAAGTCTTGATATATCTCCAGATTTTAGAACTTTGATACATTTAAAATATGAATTAATCTTGCCAGTAATATCTGTTAGTAAAAAACAAATACTTCAAGACAGAAGAAATGCATTAGCCCAAATTGAGAAAATAAAGCCTACATCAATAAAAGACCCCCTAGCTTCTGGTGGTTTCTCAAACTTCCTTCTTGGATATCAGGGGCTGAATGATAATGAAATACAAAAGAAAATTTCAGATTTTTATATTAAATGCTGCCCAGAGTTAGAAAATGAATCCCCACACATAAAAGAAATTAAAGCAACAAATAAATATAGAGTTGGTATTGTATCGAGCTTTTTAAGGGATCATACTGTGGGATATCTTACAAGTGGCCTAATTGAAAATCTTGACAGAAAACGATTTGAAGTAATTCTTTTCAGGGCTCCGCCTATTCCAGTAGAAGACAAATTTGCCCCCAAAATTGCAAAATTAGCCGATCAAGTAATAGACCTGCCAAGCAACCTAAATAAATCAAGGAAATTAATTGCAAATGAAAAAACCCATATTCTCTACTACCCAGAAATTGGGATGGAAGACCTTGTTTATTTTCTGTCATTCTCGCGTTCTGCACCTATACAAATTATGGGTTGGGGCCATCCAGTTACAAGCGGAATACCAAATATAGATTTTTTCTTATCAGTAGATAATATGGAAACGCCGGAATCCAAAACTCATTACACCGAGAAACTGATTAGACTAAAGCAACTTTCAATATGCGTTAAGAAACCAGCATTGCCGATTAAAGACCCTGATGCTAAAATATTTGGTATTGACCCAGAAAAAAAATCTTACTTATGTGCACAGTCTTTGTTCAAAATTCATCCTGATTTTGACTCAATAGTAGATGCTTTATTAAAAAAAGATCCAAATGGTTTAGTTTATTTTTTATCACTATATTCACAATCTGATGAGCATTTTATTAACAGACTTGAAAAAAAGATTGGAGAAAATATTCAAAGAGTAAAATTAATTAATAGAGTTTATTCTTCAGACTTTCCTTCACTTCTGAAATGCTCAGATGTTTTATTAGATATACCAGAATGGTCTGGTGGAAAAACAACACTTGAAAGTTTAGCTGTTGGAACACCCGTAGTTCATTTGCCAGGTGAGTTCATGAGAGGAAGACATACATTAGCATTTTATAAAAGAATTAGAGTCTTAGATTGTGTTGCAAAAACTCCAAGTGAATATGTTGACATTGCTTATAAATTAGCAAACAATCAAAGCTTTAGGGAAACTATAAAAAATAAAATCCTAGAGTCTTCAGATATTTTATTTGATGATAAAAAATCTATAGATGAAATATCTGATGTTTTTGAGTCCATAATTTTAGATAAGCTAAAACTATAATTTTTTTATTATTTAATGAATGTCATAGAGGGTAAGATATTCTTGACTCAAGCTTACTAACTCCTCGTGCGTTCCTGAACAAATAACTTTACCATTATCGATGACAATTATTTTATCTGAGTCCCTAATCGTTTCTAGTCTGTGAGCAATAATAATAGTTGTTCTTCCTCTTCTTAACTTATTCATCGCTCCTTGAACAATTTTCTCAGTTTCAGGATCTAATGAACTCGTAGCTTCATCTAATACTAGAATTGGCGCATCCCTTAGTATGGCTCTTGCGATAGCTATACGTTGTTTTTCTCCCCCAGATAATTTCTCCCCCCTCTCGCCGACATAAGTATCATAACCCTGAGACATTTTTTTTATAAAATCATGCGCACCTGCACTTTTTGCCGCCTCAATAATCTTATCTAAACCTGCAGTGGGGTCACCAAACCGTATATTTGACTCAACTGTATCATCGAAGATAATTATATCCTGAGTAATAATGGAAATTGAATCCCTCAAACAGTGAATATTAATACTTGAAATATCTTTATCATCTATCTTAATTATTCCTGAGCTCGGATCATAAAACCTTGCCAATAGATTCAAGATCGTAGATTTACCTGAACCGGATTTACCAACTATGGCTGTTGTTTTTCCTTCCTCAGCATTAAGCGACAAGTTCTTTAAAACAACTTCTTCTTTTTCGTATGCAAAAGAAACATCTTCAAAACTAATTGAACCCGATAATTTAAATATGGGCAATGAATCTGTATGAGTTACAATTGCACTCTTTGTGTCCATAATATTATAATATCTCTCTGCCCCCGCTAAGCCCTCCTGTATCTGTGAATGGATTCCTGCCAAAGATTTCATTGGTCGATAAGCCATTATCAGAGCAGTTATAAATGAAAAGAAAGCCCCTGGGGTTGTTGACTCGTTTATGACGCCCCAACCTCCATAAATTATTACTGTTGTTACTGCCACTCCTCCAAACGTTTCCATGAGCGGTGATGTAATTGCTTTGACTCCATCACCAGTAATCGCATATTTCTTAATCTTATTAATTATTTCTGAGGCTTTTAATTTTTGGTACTCCTCCATTTTATATGATTTTACCATTCTGATGCCAACAAAAGCCTGCTGTAAGAAGGATAAAAAGTTTCCTGTTTCAATTTGAGTGTTTTTTGTTGCCTGTTTTATTCTTTTACCTAGTAAAGCAATAGGTATAATTGCAATAGGGAAAACAATAAACGCTATTGTCGCTAAAAACCAATCTTGATAAAACATTAAAATAACAAGAAATAATACAGATAGTGTATCCTTCCCTAAACCCGTTAAGCCAGTGGAAACTACTCTTCGCATCATTACAATATCGGTTGTAAACCTTGAGACTAAGCTTCCAATTGAGTTTGACTGAAAGAAGGCCAGATCTTGAAGAATTAAATGAGAAAATAACCTGTTTTGCATGTCAGCAAGTATTGATTGTCCGACATTAGCCATTATCTTAGCTTCCGCGTATGTTGAAAACCCCTTGATTACAAAAGAGAAGAAAACTGCCCCTCCAACATACCATAGAAGAGACGTATCTTTACGAATAAATATTTGGTTTACTACTGGATCCATGAGCCAAGCTAAAACTGCTGTAGTAATAGCTATGATTATCATAAAAAAAACTGCTAAAATAAGTTTATTTTTATAGGGAAAGACTGCATCTCTAATGAGTCTTTGAAAAATTGATCTTTTTTCGAGATTTTTTTTGTTGTATACCATTATCGAATACCTCAATAAAAAGTCTTAATTATCATGCTATAAATAATTAAATTATTCAAATTGATTGAGACACTTAACATATTTATTTTCAAGATAAATATTCTAAAATTTAAAATTGGCTAAGTACATGAAAAAAACCAGTGTCACTAATCTTCCATTTATTGACCTAACTTCTCAACAAAATTTAATAAGAGAAAACCTTGATTTGGCTATTAAACGAGTTCTTTCTCATGGCGAGTTTATTATGGGTCCAGAAGTATTAAATGTTGAGGTAGAATTAGCAAAGAGAAGTAATACAAATTTCTGTATTACTTGTGGTAGCGGGACCGATGCGCTAACAATTCCCTTAATGGCAGCAAATATTAAGAAAGATGATGTAGTTTTTGTTCCATCATTTACATTTACTTCATCGGCAGAAGTTATTGCCTTAAGAGGAGCAATACCATTCTTTGTAGATATAGATAGCCGTACATTCAATATGGATGCAGAAAATCTAGAATCATCAATAAAAGAATGTCTTCGGTCAGGAGGAAAGCCTAAAGCCATCATAACAGTTGACTTATTTGGACAACCTGTAGACTTTGATTCTATTATCTCAGTCGCAGAGAAGTATAATCTGTGGATACTTGATGACGCTGCACAAAGCTTTGGAGCAAATTATAAATCTAAACCAATAGGGTCTTTTGCAAAAGTAACCGCAACAAGCTTTTATCCTTCAAAGCCTCTAGGATGTTACGGAGATGGAGGTGCCATACTCACAAATGATGAAGATTTATTCAATAAAATGAAATCAATAAGAACACATGGCTACAAAGATAAATTAAGAAAATCTGAGACACTCGGTTTAACGTCAAGGTTTGACTCAATTCAAGCTGCGGTTTTACTTGAAAAGTTAAAAATATTTAATAATGAATGTGTTCAGAGAAATAAGGTTGCAGAGATATACACCAAAGAACTTTGTTCTATACTCAAAACACCAGTGGTAATTGAAGAAGCTCAATCAGTCTGGGCCCAATATACAATAATATCAGATAGAAGAGACAGTATATCTTCATACTTATCAGGAAAAGGTATTCCTTCAGCATTATTCTATCCTTTTCCTTTACACTTACAAAAACCCTTCTTAGGTTATCCAATGCCGAAAAAAGGCTTGCCTTTTACTGAAAAATTAGCAACACAAGTTCTAAGCCTCCCAATGCATCCATATTTGGATGAAGATACGCAATATTTTATTATATCGGCAATACGTGAAGCTATTAAAGGATAAGGTGTGCCTTTAAAACCAAGAAAAAAATTTAGAGTTGGAATCATTGGCCTAGGTAGAATGGGAGTAAAGCATATGAAAACATGCCTTAACTCCTCTGATGTAAGTTTAATTGCAGTACACGACAAAAATATAAAAATAGAGAATAAAATTGGACTAGAGTATAATATTAAAACAATAAGGGAAATTTCAGACTTCACTAAAAATATTGATATAGCTATAATAGCTTCCCCCACAGACAAACATGCTGAAATTGCCAAAATATTATTATCTAACGGAATACACTGTTTAGTTGAGAAACCTATTACATTATATGAAAATGATGCAAAAGAATTAATTTCGATTGCTGATGATAAAAAAGTAGTTTTAGCTAGTGGGCATTCAGAAAGATTTAATCCATGTGTGCTAAAATTGAAAGAGATAATAAAGGGTAACGCTAAACCTATTAGTATAAAACTAACCAGGCTAAACGCTCTAACTAACTTTAATTATACTGATGATGTATTATTAGATCTCATGATTCATGATATTGATTTAGTAAACTTTTTAGGAATTTCAGAACCGTTCTTTTTCAAAAGTTTTTATTTTAATCAGGACAATAATATAAAAGAAGAATCTGAAATAAAAATTGTAACCAATGATAATATTGAATTAAAATTACATGTATCTAGAAATTGTAAAGAAACTAAAAGAGAAATAATAATAAACTATGATAGTTACAATATTCATGCTGATTTATTTAATAAGCATATATCGAAAAATAATATTTCAGAGAGTAAAGATTATTCATTAACCATGAATGATGCTTTAGAAATGCAGCTTGATCATTTTATAAAAAAAATTAAAGGTAAAAATAATTTAATAGCATCTGCAGAAGAAGCACTTTTAGCACTCTCAGTAATAAATAAAATTAGAAAATTATTTAGTAAAAAAGTTATTAAAGAATGACAAATAAAAAAGAAAAAATATCGTGGGCACTTTATGATTTTGCAAATTCTAGTTTTCCCACAATTGTGACAACTTTCTTATTTTCAACATATTTCACTCAAGTAGTTGCGCCATCACCTGAGAAAGGCACCGCATTATGGGGAACTGCCACTGGAATTGCAGGATTAATTATTGCTTTAATGAGTCCATTTATTGGCTCCATTGCCGATCAAACTGGAAGGAGAAAACCATGGTTAGCCTTTTTTACTATTTTGTGTATAGTATCTACCGCATTAATGTGGTTTGTTGAGCCATATGAGGATTTTATTTTATTTGCGTTATCCCTTACAGTCATAGGAACGATTGCACTCGAAATGGGTCATGTGTTTTATAACACTATGTTAGCAGACCTAGTTCCAAAAAATGAAATTGGTAAATTGTCTGGTCAAGCGTGGGGGCTTGGATACTTTGGAGGATTGATTTGCTTATTTCTTGCTCTTGGAATTTTTATAGACCCCCCTTTCAAATTATTTGAACTTGATCATGAGGAAGCAGAACCTGTGAGAGCCTCAATGATTCTAACAGCGATATGGTTTGCATTATTTAGCTGGCCAATATTTTTATACACACAAGATAGAAATAAAACTGGAGTAAATATTTTTGTAGCAATTGCTTATGCAAGAGAGTCAATCAGGAGTACATTTAAAAACCTCAAAAACTACTCCAATATTTTTATTTTTTTGGTTTCACGGATGGTTTACATAGATGGGGTTAATACTATGTTTGCCTTTGGAGGAATTTATGCAGCTGGTACTTTCGGAATGGAATTTTCCGACATTTTACTTTTTGGTATAACCCTAAATATTACAGCAGGATTAGGGTCAATTTTATTTGGATGGATTGACGATTATATTGGTTCAAAAAAGTCTATTAACATTTGTTTAATATCTTTAATTATAACAACAATAGGTGTCCTTTTTGCTCAAAGCATTCAACAATTTTGGATTATGTCGCTTCTAATGACCAGTTTTTTTGGCCCAATCCAATCATCAAGCAGAACGCTAATGTTAAGAATTACACCATCAAATAAAAGAAATGAGATGTTTGGTATTTATGCATTATCTGGAAAAATTACTAGTTTTGTTGGCCCATTCTTAGTTGGAACAATTACATTAATTTTTTCTAACCAGAGGATTGGTCTAGCTACTGTATTAATATTTTTAATATCAGGTCTAGTAATCCTTCAATATGTAAAAGAAGAAAATTAAAGATTTTAAACTAATGTTTAAAGTGCCTAATTCCAGTGAAGGCCATTGTAATGTTCCTTTCATTAGCAGCTTCAATTACATCTTTATCCCTAATAGAACCGCCTGGCTGAATAACAGCATTTGCACCAGCCTCTATCGCAGCAATTAAACCATCAGGGAAAGGGAAAAATGCATCTGATGCTACGACGGAGTCAATTGTTAAACTTTTTGATTTACCTGCCTTAGAGGCTGCATCTTTAGCTTTTTCTGCAGCTATTCGTGATGAGTCTACTCTACTCATTTGCCCTGCTCCTATTCCAACTGTTGCTCCGTCTTTAGCATAAATAATAGCATTAGACTTAACATGCTTTGCTACTCTAAATGCAAATAGCATATCTTTAATTTGCTCTTCAGTTGGAGATTTTATTGTTACAACATCCAAATCATTTTTTGTTAATTTATAACTATCTTTATTTTGAACTAGGAAACCACCTGATACAGGTTTTATTTGTCTTTCATCTGTTGAAACAAGGTTCTCATTATTGATGACTAGAAGTCTCAAATTTTTCTTGGTTGAGAAAAGTAATTTTGCCTCTTTGGAAAAGCCTGGGGCTATGATCACTTCAGTAAAAACATCTAGTATCATCGATGCTAGCTCCTTACCAATCTCTCTGTTCACTGCTATTACACCACCAAAGGCGGAAACACTGTCACATTGGAGTGCTTTAGAATATGCGCTTAAAAGATCTTGAGAAGTTGCCACACCACATGGGTTGGCATGTTTTATTATAGCAACTGCAGGATCATCAAATTCTTTTATAAGCTCGAATGCAGCATCGGTATCATTATAATTATTATAACTTAATTCTTTTCCTTGCAGTTGGACAGAATTTGAAATACTTGCTTTATGTCTTTCTACTGTATAAAGGGCTGCGTCTTGATGAGGGTTCTCACCGTATCTTAGATCTTTAGACTTTTTAGCTGATAATGATAGGAGGTCAGGAAAATAATTTTCTTCATTTTTATTGAACCATGATGATACTTTACTATCATAGTAGGCAGTGAGACTAAAAGCTTTTGATGCAAGATTCCTCTTCATTGACATAGAGATTGAACCTTTTTGACTTTTCATTTCTTTTATAACGCTTAGATAATCAGACGGATTTGTTACTACAACTACATCATTAAAATTCTTAGCTGCAGAACGAATCATAGCCGGACCACCAATATCAATATTTTCTATACACTCCTCCTGCAATGCACCGCTATTAACTTTTTCTTCAAATGGGTAAAGGTTTACAACCAGCATATCTATCCGTTCTACCCCGTTACTTAACATTTCTTTTTTATGCGTTGGATCATTTCTTTTTCCTAAAAGGCCACCATGTATTAAAGGGTGCAGTGTTTTTACTCTACCACCTAACATTTCTGGAAAACTTGTTACTTGCGAAACCTCTTTGATTGCTAACCCGTTGTCCCTTAGATATTTAGCGGTACCACCAGTAGAAATAATTTCAATGTCAAAACCTTGAAGGAATTCTGCAAACTCAATAAGGCCGCTTTTATCTGAAACTGATATGAGTGCTCTTGTAATCAGATTACTATCCATTTATCCTCTCAACATTAATCATTTTATAACTTTCAAATAGGAAGAGGCCTCTTTGTCAGAAGAAGAATCCCTAATTATATTATTAATTGATAATTCAGGCACAATTTTAGTAAGAATTTTTAGAGCATCTTTTTTATTTTGCTTTTTACAACAGTCCAGTAAAGAATTCATACTTTCTCTAATATCTTCAAACCCAAGGCTATTAGTCTTTGCTACAAAAACACCTTCCATTTTTGTCATTACTGGTGGCTCCTCTCCATAAAATAACTCTTCAGTTATTTTCTCACCAGCCCGTAAACCCGTAATCTTGATTTTAATTTCTTGGTCTGGCTTCTTACCGGCGAGTGTTATTAACTGCCTTGCTAAATCTATAATCTTAATCGGAGTTCCCATGTCTAAAACATATACTGACCCCTTAGTCTCTTCATAAGGCCCTAAGGCCGCTGCCTGAAGTACTAGTTCAACGGCCTCACTTACAGTCATGAAAAATCTCTCAACATCGGGGTGAGTTACAGTAAGTGGACCACCTTTAGATAATTGTTCTTGGAATAAGGGAATTACAGAACCTGCAGACCCTAAAACATTACCAAATCGGACTGTTATAAAACGTGTAACGTCTTGAGAAATGTCAACTGCTTGACAGTATTTTTCTGCAGCTCTTTTAGCGGCGCCCATCACATTTATAGGATTTACAGCCTTATCAGTTGAAATTAGAACCATTTTTTGGACTTTAAACAACAGACATATATCAGCTATAATCTTTGTACCTAGTGAATTAGTATGTATCCCTTCAATAGGGTTTGTTTCAACAAGGGGCACATGCTTTAATGCAGCTGCATGAAAAACAATTTCTGGCTTTTCATTATTAAATATACTTTCAATTCTATCTCTATCTCTTACATCAGCTATAAGAGTATTTATTGACGATGATGGATATTTTTCTCTTATCTCATTATCTATTTTATAGAGATTGAATTCACCATTATCTAAAAGAGATAGGTGCATAGGTGAAGCTTTTACTATTTGCCTAGTTAACTCTGAACCAATGGATCCACCAGCACCGGTGATTAGAACTCTCTTGCCCTTAATAAGCTTAGTCATAGCCTCCCTATCTAACGATAACTGTTTCCTTCCTAGCAAGTCTCCAAGGTCTATTGGGTGTGGTAAAAACTTCTCGTCTCCAAATATTTGAATATCCATAGGCGGAGGCAATTTTGCCAATGAACAACCAGTTTTTTGGGAAATTTCAAGGAGTGTCTTTATTTGTTTAGGCTCTACCCTATCTAAACCAATGATCATTTTATCAAGCTTATTACCAGAGGCGCTAAAGCTCTCAATAATCAATTGTGCTTGATTTATATGGCCTATAACTTCTATACCATGTATAAGTTGCCCTGTTCTTTCTAAAGAGTCTGATAAGATTCCTACTACCCTATATTTATTATCAGTATCTATTTGGGTTGATCTAAGAAAACGCTCACCAACTTTACCAAAACCTACAAGAAGGACAGGTACATAATCCTCGTTTTTAGGCTCGTAAAATGGGAGTTTTTTATCATTATAAAATCTGCAGGCAAGCCTTGATGCAGATAATAATACAACAAGAACAAACCAACTTATTACAGGAACAGATCGTGGTATATCTTGAAGTCTAGTAAATAGAAAGAGTAATGGTATAAACAATAGGACTATATAAGAAACAGTCTTTACAACATTAATGCCCTCCGAGAAAGAAACATAGAGCCATGTATGCCTATATAAACCTGTGTATAGATAAACAAATAGTGAAATCCCTGAAAAGACAAGCGCTGTATATATAATATAGTATGAGTCCAAGAATACCTGGTCTCCTAAGCGGAGAAGAAAAGCAAGTAAAATAGAAAAGAAGGCCATTATTGTATCGTGAAGTAAAATCAAAATTCTCCGAGAGTGACCAAACATTCTTTTAACTTTCTTAAGCAGATCTTAAAATCTTAGTGAGAAAAAATTCATAAAATATTACCAGACTGACCAACCACCATCTACCATAATACACTGGCCTGTTATATAGCTTGATGCATCAGATGCCAAAAAAACTGATATGCCTTTTATATCTTCTTCTTTAGCTAATCTCTTTAATGGTGTTTTTTTTTCGTATTCTTTTTTAAATCTAACGGGTGTATTTCTCTCTACACCCCCTGGAACGATTGCATTTACTCTTATGGTTGGTGCCAAAGAGGTTGCTAACCACCTGGTCAGTTGCATTAGTCCACCCTTTGAGGCTGCATAAGCTGCGGGTGTGCCCTTTATATCACCTGAGCTGTACAGAGACCAATCTGGCCCTAAAACTCCATATATAGAACCAATGTTTATAACTGATGGGCTTGATGATTCATTAAGTACAGAAATTAAATGTTTGGTGATAACAAATGGGACCGTTAGGTTTATCTCTAATGCATCTCGCCACACCTCTTCACTCTGGCTCTCAACTGGGTCTACCCAGCCTTTAACTTCGTCAGTTCCCACCATAGCTGCGCAGTTTACTAAGATGTCTAAACTACCCAAAGTATCTTTTACAACTTCACTAATTCTACTTACTTCTTGTTTATCAGAAAGATCCATTTTTATTTTTTGATAATTCTCTTTGTTTATATTAGTAAATTTTTTATCAACTAATTCTGTGTCAACTTTGTCAAGTAACCCAACTTTAGCCCCGCACTCGGCTAAAGCAAGTCCAATAGTAGAACCTAAATGTCCTGAGCCGCCGGTAATCAGCGCACTTCTTCCTGATAAATTAAATAGCTCTGAAATTGTTCTCATGAAAACTAATTCCTAGTTTATGTAAATTAAGTGCTAAATTATTTTTGCAGGGTTTCCAACAACTGTTTCATTTTCTGATACATCATTTAGAACAACAGCGCCAGCACCAATAACTACACCATTTGAAATTTTTACACCAGGTACTAGTATGGAACCTGCACCTATATGGCAGGAATCTCCAATTACTACACCTCCACAAATAACAGCCCCGGGCGCTATATGAGTATTGAAACCAATCTTACAATTATGATCAATGGTTGCAGAGGTATTGATAATACTATTTTTGCCAATTATTACCCCTGCGTTTATTACTGCAGAAGAGATAACCTGCGCCCCTTCTTGAATTTCAGTTCTATCAGAAATTATGGCATCAGGACTTATGATAGTCTTAAAGGTGTAGCCAAGTTTTTTATAGTTAGTGAATATCATTCCTCTCTTATTAAGATCAGAATTTTTTATGCTTGGTATATTACCTAGGCCATTAATAAGGAGTAATTTATTTTTATCTAAAGACAAAATATCCTCTAATGAACCGATAATAGATGTATCACCTACTGATTTACCAAATAAATCTTTATTATCATCAAGGATTCCCTTAACTTTCTCGGAGGATTTAGATAGAATATCCATTAGAACACTAGTATGCCCTCCAGCACAAAGTATGTATAAATCAAATCTAGTTTTCATTGAGGCTCTATAATCTCATCAATTTTATAATTTCTTTTTGCCTTTTTTCCAATGTAATCCCAATAAGAAAATGGCGAAATACCAGTCCCAGGACGTTTTATACCTAGATTTTGTTTACAAAACAAATCTCCTTCGCTGATATTATCTATTGCAACTAGACTTTTTCTAGCTACCATTGCTGTTTCATGCTCATCTGAAAAAGGAATTTTTTCTCCACTTCCTAGAGAACTTTCTAAAACTCTTATCATACTAATCATTTTACTGAGTTCATTTGGCTCGAGAGATGCTTTATGATCAGGTCCTTTTAGAGATTTATCTAATGTAAAGTGCTTCTCAATTACTTTTGCGCCTAAAGCAACTGCACCTAATGCTAAACAAACACCCAAGCTGTGATCAGAAAAGCCAACTTCTAGATTAAATTTCTTTTTTAGAGTTTCAATTGCAAGTAGATTAACACTCTCCGGTTGTGTTGGGTATAGTGATGTGCAATGTAATAACGTGATGCTATCACTTAGCACCTCCTGAATAATTTTTATATCATAATATTTTTTAAATTGACCAGAAGAAGCTGACTCTTTGTTTTGTTTTGTATAGGCATAAGCTAAAACACTAAGTGCATTTTGAATTTCTGGTATTGTAGACATACCCGTTGACAGTATTATCGGTTTCTTATAACAACCAAGATCTAGCAACAGCGGTGCATTTGTTAATTCGCCAGAACCAACCTTAAACCTTTTTATATTAATTTTTTTATCAAGAAAGTCAGCGCTCTCAATATCAAAAGGAGTTGACATAAATTCAATATTGTTTTTACTGCACTCTTCAGCAAGGAGCACCTGCTCAGACTCTGAAAGCTCTAATTCTCTTAACATATCAAGCTGAGAGCCACTCTTACCTGTATTTTTTAGCTGATAGTCAGCCTTCTTAGCTAAACGTGATACCATCTTATCTGCTTTGAAGCTCTGAAATTTAATTGCGTCTGCTCCAGAATCAGCTGCAATCTCAATCATTTTAATTGCCCGTCTAATGTCGCCATTGTGATTAACTCCAGCTTCGGCAATAATAAAAGTTTCCATAATTCCTTCGTTCACCCGCTAACTGATTTGACTAGTACCATAATATAGGAAATAAACATTATTTATTAGATAGAAAAAACAAATTAATATAACAAATCGTGAGAGCTAAAAAAATGGAAATTCAGTGAGTAATAACTTCAGGGTACTTTTTGTAATTACAGCACGTGGTGGATCAAAGGGTCTACCAGGTAAAAATTTGAGAGAAATAGGGGGGCTATCCCTTATTGGTTATAAAGCAAATTCAGCTCAATCATGTAAATATTGTAATAGAGTTGTTATATCATCAGATGATAATTCCATCATTAATGAAGCAAATAAATATGGCGTTGAGGCTCCGTTTATTAGGCCTAAATCGTTAGCAACTGATCAGGCTTCGTCAGACAGTGTAATTTCGCATCTAATTGAGTGGATTGAAGAAAAAGAAAATGATTCTTATGACGCAATAATGCTACTTGAACCATCAAGCCCATTTGCAACAAATGATCATTACACAAAGGCTATTGAACTGTTCATTGAAAAAAAGGCTTCTTTGGTGCTAGGAGTCCGAGAAATTGAAATACCCTCTGTTTTTGCATCAAAAATAGAAGATAATAACTCAATTTCAGACTTAGTTGAAAAAATCGGTGACTTAAATTCATCAAGAAGACAAGATCAAAAACCTGAAGTTACTCCAAATGGTGCTTTATATTTGATAAGCTGGGAAGAATTTAAGAAAACTCAAAAAATCTATTCAAATCCAAAGAGAAGTTATGGTTTATTAATGAGTAGGCTGAACTCAATTGAAATCGAAACAAGTGAGGACCTGGCATATGCACGTTTTCTGGTATCAAATGATTATCTTGATATAAATGACTGGCTGGAGGTGAAAAGTGACTAGGAAAATATGTATTTTAACTGGCTCAAGAGCAGATTATTCACATCTGTCTCCTGTAATTGAGGCAGTTAACCTACATCCTGGACTATCAATGCAACTAATAGTTACCGGTCAACACATTGATAAAAAATATGGAAGCACATGGAAAAATATAAAAAATGATGGACATAAAATAACTAGAAAAATTGATATTAGACTTAATTCTGATACCCCTCTTGAAACCACTCAGTCAATGGGTCGAGCAGTTTCACTTATTTCTAAAAACTTGTGTGAACTTAATCCCGATATTCTTGTTTTATTAGGAGATCGTTTTGAAACTTTTTCTGCTGGAATTGCAGCACTCATACTTAATATTCCGATAGCCCATATTCATGGAGGTGAAGAGACGGTAGCTGCATTTGATGATGCAATTAGACATGCTTTAACCAAGATTTCCCATATACACTTCTGCTCTGCAAAACTTTACGCTAACCGAGTCAGACAAATGGGAGAAAATCCCGAGAGAATTCATTTAGTTGGGGCGCCTGGCCTTGACCAACTTCACACCATTAATTATTTAAACTCGCTACAGCTATCTTCTAAGCTCAAAATTAATCTAAAGAATAGGATATTTGTTATTGGTTATCACCCCGTAACTTTAAAGCTAAATGAAACAGAAAGATCTATAAATTCTCTTATCAATGCCCTTAGGGGATTTGAGGATACCACTTTAGTGTTTACTGGGGTTAATTCTGACCCAGGGAATAATACAATCAGTAATATTATTAATGAATTTGTAAAATTAAGTCCAAAAAATAGAATATTTATTAACACTATGGATAAAGAAAATTATTTAAGTCTTATGAAAATATCTAGCGTTATAATTGGTAATTCTTCCGCTGGTCTGATTGAGGCACCAGCACTTGGTGTACCAACTGTTAATATTGGCGATCGTCAAAAAGGCAGGATTACAAGTTCATCAGTGATTAATTGTTTAGAAAAGGAAGAAGAAATCCTCAAAGCAATAAACAGAGCAATTAGCCCCAATTTCCGTAAAAAAGTATTTAAATCGAAGAATCTTAAAGGTCGTAATGCTTCAAAAAAAATAGCAGAAATTTTAGCAAATGAAAATATATCAGAAATTTCAATAAAAAATTTTCATGATCTAAATTGGGGAGAAAAATGAAGGTATTACATAAAGGAATGAACGCCTATAAAAATGCAAAAAAAGTTATCCCTGGAGGAACGCAATTGCTCTCTAAACGTCCTGAAATGTTTCTTCCAGATGGCTGGCCAGTTTATTACGAGAGTGCTCAAGGAATTGAACTAACTGATCTCGATGGGAATGCCTTCAGGGATTTTTCAATAGGTGGGGTAGGGTCAACCGTTCTTGGATACGCAGATACCGACGTAGATAACGCTGTAAAAAAAATTATCAAGAAAGGTTCAATGAGTACTTTGAATGCACCCGAAGAAATCGAGTTAGCGCAAAAACTAATAGAAATTCATCCATGGTCGGAGATGGCTAGATTCTGCAGATCAGGAGGAGAAGCAATGGCGATTGCGGTAAGAATAGCGCGAGCATATACCGGTAAAACAAAGGTAGCATTTTGTGGATATCATGGTTGGCATGATTGGTACCTATCAGCAAATATCTCCAAATCTGAAGCACTTGATGGACACTTATTACCAGGACTTGAGCCAAATGGAGTGCCAAGACAACTCGAGGGATTAACTTATCCCTTTGCCTATAATGACTTGGATGGATTACGTAAAATTGTAAGCGAACATAAAAATGACCTTGCAGCAATTATTTTGGAACCATCAAGAAGTGAATTACCAAACAAGGATTTTCTAAATAATGTAAAGGATGTTGCAAGTAGTTCATCAGCAGTATTAATTTTTGATGAAATTACATCCGCATTTAGAATTAACACAGGTGGAATTCACTTAACCGTAGATATTTACCCAGATATAGCTGTTTTTGCAAAAGCTCTTGGAAATGGCTACCCTATATCGGCTGTTATTGGAAAAAGAGAAATAATGGAGGCTGCGCAAAATAGCTTTATTAGTTCGACAATGTGGACTGAACGTATAGGTCCAGCAGCAGCAATTGCAATGATAGATAAACATAAAAAACAGAACATTTCCCAGAAACTTATTTCTACTGGTTCGTCAGTAAAAAATATTTGGAAGAATGCAGCTGAAGAAAATAGCTTAGAAATAAGTATACGAGGCATTGACCCTCTAGCAACTTTGTCATTCTCAGGAAAGTCTGCAACAGCGCTTATGACTTTATTTACCCAAGAAATGTTAGATAGGGGCTTCCTAACTGGCAAGTCCTTCTATGCCATGGGCTCTCACACCGAAAAAGATATATGTGATTATAATCTTGCATGCAAAGAAGTATTCAAAGAACTAGCATCTGCACTGCATTCAAATTCAATTTATAAAAAAATTAGAGGGCCTTTAGCACATTCAGGATTTAAGAGATTAATATAGATTATTTTTTTCTTGATTGGATATTAATGGGAGAGTTAGAATAAGACTTTATACATAATTATGAGAAAGCCGGAAAGCCGGCATGCAAATTTATCTTCCAATTGCCGAAATGTCGGTGAATATATTTCTAATTTTAGGGATGGGCGCATCAGTAGGTGTGCTATCTGGGTTATTTGGTGTTGGCGGGGGCTTCTTAATGACTCCCTTGCTCATTTTTATTGGAATACCGCCAACAGTTGCAGTATCCACAGAGTCAAATCAAATTCTTGCTAATTCAGTCTCTGGTGTCCTAGCCCATTGGAGAAGAGGTAATGTTGATTTCAGAATGGGCTTAATACTTAGTATTGGAGGTTTTGTAGGATCTGTTGTAGGGGTCATAATTTTTCAACAACTTAGAGAAGTTGGTCAAATAGAATTAGTAATATCACTCTGCTATGTTTTCTTTCTTGGAATTATTGGTTGTTTTATGGGGTTTGAAAGCGTCCAAAGTATAATTAATAAAAATAAGATCTATGGAGCCAGAAAATTATGGACGATGAAAAAACCGCTCCGACAAAAGTGGATAAGAAATCTCCCCTTTAAAATCAAATTTAGAGAATCAAAACTCTATATTTCAGCAATTCTTCCTATTTCTATTGGTTTTATTGTAGGTATTTTAGCAGCTATAATGGGGATCGGTGGTGGTTTTGTCATGGTACCTGCAATGATATATTTACTTGGTATGCCAACGAATGTTGTTGTTGGAACATCTCTATTTAATATTATATTTGTGACTGCAAACACTACATTTCTTCAAGCAACAATTAACCAGACCGTTGATATTGTTTTAGCGGTTTTACTTTTATCTGGGGGAGTAATTGGTGCGCAAATTGGAGCGAGATTAATTTCTAAGATTCAAAATGAGTACTTAAGAGGTCTTTTAGCCGTAATTGTACTAACTGTATGCCTAAAGCTTGTTGCTGACCTAATTGTTTCTCCATCCGATACTTTCTCCTTTGGCATTGTGAATAAATGATAAAGAGTCCTATAATAATTTTCACAACAACATTCATAATGTTCTTAAGTATAAATACTAATAATTTAAATGGACAAACAATACCTTTAGTAGCTGACCTCTCAGAGCATCTAGTTGCAATAAGCACAGGTTTTGAGGGCAGTAAAGTTCTTCTATTTGGCTCCACTGACGGAACTGGTGATGTAGTTATTGTTATTAGGGGGCCTACGGAAACTAAAAAAGTCCTTAGCAAAAAGAAAATTGGTCCTATCTGGATTAATACCAATGAAGTTATTGTGGAGGATATCCCCTCTTTTTATCGCGTTGTAAGTATTAGATCCCCAAAAGACTTTATTCCTGAACAGATACTGAAGAGATATCAAATAGGTTTAGATAACCTACAGTTTAAATTTAAGAATAATAAAATAACGGAGGAAAATAAAAAAGAATATGAGGATGCAATAGTGCGTCTAAAAATGAAAATGGGTAAATATCAAGAAGACAAAGGAAATATATCTCTTCTTGCTAACAAGCTTTTTAGAACTGAACTATTATTTGAGTCAAATGTTCCTACAGGTACTTATCTGGTTGAAGTTTATCTGATTCGAAATAATGAGGTCATTAGTGCAGAAATAATACCACTAAGTGTCTCAAAAATTGGCCTAGGGGCAGAAATATACGATTTTGCAAAAAAAGTTTCTGCAGCTTATGGGCTATTTGCTATTATGATAGCAATAATGGCTGGCCTTTTTGCTGAGGCTGCCTTTAGAAGAATATAGACTAAGGAGCACGTAAAATGTGTCCTAAAAAAAAACAAAGAAAAACTTTTCTTATTGTCGTCGATGATAGTTCGGAGCTAAACGCAGCGCTAAATTTTGCGTGCAAACGAGCAATAAATACTAGTGGAAAGGTAGCCCTTTTTCATGCAGTAGAATTATCTGACTTCCATCACTTTGCAAGCATTGCAGAACTTATGGAAATAGAGGCAAGATCAGAAGCAGAAAAACTGATACAAAGAGTTGCTGCAGACGTACAAAAACAAACAAAACAAATGCCTGTCCTCTTTTTGAGGCAAGGTAAAACCATAGAACAGCTACTTCACCTGATTAATGAAGAGAAAGATATTGCAGTTCTAGTATTAGGAGCAAGGATGGGAGAGGAAGGACCAGGCCCGATAGTTACCGCTGTCTCAGGACAACTAGCTGGAAAAATATCCTTGCCCGTAACAATCATACCTGGCAATTTGACTGTAGATGAAATAGAAGCCTTAACCTGACTATTAACATAATTGGAATTATAAAATGTTCATTCAGACAGAAGACACACCCAACCCACAAACTATTAAGTTTCTTCCAGGAAAGGAAGTTATGAACGATAATGTTATGGAAATTAATAATGAATCTGAAGCATTGGCCTCTCCTCTAGCAAAAAGAGTTTTTGATGTTGAAGGTATTAAAAGTGTTTTTTTAGGGAGTAATTTCATTACTGTAACGAAAGAGACTAGTGCGAACTGGCAGGTAATTAAGCCACTCGCCCTTGCCGCTATTATGGATCATTATACATCAGGTGAGCCAGTAATTGCAGATGAAGCAGTTAATCAAATTAACGAAGAATTTATTAATGATGAACTTATTGATCGAGAAGTAATTAATCAAATCAAAGAGCTAATTGAAACAAGAGTTAGACCTGCCGTTGCGCAAGATGGGGGAGATATTATTTTTAAAGGTTTTAAAAATGGAGTTGTTTATTTACACATGAGAGGTGCATGCGCAGGTTGTCCGAGTTCAACAATTACACTTAAGAACGGTATCGAAAATATGCTTAAGCATTATATCCCTGAGATTGATAGTGTAGAGGCAATAAATTAATATTTTTTGAGATTGAAATGAACAAAGAATCGGAAATGATTGATTTATTATTCGTAAATGCTAGAACTCATAGTGTATGGACCGATAAAGTGATTGAAGACGATACTTTAGTTGAGTTATACAATATTGTTAAACTAGCCCCAACGTCAGCTAATTGCTCTCCTGCAAGATTCCTATTCATCAAATCAGCTGAAGCAAAAAGGAGACTAAAACCTGCTATATCAGAAGGAAATATCGATCAGACCATGTCAGCTCCTGTAACAGTTATAATCGGATATGACCTCGAATTCTACGAACATTTAGATTTTTTATTTCCAAAATCTGACGCTAAATCCTGGTTCACAGGAAGTAAAGAGCTCATACTAGAAACTGCATTTAGAAATAGCTGCCTTCAAGGAGCATATCTTATCCTTGCAGCACGTTCTCTTGGTCTGGACTGCGGCCCAATGTCTGGATTCAATAAAGACTTAATTAATAAAGAATTTTTTAAAGATGATAAGTGCGAAGTAAACTTCTTATGTAATCTTGGCTATGGAAAGGCGATGTCAATTAAAGAAAAACTTCCTCGACTCAATTTTGACGTTGCCTGCAAAGTATTATAAATCTCTCCTTTTATTAAATCCTATTGCATCGAATACCTCTTTTATTACTGGTTTGGCAATAAGAGAAGCTTTCTTTGACCCATCGTCTAGTATCTTGTCTAACTCTTGCGACTCGGTCATAAGCTCACGAATAACTTCTCTGATAGGTGAAATCTCATTTATAAGTATTTCTGTAAGTTCAGCCTTAAATCTAGCGAATCCTGTTGAACTAAAATTTTCAACTACTTGTTCAATGTTTTTACCCGATATTGATGCATAAATATTAATTAAATTTTTTATTTCTGGCCTTTCTTCTAGTTCCATTTTATCGACAGGAAAATCACCTGAGTCAGTTTTTGCTTTTTTTATTTTTTCACTTATGGTGTCATTGCAATCAATAAGGTTTATTCTAGTCATATCTGAAATATCAGATTTAGACATTTTTTGAGTACCATTTCTTAAGCTCATAACACGTGTCGCTGGCCCCTGAATAACAGGCTCTGGCAAAGGAAAAATTTCTGAGCCAACATCAGTATTAAATTTATGTGCGATATCTCTTGTAAGCTCAAGGTGTTGTTTTTGGTCTTCACCTGTTGGAACATGGGTAGCTTTATAAAGAAGAATATCTGCCGCCATCAAATTAGGGTATACCATTAGACCAGAGGAAACCTTTTCCTGATTTTTTCCAGCTTTATCCTTAAATTGTGTCATTCGATTTAACCAACCAATTCTTGAAACACAGTTGATTATCCAGGCTAATTCAGCATGTTCTGGTATATGGCTTTGAATAAATATTGTATTTTTTTTAGGGCAAACACCTGAAGCTATCATTCCTGCCAAAACTTCTCGACTTGCGATATTTAAATCATCAAATTTTGGCCAGGTTGTAATAGCATGTAAGTCTACGATACAAAATAAACATTCGCTATCATTATTTAGGTTTACCCAATTTTTGATTGCACCTAAATAGTTACCTAGATGTAGGTTTCCTGTAGGTTGTATCCCAGATAAAATTCTTTTATTTTTTATTTTTTCCATTAAAAAATTTTCAAATACAATTATTTATTTCTTTTGTTTTATGAAGACCTTTAGTTCATTTATGTTAATTCCACCTGAGAGTATTAATGAAATAGCATATGAAATTAAGCCTATCAATATCAATACGGTCAAATGAAAAGTTCTTTTTAGCTCATCCATAACCATAGGTTTATTTATATCATAGAAAATTACAAATTCATTTACAAAACACTTAAGAGAAATAAAGACTATTCCAGCCATTACAAGAGATGAGAATATTATTCTTGGTAATCTAAAATAAAAAAGCTTATCTAATTTCAAGTGTTTCCTTTTAATTAAAATATACGCAAGTAACATCGCATTAAGCCAAGAAGAAAGCGAGGTTGCCAAAGCTATTCCTATATGTCCAAATGGATGCATTAAAAGTAGATTAAGTAATATATTTACAATCATGCATAAACTTGCAATTTTGAATGGTGTAGAGGTATCGTGTCTACTAAAAAACCCAGGAACTATAGATTTGATTAATATGTACGCGGGAAGACCGGAAGAGAATGCTGCCAGCGCAGATGCAACTGCGTTCCTATCTAAAGGTGAAAATAAACCCCTCTCAAAAATTGTAGAAACTATTGGGAAAGAGAGAATAAAAATACCTATTGATGCGGGAATAGATAACATTAAACCAAGTTCTATAGCTCTATTCTGAGATTCTATAGCCTGTTCATTTTCCCCATCTTGAATTTTTTTCGACAGTAAAGGCAATAGGGCAACACCAATGCCAACGCCTACAACCCCTATCGGAAGTTGATTAATCCTATCGGCAAAATACAACCAAGAGACAGCACCTGCAGAAACAAGGGTTGCTATTAGTTTGTCAACTATAAGGTTAATTTGATATAAGCCTGCACCAAAAGCTAATGGAAGAATCTTTTGTAAAAGAATTTTTATCCGCTCATTAAATCTTGGCTTTATAAATTTAATTGAAATATCAAGACTTCGAATGAAGTGATGTAGCCATAAAAACTGAAGCAAGCCTGTAACTAATAAGCCCCAACAAAGAGTTACTGCTATGTTAAAATCATTTATGATCGCAAATACTAATGATAAAATTAATGTAAGATTTAAAATTATTGGAGTTGCCGCAGCAGAAGCAAACCTCCCAAAAGCATTTAAAACTCCTGACTGGAGAGAAACTAGTGAAATAAAAAAAAGGTATGGAAAGGTAATCCTTGCTAAGTCGGTTGTGTATTCAATTTGATTTGGAATAGACAAAAATCCAGGAGCTATAATAATAATTAGCAAAGGCATTAAAATAATTACAATAATAATAAAAATTAATAGAATACAAACAAGTAAAGAGAAAACTTCTTCCACAAACCTAATTGCCTCTTTCTGGCCTTCTTTTTTTAGAACGGTATTAAATAAGGGAACAAAACCTGCGGTAAAGGCGCCCTCTGCAAATAAACGTCTAAATATATTAGGGAAGAGAAATGCTATGAGAAATGCGTCTGCAATAATACCTGCGCCAAGATAGGCAGCGAAAAGGATATCTCTAAATAGACCCATTAGCCTGCTAACCATGGTTAAAGAGCTAACGGTACTAAAGGCTCTCATAAATATATAATTTCTTTTCATATACTGTCTTTTCTGATTTGAGTATCTAATTCAATACTATTTTTAATTAATTACATTTGTAAGTTTATAATTTTGAATTTACATCTTTTTGAAGTATTTTTTTTTCTCATCCAGTATTTTAACTAAAGAATTTTTTATCTCATTCAATTTATTTTCATCTCTAATCTTCAGACCAAAAATATCTTTGACATAGAAAACATCAACTACATTCTCACCATATGTTGAAATATGTGCAGATAGTATCTGAAGCCCCATTGATGATATAAAATTTGTGACGGAAAATAGCAAACCTGGTCTGTCATTAGAGTTAATTTCTATTACACTTGAATAATTAGATGCATCATTATCAATAATTACTCGACTGGGAGAATGAAAAGCTGCACTAAGATTCCTATTTAATAAATTAGTTGATTGCCTCAACTCTTCTCGTATATTTATGGTATCTCCTAAAGCTTTAATTATTTTCTCTTTAACTCTTTGTTTTCTTGTCTCGAAATCAATCTCTTTTGGAAACAAGCCAGAAACTGTAAACGTATCAAAGGCCATTCCATTAGATAAGGTTTGTATCCTGGCATCAAGAATCTCAGATCTTACAAGAGAGAGTACACCAACAATTTTAGAGAATAAACCTATGTGGTCTGGAGCATAAACAAGCATTTCTACATTCGAAGTGCCAGATATTTTTTGAAAAGAAATGACAATTTTTTCGTCCTTTAAGACAGCCTTGTTAATTATTTCTGCGTAGATCAGATGTGAGTTAAGGTCGTAACTTAGCCAATATTTCGGCGTACCAAGAGCTAAAAATCCCTCGATATCCTCTTGCTTCCATTCAGATAATTTCTCTCTGATTTCATTTTTTATTTTATCTATTTTATAGTAAGTGCCCTCCGTCTCCTCAAGGCCGGATAAATATGAAACTGAGTTTTTATATAAGTCCTGAAGGAGCTGTCCCTTCCACTCATTCCACACATTTGGCCCAACCGCCTTAATATCAACCGAAGTAAGCACATAAAGTAAATTAAGTCTTTCTATTGATTTAACTTCATGACAGAATTTTTCTAATGTACGATGATCATCTATATCTCTTTTGAATGCTGTATCACTCATTAAAAGATGGTACCTTACTAACCAAGAGACCGTTGTAACTTCTTCCGGGGTTAGTCCGAATCTTGGACAAACACTCTTTGCTATTTCTGAGCCAATGACTGAATGATTCCCACCTCTTCCTTTAGCAATATCATGCAAGAAGACCGCTACAAATAATGTCTTCCTAGAGTATACTTTTTTTAAGATTTGAGACTGTATAGGCATCTGATTTAATAATTTTCCTGACTCAACATTTTGTAAAAGCCCTATAGCCCTAATTGTATGTTCATCAGTTGTATAAATGTGATACATATCGAATTGCATTTGAGCTACAACCTTTGAATATTCTGGAAAAAATCTTGATAAAAAACCAGTTTCACTCATTAGCCTAAGAGTTGCTTGATTATCAGTTCTTGATGAAAGTATATTTATAAAGATATGATTAGCTACTGGATCTTCACGAAGCTTTTTTACATAAACCAGGTTTAAGTTAATTAACTTAAGTGCTTTGGGATGTATGTGAAGTTTATGAGAAAGTGAAACATCAAAAATTTGTATAAGCTTGATTGGCTCTTTTACAAATACATCAGAAGACCTAACAGAAATGGTTTGACCTGAAACATCGAATCCATCCAAACGCTTTTTTCTGAGATAACTAAATAAGTTAATTGAGCTTTTTCGTTTTTCATTTTCTAAGACTAAATTTAAAATTATCCTTGTTAAATCTCCAACTTCCTTAGCAATGAGATAATAGTGTTTCATAAATCTTTCAACAGACCTTACACCTTGTCTATCCTTATAGCCCATTAATGAAGAAATTTTACTTTGTAAATCAAATGTCAGCCTGTTATCAGGCCGGTTAGTAAGATAATGGATATGAACTCTTACTGTGCAAAGAAACCTTAAGCATTTATTAAATTTAACCTTGTCGTCCTTATCTATAAAGCCTTCATTTGCAAAATCATCTATAGTCTTAAATTGATAAATATAATTTATAATCCAAGTAAGTACATGTAAGTCTCTTAGTCCCCCCTTATATTCTTTAACATCAGGCTCTAGAATGTATCTGCTATCACCATGTTTTAGATGTCTATTATCTCTCTCATCAAGTTTTGAGCGAACAAATTTCTTATATTTTCTATCTTTTGTTAACTCTCTAAATTTTATATAAAAATTTTCATATAGATTTTGGTCTCCCCAAACCCATCTTGACTCAAGAAGACTAGTAAGTATCGTCATATCATTTTTTGCTTGTCTAAGATTCTCATCTATAGTCCTAACGGCATGCCCAACCTTCAACCCCAAGTCCCATAAGGTATAGAGGATATATTCAACTAACTGTTCAGTGAATGGTGTATGCTTATAAGGTAAGAGAAATAATAAATCCAAGTCTGACTCAGGTGCTAATTCTTGACGGCCGAAACCTCCCAAGGCAACTACAGATAGTTTATCACCTTTTGTTTTTACTCCGCAATTAAAGATATGGTTAGAGGTGAAGTCAAAAATTACTCTTATAAGTTGATCATGCAAGAAGGAGATCTCATGAATAACCTCTACGCCAGAAATTTCCTTATTTAAAAATCTTTTTTTTATTACACCTCGGCCAACATTTAGAGCGGCTCTTAATTCATTTAAAAATATTTTCCTAGTATCTTTAGAATTAATGCCAAAAGTTCTTTTCTCAAGGTTTTGAAGCAAGCTAATACGTTCTATGATTTCTCTGGGTGATTTGATTTTTTTATTCATCTAATCTTTTCTTTAAAAAGTATAACTTATCCAAGGCTTCTTTTGGTGAAATATTATCTAAGTCTATATTTGATAAGTCATTTAAAAGCTCTGAATCAATTGATTTCTGAATGTTCTTACTTTCAAATAAACTGAATTGAGGACTAATCAAAGAGTTATCTAAATCTTTATTCTCAATACTCATCAAAATATTTTCTGCTCGATTAACAACCTCTTTTGGTAATCCAGCTAAGCGAGCTACATGTATGCCATAAGATTTATCAGCAGACCCTTTCTGAACCTCATGTAAAAATATTATAGAATTATCCCACTCCTTTACCTTCATATGATAAAGAGAAATTTCATTAAATTTTTCGGATAACGCTGTTAATTCATGATAATGCGTTGCAAATATTGTTCTACAACCTATCACGTCATGAATATATTCTAAACAGGACATAGCAATTGAAAGGCCATCATATGTAGCAGTACCTCTTCCAATTTCATCAAGTATTACGAAGGAAGAAACAGTGGATTGGTTTAATATTGCAGCTGTTTCAATCATTTCTACCATAAAAGTAGAGTGTCCTCTTGATAGGTTATCTGATGCCCCAACCCGTGAGAATAATTGATCAACTATACCAATAGTTGCACTTTCTGCAGGCACATATGAACCGCAGTGTGCAAGTAGAATTATCAAAGCATTTTGTCTTAAATAGGTTGACTTACCTGCCATATTGGGACCTGTTAACAAGCAAAGTTTACCACCTCCATTATTTTTTTTACAATTTAGTTCACAGTCGTTGGGAATAAACGAAGAACTTGATTGCTTATGTATGGAATTTTCAACTATTGGGTGTCTTCCCCCAACGACTTCAAATGATAAAGAATCATCTATTTTTGGTCGCACGTATTTTTCCTGTAAAGCCAAAAAAGCCATAGATGATGCAATATCAATAGAGGCAATTGCTCCAACTGATAAGTAAAGGCTTTCTGCCTCTTTTAATAGAAGACTTACTAACCTCTCGAATAAATCAAGTTCTAGGACCTTAATTTTATCAGTGGACTCAATTACTTTTGCTTGAATAATATCCAACTCATCAGTTGTAAATCGCATTGAATTAGTCATAGTCTGACGATGATAAAAGATAGTTTCAGCGTCCGAAACCTCTCTTTTATCGCGAAGAAGATAATTCCCATGCCTTAAAGGTACTTCAATAAAATATCCCGCAATATTATTATACCTAACCTTTAGTGAATTAATATTTGTTTCATCAGAATATTTTTTTTGGAGTATATTTATCTGATTCTTTGCCCCCTCTGCTAGATCAACTAATTCATCTAGTTCTTTTGAATACCCTTTAGCTATAAACCCTCCATCTTTTACTGAATAAGGTGGGGACTCAATAATGGCTGATGAAAGTTCCTTGTTTAAAACTTTATAATCACCAAGATTACTCAGTTCCTCAAAGAAATAGCTATTATAGTTTATATCTAACGATTTATTAAAACTTTGAATAATTTTTTTAACAAGCGGAATTTGTTCTAAAGACTGAGAAATAGATAGTAAGTCTCTAGGCGATCCTCTTCCCAAGTTTAATCTATTTAAAGATCTTTCTATATCCAAAATATTTATAAGTTTTTGTCGAACATCAGTAATTTTTTCACTATTTTTAAAGAAAGCCTCAACCTGATTTAGTCTATTTGTAATTCCCTTAAGATTAGTAAGAGGAGATGAAAACCTTGACGCAAGCATTCTAGCGCCCGCCGCTGTTACTGTCCTATCCACTATTGACACTAAACTTCCTTCTCTTTTACCATCAACAGTTTCCATAATCTCTAGGTTGGCTCGAGTAGATGAGTCAATTTGCATTACCGAGCCATTAGAGAATCTCACTGGTATTTTTAGTTTGGGGAAATTATTTTTCTGAGTTAAATGGATATAATCCACAAGCATTCCTAGTGAATAAAGCTCTGATGATGTAAAGTGACCGTAACTATCCATAGACTTAACAGAATATGCATCACATAATTTTAATAAAAGACTATTTAGTTTTGGTATTACTCCGGAAATAAAAGTAATTCTATTTGACCATTCATTTAAACTTTCTTCTATAAGAATTCTGTTCTTACAACTTTCATATATAATTATTTCCTTTGGCATCACCCTAGAAACAGAATTTAGAATCTGGTCGGTTGAATTTTTTTCAATTTCAATGTTACCTGTAGAAACATCTGCCCAGGCAAGGCCAACTTCTTCTCCTATACACATGATTGATAATAATGAATTAGACTCTTTGGATTCAAGAAGTGAATCCTCAGTAAGGGTTCCTGGAGTAATAATCCTTACCACGTCTCTTTTTACTACCGATTTTGAGCCTCTTTTTTTAGCAACTAAAGGGTCTTCTAACTGTTCGCAGATCGCTACCTTAAATCCACACCTTATTAGTCTTTCTAGGTAGCTCTCATGTGAATGGTAAGGCACACCACACATAGGAATTTCTTGACCCTTGTGTTTTCCTCGCTTAGTAAGGACTATGTTTAATGTAGATGAAGCTAGCTTAGCGTCCTCAAAAAAAAGCTCATAGAAATCCCCCATTCTATAAAAAAGTAACATATCGGGATGCTTCTGTTTTATAGAAAAGTATTGTGCCATCATGGGCGTGGTATTTTTTTGTTTAGATAATTCTTGGTTTTTTTCCAATTTAGCTATCCAATTCTTGTATCCAGAATATCTCAGTAATTTAGTTTTTTTAATAGTTATTATTTTTATATTAGAATATGCTCAATTCAATACAATTATTTGGAAGCAATGTATGAAAAAAAATAAATTATCTGCTCTAGACATGGATTCCCTCCAAATGCATGCCTCTTACCGCCCAGGAAAAATTGAAATTCACCCTACAAAACCACTAATTACTCAGCGTGATTTAGCACTTGCATACTCTCCTGGGGTAGCAGCACCATGCAAAGAAATTGCAAATAATCCATCTAAAGTCTACGACTATACCTCAAAAGGAAACATTGTTGCTGTAATATCCAATGGTACCGCAGTCCTTGGCCTTGGTAATCTTGGTGCCTCAGCATCAAAACCAGTTATGGAGGGGAAGGCTGTATTATTTAAACGATTTGCTGATGTTGATGGTTTTGACCTTGAAATTGACACAATTGATGTTGAAGAATTTATAAACTGCGTTAAATTTCTTGAACCATCTTTTGGTGGTATTAATTTAGAAGACATAAAAGCTCCTGAATGTTTTATTATTGAGCAGAGACTCAAAGAATTAATGGACATACCAGTTTTTCATGATGATCAACATGGTACGGCTATAATTGCTGCAGCTGGTTTATTTAACGCATGTGAATTGACAGGTAGAAATGTAAAAGACATTAAAATCGTTGTTAATGGTGCAGGAGCTGCGGCAATTTCTTGTGTTGAGCTCCTAAAATCAATGGGCGTTTCTCCGCCAAATATAATTATGTGTGATTCAAAAGGTGTCATTTTTTCAGGAAGGGAAAATGGAATGAACCAATGGAAATCTGCACATGCTGTCCAAACAAAGAAACGTACCCTTGAAGAATCTCTTAAAGGAGCTGATGTATTTCTTGGCATGTCAGTAAAAGGGGCTTTAACCAAGGAGATGGTAAAATCAATGGCAAAAGAACCAATAATTTTTGCCATGGCAAATCCTGACCCAGAGATTTTACCTGAACAAGTAGAAGCTGTAAGGTCTGATGCGATAATGGCTACAGGTAGGTCAGATTATCCAAATCAAATAAATAATGTTTTAGGCTTTCCTTTTATTTTTAGAGGTGCCCTTGATGTTAGAGCTAAAATTATAAATGATGAAATGAAAATTGCTGCTGCAAAAGCTCTTGCAAAACTCGCTAAAGAGAATGTCCCAGATGAGGTGGCTGCAGCCTATTCTGGTAGGAAATTAAAATTTAGCAAAAATTATATAATACCAGTTCCATTTGACCCCCGACTAATAGCGGCTGTTCCACCTGCTGTTGCAATTGCTGCGATGAAGACTGGTGTGGCAAGAAAGTCTATACCTGACATTGAAAAATACAAAACAGAATTATCAGCTAGATTGGACCCAACTGTTGTAAGCCTTCAAACAATTTCCTCTGGTGTTGCAAAAAATAATAAAAGAATAGTTTTTGCTGAGGGTGAACAAGATAGATCAATTAAAGCTGCCATCGCATATCAAAATTCTGGGTACGGTGAAGCAATATTAGTTGCAAGGAGAGACGTAGTTGAAAATAAAATAAAGGAATTGGGAATTAATCACTCTGAACTATCTGACATAAAGATTATTAATGCCTCTGAAACCGAATACAATAAAGAATATTTAGAAAGCTTATATAAGCTGCTACAAAGGAAAGGGTTCCTGTTGAGAGATTGTAGAAGGTTAATTAATCAAGATAGAAATACTTTTGCTGCTTGTATGGTTCAAGCTGGGCATGCGGATGCTATGGTTACTGGTCTCACAAGAACCTATAAAACCTCCCTAAATGAGATAAGTAGAATTATTCCACCAAATAAGAATGAGTTGGTTTTTGGACTAACACTACTTGTTGGTCCAAAAGGGACTCTTTTTGTTGCAGACACCTCAGTCAATGAAAGGCCAAAACCAAACGAATTGTGTCAAATAGCAAAACAATCTGCTTCTTTTACAAGGTCGATGGGGCACGAACCTAGGATAGCATTTTTATCCTATTCAAACTTTGGAAATCCACCTGGAGGAATAGCCGATGGAATACGACAAGCAGTTAATATTTTAGAAAAAGAAAATGTTAATTTTGAATTTGATGGAGAAATGGGAATAGACGTTGCTCTATCATCAGATAGAAATAAAAATTATCCATTTTGCAAACTTAGTGGACCAGCAAATGTTTTAATAATGCCGGGGTTACATGCTGCTAATATTTCAACAACACTAGTCCAGCACCATGGATTAAGCAATAATATTGGACCTATATTAATGGGTTTATCAAAACCTGTACAAATTGTGTCTATGAATGCTTCTGTTTCTGACCTTATTCAAATGGCTTTAATGGCAGCTCATGGAGCAATTAAGACAGATACCTTACTATAAGGTTTTATTTTTAATTTTTGTCACGTTGTTCTATATGATCAGGATAAAATTTCATTAAAAATAAAAGTAATAAAACTGCCGGGATACCAGCTATAGTGGTTATTAAAAAAAATGTAACCCAATCAAACTGATCAGCTAACCATCCTCCACCAGCTGCTAAAAAAGTGCGTGCTAAATTCATAAATGAAGTAAGCAATGCATATTGAGTGGCTGTATATGACAGATTACACAGACTTGATAAATAAGCAATAAACGCAGTTCCCCCAATCCCATTAGAGATATTTTCAATTGAGATTACTGTTATCAGTAAAGGAATTGACGGACCAATAAAAGCTAGTAACGCATATAAAAGATTTGTTAGTGCCATTATTATTGCACCAAAAAGCACTGAATTAAGTATACCAAAAGATGCAACTAAAACACCACCTATTATACTTCCAAGAATAGTCATAAAGACACCGTATGATTTGGAGATTATTCCAATCTCAGTCAATGTAAACCCAACTTCAAGGTAAAAAGGGTTGCTCATTGCAGCCCATATTCCATCGGCATATTTATAAAAAACAATGAAGAGGAGAATAATTATCCATCCAGGCCTTGTATAAAAATCTTTAAATGGTTCAATCACTGAATATTTTAACCAATTACCTATTTTGTTAATGTGCAATTTATCATTATCAATATTAATATCTTGTGATAATGGTCCGCTCTTATTTGGCTCAGAACATAGTAATACGGTTAGTATTCCAACGAGCATAAATATAGACATTATAAAGTATGTTAATACCCAACCAATACTATCTGCTAATATTAGAGCGCCTGCCCCGGCAGCAATAAGAGCAACACGATAGCCTATTTGATACATAGCAGCACCTGCACCTTGCTCATTACTTTTTAATGTCTCTATCCTAAAAGCATCTATGACTATGTCTTGTGTGGCAGAAGCAAATGCTAAGATTACAGAAAATAATATTGTTAACCCTAAGCCGCTGCTTGGACTAGAGAGACCAATTCCAATAAGGCTGAATAAACATATTAATTGAGAAAAAAATAACCAACTTCTCCTTTGACCTAAAATATTTGTTAGGATAGGCAATGGAATAGAATCAACAATAGGCGCCCACATAAATTTTAAAGTGAATGCAGAACCTGTGAGAACAAACAAACCTATTGTTGTTTTATCTATTCCTAATTGCGATAACCAGGCAGTTAATGTACTAAACATTAGCAGAAACGGAAGTCCTGCCGAAAAACCAAGAAAGAAAATTATTATTTGTTTCTCTTTTATATATACTTCCGTAAATCTCTTTATAAAATAGATTGACATCTCTTTATGCTGCATCATTCTTTTTAGCTGTTCTCTTTCTAATATTTGGATCAAGAAATTTCTTTCTTATTCTTATATTTTTTGGTGTAACCTCAACCAATTCGTCTGGTTGAATATAAGACAAAGATTGTTCAAGTGTCATAATTCTTGCTGGTGGTAGTTTAATTGCGTCATCTTTCCCGGCTGCTCTAATATTTGTTAATTGCTTAGACTTCAAAGGATTTACTTCTAAGTCATTATCGCGGGTATGCTCCCCAATTATCATTCCTCTATAAACTTTTTCACCTGTGCCGATAAACTGCTCCCCTCTATCAAGTAAATTATAAAGTGCATATGCGACAGAAACTCCATCAGTATTTGAAATTAAAACACCATTTCTCCTTGTCTCAATAATTCCTTTGTATTCGGAATATCCGCTGAAAACTCGATGAATAATTCCAGTGCCTCTTGTTTCTGTAAGAAATTTACTGTGGTAACCAATTAAACCTCTAGATGGCGCAGAAAATATTGCTTTCATCCTACTGCCACCTGAAGGTTTTAGCTCCAATAAATCAGCTTTCCTTTTGGACATAGATTCTACAACAATTCCACAAAATTGCTCATCTAAATCGATTACGACATTTTCTATGGGCTCCTTCTTTTTTCCACTTTCTGTTTCCTTATATAGCACTCTTGGCATAGAGACAGATAATTCATACCCCTCACGACGCATCGTTTCTATGAGTACACTTAATTGTAATTCACCTCTACCGGCTACTTCAAATGAGTCTTGATCCGTTGACTGAGTAATTTTAATGGCAATATTTGACTCGGCCTCTCTAAATAATCTCTCTCCGATTTGACGACTGGTAACTTTTGTGCCATCTAGTCCTGATAGTGGTGAGTCATTCACTGAAAAGGTCATTGCTAATGTTGGTGGATCTATAGGCCTAGAGTCTATCGGGGTCATAACATCAAAATGACATATAGTATGAGAAACTGTTGCAGTCTCAAGTCCTGCTATAGCAACTATATCTCCAGCAGAGGCTTCACTTATTGGCTTTCTCTCTAAACCTTTAAATGATAATAACTTAGACACGCGAGCATTCTCAATTTTTGTGCCTTGATTATCTAGGACTTTAACCATCATATTTGTCTTTACGGTACCTGTATTTATCCTACCTGTGAGAACCCTCCCAAGGTAAGGATCAGACTCAAGAGTAGTTACAAGCATTGAAAAATCTTTTTTTATATCACCGCTAGGTGGTTTCACATGATGAATAATTTCATTAAAGAGGGGTGATAAATTATCTGGCTTCTCTTCTAGATCTTTGATAGCCCATCCGTCTCTCCCAACTGCATATAATATTGGAAAATCTAGCTGCTTTTCATTAGCTCCTAGTGCATCAAAAAGGTCAAAAACTTCATCTAAAACTTCTAAAGGACGTGCATCAGATCGATCAATTTTATTAATTATCACAATTGGCTCCAAGCCGAGTTCTAAAGCTTTTGATGTAACAAATTTTGTTTGTGGCAAAGGTCCTTCTGCTGAGTCAACTAGAAGCACTGCCCCATCAACCATAGATAAAATTCTCTCTACTTCTCCTCCAAAGTCTGCGTGGCCTGGAGTATCAACTATATTTATTTTAACTTTGTTCCACATAATAGACGTGCATTTTGCTAAAATAGTGATTCCTCTTTCGCGTTCAATATCACCTGTATCCATTGCGCGCTCTTCAATTCTTTGGTGATTCATTACAGCACCTGAATGACGGAACATGGAGTCTACTAGAGTAGTTTTTCCATGGTCGACATGAGCTATTATCGCAATATTTCTAATTAACATTGTTACTCCAGAAATTTATTATTTAAAAAATATTAAGTTTTTGGGATAGCTCAGCTAACGAAACCTTTGGCCTAGCTCCTAAATGAGAAATTATTTCAGATGCAACAAGGTTACCAATCAAAGCTGAATCATTGTTATTTTTTTTATTCAAATAACCGTATAAAAAACCGGCTGCAAACATATCTCCCGCACCAGTAGTGTCAATAACATTAGAAACTTCATATGCAGGCGTTAAGTATGAATAATCCTTTCCAATAGTGTAAGCACCCCTTGATCCACAAGTAACTGCAGCAACTTCAACGTTATTTTTTATTCTTGATATCGAATTATCAAGGTCCTGAGATTGAAACAAGCTAATGATTTCATCTTGATTGCAAAAAAGTATATCTACGAATTTATTAATATAAGGAATTAAACTATCCCTATGGCGTTCAACTACAAAAGGGTCTGATAGAGTTAAAGCAATCTTAGTTTCATATTGAACCGCTTGTTTTGAAGCACTTAAAATTCCTTCCCTTGCAGTATCTATATCCCATTGATATCCTTCAACATATAAGATTTTAGAATCAGATATAAGATCCTTACTAATATCTTTAGAGCTAAGAAAACCACTAGCTCCTAGGTAAGTAAACATGGTTCTCTCTGCATCTGGTGTTACCAAAACAATACATCTTGCTGTCGGAGATCCATTATCAAGAGGCATGGTCTGATAAAATACTCCTTGATTCCTTAAATCTTCGCCAAAAAAATCTCCCAGATCATCATTATTAGTTTTTCCGATAAAGGCTGTTGAAACCCCAAAAGATGCTAAGCCAACCATGGTATTTGCTACAGAACCACCTGAAACTTTATCAGCATTTTTAATGCTTTCAGTTAAATTAAGTATTTTACTCTCGTCAACCAGGTGCATAGTCCCTTTTTTAGCTTGCATTTCTATAATGAAATTATCTTCACAATTACTTAAAATATCGACAATTGAGCTTCCTATACCCACAACGTCATACTTTTTTTTCTTTTTATTTTGCGACAAAACTTTGCCTCCAGTTAACCGACTTATCATAAAACGTTCATCATAAAACGTTTATAATAAAACGTTCATCATAAAACGTTTATAATAAAACTTTGCTAAATAAACTAATAAAATTATTTATAGATTTTTATAAATGTCACTTAACTTAACTTAACTTAACTTAACTTGATGTAAAAGATGAAAAAATATGATATTATGAAATGCTATTTCTTAGTTACATATTTAGCATAACCTTTAGTTTAAAATAGTTCAAATACGTATAATTAAAGATGACAAAAGTTATTGAAGACTCAGATAACATAAAACCAGAAAGTGGCCAAACGGGTAAACTACCTTTCTATAAATCTCCAGAAAATGTCTCCCCACCAGTTAAACCTTTAAACAAGGGGTCTAAAATGTCAAAGAAAACAAGTAGTAATTATGAGCCAAATATTCCAAGAAAAGTGGTAGATATTCCCAATTCTACAATTATGAGGTCCTCAACCAGTCAGGGGAATAACGGTGAACAACTCATTGTAGGAAAGACTATTACAATTAATGGAGATATATCTTCATGTAAGACTCTAATTGTCGAAGGTAAAGTTGAAGCAAATGTTTTTGATGTCGTATCTTTAAATGTTGCACCGGGAGGAATATTTAAAGGAAATGCCAAAGTAACAAACGCATTCATCGCTGGCGATTTTGATGGATCGTTAGAAACAACAAAGACTTTAGAAATAGCTGAAACTGGTAAAGTAAATGGAGATATAAAGTATCAATCAATTTGTATAGCTTCGGGGGGAGTTATAACTGGTAATATCTCGGTTAAAAGTGAAATAGATATTAAGAAATAGCAAATTTTAAGTTCAGCAATCTATATAAATTACTCTATATAAAATACTTCATAATTAAATTAGGATTTTCCCTTATATAGCTTAATTAAGATATTCTGAGAACGTCTTGCATTGAATAGAGGCCTGCTTTAGCGTTAATTGACCACTTTGCAGCAAGTATAGCACCATCAGAGAAAATTGATCTAGAATGAGCATTATGTGTAAATTTTATTGTTTCGTTAGGACTTGTAAACATTACAGAATGGTCCCCAATAATCTCCCCTCCTCTCAAAGTAGAAAATCCTATTTCACCATATTGCCTTTTCCCTATTTCTCCCTCTCGGATAAACCTTGCAACCTCTGAGAAATCTTGCTTTCTTCCATTTGCAATTGCTTTTCCTAAATCAATAGCCGTTCCTGATGGGGCATCGATCTTATTACGATGATGCATTTCTAGAATTTCAGCATCATATTGAGAGCCGAGCATCCCAGAAATTTTTTCAATTTCCGATTGAATAATATTTATACCAATCGAAAAGTTTGATGATTTGACAATTACAGTCCTATCAACTGATTCCCTTATAAATTCATCATCTTTAGAGGAAAATCCAGTTGTCCCTATAATTAGTGGTGTCTCTGTTTCTTTGGCAACTGAAATATTTAATATCGTTGACTTCGGAGTAGTGAAATCTATCACAACATCTGAGACATTAAAAAGCTCCTTAGTATCATCTAAGACCCTACGACCAATCTCTTCTGTTCCAATGAGTTTGCCAATGTCTTGACCAACAAACTTATCAACGTTTTCAGTCCCTCCTGATAAACAGCATTCGTTATCATCCATAACTGCTTTAGCGAGCATCTTGCCCATCCTACCCGCGCAACCAACAATGCCAACTGCAATAGTCATTTACATTCCAAACATGATATAATTGATTTCCATACTAAAGTATTCTACTCAGAAATGTCCTTAAAAAAACCCTTTATATTATCAAAGAAAGCTTGAGTTTTAGGACTGTAGGTCCTTCTTTGGCTTTCTTTTTCAAATTCTTCTAAAAGTTGCTTTTGTCTTCCTGTCAAATTTATAGGTACTTCGACAATAGTTTCAATAAACATATCTCCGCGCATCTTAGAATTTAAGACATTCATCCCTTTACCTCTAAGCCTGAATTGATGGTTACTTTGACAGCCCTTTGGAATAGTCACCCTAACTTTTTTTCCATCAATTGAGGGAACCTCTACCTCACCACCAAGGGCGGCAACCGGCATTGAAATAGGTACTTTAAGAAAAATATCTGAGCCGTCTCTCTGAAAAAGTTGATGTGACTTTACTGAAAGAAAAATATACAAATCACCTGGAGGGCCGCCCTTTAATCCTGCCTCGCCTTCACCGGAGAGCCTCATCCTGGTCCCATTTTCAACACCTTTTGGGATATTAACTTCAAGGGTCTTTTTCTTTTGGATCACTCCGGATCCAGAGCAGGTCCTACAAGGGTCTTTAATTACTGATCCCTCACCGCGACAACTCGGACAAGTTCGTTCTACAGTAAAGAAACCCTTTTGTGTTCTAACCTTTCCATATCCATTACATGTAGAACAATTTTCAGGAGAATAACCTGGTTTTGAACCACTACCAGAACACTTGCTGCATAAGGTAGAAGTGGGAAAGTTTATAGGTAATTTTTTACCGTTAAATGCATCCTCAAGAGATATTTCTAAGTTAACTCTCTGATCTTGGCCTCTTGATGGTTGTGAAGACCTTCGGTTGGAACTTCCCATCGAGTCACCAAACATTGCATCAAATATATCACCAAGACCACCTCCAAAATCAAAACCACCAGGTGAAGCACCTGGACCCATACCTTGTTCAAAAGCTGAATGACCAAATTGATCATAAGCAGCCCTTTTTTGATCATCTTTTAAGATTTCATATGCTTCATTAATATCTTTAAATTTTTTCTCTGCGGCCTTATCACCCTGATTTCGATCTGGGTGAAATTTCATAGCATTTTTTCTGTAAGCTTTTTTTATCTCATCACTACTAGAGTTTTTAGTAATGCCAAGGACATCATAATAATCACTCTTAGACATTACATTTCAGCCCCTTAAACTATGTAATAAAAGTAAAAGATTAATTGATTTATTTTTTTTCGTTGTCTTCAACTTCTTCAAATTCTGCATCTACCACCTCTGGACCTTCATCTTTTTGAACATCAGGGCTTTCAGCAGAAGAATCTGTTTCAGCTTTAGAAGACTGCTCAGCCTCATATGCTGCTTGACCCAATTTCATAGAGGTCTTCATTAGCTCGTCAGTTTTAGTTTTTATATCTTCACTGTTTTCACTATCAATAGCATCCTTCAAGCTTTTTATGCTGGACTCGATATTTAGTCTTTCCTCTTCTTCTATCTTATCCCCGTGATCTGAAAGGGATTTCTCAGTGGTATGTATTAGGCTATCCGCTTGATTCTTGATATCAATAAATTCTTTCTTCTTCTTATCTTCTTCTTCATGAACTTCAGCATCTTTGACCATTTTATCAATATCTTCATCAGATAAACCGCCTGATTCAATTCTTACTTGCTGCTCCTTCCCAGTAGCTTTATCTTTTGCAGAAACATTCACAATACTGTTTGCGTCTATATCAAATGTCACTTCTATTTGAGGAACACCCCTTGGTGCCGGAGGGATTCCCATTAAATCAAATTGCCCAAGCAATTTATTGTCTGATGCCATCTGTCTCTCACCTTGAAAGACCCTAATTGTAACGGCTTGCTGATTATCTTCAGCAGTTGAAAATGTTTGGCTCTTTCTAGTTGGAACAGTTGTATTCCTGTCAATTAATCTTGTGAAAACACCACCAAGCGTCTCAATTCCCAAGGATAAAGATGTTACATCTAATAAAAGAACATCTTTAATATCTCCTTTGAGAACTCCCGCCTGAATTGCTGCTCCTAAAGCAACGACTTCATCAGGGTTAACCCCTTTATGAGGGTCTCTTCCAAAAAACTCTTTAACCTTCTCCTGAACTTTAGGCATTCTGGTCATACCACCAACTAGAATAACTTCTTTTATTTCATTGGGCTTTAAACCAGCATCACTTAACGCTTTACGACATGGTTCAATTGATCTCTCAATCAGATCATCAACTAAGGCTTCAAGTTTAGCTCTAGTGAGTTTTATATTAAGATGTAGCGGTCCAGTTTTATCTGCAGTTATAAAGGGTAAATTTACTTCTGTTTGCCCAGAACTTGAAAGTTCTATTTTAGCTTTTTCTGCACCTTCCTTTAATCTT
>CACGTM010000002.1 GCA_902575965.1 uncultured Alphaproteobacteria bacterium | reverse complement strand
TTTAATCTTCATGAGGATACTTTAAACTCTGAAAAAAATATACTTCCTCTTGCAGGCTCACGTGAAGGACTTTACATGTCTGCCCAACTTACGGTGTCAAAGAGCATAAATGGAGAAAAGCCAATAGTTCTTATTCCAAATCCTTTTTATCAAGTATATTTAGGTGCAGCAATTTTATCCAATGCAGAAATTCTTATGTTAAATCTTAATGAAAATAATAATTATCAGCCTGAAATTTCTAACCTTGATAAAAATACTCTTGAGCGTATATCAACTTATTTTATTTGCAACCCATCAAACCCTCAAGGGACTGTTGCTTCAAAAAAATATTTAATTAACATTATTAAATTGGCTAGACGATATAATTTTACAATTATTTCTGATGAGTGCTACTCTGAAATATACACAAAATCGCCACCTCCAAGTTTATTGGAAGCTGCTCTTGACATAGGTGATGGCCTAAAGAATATTATGGTTTTTAATTCATTATCCAAGAGATCTAGTGTGCCAGGTCTCAGGTCTGGCTTTGTTGTAGGAGATGAAATTTTAATTGAAAAATTTTTTAAACTTCGCTCCCATGCTTGTGCAGTCCAGCCATTACCTATTATGGCCGTCGCCACTAAGTTATGGGAAGATGAGAAACATGTAGTTGAAAACCGAAACCTTTACAAAGATAAAATTTTAAGTGCCACTCAATTAATTGATAATAAGATTAATTTTAAAATGCCGGAAGGTGGTTTTTTCCTCTGGCTTAATGTTAAAGATGGTTGTCAGGCAGCTATAGAACTATGGAGCAAAGCTGGAATAAAAGTGTTACCAGGAAAATTTTTATGCAGGCAAGATAAAGATGGCTTAAGTCCTGGTGATCAATATATAAGAGTTGCTTTAGTTAATTCTAAAGAAAAAACAATTAATGCCATAAGAACAATCACTGATATACTAGCTGATTAAGGAAGTTATTGATGTCCAAAAGGCGAACAGGTGTTTCTAAAAATAACTTTTTACCTCCGACAATTTATCTTGCAATTAAAAATACTTCTATTTTTATTTTTGGAATAATCCTTACCTTATTTTCTGTATTACTATTTCTATCCATAATTACTCACCAACCTCTGGACCCATCCATTAACTTCCTTAGCGATAACGTATTAAATAATTTAGTAGGAAGCTTTGGAGCAACTTTCTCAGACTTAGCTCTACAATTTATAGGGGTGAGTATAATTTTACCTATCTTAAATATTTTTGTTTGGGGAATTCGTCTCTTATTAATGCAAAAAATTAATCTATTTTTTTATAAACTTTCTCTTGTTCCAATCTCTACTATTACATTTGCTGCAGGACTCTCGGTAATTGAGCAACCTGATAATTGGAAACTATTATCAGGTCTAGGGGGTTTTGCAGGAAGCATTGTCTTTGATCAATTTATACATTTTTTAAACTCTGCAAAAGACTCCTCAATAAGAAATATTTCCGCGGCTGGTTTTTTAGTATTTGGACTAGCAACTTTTTTATGGACTTGGGCTGTTCCAAAAAATGTTTATTCATATTTTATAAAAAAGATATATAGCTTATTAAAAGTAATTATCTCATCTTTCATGCTTTTAATTAAGATATTCATATCTTTTTTTGGAAACAGTGGATACAAGGAGAGCCATAAAAAAGAAGAATCTTTGGATTTATTGTCTGAAACAAATAAGAATGAATTAAATATCGAAGAATATCCAAAACATACTGGTTTCAAAGGAATTGAAAAATCCATTAAAAAGAAAGAGCGACAAGGGTCTTTTCTCTCGACGTTAAGAAAAGGTTATAAAGTTCCCCCTCTAGAAATACTTTCTAACCCAAGAAAAAGAATAAGTAATAGATTTAATAGCAGTTCTCTAGAGAAAAATGCAAGAATACTTGAGAATGTTCTTAAGGATTTTGGTATTAATGGAGTGATTTCTCAAGTTAAGCCAGGACCCATAGTTACATTGTATGAACTGGACCCAGCACCTGGTACAAAAACATCAAGGGTAGTATCACTATCAGATGATATAGCAAGATCTATGAGTGCACACTCTGTAAGAATTGCTGTTGTGCCTGGTAGTAAAGTGATTGGCATAGAATTACCAAATGAAAGAAGTGAAGTTGTATATTTAAAGGAAATACTATCTTCAAGTGAGTGGATAAATGCCAATGGTAATTTAAATTTAGCACTTGGAAAGAATATTAGTGGAGTCTCAATTTTATCTGATCTTTCTAAAATGCCTCACCTTTTGATTGCAGGAACTACTGGCTCAGGTAAGTCAGTCGCAATCAATACTATGATAATCTCACTTTTATACAAGCACTCTCCTAATGAAGTTCGAATGTTAATGATAGATCCTAAAATGCTAGAATTATCAGTTTATGACGATATACCTCATCTTTTATCTCCTGTAATAACTGAGGCAAATAAAGCAGTTATTGCTTTAAAGTGGGTAGTTAAGGAAATGGAAAATCGTTATAAGTTGATGAGTAGTTTGAGTGTAAGAAATATTGTTGGATTTAATGAACGAATTGAAGATTCCATTAAAACTGGAAAAAAACTTAAGCATACTTATCAAACAGGCTTTGATCAAGACACCGGTGCAGAAGTATATCAGGAAGAAAATATAAAAAAGGAGAAACTTCCGTTCATTGTAGTTATTATTGATGAAATGGCAGACCTGATGCTTGTTTCTGGAAAAGAAGTTGAGGCGGCAGTTCAAAGGTTAGCTCAAATGGCAAGAGCGGCCGGGATTCATGTCATTATGGCTACGCAAAGGCCTAGCGTTGATGTAATAACTGGGACAATAAAAGCCAATTTTCCAACTAGAATTTCATTTCAAGTTACTTCAAAAGTCGACAGTAGAACGATATTAGGTGAGCAAGGAGCTGAACAGCTCCTTGGCCAAGGAGATATGTTACATATGGCTGCAGGCGGGAAAATTACAAGAATTCATGGTCCTTTCGTTAGTGTAGAGGAAGTTGAAAAAATTGTTTCGCATTTAAAAAAGCAAGGGAAACCAGAATATCTAGAAACAATTACTGACGAAAATGCTTCTGACATTTCAAATATACCTGGATTTTCTAATTTTTCTGACACAAGTCATAACGATGTAGACGAACTATTCGACCAGGCTGTAGATTTAGTTGCGAGAGAACGAAAGGCTTCAACAAGTTTTATTCAGAGATACTTTAGAATTGGTTACAACAGGGCAGCAAGTATTATCGACGAAATGGAAGCCCAGGGTATGGTTACAAAAGCAAATCATGTTGGAAAAAGAGAAATTTTACTTCCAGAATCAGCACAAAAAAATTAAATGGTGAAGTTGTGATAATTACAAAAAATAGATATTTTAATATACTTTTTATTTTTCTTATTATAATTGTTATCCCGCTTTTAGCGAAAGCACAGACAGAAAATAAAGACCTAATAAAAAAAACTTCAGAATATTTTAATAACATTGAATCATTGAAATCAAAATTTATCCAGATAGATCAGAATGGCAATTCCTCTAGTGGAGTAATATTTTTACAAAGACCAGGAAAGATGCGAATTGAATATAATAAGCCAGATCAAATTCTTATTGTTGTTGACGGTTACTATTTAATATATGTTGACGAAGAAATTGATCAAGCTACCTACATGGATATTAATGATACACCTGCTAAGTATCTTGTCGATCCAGATTGGTCTTTTGGTTCTGAAACAATTGAAATTTATGATGCTAACACTGATGGGGATTTAATAAATATTTATGCCAAGCCTTATGATAAAAAAAGTAAAGAAAGAATTAAATTTATATTTAAAGAAAAGCCCTTGGAGCTTCGACAATGGGAAATAATAGATCAGAAAAAAAATTCTATTACTGTCACCCTATACGACGTAGAATTGAATAATGAATTAGAATCTAAGCTCTTTAAATATGAAGAATATGATTTGTTTGATAAAGACTGAGAGGCTGGAATAAAATTTGATATAAAATTCTAGTTATAAATTAATGTACAATAAAAAGTTAAGGAAGTTATAAAAAATAAATTATAATTAACAAAGATTTCTTATTAGGGGATAGGATGACAAATAATTTAAATCAATGGCATGGAACAACAATACTTTCTGTAAGAAAAAATTCTAAGGTAGCAATTGGAGGTGATGGCCAAGTTACACTTGGTCAACAAGTTATTAAATCTAATGCAAGAAAAGTTAGAGAGCTGTCAAATGGAAAAGTTATTGCGGGTTTTGCAGGAGCTACTGCTGATGCATTGACACTTTTTTCTAGACTTGAGGCTAAGTTAGAACAACATCCTGATCAACTAACAAGAGCCTGCGTGGAACTTGCGAAAGATTGGAGAACTGATAGATATTTAAGAAGATTAGAAGCAATGATGGCAGTAGCGGATAGGCAGACGTCCCTTGTACTTACCGGAACTGGCGATGTTTTAGAACCAGAAGACGGACTAATTGGGATAGGTTCAGGAGGTGCTTATGCACTTGCATCAGCAAGAGCACTTGTAGACCAAAAAGACCTAGAAGCTATAGATATCGTAAAAAAATCCATGCGTATTGCTTCTGAAATATGTGTTTATACAAACAATAACTTAGTTATAGAGAGTTTATAATCCATGACCGCCTTTTCACCACGCGAAATTGTTTCTGAATTAGATCGATATATAATTGGGCAGAATGACGCTAAAAGAGCAGTCGCAATTGCACTGAGAAACAGATGGCGAAGACAACAGTTAGACGAAAACCTAAAAGATGAAATTGTCCCGAAAAATATACTCATGATTGGACCAACGGGTGTAGGTAAAACTGAAGTTGCAAGAAGGTTAGCTAAATTGGCAAAAGCACCCTTTTTAAAAGTTGAGGCTACAAAGTTTACAGAGGTTGGCTATGTTGGTAGAGATGTTGAAAGTATAGTTAGAGACCTTCTTGAAATATCTATTACACTTGTCAGAGAAAAAATGAGAAAAAAAGTAAAGGCCAAAGCAGAAATTTCTGCTGAAGAAAGAGTTTTAGATGCATTGGTTGGAAAAACGGGAAGTGCCGCTACTAGAGAAAGTTTTCGATTAAAACTTAGAGACGGTGAATTAAATTCGAAAGAAATTGAAATAGAAGTTTCAGATAATAATCCCTCTGGAATGCCATCATTGGATATTCCTGGTATGCCGGGTGCACAAGTTGGGATGATAAATTTAAATGATATGTTAGGTGGTGTCCTCGGTGGAAGGAAAAAAATTAAAAAAATATCTGTGAAAAATTCTTATGAAATATTAATTAAAGAAGAAAGTGATAAATTATTAGATGAAGATAATATTATTTCTGAGGCTAAAGATTCGCTAGAAAATAACGGCATTGTTTTCATTGATGAAATAGATAAAATTTCCACTAGAAGTGATTTACGTGGAGGTGATGTTTCAAGAGAAGGGGTACAACGAGATTTATTACCCTTAATTGAAGGAACTACAGTATCTACAAAATATGGCGCTGTAAAAACTGATTATATATTATTTATTGCTTCTGGAGCATTTCATGTTTCAAAGCCATCAGATTTGATTCCGGAACTTCAAGGAAGACTACCAATAAGGGTAGAGCTTGAAGCATTGAGTAAAAAAGACTTTACAAGAATACTAACTGAAACAGAAGCCAGCCTAATAATTCAGTATAAAGCACTATTGCAAACGGAGAATATCGAATTAAAATTCACAGAGGATGCAATAGAAACTATTTCAGCACTTGCAGAAGAAATTAATAAAAATGTTGAAAACATTGGTGCCAGAAGGCTCCACACAGTGATTGAAAAGCTACTTGAGGATATTAGTTTTACTGCTACTGACAAAGCAGGAGAAAAAGTCGAAATAACAAAGGATTTTGTTGAGAGTCAATTAGGCGACCTATCTAAGAAAGGTGATCTAAGTAGCTTCATATTATAGGAGTTATTTCCTCCGTTTTCTGATAAGTACATAAAATGCACCATCTCCTCCGTCTTTCTTGTGAGCATGAGAGACTGATTTGACTAAGGGACGGATAGTAACTTCATTTAACCATTCGGGGAATTTAGATTTAATTATACCGGTTCCGTTGGGATTTCTTATTCCTTTGCCAGTTATGATTAAAACACACCTTAATCTTTTTTCTTGAGAGCACGCTAAAAAGATTTTTAGTGAGGCGTATGCTTCATTCAAAGTCAACCCATGAAGATCAAGAGTTGCGTCAGTTCTTAATTTACCTCTCTTGAGCTTGATGAATGTTCTTTTATCTGTATCACAAATTTCATTAATTTGAATTTTCCTAAATTTATTTTTTGTTCTAATATTTTCTTTTATTGTTCTTATATAATGAGGTTTATTAGGTATTTTTACTTTTTTTGCACGAGGTATGTTAGAGATTTTAGTTTCTGTAGATAAAGACTTCACATCAGTAACAACCTGATCCCATAGTTCTTTTTCGGTAGATGTAATATTTCTTTCTTTATTTCTGTTCATCTGTTTAGCCACAATAGATAAAAAAATTTTACTTAATTGTTGTATTTTTTGGAAGAAATATAAAATATCTTCCCTTTGATTTCATCCGTCCAGCTTTATAGAATGCATCCTCTCCTTTTCCCCAAAAATAATCACCTCTTACAGGACCTTTTATTGCAGCTCCTGTATCAAGGGCTACTACAAGTCGATTTATGTTCTCTTGGTCTGGTCCTTTTGTTTCCAACCAAATTGGAGCACCGAAGGGTATGTATTTAGGATCAATTGCCAAACTTCTGCCAGGAATTAGTGGGATATCAAAAGCACCAATGGGCCCATCTTTTCCTGTCCAACGGAAAAAAATATATCTGGGATTTTGATCTAAAAGTTTTGAAGATAAATGTGTGTTTGCTTTAAGCCATTTTGCTATTTCGGGCATAGAAGCCTGACTTTCTGTGATTAGTCCTTTTGAAAGTAGAATACTGCCAATACCCCTGAAACTTCTTCCATTGTTTCCCGCATATCCTATTCTTTTATATACTCCACTTTGGAATTTAATTATCCCAGAGCCTTGAATGTGAAGTAGGTGTGCATCAACAATGTCCTTAACCCAAACCAGAACTTTTGCTCTTTTATTAAACTCTGGGTTTAATTTTATTGTTCTTCTATCATCGTATGGAACCAACTGATTTTCAACAACTTGACCAATTAAGCTTGGGCTTGAATTGGGCAACTTAAATGCCCGGTTATTAAGTGTAATCATATCTTTTGGAACACCATACAAAGGAACAGTGTATTCAGAATTTTTAGTATAAGAACCATCAAGAACTATTTCGAAATAACCTGTAAAAATTCCTTCAAAATTTTTTCCATTAGATACTGAAAAGGGATCAAAATTTGACTCTAAAACATTTTTATTAGGTTATTGTCATCTTTTGATTTGATATCAATTATTTTCTTGCAGCCATCTCTCCAATTAGTTACTGACAAGCCGAATTTATTCTCATATTGTATTGTCGCTAATTTTAAACAAGACTTTTTCATTAAAGGTAAAACTTCACTAAGTTGGTCTAATTTCCAACCGTTTAAATCTTGAAACTTGATCCTCTTGTAAGTTACATCAGTTATATTTTTGATATAGCTATCATCAGGTTTAATCTCTGTAGTTGACACGACTTGTGGAGACTTAACTAATCGAGATTCCATTTCTATGGGAAAATATATTGCCGCCACTAATAAACCAAAAGAAAACCCCACAAATGATGAAACTAAAAGCGGAAGTGTTTTACTCTTGAATAAAAAGTAAGCTATTCTACTAACAAGAATTTTGTACAAGTTCTAGCTCAAACTTTTTGTTGATGCTAACTCCCAGTTAGGATCCTTATGGTTGAGGTTTTTCTGAAAAGTCCATTGATCCTTATAATTTTCAATACAGTCAGGGTCACCATCGATCAATTTACCATCTTGAGAGCTTATTAGATTTATCTGATCACTAATAAACTCTAGAGATATTGATGCTAAGGAACCTTTCACACCTACATTATTTATTTTTGATATCTCTACTCTTAAGATTTTAGTTTCCAGTAGTTCTGCGGCGGCGTCTCTTTCGTTTATTGAACCAACAAATGCATCGAAAACATCTTTGGAGAGAAGACTATCAAGTGTTTCTTTATCTTTTTTTGCAAATGCATAAAGAATTATCTCAAAAGCTTTTATAGCCCCAGACTTAAATTCATCAATACTAAAACCAGGGTCGTGATTAATTATTTGGCTGATTCCTGTATTAATCTCGTTATCTACTAAATTTTCTTCATCATCATTCTCAAAATTTTGAGTTTCATCATTTTTATTTATTCTAACTACTTTGTCTGATGAAAAACTTTTGTGACCCTGTTCATGTCCTGTTCTACGCCCAAGGTTGCTTCTCAATCTCAAAACTAAGAAACCAGCTACCATTGCTAACAAAATTATATCTACGAATTGAAAACTTTCCATAATTTAAAACCGGTTATTTAAAGTTGAAGTACGAACATAAAAAATTTTTTATTATTTGTCTAAATGATTTATAATATCATTACTAAAGAATTATTTAGTTTAACATAGGCTTTTAAATTGTTAAGAGCAAGCATGCACAAGTTTCTTTTCTTATTTTTTTTATTATTACCTTTTCTAGAAATATATGTATTTTTTCAAATAGCTTCATTAGTTGGACTTATTCTTACATTTTTAACTCTTCTTTTTATGTGTGCCATTGGTATATATATTCTTAAATATAGCAGTTTTGTAGGATTTTTTAGCCTCAATGATCGTCTCAAAGGGTCTGAACTTCAAACAAAAAAGATTTTTTATCACTTTTGCGTAATCTTAGGTGGAGTGTTTCTTGTCTTTCCTGGGTTTTTAACAGATTTAATATCATTATTTATTTTCTTACCTTTTTGCCAAAATATTTTGTATAAGTCATTAAACAAAAGGATCTTTAATATAATAAACCAGAATATAAATGACTCAACGGTTAGAAGCCAGGTGATTGATGTTGATTATGTTCCCTTAGATGAACAAAAATAAAATCTTTTTTTTTAAATATGATTTGAGACTTAAATGACTGACAAAAAAACTAACGCAAATCAAGAGGGTTTCACAGTAAGAAATCCGGTTTCTCCAATCGAGCTTTTAGCTCAATATGTGAAAGATTTATCCTTTGAGACGCCAAGTTCTCCACAAATTTTTCAAGACCTAAGACAAAATATGCCAGATATTCCAGTTGAGATTGAATGTGAAACAGAAGAACTTAAAGAAAATCAACACGAAGTAATTTTAAAAATTCACTCTGAGGCAACAATTGCACAAAAAACTGTATTTATACTAGAGCTTTCGTATGCTGCAGTAATTAAGATAGGCGATATTTCAGAGGAGCACATTAAGCCTATGCTCCTAATTGAAACACCCAGATTAATGTTTCCTTTCGCAAGAAAAATTGTTTCGGATATAACCATACAAGGTGGCTTTCCACCCCTGATGCTCCAAATAGTCGACTTCAAGGACATCTATCTAAAAAAATACGCTTCCGAAAAAGAAAGATCTATTATTTAAGAAAGGTTAGTAATTCCAAAGAGAATTAGGTATTTTTTCAGTGATAAATTTTTTATGACAATCGATCTCATCATTAGACAAAGAAAAATTTCTGCTTTCTCTTTTTGTAGTCTTACTTTTGAAATCTTCACTAGGTCCATTTGATTTTTCTTTATTAGACACATCTAATGCTCCCTGCCTTCCGCCACACAGCTCAAGATACACAGATGAGAGCAAAGATGCGTCAAGAAGTGCACCGTGCTTAGACCTATCAGATAAATCTATTTTAAATCTTTTACATAATGCGTCTAGGCTCACGGATGAACCCGGGTATTTTGACCTTGCTATTTTGACTGTATCAATAACTTTATTTACTTTAAGTTGATCCTTCCCAGCAGCCTCAAGCTCTGAGATTATAAACTTCATGTCGAAATTTGCATTATGTGCAACTATTGCAGAATTTGAAACGAAAGCTAAAAAATCATCGCAGATCTCTTTGAATTTAGGCTTATCAGATAGAAACTCCTCGGATAGTCCATGAACATTTTGAGCTTCTTTAGGCACATCCCTTTCGGGGTTTATATATCTATGAAAGGTTTTACCAGTCGGCAGCTTATTCCATATCTCAACACAACCAATTTCTACAATTTTATGGCCTTTTGTTGGATCTAAACCAGTAGTCTCAGTATCGAGAATAATTTCTCTCATTTATTAATTAATCTAGTTTTGTTTTTAAGAATCTAATTTTTTTTAATACAAATCGCTTTCCAAGTCCACTCTGAATAACCTGAGAGCCTCTCTGCCTTTTCCTAATATCTGGAATCTGTGTATTTAATATATTAATAAATTTATCTTTGTTCATACCTATACGTCTTAATACTCTCTGTTTTTGAATAAAACTAGGTGCTGTTATAACAAATATATTTGAGTATGAATTATCATTTTCTTTTTCAAAAAAAAGAGGAATGTCGAGAACTATTATTTTGGATCTTTTCACTCTATGAATTCTTATAAAACGTTCTCGTTCTTTTTTGATTTGTGGATGAATAATTCTTTCTAACCTTTCAAGATCCTTCGGATCTGAAAAAACAATTTCCCCTAATGCTTTTCGGTCAATACTATCTTTTTTTATAACGCTTGGAAAAGTTTTACTGATTTTTTGAAAACCTTTTGTATTAGTCTCAACCACCTTTCTTGCAAAATAATCTGCATCAAAAAAAGGGTAACCTAAATATTTGAATAGAGACAATGTTGTTGATTTGCCCATACCAATAGAGCCTGTAATTATGATTATTTTAGTAGATTTAGAATAACGTTTTTTTTTAAACTTTCTAACTATTCTCATTGAAGAATTCTTTTTAAGAATAAACTTGTTGCCTCATCCGCCTGAGGTTTTTTTCCAAACCATTCCTCGAAACCTTTTATGGCCTGAAATATTAACATTCCAAGTCCGCTAACAGTTTGTAAATTATTTTCTTTTGCAGATTTTATTAAATTCGTTTCTAACGGGGTATACACGAGATCATAAACTATGGAGCCTTTATTCATCAAATCGACCCTAATATTTAGTGGGGGCTGACCATTCATACCTAAAGGAGTAGTGTTTATTAATAAATCACAGTTTTCTAAAACTTCGTCTAGCTGGCTCCAGCTTATTATCTCTAGATTTTCATCGATTTGGTCTTTAATAAAATTTGCTCTTTGCGCTGATCGATTTACTATTTTTTTAGATTCAATCTTTTTATGTTTTAGCGCAGAAACAACTGCCCTTGATGCTCCACCTGCACCAATCACCACAATATTATCTACAAACTTTTCCCATTGAGGTATTGATTTTTCAAGGTTTTTTAAAAAACCATATACATCAGTGTTTAACCCTGTTATTTCTCCTTTGATGTTTATTGAAAGAGTATTTACTGCTCCAATTTTTGCATCTGTTTCGCTTATGTAATCAATATATTTAATTACCTCCTCTTTAAATGGAATAGTAACATTTGCTCCACGAAAACCTAATGTCTTTAAAGCATCTAATGATTTCCCTATCTCAGTCCTATTAACCAATAAAGGAATATAATAACCATTAACTGAATATTTATTAATCCAAAACCCATGAAGGTGCGGAGACAGTGAGTGTGATATTGGATTGCCTAAAACACCCGCTAATTTTATTGATTCTGGTTTTTTCATCTAAATATCTTTTTAATTTATTCTAGAATTATATAACTGTATTATAGATGCAGCAGTTTCTTCAATAGACTTGCGTGTTACATCAATCACAGGCCAATTATTCTTTCTAAATAATTTTCTTGAGTTAGCCACTTCCTCTTTTACATACTGCATATCTGCATAATCTATGTGCCTATCTTCCTTCATCATTTTCAGCCTGTTTTGTCTAATGTCGGATAAATTTTTTGGATCACAAACTAATCCTACGAAAAAAGTGTGAGGGTTTGAGAAAACTTCAGACGAATGAGTTTGTCCAGGGACCAATGGAATATTAGCGACCTTATATCCTCTATTAGCAAGATACATGCACGTAGGAGTTTTAGACGTTCTCGATACTCCCACAAGAACAATGTCAGCTTCATCTATCATTGTTATTCGTTGGCCATCATCGAAATCCATTGCAAATTGAATCGCTTTTATTCGCTCAAAATAATCTGCATCTAGGTTGTGTTGCTTTCCTATTTGATGATCACCTTTTGATTTAAATGCATTGTCCATAATACTCAAGATTGGGTCCAAAATAGAGATATAGGGGACGCCCAATTTTTCGCAACCTTCTTCTAGTTGAAGTTTTATTGTTGGATCAACTAATGTGAAAACCACAATACCAGGATGGTTCTCTATACCTTGCAAGGCCTTTTTCATTTGTTGTTCTGTTCTTATCAACCACCATTCGTGTTGATGTACCATTTCTTGATCATACTGCACTAAGCATGCTCTAACGACTCCGTTTACTGTTTCTCCTGATGAATCTGAGATTAGATGAATATTATGTTTATTTGACATGTTTTTTATCTTTTTATAACCTGTGGAAAAAAAGCCTTTCTTTCATAAGTCTATTTTTGTAAACACTTTTGCTTATTTCATCCACTTTTTTTCCAATGTTAACTATTTTCTCATTAATTATGTTAATTATGTGAGTTTTTTTCTTTTTATTTATAATTGTTTAATTTCATAATCTTATTCTTTAAATTTTTATCTTTTTCTATTATCTACTTTTTTATTATTCTTTATAAGTTTTAATCCTTTATTTTCACATTAACAACAACAACAACATCTATATTTCTTTTAGTATTAGTATATAATTCATTAAAAAATTTTATTGACAGATAATATTTTGTTCTGTAACGGTATATAAATATTTAAATCTCTCCATGAATTCATTCTCAATCTCTATAATAGTTTCAATATAAATCGTGCATTTAAAAGAGTTAAAAAAGAAATCTCCACCGGAATTGCTTTCCTTTGCTGAGGATATGGGTATCGAAAATGCCTCAAACCTTAGAAAACAGGATATGTTATTTTCTATTTTAAAAAAGCTTGCAGAAAACGAACAAGCTATTGTTGGTGACGGAGTCCTTGAAATATTACAGGATGGTTTTGGATTCCTACGTTCTCCTGAATCTAATTACTTATCTGGTCCAGATGACATATATGTTTCTCCTAATCAAGTTAGAAGATTTGGTCTTAGAACAGGTGATACAGTTGAGGGTGAAATACGTTCACCAAAAGATGGTGAGAGATATTTTGCCTTGCTTAAATTAAATAAAGTTAATTTTGAAGACCCAGAATCAGTAAGACATAGAATAAACTTTGATAATTTAACTCCTCTTTACCCAGAATCTAAACTTGAAATGGAAATTGAAGATCCGGGCTCTAAAGAAATAACAGGTAGAGTAATAGAAATTGTATCACCTTTAGGTAAAGGTCAAAGAGCTCTTCTGACTGCACCCCCAAGAGCTGGGAAAACGGTTATGCTTCAGAATATTGCTCACTCTATCGCAAAAAATCAACCGGAAGTTTATCTAATTGTCCTTCTTATAGATGAAAGACCAGAAGAAGTAACTGATATGGATAGAACGGTGAACGGTGAAGTTGTTAGTTCAACATTCGATGAACCAGCATCACGCCATGTTCAAGTAGCCGAAATGGTTATTGAAAAAGCAAAGAGACTTGTTGAACATAAGAGAGACGTTGTTATTTTGTTGGACTCAATAACAAGATTAGCTAGGGCTTATAATACAGTAGTACCATCATCGGGAAAGGTATTAACAGGTGGTGTTGATGCTAATGCTTTGCAAAGACCAAAAAGATTTTTTGGAGCAGCTAGAAATGTTGAGGAGGGTGGCTCATTAACAATAATAGCCACGGCCCTAATAGAAACAGGAAGCAGAATGGATGAAGTTATTTTTGAAGAGTTTAAAGGTACAGGTAATTCAGAAATAGTTATGGAGAGAAAACTTGCAGACAAAAGAATTTTCCCAGCCATAGACATACAAAAGTCAGGAACAAGAAAAGAAGAGCTTCTGGTAGATCAATCCAATTTATCTAAAATGTGGATGCTTAGAAGGATACTAGATCCAATGGGTACTCAAGATGGTATGGAGTTTCTAATAGATAAACTTAAGGAGTCGAAAAACAATGCTGATTTTTTTGAAAGAATGAATCAGTGACCCTATTATTTAACACTAAGAACCGTCGATCCTTTGGTTAGACGATTTTCTAAGTCGTGATGTGCGAGCGAGCACTTTTCAAGCGGGTAAACTTGTCCAACGTTGGAAGTAATTTTCTTATCTTTTATTAGTGAAAAAATTTTAAGGAAAGCTTCTTCTAAATCCTTTCTATTATTTGTATAATCAAGAAGAGTAGGACGAGTTACAAAAAGAGAACCTAAGGGACCTAATGAGCTAACATTTAAATCTGGTGCCGGGCCAGAAGCATTTCCGAATGAAACCATAAGACCTTTTTTGCTAAGACACTTAAGTGATTCGTGAAATGTATTTTTACCCACTCCATCATAAACCACAGACACTCCTTTTTTGTCTGTTATTTTATTTACTTCTTTCTGAAAGTTTTCATTCTTATAGTTGATTACATAATCACAACCAAACTTTTTGGCAAGTTGTCCTTTTTCATCTGAGCTTACAGTACCAATTATTGTTGCACCAACTGTCTTCACCCATTGGCAAAAAAGAAGGCCAACACCACCTGCTGCAGCATGAAAAAGAACGACATCTTCTTTTGTTAATTTATATAGTTTTTCAACTAAGTACCAAACAGTGAGGTATCTTAGAACAGAACCGGCCAGTGATTTATCGTCTATATAATTGGGTATTTTAAAGACCGTTTCTTTTTCCATTATCCTTTCAGAACAATAGGAACCAATAGGACCATTACCGTAACAAACTTTGTCGCCAACTTTAAAATCTTCCACATTATCGCCTATTTCAGTAATATATCCTATCGCTTCCATACCAGGAGTGAAAGAGTTCGTATCGATTGGATACAAACCCGAACGATGATAAGTATCTATAAAATTTACTCCGATAAGATCATGTTTAATTTTTACACAATCCTTAGGCGTTTCATTTAAGACATTATCAACAATTTTCATTGAGTCTGGTCCACCTCTTTCTTTTACTATTATTTTTTTTGACATATTATTAGCCCCGTAATTTCAAATAAACTTATAATATAATGTATTTAAAGGAATATACCTTTGATCTCGGATGATACAATATATGCTCTTGCGACACCATCAGGAAAATCTGGTGTGGCAATAATAAGAATATCGGGTAGGAATGCGAAGAAAGTTTTTGATACTTTTGGTATTCATGCAAAAAAAGAAAGAACTCTTTTTAGGGCGACAATTTTTAGGCCTGATAAAAAAGAAATAATTGACGAAGCACTTGCAGTTTATTTTGATGAGCCTCACAGTTTCACAGGAGAAAATATAGTTGAATTTCATGTTCATGGCAGTAGCGGAGTAATTTCAGAAATACTTAATGTTATGTCAACTATTCCTCATTTTAGATCAGCTGAACCAGGCGAGTTTACAAAAAGAGCATTTATGTCGGATAAGCTTGACCTAACACAAATAGAAGGGTTAGCAGACTTAATTGATGCAGAAACCGAAGAGCAAGTTTACCAAGCAAATAGACATGTTACTGGCGAATTGAGAAAAAAGCATATTGAATGGAAACATATTATTACCAATGCACTTGCATCAATTGAGGCGATGATAGATTTTCCTGAAGATGACGAAAATATACCCAATACATTAGATTTTTTAAAAAATGTAATATTGGTTAAAGAGGAAATAAATAAAACTCTTAATACAAATACAGGCGAGATTATTAGAAAAGGCTTGACTATCTCTATAATAGGCCCGCCAAATGCAGGGAAGTCATCATTAATAAATTATTTAAGCAAAAAAGATACGTCCATTGTTTCAAGTCAACCTGGGACAACCAGAGATATTGTTGAGGTAACTCTGAATTTATTTGGTTATCCTGTTGTTTTTGCAGATACAGCAGGAATAAGAGACACAAATGATAGTGTAGAAAAAGAAGGAGTTAGGCGGGCGATTGAGAAAGCAAAAAATTCAAATATAAATGTTGCAGTTTTTGATGGTGATTTCTACCCTTACTTTGATGAGAAGACTGCTAAAAATGTAGATCTTGAAACAATTATTTTAGTAAATAAGTCTGACAAATTGACCACTAATAAGATGGAGTTGAAAAATGATTTTTTTCATAAGCAGGATATAATTTTCGTATCAGTCAAGAAGGACCATGGATTAGATAAGTTTTTTGATGCAATAAAAAATAAAATGAACAAGATATTTAGTTTACAAACTGCTGTTGCTCCCTTAACAAGAGATCGTCAAAAGAAGGCGTTGTCTCTTTGTCTGGAACATGTTGATAATGCTATTAATGGAACAGAACCAGAGTTAGTTGCAGAGGATTTGAGAATGTCTCTGAGGTCACTAGGAAAGCTTGTTGGTGAAGTAGATATTGAAGATGTTCTTGATAAACTTTTTCATGATTTTTGCATAGGTAAGTAAAATAGATAATAATGATTAAATGTATTAAAAAATATGATGTAATAATTATTGGGGGAGGTCATGCGGGAACAGAAGCAGCCGCTGCAGCTGCAAGGTTTGGTGCACTAACGTTATTAATTACAAATAAAGCTGAAAATATCGGCGTGATGTCTTGCAATCCTGCAATTGGAGGTCTTGCTAAGGGGCATTTAGTACGTGAGATCGATGCTCTTGATGGAATTATGGCAAAAGCCATAGATAAAGGTGGGATTCAGTTTAGGACGTTAAATGAGTCTAAGGGACCTGCCGTTAGGGGACCTCGAGCTCAAGCTGACCGTGTTTTATACAAAAATGCGGTTCAGGGGCTATTAAACGAGATAGAAAACTTATCAATAACTGAGGACACTGTTGAAGACCTTGTGATCGACTATAAAAGTAAAACTGTAAATGGAGTTATAACATCATCTGGTGCAAGTATCATATCTAAAACTGTTGTTCTAACAACAGGTACTTTTCTTAAAGGCATAATACATTGTGGGAAGAAACAGCTTTCGGGTGGTAGGATTGGCGAAAAAGCAGTTCATGGTCTTTCTAACACACTGAAAAGATTGAATTTTATCACGGGCAGACTTAAAACGGGAACCCCTCCGCGGCTAGATGGAAATTCAATAGATTATACTAATCTTCAGGAGCAACTTGGGGATTACAAGCCTAAGCCATTTTCTTTTCTCAGTGATGAAATAAAAAATGATCAAATTTCTTGTTACATTACAAATACAACAACCAATACCAAAAAGCTTATCTTAGAGAATAAAAGCTTTTCACCGATTTACAACGGGCAGATTGAAAGTAGAGGACCAAGATATTGTCCCTCTATCGAGGATAAGGTTGTAAGATTCTCTGAAAAAGACACCCATCAAATATTTTTAGAGCCCGAAGGTTTAGACACTCACACAGTTTATCCAAACGGAATATCAACTAGTCTTCCAATAGAAATACAGGAAGCAATGATGAAGACCATACCTGGTCTAGAGGTGGTAAAAATTCTTCAACCAGGATATGCAATAGAATACGATTTTGTAGATCCAAGGGAATTATATGCAACGCTCGAGACAAAAAAAATCAAATGCTTATTTTTTGCAGGTCAAATTAATGGAACGACAGGATACGAGGAAGCAGCTGCACAGGGGTTGATAGCTGGTTTGAATGCCGCTCGTTTGGCAGGTGATTGTGATACCAAGATAATAGACAGGTCGGAAGCATTTATTGGTGTTATGATTGATGATCTAACAACAAAAGGTACAAAAGAGCCCTATCGAATGTTTACATCAAGGGCAGAATATAGACTCAAGCTTAGGGCAGATAATGCAGACTTAAGGCTTACAAATAAAGGTGTTTCATTGGGATGTGTGGGCAGCTTTAGAGAAAATAAACATAATCAAAAACTTTCTGACCTTGAATCAGCATTGTTATTACTCAAAGGACTTGAAATTTCACCTTCTAAACTGAAATTAAATGGGTTTAGAATTAATCAAGATGGTGTGAAAAGATCAGCCAAAAACCTCCTTGCACATAAAGGAATTGGGCTAAAGGGAGTAAAAAAATTATGGCCTGAGGTTTGTAAAATTGACGATTCCATACTTGAGCAAGTTGAAATACATGAGCGATATAAGGGCTACATTGAAAGGCAGGACGCCGATATTAGGGCTTTTAAAAGAGATGAGTCTCTAACCTTACCTGTATCTCTAGATTACTCAAGTGTTGGGGGTCTGTCCTCAGAGGTTTTGCAAAAACTGTCATATTTGCAACCAAGAACAATTGGTGCGGCATCAAGGATACCTGGTATTACACCTGCAGCTCTTACAGCATTATTAAGACACGTTAAAAAACCTCTTAAAAGACATATTAACTTAAAAAATATAGTTTAATGTTTCACGTGAAACACAACAATCCTAACTTTGAGGAAAAAATGTTTCACGTGAAAAAAGAATCTTTCACAAGTAGTGAATTTCATAGAATTTTTTCCACAACGGAGTCGGCAATTTCTAAGCTTAAGGAATTTGAGAAAATTCTTATAACTTGGAATAAAGATATAAATTTAATATCAAAAGCTACAATAAAAAACATTTGGTGGAGGCATATTGCTGATACTGCTCAACTTGTAAATTTTGTATCATTGAAATCAAAAGTTGTAATTGATATGGGGGCCGGGGCAGGTTTCCCAGGTATTATACTATCTATTATAGGTTCTCCTGAAGTACATTTAGTTGAGTCAGTTGGAAAGAAAGCAAATTTTTTAAAATATGTAATAAAGGCGCTAAGTTTAAATGCTGTAGTTCATCATTCAAGGATTGAGGAATTGGAGCCATTTAAAGTAGATATTGTAACTGCAAGAGCACTTGCTCCATTAAATAGGTTACTCGAATTATCAAGAAAATTCGTAGGAAAAGAAACTCTTCAGCTTTATTTTAAAGGAGATAAATTTAATATAGAATTAGAAGAAGCTAGAAAAAAATGGATAATTCACTTTAAGACATATAAAAGCTTAACAAATCCAACTTCTAGAATAATTGAAGTAAGAGAAGCCAAATTTATAGGTAGATGAATGTCAAAAGGATTAAGAATAATATCCATCTCAAACCAAAAAGGTGGCGTTGGAAAAACTACTACAGCTGTAAATCTTGGAACGGCATTAGCTGCAGTTGGTAAAAAAGTATTACTTATCGATTTAGATCCTCAAGGAAATGCTTCCACCAGTATGGGTATACCCTCAAACCAGAGAGAAATTAACATTTATCAGATGTTAATTGGCCAACTAAGCATCTTAGATGTAATAAAAAATACTTCTGTTCCTAATTTAGATATTTTGCCTTCAGGAATTGATTTAGCAGGAGCGGAGCTTGAACTTATTGATGTTGATGAGAGAGAATTTTGCTTGAAAAAAAGCCTTACAAGAGAATCAATTAACTATGATTTTATTTTAATTGACTGTCCTCCATCCTTAGGACTTTTAACATTGAATGCATTAGTCGCTTCGGGTGGTATTTTAGTGCCCTTGCAGGTTGAATTTTTAGCTCTTGAGGGGCTTAGCCAACTAGTGAAAACAATAGAAAGAATTAAAAACAGTTATAATAATTTATTAGAAATTCAGGGTATTGTTCTTACAATGGCTGATAAAAGAAATAAGCTTTCAGAAATGGTAGAAAAAGATGTAAGAAAATTTTTCGGTGCAAAGGTTTATAAGACTGTAATACCCAGAAATGTAACAATTTCAGAAGCCCCTTCACACGGAAAGCCTGTATTAATATATGATTTACAATCTAGGGGTGCAAAATCTTATTTAAACCTTGCTAGTGAAGTTTTAAAAAGAGAAAAAGTAATTTAATCATGGCAAATAAAAAATCAAAAAATAGTCTTGGAAAAGGCTTAGATGCCCTCTTTAATGATGGGACTAATGACTTAAGTTTGCAAAATCTATCTATATCAGTTGACAGTGATTCTAAGCCCAAAGCTTTTAATACTCTACCAATTGAAAAAATTTATCCCTCTTCTTTACAACCGAGAAAATACTTTAATGATACAAAAATAACCGAGCTTGCCTCGTCAATAAAGGAGCGTGGTTTACTTCAGCCTATATTAGTAAGAGAAGGTGATGCGGGCAATTATGAGATTATTGCAGGTGAGAGAAGGTGGAGAGCGTCTCAAATCGCTAAGATACATGAAATTCCTGTAGTGGTAAAAAATTTATCAGATACTGAAGTTCTTGAGGTAGCACTAATTGAAAATCTTCAAAGATCTGATCTTACCCCTATAGAAGAGGCTGAAGGTTTTAAAAAACTAATTGACCAGTTCGGGCATAGCCAAAATGATATAGCCAACTTGGTTAGTAAGAGTCGTTCACATATAGCTAACCTATTAAGGTTGTTAAACCTACCATCCCAAATAAAAAAATATTTAGAAGATGGTAAAATATCAATGGGTCATGCGAGGGCGTTACTTGGCGCAAAGAACTCATTAAGCATTGCAAAAATAATTATTGCTAAAGGACTATCAGTCAGAGCAGTAGAACAAATGATTGCAAAGAATAATAGTATAGGCAACACCATTCATATTGAAAAAAATAAAAAAGATGTAAATACCATAGCTATTGAAAAGCAACTTCAAGATACACTGGGTTTAAAAGTTAACATTCAATTTGATGGTAAAGGAGGAAGCCTAACATTTTACTATTCAGACTTAGAGCAGTTAGATGAGTTGGTCACAAAAGTATTAAAAAAAAGTTTTAATAAATAAACTTATGAGTTTTCATACTCATCTTTAAGTTGGCGGATAACATTATTAACAGTTTGTATCTCACTGATATTTCTTATTCCTTGTCCTGCAGACCATACATCAACCCATGCCTTTGATTTTGCAGAACTATTAAACTTTTTTTTATTAGATATATTTATACTCATAGGATCAATACCCTCCTTTATAATAGATTTGGTCAAGAAATTTGCTGAAACACCTGTAAAATATTCTGAGGTTATAATATCAGCTTCATTGGAATCTATTATCATTTTTTTATAGTCTCGGGAGGCTAGACTCTCTTCAGTTGCTATAAACTTGGTTCCCATATATACAAAATCCGCTCCTAGGATTTTTGATGCTCTTATCCCAGCCCCATTCATGATACCTCCACCTAAAATTATTGGACCATTAAAAAATGAACGAACAGCAGGGACAAAAGTAAAACCAGTTAACGAGCCTGTATGTCCACCAGCACCCGCAGCAACTAGAACCAGACCATCTGCTCCAGCCTTAATAGCTTTTTTTGCGTAATCGACAGAGCTCACATCTGCAAATACTATTCCACCATAATCATGTACTTGTTTGGTAACTCTTGCTGGGGAGCCTAAAGCAGTAATTACAATTTCAGGTTTGTAATCTTCTATAAGTTTCATATCATCCTCAAACCTTTTAGAAGATGAATGAACTATTATGTTTACTGCCCAAGGAGGAGAGGAAATTGGTTTTTGGTTAGAATAATTATTAATAGCGGATGTAATATCTTTAAACCAAACTTCTAATTCAGTTAAGGTCTTGGCATTACTTGTTGGTAAAACTCCTATTACACCTGATTTCCAGGCAGATATGACTAATTCTGTACTGGTAACTAAATACATCGGTGCAACAAATACTGGTAAACTTATTCTTTTATTTATTGAATTTATTTTATCAGTAATATCCATGTATTCTATTTTACTAAAATCTATTTATAAAAACTAGTGTGACCCCTTTGTTAACATATTTTTTTTTAGATATAATTTGTTTTGTTCTAAAAGTAGATATTCCAGTTTTTAGTCCTTTTGTAATTTTATAAGAAATTTCTATTTTTTTCTGAATTACTTTTTCCTTTACTGTACTTATTTGTTTACTTTTTATTTTTCCACCAAAAAGGGATCCGCCTAACCCAAAGGCGCCGAAATTGTATTTTAAAGCTATTGAAGAGAACTGAGTTGTTGATCTATTTTTATTTTTTTTATAAATATTAGCACCCCCAAAAACAAAATTTCTCACTTTAAATTTGGCACTAAAATTCCAAGCAAAATTAGTAGAGTTCGGTTGTATAGTATCACTTTTAAAAACTCCTGAAGTAATAGAATATACATTTCCCCTTATATTATTTTTCCAATTTAGTGTTACTTCATATCCATTTTTATATATTTTAGGAAAAGTTAAAAAAGAGTTAGAATTACTAAATTTACCCGGAAAAAAATTAACCCCAACTCTAAAGCCATTTATCTCGTTTGTGGCATAACCAATATTTATCGAGTCTCCTGTAAACCCCCTAAAAGATAAGATATCCATTAAGTCTATTGAAGTTTCTGAAGGAGAAAGTATGCCAATTATCTCATCGTCTTCTATTAGTTGTGTTGGGGGCTCTAATGTAAAATCATAATTAAAACCAGAGGATTTGCCTATATGGATCAAACCTTTGGAATTTTTAATGTCAAGATAATTTTCACCTAAATAAGGGCTAATTTTTCTTCTTCTATATGAGTTTTTTGCTCTAATTTCTGACCAAATATTTACCTGAACTTTTTTATCAAATTGAAGCCTTCCATTTAATTTAAAGTCTGAAAAAACAGAATAGGGTTCTAGCTTGTCTTTTAGTTCACCTTGATAATTGTGATAAGCTATATACTCCTCAATTTTTCCAGTAATTTGTAAGTTTAAAGGTTTCGACCTAACATAAGTATGGTAAGAAAAGGTTAATGAAATACTTATTGCGAGGATTTGTAATATTTTATTGTTAATAATTAAATTCATAATTTGTAGTTTTAGTTTAATTATATAAAATAATCCGCCAGGGAGCATAATTATATGAAGTTTAGTTCTTTTATTAATAAATTTATATCTTTTTCTAGTCTGATTTTTATTCTTTCATCCTGTTCAGGAAATAACGTAGATGATACTTACCGCACATCACCAGAATACGATTCTAACGAATTTTCTGTCTCAAAGGATTCAGGAATTACAATTCTTGGATTTGGGAAGGGTGACTCTGATGGAACAGATGGTGCAGTAGCAGTAAATGCTTTCTTATGGAGAGCTGCTTTAGATACTATATCTTTTATGCCCCTTGCATCAGCTGATCCATATGGAGGGATCATAATTTCTGACTGGCATGCTCTTCCTGAGAGCCCAGATGAGAGATTTAAGGTCAATATATACATATTGGGAAGATTGCTTAGAGCCGATGGAATAAAAGCATCTGTTTTTCGCCAAATAAGAGAAGGTGATATTTGGAGAGATTCTATTGTGGGGCAAGAAGTCTCAACAGAGTTTGAAGACGCAATCCTTACCCGTGCTAGAAAACTTAGGATGCAAGCTGTAACTGAAGAAAACTAATAAGATCATTTAACATGGACACAGAGCGTTATAATTTTTCAGAGGTTGAGGCTCGTTGGCAAAAAAGATGGAATGATGAAAAGGTATTTTTATCTGACCCATATAGTAAAAAGCCAAAATATTATGTACTTGAGATGTTCCCATATCCATCTGGAAGACTTCATATGGGGCATGTAAGAAACTACACACTTGGTGATGTTGTAGCTAGATTTCGAAGATCTCAAGGGTATAATGTTCTTCATCCAATGGGCTGGGATGCATTTGGTTTACCTGCGGAGAATGCAGCTTTAGAGAGGGGTATGCATCCAGAAAAATGGACCCTTAACAATATATCCGAAATGAAAAAGCAATTCATACCCCTTGGTTTATCATTAGATTGGGAAAAGGAGATTATCACTTCGGACCCTAAATACTATATTCATGAACAGAAAATGTTTCTAGATTTCTATAAAAAGGGGCTAGCTTATAGGAAAAGCTCCTGGGTAAATTGGGACCCAGTAGATAAATGTGTTTTAGCAAATGAGCAAGTAATTGATGGAAAGGGTTGGAGATCAAATGCTGTTGTAGAAAGGAGAGAAATCAATCAGTGGTTTCTTAAAATCACTAATTATGCTGATGACCTTTTAAAAGATTTAAAAAAGTTGAATAAGTGGCCAGATAAAGTCAAATTAATGCAAAGCAACTGGATTGGTAAATCAGATGGTGCTTTCATAAATTGGGAAATTAAATCTCGTAACGGAAAGGATAGTTATGGATATATTGAAACTTATTCAACACGCCCAGATACAATATTTGGAGCCTCATTCTGCGCGCTTGCACCTAATCATAAATTGTCAATAAAATTAGCGAAGAATAATATTGAGTTAACGCATTTTATTGATGAGTGTAACAGTCTTGGGACTTCTCAGGAGAGCATTGATAAAGCCGAAAAAAAAGGTTTTGATACAGATCTTTTTGCTCAGCACCCGCTTAATTCTAAAATTAAAGTTCCGCTTTATGTAGCAAACTTTGTAGTAATGGATTACGGTTCAGGTGCAATATTTGGATGCCCAGCTCACGACCAAAGAGATATGGATTTTGCAGTTAAATATAATCTCTCGATTAAATGTGTTTGTATGCCCCCTTCTGCTTCGCAGGACCTCTTTGAAAAAGAAATAAAATCTAACAGAAAGTCTTATGATGGAAGTGGAGTAGTCATTAACTCAGATTTTCTTGATGGACTTAATTCTAATGATGCAAAAAACTCCGTTATAAAAAAATTAGAAAAAATTAGAGCCGGAAAAAAACATACTCAATTTAGATTAAGAGACTGGGGGGTATCAAGACAAAGGTATTGGGGGTGCCCAATTCCAATTATTCATTGTGATCATTGTGGAGAGGTCCCTGTTAGTGAGAAAGAACTTCCAGTTGTTTTACCAAAGGACGTCAATTTTAATACGACTGGAAACCCTCTTAATCTGAACAAAAATTGGAAAAGAACATTGTGTCCTATATGTAAGAAAGAAGCTAATAGGGAAACTGATACATTTGATACTTTCTTTGAGAGTTCATGGTACTTTGCAAGGTTTTGTGATTCTAAAAATCAGGAAATACCATTCTCAAAAGAAATAATTAATAATTGGCTTCCAGTTGACCAATATATAGGTGGTGTAGAACATGCAGTTTTACATTTATTATATGCACGGTTTTTTACAAGAGCATTGAGTGATTGCGGATATCTTGACATTAAAGAACCTTTTGAAGGTCTTTTTACCCAGGGAATGATTACCCATGAAACATATCAGACTGATGATGGTAAGTGGAGGTCTCCTAAAGAAATTAGGAAGGACAGTAGTGGGAAAATTGTATCTTTATGCGGAGAAGAGAAAATTAAGGTAGGTAGACAAGAGAAGATGTCTAAATCAAAAAAAAACACAATCGATCCTGCATCAATAATAGATGTATACGGGGCAGATGCCTCAAGGTTATTTATGCTATCCGACTCTCCTCCTGAACGAGACCTTCAGTGGACCGATGCTGGAATTGAAGGGGCTTGGAGATACTTAAACAAATTATGGAGGACAGTTTATAACGTTTCTGAAAAGACAAAGAACTGTGAGATAATGAAAGAAGAAGATATACCAGAAGATTTACTTAAAGTTATTCACAAAACTATTTTAAATGTTACCGAAGCATTAGATGGATTTAAGTTCAACACAGGTATTGCAAATATGAGGGAGTTGTCTAATTATATTGTTAATTACAAATCTGATTCTAAAAAAGAAGTACATTATAAGAGGTTTTCATTAATGTATTTCGCAAGGATAGCAAACCCTTTTATTCCCCATATAACCGAAGAGATATGGTCTCGACTTGGGGGCAAGGGTTTAGTTTCAAATGTTGAGTGGCCGGTTTCTGACTCAACCTTTTTGACTGAAGATAAAATTATTCTTCCTGTCCAGGTAAATGGTAAAATGCGAGGAAAAATTGAAGTTGAGCCAAGGTCCCCTAGAGCTATATGCGAAGAATTAGCATTATCATTAAAGACAGTTAAAGCTCAAATAGGAGATAAAGAAGTTAAGAAAATAATATTAGTTCCTGATAAAATAATTAATATTATAATAAGTAAATAAGAGTGATTATGTATTTTTTCTCAATGAAAAAATTATTTTTTATTTTAATTATTTTACTCAATTTTCAAGGTTGTGGTTTTAAACCAATTTATTCCTATAATGTAAATGAAGAAAATAAAGGTGTAATAAGTTTATTACAAAAAGTTGATGTAAGACCGATATCTGATAGATCAGGAATTGAACTTAGGCAGTTTTTAAGAGAAAGAATTAATCAAGGGCCTAGTTCAAAAAAAGAGTTTGATCTTCAAGTTAATATTTCAACAAGGATTCAAGAAATTGGAATTAGAAAAGACTCAACCTCATCAAGGGCAAATTATATAGTAAAGGCTAATATTATTTTATGGAATGGCTCTAGAAGAATGCTTAGAGATGCGACCACCGTAACTGTTTCTTATAATATTCTTGATCAACAATACGCTACTATTGCATCTCAACGGAATGCTGAAACCCGTGCTTTACGACGTATAAGTGAAAATATAAGAAGTATTTTATCAATTTATTTTTCAACTACTGTTTTGAAAAAATAAAATGGTAAAAGTAAATTCATCTCAAATAAATAACTTTTTGAATGATCTAAAAAAAATTAAAAATGTAATATTAATTTTTGGACCAGACCAAGGGCAAGTATCAGAGTTATATGAAAAGCTTAAATCTGTAATTTTGGCAAACAGGCAAGATCCTTTCTCATTAAGTGATTTAAGTGTTAAAACTATAAAGGAGAAACCCTTTACACTTCATGATGAGGCGATGTCCTTATCGCTTTCAGGCAGTAATAGAGTAATAAGGATATTTGATGCTGATGATAGTATAACAAAAGAATTGAAGGAGCTGCCATCACTGGAAGGTAGCAAAAATTATTTTATACTTACAAGTAGCAATTTAGGGCCTAGGTCCACTCTTAGAAAAATATTTGAAAAAAATAATAAGCTTCTTGCCTTTGCTTGTTATGAGGATACCTCCTATACCTTAGAAAAGTATATAATAGAAAATCTAAAAGATAAAAACTTTACAATAAGTAGGGAAGCACTTCTTTGGCTAATAGATAATCTCGGAGGCGATAGGGGTATTACAACAAGAGAAATTGATAAATTGTGTTTATACAAAATATCGGACGAAGATAATTATATCTCTCTTGATGATGTAATTTCCTGTATAGGAAGGGGCGATAAAAAAGAATATGATGATCTGATATATGCCACAGCATCTGGCAACAAAAACCTTCTAAAAAGTATTTTCAACCATTTAACTGCTGAGGGAGGAAATTTTATATCAATTATACTTTTGACTTCTAGGCACTTTCATCGATTAAATTCAGTTGTTTCTCAAAAGAATGAATATTCACTTGATGAGCTTATCAAAAATCTCAAACCTCCTGTTTTCTTTAAACGTGCTGGTGAGTTTAAACAACAGTGTGAATTGTGGACTCCTGAATATTTATTCAAGTCTCTAAATATTTTGTCTGATACAGAGGAATTGGTTAAGACAAAAAATATTCTAGCTAAACAGATTGTTGAGCGTGCCCTTCTTCAGATTTCTGGGGCCGGAGCTAGGTTAATAAAACTGAAAAAATAATTGTTTGCTTGTATTACCCTTTTTAATTAGTGGTTTATCGCTAGATAAACATATATTACTGACTTTTTGGTCACACAAATACGAGTTTTAAACACCTTTGTTGATGAAATGATACATCATTTTATGATTTATCTTTACATCAAGGGAAGTTCTTGACCAATACACATTTCTTATTCATTTTACACTCAGATTTTCGGATATAATCTAAGTAATGGAGTTACTGATGTTCCGAGTTTTTCTACTAACTTTTTCTTTGTTTTTTCTTGTTTCTCTCAATTCTGCTCCGTTGAAGGCAGATCTGGCTTTCGGCGGCGCTTGGAAAAATCTAGTTGTTAATAATCAAGAAAATAAAATAAAGGCCAAAACGTCTGATAGGCTATCAAGTTTTCTTTCAGTATTCAAAAACTTTTCACAACTCATTAGCGAAACATCTCTAACTATAGGCTACACCTTGCCTGCATTTGGAACAGTCATCCTTGAGACCGATGACGAAAAGGGTGTCGGGTCATTTAATTATTATTCTTCATTAAAAAATAAAAAATTCAATGAATTAAAAAAAGTTAAGGCTAACTCAATACCCGGAGAGAATAACTTTGGAGCAATTAATGGAATAGAAAACGAATCTTATAGATTCTTAATTGAGCCTGTATCAGAAAAGGGTTTTGGAGCCCTTTTAGATTATGAGGGCTTTTACTTAAGCGGCACATATAAAGAAGTCGCTAGTCTGAGAAGCTTATCTGATACTCAGGTATTATGGCAAGCTGGCCTTGGTTTTGGTTCAAAGGTATTTGACTTAAACTTTAGTTATAGACAAATGGCCTTCTCGCAACCACAATTAACCGATCTAGAGGGTAAACGTTGGATGGTAGGGGGTATGATTAATCTTTCCCCAAGCCTCTTTGTTGATGCTAACGCATTTTATTTTGACCGGGATAGAACGGTTTCGCAAATAGATGCTCCCCAAAAAGGAGCACGTTTGGGTGTAAGATTAAAGTTTTGAGAAAGTAGATTTGCAATACTAATCCCTCCTATTCCATACAACCCAAAATTACTTAGTCTATTGTAATCATCTAATCTTATTCCACCTAATGCTAATGTATTTACTGAAGTTTTTTTTGATAAAGCTATAAAACGATGGATCCCTAATCCGCTTTGTGTAGGATGAGATTGTGTTTTAAAAATTGGTGATAAAAAAATTGCATCGAATTTATATAGATTTGATTGTGTAATTTTATGGAATGTATGGGCCGACGTTGTAATTTGTAATTTCGATGAATGAATAAATATTGTTGAAAGAATATTTCTTGAAAAATGATATTCGGACAAGTGTAAACCAGATGCTTTTAGAGAAAGAGCAAGTTTTAAATCATTAGCAATTATAAAAAAGATACCTCTTTGTTTACAAATTTTAGCAGTAGAACATATAAGCTCCTTTCGGTTAGGTGCTTGATAGTTTCTAATAAGTATACCCCAGTTAATTGGAATAACTTTAGCAAGCTCAATAGGACTTAAAATACATTTATCATCTGTAAAAACTATAATACGAGGAATTTTTTTGTTTCTATTTATAAGCATTAATGTATCATTTTTTTATTTTATTTTGATTAATAATCAGTGAAAAAGAAGTATATGAAAATTCATGACAGATATATAGATATTATAAAAAATATTCATCAAACTATATCAGAAAGCTCCTTTGAAAGAAAAATAGAATTAATTGCAGTTTCAAAAAAACAACCTCAAGAGAAAATAGACCAACTTTTGAATATTGGGCATAGGTGTTTTGGTGAGAATCAGGTTCAAGAAGCAACCGAGAAATGGAGTAATATTAAAATTAAAATACCCGACGTTAAGCTTCATATGATTGGTCCATTACAAAGTAATAAAGTAAGTCAAGCAGTCAATTTATTTGATTATATTCAGACATTAGATAGAATTAAACTTGCTTCAAAAATATCAAATGAATGCAAAAAGCAAAACAAGGAAGTAAAATGTTTCATTCAAGTTAATACTGGCCATGAGAGACAGAAGTCAGGAATAAAGCCAACCGAAGTAAAAGAGTTTTATAATTTATGTATCAGTGACTATAAACTTAATATCATTGGTTTAATGTGTCTCCCTCCAAAGAATGAACCTCCGAAGAAACATTTTTATCTTCTTAAATCTCTTGCAAGTATGAACAACATCAAATTATTGAGTATGGGGATGACAGCTGACTATATAGAAGGAATAAAACAAGGAGCCACTCACATCAGGGTGGGTGAAGGTATTTTTGGAAAAAGATATTAAGAATTAATACCCATATAAGCTATATTACATAAAGTATTTTTATCAGACTTATTAATGATATCGATTAAATCAACTTTTTTTACAGCGATACACCCTTCTGTAGGCTTTTGTAAAGAATTTGTAACATGAATAAATATAGCACTACCCATACCAGATACAACTGGTTCGTCATTGTGTCCTAATACAATTACTATGTCATATCTATCATCGTTTCTCCATAAACTCTCTGTAGAACAATGATAGGGAAGTATAACTTTTTTATTATAGTTTGTGTCACTTGGCTCATCGCACCAGCCATAATTTTTTTTTATTATATTCGTTTTTAAATTTGAAAATGGGATAGTAACTTTATCCTGTCTGTAAAATATTTCTCGTAAATGAAAAAGCCCCGCAGGCGTACTGCCATCTCCTTCGATTTTATTTTTTTTTATTCCATTTCTTCCTAATGTACATTTAATTATTAAATCTTCAAAATAAAGCGTTCCTTCGCTTTTAGTTTCTTGTACAATCTTTATTTCATTTAATGTTTTAGAATTATTGTAATCAAATGACATTTATAAAAGATGTCCTAGTTTTTTTGATTTTGTATCAAGATAAGACCAATTATGTTGATTAGTAGGGAAGGAGTGAGTAAGTCTCTCATCAACGTGTATCCCATGATCGTTTAGAGACTTCACTTTATTAGGGTTATTAGTTAATAAACGTACTTTTTTTATATTAAGTTTTTTTAAAATTTGAATTGCAGGTAAGTAGTCCCTCTCATCATCTTTAAAACCTAAACTCTCATTTGCATCCACAGTATCTTTACCGCCTCCTTGCATCTCATACGCTCTGAGCTTATTAACAAGGCCAATTCCCCTGCCTTCTTGAGCAAGGTAAATTAACAAACCTCCACCAGAATTGGCTATTGTAGAAATAGCCCCGCGGAGCTGGTCGCCACAATCACACTTTAATGACCCAATTAGATCACCAGTATAGCACTCTGAATGTATTCTAGTTAACACAGGTTCCTTATTTTCAAAATTAATTAATATAGCTAAATGTTCCAAACCTCCATTGACAGGACGGAAGACTAAAATCTTTGTGTTTTCGCATGACTTTAGAGGTACAAAAGCCTCTGAAACAATATTAAGTGAAAGAGCTTGGTTTAAATTATAATCAAAAATTTCTTTAGTTGTTATTGACATAATTTTATTATTAATCTTCCAAAACTCAGCGCGTTTCTTATCAATCACCGTCGATATTGATGAAGGTAATAATTTAGAAATCTTACATAACTCAATCGAGGCATCTATTGATATGTCATTAGTAAATACTTTTGTATCAATGGATATAGTTTTGGTTTCACTTTGTTTTTTTAAACCTATAAATTCAAAGATATGTTCTTTATTTAGATTTTGGGTTATCTTTATTGAGACAGCTCGCTTCTCCTGAGAAGATATTCCAACATTAACACTTCTATTATGCGTAATTGTAAGATAAGGAGCTGTGTTTTTGGGACATTCATCTGTTAAAAAGTCAAGTGTTTCAACTTTTAATGTTTCAGATGCAATTGAAAGTCTACTACATTCATCGGATTCAATTAGTACAGGCATGCCTCTTCTAATTTCTGAAATGGCTCTATCAACTTTCAAAAGGGGATTATTATCTAAAATTTGGAGCATTGAAATATCATTATTGTTCATATTACTGGTCTTTAAACTATTATTTTCTTGAAAGAAAGGAAGAATGTTTAATAAAATATTCTTCTAAAAAAAGAAACAACGATTTTATTAGGGAAATAAAGAGATTTAATATACTTAACTATAACTTAAATTCATAATTTTTTGGATAATTATAATGGCCCAAGAAAAAAAACTCCTTTTAGTAACTAATGAGCCAATTATAAGCGATATTTTTGTGCAACAATTAGTTAAACTTCTCGATTTTGGGATTATATTAATAGCAAAAAATGTTTTAGATAGTTATGAGGTCATAAAAAAAAATAATTTGCATTTTTTAATTCTTGACTCTAACGTTTTTGATGGAAAAATGCTTGAATACGTCAGTAAGTATAAAAGCCTACTTAATAACGTCCCGACAATGGGTCTTATTTCAAAAGACCTAGATAAGATTAAATTTTTACAAAAAAGTAGCGGTTTAGATGATGTCTTGGTTAAGCCTTTTTACGTTGAGGACTTAGTTTTTTCAATTAGGACTATCTTAGACAAGCAAAGAGAAGAAGAAGATAGGTCGGTTATAATTGGTGAGTTTTGTTTTGTTCCACATTTGAAACGGCTGAACAATATCAATAAAAATAAATTCATCAACTTAACAGAAAAAGAAACGAGCATTTTAAGTCTTTTGATTAAATATAAAGGCAAAACGGTGATGAAAGATAAATTACTGAGGGTTATATGGGGATATGATAATATAATCGATACTCACACATTGGAAACGCATGTATACAGACTAAGGAAAAAAATTTCGAAGATAGAATCATCTTTTGAAGTGATTAAAACTACAGGGGGAGGGTACCAGATTGATAAATAGCTTAATTACTCTCCCTTTTTGATAGACTAATGAGTAAATTTCTTATTGATTTCCTTAAATCATCAGATGGAAGCTTCCAATAAGCTCTTACAATCTCCAAAGTTTCTGTTTTTAGCATTGGGTCAGTCGGGGTTTTTTGCTTATGACTCGTGTCATTATCACTATAAATATTTTTGTTCTGTTTTAATCTTGAATTGATCTCAAAATCTTCAAAAAAGTATGAGATATGGCAGCTAAGGAAGATAGATATATCAAAAAGACGAGAGGCGCTAACACGATTATGCCCACTTTCGTATTTTTGTATTTGCTGAAAAGTTACTCCAATTTCATTCGCTAGCTGGTCCTGGCTTACTTTAAGCATGGTTCTTCGGAGTTTAATTCTTTTACCAACATGAATGTCAACAGGGTCTGGTTGTTTTGAAGCCTCAACTTTCAAATTTCTGTCAATATTTGCATTAAAGTCACTCAATTTTGAATTATTTCACCCTTATAAATTTCATTAAATTTAAACATACTACATAATTATCAGATCGTGTAGTATAGATCTAATATGAAATGAAAGTATTTCCTTGGGTAATTTTTTTGAAGAAACTATTAGATTAACTCTAATAAAGTGCTATTAAATTGCCAAATAAGTGAATATATTTTTTAATTCTGCTAAAGGCTAAGATATGAATAATAGAATAGCTAAAGTTTTACGTAAAACTAAAGAAACATCAATAGAGGCTGAAATAAATATTGATGGGAAAGGCATTTATAATATTTCAACGGGTATTGGTTTCTTAGATCACATGGTAGAGCAATTATCTCGCCACAGTCTTATAGATATTAATCTACATGCAAAGGGTGATCTCCATATAGATTTTCATCATACAACCGAAGACACAGGAATTTGTCTGGGGGAAGCAATTTCCAAGGCTCTAGGTGAAAGAAGAGGTATAAGGAGATATGGGACCTCTTCAATTCCCATGGATGAAACTCTTTCTCAAGTCTCGCTTGATTTATCTAATCGTCCATACTTAATTTGGAATGTTAATTTTTCAAAACCAAAACTAGGTGAAATGGATACTGAATTGTTTAAAGAGTGGTTTCAAGCTTTCGCACAGTCACTTGGAGTTACATTACATGTCTGGAATCATTATGGTGAAAATAATCATCATATTATCGAGTCATGTTTTAAAGGTTTGGCTCGTTCATTAAGGGATGCGGTTGAACTAGATGAGAGAAAATTAGATGAAATACCATCAACAAAAGGAAAGCTGTGACATCTTAATAGGTTCAAAATATGCAAGTTGTTATTGTTGATTTTGGTTCAGGTAATCTAAAATCGTTGTATACTTCTCTGGGAAAAGCCAAAGAAGATTTAAAGAATATTAATATAGTTGTCTCAAACGACTCTAATGATGTTAAAAAATCAGATAAAGTAATTCTACCGGGCGTTGGTACCTACTCTGATTGTAAAAAAGGACTGGAGTCTGTAAAGGGTTTAAGGGATGCTTTAGAGGAAACTGTTAGGAGGAAAAGTAGACCTTTTCTTGGTATTTGTGTTGGTATGCAATTAATGTCAACCGTTGGATTAGAAAATGGTAAGACTAATGGGTTAAACTGGATACCAGGCCAAGTAGTCCCAATCGAGCCAGGTCTAATGAAACATGAAACTTTGGCAAAGCCAAAAATACCGCATATGGGTTGGAACCAAATATGCCCAAACAAGTCGCATTTTCTATTTGATGGGATTACCAATGAACGTTATTTTTATTTTGTACATAGTTTTCATTTTCTTTGCGACTTTGAGGATAATGTTTTGGCGACGGTTGATTATCACCAGAGCCTGGTTGCTATAGTTGAAAAAGAAAATATGTTAGGGACACAATTCCATCCTGAAAAAAGCCAACTCCTAGGATTAAAATTTTTATCTAATTTTTTGAAATGGAAGCCTTAAAATTGAATGACTTTGTTATATATCCAGCTATAGATCTTAAGGATGGAAAATGCGTCAGGCTGATACAAGGTGATCTAAAAAAGAAAACAGTATATAACGATGATCCTTTGTCTCAAGCAAAGTTTTTCGAAAATACAGGGTTTGGGTGGATACATGTCGTTGATTTAGACGGCGCTTTTGCTGGAAGGTCTCATAATACCGATATAATCAAAACTATAGTCAAAAATACGGACCTGCCTATTCAGCTTGGAGGTGGTATAAGAGATATAGATAACATTGGAAAGTGGGTTGAGGCAGGTATTCAAAGAGTAGTTTTAGGAACTATAGCATTGAATAATCCGAGTCTCGTGAAACAGGCGTGTAGATTATTTCCTGATAGGATTGCCGTAGGTATAGACTCAAGAGATGGTTTTGTTGCAGTTGAAGGATGGGCAAAGCAATCAAAAATTAAAGACTTAGATTTAGCAAAAAAATTCGAGGACTCTGGGGTCTCAGCTATAATTCATACAGATATATCAAGAGATGGTCTTCTGAGCGGACCTAATATTGAGGCATCTGCAAACCTCTCAAGCATTGTAAAAATACCATTAATCATTTCTGGTGGGGTTGGAAGTATGGATGATTTGGCACTGGTTGTAAGGGAAGCTAAAAAGTCATCGAATATTAAAGGCCTAATTATTGGCAGGGCTCTTTATGATGGAAGATTAGATATAAATATGATTAAAAATTTCCTAGGTAACAAATGCTGACAATTAGAATAATACCATGCCTAGATGTCAAAAATGGTCGTGTGGTAAAGGGTATTAATTTTATAGATTTAAGGGATGCGGGTGACCCACTTGAGCAGGCCAAGTTTTACGATAAATCTGGTGCAGATGAACTTTGTTTTTTAGATATTACAGCGAGTAGCGAACGACGTGAGATACTTTTTGATGTGGTATCAAAGACAGCAGAAAATTGTTTTATGCCACTTACAGTCGGTGGCGGTGTTAGAAGTATTGAAGACATAAGGAAACTCCTACTTTCAGGTGCTGACAAAGTTTCTATTAATACAGCAGCTGTTGATAATCCACTCTTTGTAAAACAAGCTGCTGAAAAATTTGGGAGCCAGTGCATAGTAGTAGCAGTGGACCCAAAAAAGGTATCTGCAAACAGGTATGAGATATTTACTCATGGAGGCAGAAAATCAACTGGGATTGAAGCAATTCAATGGGCAGAACAGATGGAGTCTTATGGTGCTGGAGAAATATTACTTACATCCATGGATCGCGATGGTACTAATGATGGATATGATATTAATCTTACTAGGTTAGTTTCAGATGCGGTTTCAGTGCCAGTAGTTGCTTCAGGTGGAGTAGGAGGGCCAGAGCATATGCTTGAAGGTATCATGGATGGGCATGCATCTGCGGTTTTGGCAGCCTCAATTTTTCACTTTGGAAAATACACTATCTCTGAAGTGAAACAGTATCTTAAAAACGCTGGGGTTCCTATTAGGCTATGAATAACAAATATTATGATTGGTATAAAAATGAATAAAGATAAGCAAGTTTTAACTTCTGATATTATAGAAAAGATATATTCTGTTGTAATGTCTAGAAAAGATTCCAGTCCTGAAGATTCTTATACTGCAAGTCTTTTCTTACAAGGGATAAGAAGGATTGCACAGAAGGTTGGAGAGGAAGGCGTAGAGACAGCATTAGCAGCAGTATCTCAGAGTGATGAGGAACTATTAAATGAGGCTGCTGACTTAATATATATGCTCATAGTTTTATTGGCTGCACGTGATTTAAAACCGCAAGATGTATATAAGATTTTAGAGGAACGTTTCCATTCAAAAGACAACAAAACAAATTAGATTTGAAAGTAAGAATTTTGTCAGTATACAAAAATGAAAATATTTTCTCAAAAATATTAAGTGGAGAGATACCAAATAATACAATTTACGAAAATGAATATGTATTAGCATTTGAAGATATTAATCCCCAGAGCCCGGTACATGCACTTCTTATACCAAAAGGCAAATATACTTCTATGACTGATTTCTCGGAAAATGCCTCTGATAAAGAAATAGTTGCTTTTATTAGGGCGATATCACAAATAACTAAAATTAAAGGGATAAATGATACTGGATATAGAATAATCTCTAATTCAGGCCCTGATTCTTCTCAAGAAGTACCACATCTCCATTTTCATATAGTAGGAGGAAGAAAATTAGGTTCTATACTACCGTGAATAAATAGTATTTATTAAATTTTTTTCTCTAGTTCTTTCCAAAATATTTTTTCGATTTGTGTATTATCAAAACGATTAATCTCTTGTATACCTGTCGGTGACGTAACATTAATCTCAGTTAGAAAATTTCCTATTACATCAATGCCTGTAAAAAAGAGGCCTCTATCTCTTAATACATCTCCAATCGAATGACAAATTGACCTGTCGACTTCATTTAATTCTGTTTTTTCCGCCCTACCACCTACATGCATATTTGATCTGGCTTCACCTTTAGCAGGAACTCTATTTATTGCACCTACAGGTTCTCCATCTATTAATATTATCCTTTTATCTCCTGATCGAACTTCAGGTATATACTTTTGAACAATCAAGGGTTCTCGAGAATAGGATGTGAATAATTCGATTAAAGATGATAGATTTTCATCATGAGGAGATAAATGAAAAACCCCAGAACCGCCATTGCCATAAAGTGGTTTGACAATTACGTCCTGATATAATTTTTTGAAACTATTAATTTCACTCAAATCAGATGATATTAATGTGGGTGGAACATAATCCTTAAAAGCTGTTACAAGTAATTTCTCCGGCGAGTTCCTTACCCCTTCTGGGTCGTTAATTATAAGTGTTTTGCTAGAGATTTTTTCTAGTAAGTAGGTTGCTGTAATATAGGACATATCAAAAGGTGGATCCTGCCTCATTAGAACAATATCCATATCTTCAAGATTTATATGAGTTTCTTCTCCTAACAAAATATTTTTTTTTTCATTATGGTTAATGAGTAGAAAATTTGCTTTTGCATATAGTTTTCCATCTCGAAGTGAAAGGGACGAAGGAGTATAATGATAGAGTTTATGGTTTCTTTTTTTTGCCTCTAAGGCAATCAAATAGGTTGAGTCTGCTTCTAAATCGATGTTTTCAAGGGGATCCATTTGTATTGCGACTGATAAACTCATCTTCATTCTTTCATTAATTTAATTGATTCTTATTATAATAAAAATTTGTGTGTATGTTATAATTAATTCCGATTGAGGCAGCATGTTTTATAGCATTCGACTCTTCTATAGACGAAAATGGTCTGCCAATTAAATAAATATCATTATTTATTGCTACTATCGAATAATTCCTCTCATTTATAATTGGGTCCTCTGATAACCTAAGTAATAACTGATCTGATATAGAACTATCTCTATTATCATTATAAATAAATACTTTACTCTGAACGCTCTTTATTTCAGTTTGAAGCCATATTGTATTTAGTACTTCAAGGTAATCTGAGATATTATTTAAGTTACCATCAATTGTAATATTATTTTCTAATGAAGTAATATTGAGATCAGAAAAAGAAATTTTATTTTTATTGATAAGCTCTCTAGTAATTTTGAGTTCATTTATTTTATCTTTGGAGTTGTTTTGTATAATCTTTTGTTCTTCTGTCTTTACTGCTATTGCAACACCTGTTCCCATTAAAAAATTTGCAGGTGTTGGTGCGCAGGCGTTAAGGATAACGTTAATAAAAATTAGAAGATTAAATTTAAATATCTTCTTCATCATAGAATCTCTTTTTTAATTCCAGCGCTCGGTTATAAATGACCTTTTTGGGAAGGTCTGTAGTTGCTTTTATAATATCAACCGTCTTCTTCAAAGAGTTACTTTTTAGCTCTTTTTTTATTTTGTTGTCTAGGTGATCAATATTATCAGTAATGCTAGAATCACTCCCCCTTGAAACTATAAGAGTTATCTCACCTTTAATAGTAGAATTATTTTTATTATTCATTATATACTTTGACAACTTGCCACGGAATACCTCCTCATGAATTTTTGTTAACTCACGTGCAACACAAATTGTTCTTTCACCAAATATATTAAACATTTCTTCCATAGTAGATACTAAATTCCGTCCAGATATAAATATAACAATAGTTGAATTCATTTTTGACAACTCATGTAATTTTTTATTACGTGGATTTTTTTTTGATGGTAAAAAACCAATAAAAGTTACTGGTGATGGTTCTATTCCTGATGAAACTAGTGCTGAAATGAATGCAGTTGGCCCTGGAACGGAAACGACTTTCAAGTCCATTCTAATACATTCTTTGACTAATTTGAATCCTGGGTCAGAAATAAGAGGCGTTCCTGCGTCACTAACAAGTGCAACTAGTTTATTTTCTGAAATCAGTTTAACTATTTTTTTTCGAACATTTGCAGTGCTATTATCATTATAGGATATCATTGAGGTTTTAATTTCAAAATAACTTAGCAATTTACGTGTTACTCTTGTGTCCTCAGCTGCAATAAGATCCGCTTCGTTTAGAATCGCTAGACTTCTTAATGAAATATCCATTAAATTACCTATTGGTGTAGAAATAATGTAAAGCGCGGGATCAAATTTTTGGTTTATACTTATTTTAGATAGACCGGGAAGTTGGCTTATAATAGACTCAACATTAGCATACTTTGTATGTTTTTTATTTTGCGTCTTTTCCATACTCGAACTAGAAGGAGGTTTCGATGAGGTTTTGGCTTTTTTTGCCATTGGTTTTATTTTTAAATATAATTTTGAGTTCTTGTTCTACAGATACTGTAACACGTATAACTGATGATTTAAAAGATGTAAAAATCCAAAACAACAGTGAAATTGGTTTACTAGGTTCTGATAATCAATTTGTTGATGAACCTAGGAAAACCAGACAAGACTCCTTTCCGCGCTTTACTGTTAATCATGAAGAGGGTGGAAATAATAATACTAAAAAAATAGTTAATGTTGCAATATTGCTACCTTTAAGTGGCCCATCTGCGAACATTGGTCAAAGTATATTGTCCTCAGCCACTATGGCATTGTTTGATATTTCTGATAATTATTTTAGGCTACTTCCATATGATACAGAAGGAACGCCTGAGGGGGCTCAAAGGGCATCAGAACAAGCAATTTTGGATGGTGCAATGTTAATTCTTGGACCTGTATTTTCAAGCTCTGCTAAGGCAATTACTACTTATATAAGACGCTCTAATCTTGTAATGATACCTTTTACTACCGACCCTACAGTTGCAAGGCCTGGGGTATTTATCTTAGGTTTTCTTGTTCATGAACAGGTTAGGAGAATTATTAACTTTGGTATTTCACAAAATATTTTTCGCTATGCTGTTTTAGCTCCAGGAACACCATATGGCGAAACAGTAGTAGATACTGCCCAGCAAGTCATAGAGCAGGCAGGAGCTGAGCTTACAAAAATTGCATACTATGATCCAAGTGGTTCAAATTTAAATGAAGTAGTTAGAAGCTTTGCAGATTACGACCGAAGACATAATTCATTGAAAAAACAAAGAGACCTCTTGAAGGATAAGGAGGATGCTATTTCCCTAGCAGCTCTTAAGAGACTTGAACAATTAGATACTATTGGTGATGTTCCCTATGATGCTATTCTAATTCCTGAGAGTGGAGGACGTTTGACTGAGGTTGCTGCGCTTTTGCCTTATTATGATGTTGACCCTGGAAGAGTTCAATTGATGGGAACTCTTTTATGGCATATTTCTGGATTAGGAAAAGAACCTTCATTAGTTGGTGGATGGTACCCGGCTCCATCGCCAAAACAGAATCTAGATTTTTATAATAGGTTTAAAGAAATATACGGTTATAAACCTCCTGCTATTTCAACTCACGGTTATGATGCTGTTGCCCTAGCTTCAATCCTATCAAGAACGCACAGAATTAATCCATTTGATGAGAAAAACTTTTTCTCACCAAATGGTTTTTCTGGTGTGGATGGAGTATTTAGATTTACAAAGACAGGACTTTCAGAGAGAGGATTTGCGATTCTTGAGGTAACAAGAAACTCTGCAGCAATAATAGATGTTGCACCTTTAACATTTGAAAAAAAATAGATTATTTAACCTGAGGCGAAGAATAATAAATTTGAGATGTTAGAGCGTTCCTTAGTCTTTCCGCATAAACTAAATTATTTTTAGAAATTATAGAACTAGGTTGTGAGTTACTAACCCCATATACAGCTGCATTTAAGTCCTTACGGGGTCTTATTATACTGCCTTCAAGACCTCCTCCAGCGAATAAACCAGCATTTCTTGAATAAGCTACAATGTCTCTTCCAATGTTTGTTGTAGTTGCCCCCTCAACACCAACTCCAGCTGGACCAACGCTTATTCCAACATTTGCACCAAACTTAAACTTATCGTCAATAACGGCCTGCATACCTCTAGAGGTTAGAATTAAGAACATTACTTCTGAGGACTGCATACCCAACTGAAGGCCTAGGGAACCAGAAGTCATTCTATAGAAAGCAGGGTCACTAAACCCTCCAGTTTTGTCTCGTCTAAGTAATACTCCGTCACCGTAACTTCCCCCTATAAAAATACCTGCCTTGTAATAAGATGGGATTATTAAAACTCCTTTTGCTTTTTTGAGCGCATTTTCTAATTTTGGCGTAGACATATTTTCTTCTCTTATACGCTCAATTGAAACTACTGACTCGTCGATTATAATTCTAGCTTTACGTGTTGGGTCCTCTGATAGTGCTGGAGCAGATAACGAAATTAGGAATAGAAAGATAATACTCGGCAGCCCAAATATCTTTGACATTTACAATCTCCAAAATAGACTTAATTAACAGATATACCTTTATATTTGATTGTTTGATACTATTATTCTAAAAAATCTGAGTAAATATAAAATTTATTTACTGATGAAAACTTTAGAGGTTAGAATAAAGTATGGACATTAACTTGTTAAGCTTATACTTCAAAATACAATAAAATCATCGTCTTAATTGATTAGATTGTTTAAGATAAATTCTATTACTTATCAGGGGAAAAGTGTTGAAAAGAGTCATTGTCACAGGTGGAGCAGGTTTTATAGGTTCTCATCTTTGTGAAAAATTAGTGAGAGAAAATTTTGAGGTATTGTGCATAGATAATTATTTTACTGGCACTAGAAAGAACCTATCAGCTTTAATTGATAAACCTATTTTTGAGGCTATGAGGCATGATATTACTTTTCCTTTGTATGTTGAAACCGACCAAATTTATAATCTTGCATGTCCTGCATCTCCAATTCATTATCAATCTGACCCTGTACAAACGACAAAGACAAGCGTTCACGGGTCTATCAATATGTTAGGCCTTGCAAAAAGAACGAATGCAAGAATTTTGCAGGCATCTACTAGTGAGGTATATGGAGATCCGCAGGTTCATCCGCAAATTGAGACCTATCAAGGTAATGTTAATCCAATTGGCCCAAGAGCATGTTACGATGAGGGAAAAAGGTGTGCAGAAACACTTTTTTTTGATTACCATAGACAGCATAATTTAGTTATTAAAATCGGAAGGATATTTAATACTTTTGGGCCTAGGATGTTACCTAATGATGGAAGAGTTGTTTCTAACTTTATTGTACAAGCGTTAACGGGTTCTCCAATTTCTATTTATGGTGATGGGTCTCATACAAGGTCATTTTGTTATGTCTCAGACACTGTTGAAGCATTATTTCTTTTAATGTCATCCCAAAATAATTTTACTGGGCCAGTGAACATTGGTAATCCTTCTGAATTATCTATATTAGAGCTTGCGGAGTTAATAATAAAAAAAACTGGTTCTAGTTCAAAGATAACTCACAAAAAAATACCTATTGATGACCCAACAAGGCGTAAGCCTAATATTTCTCTCGCTAAAGAAAAACTAGGTTGGATTCCAAAGGTAGGTTTAGAAGAAGGATTAGAAAAAACAATAAAGTACTTCAAGTCAATATTGTGATATAAGATATTATAGGAATGAAAGACAACTATAATAACGTATTTTAAAAAAAATATATAGATAACTTGAGTGCTTATATATAATAATTTTGAAAAACAAACATTAACTACCTTTAAGTTAATAACATTATTAAGATAACTTTTGGAGAGTCTTTGTGGTAAGGGTGTTGAGGGCTAAATTTCATGGGTTAAGAGTTACTGGGGCAGATCTCCATTATCATGGGTCAATTACTCTTGATCCTGAACACTGTAAAGAAGCAGGTCTCTTCCCAACAGAATTTGTAGATGTTTGGAACAAGAATTCTGGTGCAAGGCTTACTACCTATGTTGTATTTGGAGAAAAAGGTTCCAGGTGTTGTATCTTAAATGGTGCAGCCGCGAGAACCTGTCAAGAAGGTGATGAGTTAATAATAGCTTCCAGCTGTGAGATTAAACAAGAAGATTTATATAATCACAAGCCAAGGATATTAACATTTACCCCTTCAAACGAAATTGACCAAATTCTTTATTACAATATTTTCAAAAGTGAGGATTTTGATTATGATTTTAGTATTAATTTTTCCAAGGAATTAAATAATATCGATTTTCCCTCAAGAGATAACGATGAGTCAGTCACAGTAAAGAACTATGTTAATGTTAATTTGAAAAATATAAGAAGAGATTTAGAAGCTAAGGGTTGGGAAATTGACGAGATAAACAAATTTATATCTAAGCATATGACAAGGTAGAACACTTATAAGTTTGTAAATAACAAAGTACTTAATACAAATTTTAGTTCTCTGATAGTGCAACTTTCATATCTTTAACTTCATATATGAGTTCCCCGTCAGCCTCAACTCGGCCGTCTGCAACGCCCATTGTAAGTCGTCTGGTTTGTATGGCTTTTGTGAAATCAACAAAGTATCTTAGTAACTTTCTATCTGGCCTTACCATTCCAGTTAATTTCACAGCCCCTACACCTAATGCATAGCCCCTTCCTATCCAACCTCGCCAACCGAGGTTAAAGCCCGTAAGTTGCCATAATCCGTCAAGGCCTAAACATCCTGGCATGATTGGATTATTAGGAAAGTGACATTTAAAAAACCACGATTCAGGGTTGATATCAAACTCACCTATAACATGACCTTTACCATGTTGTCCTCCTTCAGAACTTATATCTAGAATGCGATTAATCATGAGCATAGGGGGTTCTGGTAACTGAGCATTACCTGGTCCAAAGAGCTCACCTTTTGCGCATTTAATTAGATCTTCAAAACTAAAACTTGTAGGAAAGGCTGTCATACTCAATTCTCCTATGTATCAGGTATCTGAGCTTAATATAATGTAACTCTGAATATTTTGATTATAAGCTAGATTTTTAACTTAATATAATATTTAATATTCGTATCATATCATATATTTGCCACAAAAAACAAAGTTGTTAAATTAGAAAACATAGCTAACTTATAAGGGGTATTAAACTGGCCTTGTTTATAATGGAACTTTGTACATATTGAGGAAAAGTTTTATGCGAAGAGTGGTGGTCACTGGACTTGGTATTGTATCTTCAATCGGTAATGATACCAATGAAGTTGTTAAGAGTCTAAAATTAGGAAAGTCTGGAATCTCGTCCGATCAGCAAATGATTGACCATGGTTTTAGAAGTCAAATATCAGGCTCAATAAATATCAACTTGAATGAACTTATTGAAAAAAGAACCTTACGATTTATGGGAGAAGGGGCGGCATACGCATATGTAGCTCTTAAACAAGCCATTGCCGACGCTAACCTAGGTGATGAAATTGTTTCTAATCCTCGAACAGGGATTATTGCAGGATCAGGCGGACCTTCAACAAGAGCTATGCTAAATGCTCATCAGCTAGTTCTTAAGCATGGCGCCCCAAAGCGTATAGGGCCTTTTTCTGTTCCTAAGTGTATGTCATCAACAATATCTGCGAATCTATCAACTGCTTTTAAAATTAAAGGATTGAACTATTCTATTACTTCAGCATGTTCAACTTCACTTCATTGTATTGGGAATGCTGCTGAGCAAATTATGATGGGAAAGCAAGATGTAATGTTTGCGGGGGGAGGAGAAGAGCTTGATTGGACACTCTCATGTCTTTTTGATGCGATGGGAGCAATGTCAAGTAAATATAATCATATACCATGCCAATCTTCACGAGCTTTTGATGCTAACAGAGATGGATTCGTTATTAGTGGAGGCAGTGGTATGTTGGTTCTTGAGGAATTAGAGCATGCGATTAATCGTGGTGCTAAAATTTATGCAGAAATTTCTGGTTATGGTGCATCCTCTGACGGCCATGACATGGTAGCACCGTCAGGAGAGGGTGGAGAGAGAGCTATGCGTCTTGCAATATCAGGGCTCAAAAGTGGTAGGCAAATTAATTACATAAATGCACATGGAACATCAACCCCAGTTGGTGATGTTGGAGAAATAGAAGCTGTAAGGCGCGTTTTTAATGAGGGTTCCATGCCTCTTATAAGTTCAACTAAATCTATGACCGGTCATAGCCAAGGGGCGGCGGGTGCTCAGGAGTTTATTTATTGCGTTCTTATGATGGAGAATGATTTTATTGCACCTTCCATAAATGTTGAAAATCTTGACCCTAGCCTGAAGCCAAACGAGATTGTCACCTCTACAATTGAAAACGTGAAGTTAGATACTGTAATGACAAATAGTTTTGGTTTTGGAGGAACTAATGGTTCACTAATTATATCTAAGCTAAATGAGGTTTAGGAAGGTCGATAATGGGTATTTTAAATAATAAAAAAGGTTTAATAATGGGCGTTGCTAATGAGCGATCAATAGCTTGGGGGATTGCAAAAGCACTTAGTGATCAAGGGGCAGAATTAGCATTTAGTTACCAGGGAGAACAATTTGGACGACGACTAAAACCACTTGCTGACTCAATTGGGTCGAAACTTATTTTTGAAGTAGATGTTACAGATGATGTTACCCTAGACAAATGTTTTGATGGTTTGTCAAAAAAATGGGACAACATAGATTTTCTAGTTCATGCGATTGCCTATTCAGAAAAATCTGAGTTAACTGGTAGGTTTTTAGACACCTCTAGGAAAAATTTTTTAAATACTCTTAATATTTCTACGTATTCATTTATTGAAGTTGCAAGGAGGGCGCACCCTTTAATGAAAGATAAAGGAGGTTGTCTTATTTCTCTCACGTTTCAGGGCTCTAATAGAGTATCACCTTTTTACAATGTAATGGGGGTTGCAAAAGCAGGATTAGAGTCAGCAACTAGATATCTTGCAGCTGATCTTGGTCCAGATAATATTCGTGTTAACGCCATTTCTCCAGGCCCTATGAGGACCTTGGCTGGTGCCGCTGTTGGAGGTGCTAGAAATACATATAAATTTACAGAACGTAACTCACCACTTGGGTCTAATGCAAGCCTTGAGGCAGTGGGAGGAACCGCAGTATATTTAATCTCAGACTCTGGTAAATTTACATCAGGCGAAATTATTGTGGTTGATGGTGGTTACCACATTATGGGTATGCCTAGGGCGGAAAATATATGAAAGCACATAAGAAGAGAAAAAATAAAATATAATTTAAAAAATTAATTTTTTATTATTTCTTCACCAGTCTCTTGATTAACTTTTTTCATGGATAGTTTGACTTTTCCCCTGTCATCTATAGCTAGACATTTAACCTTAACAAGGTTTCCCTCAGAAAGAACATCAGTAACTTTTTCAATTCTATTTTCTGCAATTTCTGAAATATGAACTAAACCATCTCGCTTTCCAAGAAAATTAACAAATGCACCAAAATCCATAATCTTTACTACTTTTCCTGTGTAAATTAGACCAACCTCTGGTTCAGCAATAATATCTTTTATGCGTTTAACTGCATCATCTGTTGCTTCTTGGCTTGAAGAGGCTACATTTACTGTACCATCATCTTCAATATCAATTTTGCATCCAGTTTCTTCTTGAATTTCTCTAATTGATTTACCACCTGTACCTATTACATCTCTAATTTTATCTTTTGGTATGTTTATTGTAGTGATACGTGGAGCATTTCCAGATACATTTTCCCTTGGAGTAGAAATTCCAGACTTCATTTCATTTAATATATGTTGCCTTCCACCTTTTGCCTGATTAAGGGCAATTTTCATTATCTCACTTGTTATAGAAGTGATTTTTATGTCCATTTGTAAGGAAGTAATTCCAAACTCAGTTCCTGCAACTTTAAAGTCCATATCCCCAAGATGGTCCTCATCACCTAATATGTCTGACAGAACTGCAAAATCATCCCCATCTTTGATGAGGCCCATTGCTATTCCTGCAACTGGATTCTGTATGGGCACTCCAGCGTCCATTAGTGCTAGAGACGCACCACAAACAGTAGCCATGGAAGATGAGCCATTAGATTCTGTAATTTCTGATACAACTCTCACGGTATATGGAAAGTTATCCTTTGATGGTAATAGTGGCTTTAACGCCCTCCATGCGAGTTTTCCATGACCAATCTCTCTTCTTCCTGTTCCTCCCATTCGACCTGCTTCTCCCACAGAATATGGAGGAAAGTTATAGTGAAGCATAAAGTTTTCTCTATATTCACCTTCAAGTGCATCAATGATTTGTTCATCTTGACCTGTACCAAGCGTTGTTGTAACTAACGCTTGTGTCTCACCTCTTGTAAATAAAGCTGAGCCGTGTGCTCGAGCCAAGAGGCCTACTTCTACTTCAATGGGGCGAACATCACTAGTAGATCTTTCATCAATTCTCTTTCCTGTTTCAAGTATTGATTTTCTAACTATATCTTTTTCCATATTCTTAAGGACGGAATCAGCAATAGAAACTTCAGTTTCATTATCATCTAGAGTATCAATTGCTTTAGATTTGATTTCACTTATAGCCTGTTGGCGTTCCTGTTTTACATTTATTTTATAAGCGTTTTTAAACTCATCAGCAAACCTAGATAATTTTTCCTCAACAATATTATATTCTTCAGGAGGTTCATCTAATTCAAAGGGTTCCTTAGCACATAATTCTGCAAGCTCAATAATTGCATTAATAACGGGTCTCATTTGCTGGTGCCCAAAATTTACAGACTCAAGCATTATTTCTTCAGATAGCTGATTAGCTTGACTTTCGACCATTAGGACACCCTCTTCAGTGCCAGCTACAACTAAGTCTAATTCTGACTCTTCCAACTGTTCCATTGATGGGTTTAATACAAAACTATCTTTTATATACCCGACACGTGCAGCGCCAAGAGGACCAAGAAACGGAATTCCTGATATCGTCAGCGCTGCTGATGCGCCAATTATAGAAATAATATCTGGATCATTTTCGAGATCATGTGATAACACAGTGCATATAACCTGAGTTTCATTTTTGTATCTTTCATGAAAGAGTGGTCTTATTGGTCTATCAATAAGCCTGGAAACAAGAGTTTCTTTTTCTGATGGTCTTCCTTCTCTTTTAAAAAATCCTCCAGGAATTTTTCCAGCAGCAAAAGCTTTTTCTTGATAATTAACAGTCAAGGGGAAGAAATTAACGCCTTCTTTTGCCTTTTTTTCACCAACTGCAGTGCATAGCACTGAGGTCTCTCCATATGTTACTACGACCGCACCATTAGCTTGTCTTGCTACTTTTCCTGTTTCAATAGTTAAGGTTTTTCCACCCCATTCTATCGCTTTTTTATGTATTTCAAACATTGACATTATAAACTTTTCCTCTCCTTGGCATTTAGCCTTTGGACGATAATAATAAACTTATAAATCATTATATTAAATTTAGTATCTACAATTTAATAAGTAAAAATGGATTTATATATAGCTAATTTATTTGCCTTATATGGTTGTTCTTATTTCATTAAATGAGGGTTTGATGTTACTTTCTTAAACCAAGGCTTTTAATAATACCTTCGTAACGCTCTCTTGATTTGCTACTTAGATAATCAAGCATTCTTCTTCTTTGACCAACCATCATAAGAAGCCCCCTTCTTGAGTGATTATCATGGATGTGAACTTTAAGGTGCTCTGTTAAATTTTTGATCCTTTCACTAAGTATTGCAACTTGAACCTCTGGTGAGCCAGTATCACTATCATTTTTGGAATAGTTTTTAATTAATTCCTGCTTCTTCTCTGGGGTAATCGACATCAATCTCTCCTTTTATTTAATTTAGCGTTTTAATACGCGGAAAGGCTTTAGATTGCTTTTATCTAGTTTTGCTAAAGCAATAACATTGTCTTTATGCATGACCTTCACTACTTTTTCTTCAGACAAAACAGTATTTTCTGAACTTTCATTAAGATCATATATAGAGACGGATTGCCCATGAGCTATACAATCAGCCTGTCCACTGTTAATTTCAACTGCCGGGATGTCGTCCAGCACAATTGAAATAGGATATACATATTTATAACATTTCGCTTTATGCCCTAAGGAGATAATTTTATCCAGTGAAATCGCCATTTTTTCACTAAATGGCCCATAAGCTGTTCTCCTGAGTGAGGAAACATAGCCAAAGGTACTTAGTTGGGTTGCTAAATCCCTTGCTAATGAGCGAATATATGTTCCTTTGCCGCAAGTAACTATGAAAGAACTAGACCTTTCTGAGTCATTTTCTTCAATATGTTCGAATCGAAGAATTTTTATAATTCTTGGTGCAAGGGATGGGCATTCACCTTTTCTAGCTAATTCATAAGCCCTTTTGCCGTTTACTTTAATAGCAGAAAACTTTGGTGGTACTTGTTTTATCTCACCAATAAATTTCTTTAAGCAAGTTCTTATTTCTGTTGATGAGGGGATTTTTGATGAACGAGCAATTATTTTTCCTTCATGATCATCAGTATCTGTCGATATTCCCCAAGTTATTTCAAATAAATAAGTTTTTACTTGATTCTGAAGAAATTGAATAGTCTTAGTACCATTACCTAACGCAATCGGTAAAATTCCTGTGGCGATAGGGTCTAGAGTTCCTGCATGACCTACTTTGGATAAATCTAGAAATTTTCTTATTTTTGAGACTACTTTTGCTGATGTAACATCCTTTGGTTTGTCTGCAACGAGCCATCCGTCTTTGATTGTTCTAATCAAATTTTTTATCTTCCATTTTTTATTTTTTTTCTAGGTCTCTTAAAACTTCAGGTCGATTTAAAAGCTCATTAATACGGTTCGCCTCATCAAATGTCTTGTCTTCATAAAATTTCAGCTCCGGAGTAAATTTTAAGTGAATGTTTTTAGCAATTTCTCTTCTTAAAAAAGATTTTATCTTATTAAGGCCATCTATAACTAAATCCATATCTCCTCCACCAAGACGGGTTGTGTAAACTTTAGCATTTTTTAGATCTGGGCTTGCATCAACCTCAGTAATTATTATCGATACATCTTTTAAATTATCATTTATTAAAGTGTGCTTTTCTAAAATACTTGCAATCGTGTGGCGCAACATTTCCCCAACACGTATTTGCCGCTTTGAAGGTACACGCGGTAAACGTTTTTTCATTTCAAAACCTATTTAATTTTTAAAGATAAATTAATTTTAATTTACAATTTAGAGTCAATTTGTTCTAGTTCAAAACATTCAATTCTATCTTTAACTTGTAAGTCTTGATAATTTAAAAAGGCAGCTCCACATTCATTTCCGTCTCTGACCTCTTTAACTTCATCTTTGAATCTTTTTAGTTGTGATAGATCACCTTCATGAATTACCACATCATCTCGAAGTAATCTTACCTTACAACCTTTTTTAATAATACCTTCTGTAACCTTACATCCTGCAACTTTTCCAGTTTTTGAGATATAAAAGACCTCAAGAATTTCGGCATAACCAAGAAAATTCTCTTTATATTGAGGCTTTAACCTTCCAAGAAGTAGATTCTTAACATCATCTGCTAGGTTATATATGATCGAATAATATCTAACTTCAATATTGTCTTTATCAGCATTTTCTTTTGCTTGCCTGTTTGCACGTACATTAAAACCAATAATCAGCGCATTGGAAGCCATTGCGAGTGTTATGTCTGACTCATTAATAGGCCCTACAGCGCAGTGTATAATATTTATGCCTATTTTTTCTGATTTAATTTTTTCTAATGCTGATCTGATTGCTTCGGCGGAACCATGAGCATCTGCTTTAATTAATAGAGGAACTTTTTCAGTTTCTCCTTCACTTATTTTTGCGAACATTTGCTCCATATTACTGGAGGCGGGTATTGAAGATTGATTTTTTATTTTTCTAGCCCTGAATTCTGCAACTTCTTTTGCCTTAGTTTCGTCTTGAGTAACAATAAACTCATCTCCTGCCTGAGGAGTCCCACTAAAACCCTGAACTTCTACGGGTGACGATGGCTGTGCTGATTTTACTTTCACACCTTGGTCGTTAACTAAAGCCCTGACTCTTCCCCATTCAGCACCAGCCACAAATATATCTCCAGTCTTAAGAGTACCTCTTTTGACTAATATAGTTGAAACTGACCCCTTCCCTTTTTCTACTTTGGATTCAATCACTATACCTTCCGCATTACATTCTTTTGGTGCCTTAAGGTCTAGAAGTTCTGCCTGTAGTTGGATTGCCTCAACCAAACCTTTTAGATTAGTTTTTTTAGATGCAGAAACTTCAACACAAAGAGTCTCGCCGCCCATTTCCTCAACAACAATCTCATGATTAAGAAGGTCTTGCTTAATTTTAGTAGTATTTGAATCGGGTTTATCTATTTTATTAATTGCAATAATGAAGGGAACCTTCGCAGCTTGAGTGTGTTTAATTGCTTCAATTGTTTGAGGCATAATGCCGTCATCTGCAGCTACAACTAAAATAACTATATCTGTTATTTTTGCCCCCCTCGCACGCATTGAAGTAAACGCTTCATGTCCTGGTGTATCAATAAAGGTAATTTTTGAGTTACTCTGATTTCTAATCTGGTACGCCCCAATGTGCTGAGTAATACCTCCTGCTTCCCCAGATGCAATATTGGTTTCCCTTAGAGCATCCAAGAGTGAGGTTTTACCATGATCGACATGGCCCATTATCGTTACGATTGGTGGCCTAGGCTCTTTAACAGCTGAATCTGAATTACTATCAAAAGATAAACCCTCCAGTATATCATCATCTTTAACACGTTTTACTTTATGACCAAACTCTTGAGCAACAAGCTCAGCGGTATCAGCGTCTAATATTTCGTGAGTTTTGGCGATAACACCCATATTCATTAAAGTTTTAATGACATTGCCAGACCTTTCTGCCATCCTATTTGATAATTCTTGAACGGTAATTGATTCAGGGAGGGTAACCTCACGAATTATTTTTTCTGTCGCTCCAGAAGAGTTTTGTTGAATTATTTTTCTACGTTCTTTTTCTCTAGCTCGCCTAAGGGCCGCAATAGACCTTCCTCTTTCTTGATCCTCTTCTCCTTCAAGGGCCGCTGAGATTGTTAGCTTGCCAGTTCTTCTTCTCTTCTCAGTTCTTGGAGATAGAGAGGGCTTAGGGGAAAGCTTGTTTTGTTTTCTTCCTTTTATCTCATCATCTTCATCTTCAACATAATTTTTAGTTTTGTCTTTAACATTAGTATTTTTTGAATCTTTTGTTTCTTTAGTAAGTTCTGTTGGCGAAATAATTTGATCAATGGGCTTTTGATCAGAAGAAATTTCTTTCTTAGAGTTGTCGGCCTTTATTTCTAAATCATTATTAGTTTCATTGTTGATCTCTTCTTTTATCTCTTCTGAGCTAGGAGCTAGATTTTTAGAGGTGTCCTCTGAAACCTTTTTGGCTTCTTCTTGTTCTTGTGTTGCTTGCTGAAGGACTCTGATTCTTTGTGCAGTTTCTTCATTACGAACTTTTTCTTGATTTATATCTGGTTGAATATTTTTGAGAGGATTACTAATTTGACCAGCAGCTTTTGAGCTAACTTCCTGAATTTTTCCATCGGCACCGATTTCAAATTGCCGTTTTCTTTTCCGCTCAACTTGAACAACTTTGCTTCTGCCATGAGAGAAAGTCTGTCTAACTTGACCTGTCTCAACAGTTTTCTTTAGTTCTAGTTTGCCCTTAGATAGGGACAAAGGTTTTTTTGCTTCCTTTGACATAACAGCCTGTTCAGTTTTATTTAGATAACAACTTATAACATTTTTCTCTTTTTATCTTCTATATTCTAACCTTTAATTTCAAGGGAATATAACAAATTTAGTGTTAAGATTTTAATTTAACATAAATTTTTTAATCTTTTTTGGGTATTTCTGAGTTGTGCTCTTCCTCTTCTTCAAACCAATGTTCTCTTGCCTTCATTATTATTTCATTCGCATGATCAAGAGAAATCTTATCAGAATTAATAATCTCTAAAAGTTCATCTGATGCAAGATCTGCTAGATCGTCCAATGTTTTTACGCCATTTTCCCCTAATCTAATTATTAGATTAATATCTAAATAGTTAATTTGCGCATTTTTAAGGTCATCAGAAATATCAAGCTTTGATAGTTTTTCGTTTAATTTAGTCCTCTCTTCGTCTAGATACGCTTGAGATCTTGCTTTTAATTCTGCCGCAATTTCCTCATCAAAACCTTCTATAGATATTAATTCTTCATTTGGGACAAACGCAACTTCTTCGATAGAAGTAAACCCCTCTGTAACAAGAAGGTGAGCTATTACCTCATCAACATCAAGGGACTCTATAAAATTTTGGCTTCTGGTATGAAATTCTTCTTGCCTTCTAGCACTCTCTTGATCTTCAGTTAAAATATCTATTACCCATCCAGTCAATTGAGAGGCCAACCTAACGTTTTGACCTCTTCTGCCAATTGCAAGAGACAATTGATCGTCAGGTACAACAACTTCTATTCTTCCTGAGTCCTCATCTAAAACTACTTTTGAAACTTCTGCCGGAGCTAGAGCGTTTACTACAAATGTTGCAGGATCATCATTCCACTGAATAATATCAATTTTTTCTCCTTGAAGCTCATTTACAACAGCTTGAACTCTACTGCCTCGCATACCAACGCAGGCTCCTACAGGGTCAATGGAGTTATCTTTAGAAATTACAGCAATCTTTGCCCTACTTCCAGGGTCTCGAGCTACACCCTTAATATCAATAATTCCATCATAGATTTCAGGTACTTCCTGTGAAAAAAGCATACCCATAAATTCTGGACACGTCCTAGAAAGAAAGATTTGAGGACCTCTTAATTCTTCCCTAACATCAAGTATGTAAGCTCTTACTCTATCGCCAGTTTTAAAATGCTCTCTCGGGATAAGTTCATCACGTCTTAGTATGGCTTCTGCCCTGCCAAGGTCAACAACTACATTGCCAAATTCAACTCTTTTAACTTGGCCATTTACGATTTCACCGGCTCTACTTTTGTATTCTTCATATTGTCTGGCTCTTTCAGCTTCTCTAACTCTTTGAACAATTACTTGTTTTGCCATTTGCGAAGATATTCTTCCAAAATCAATAGGAGGCAACGGATCAATTAAAAATTCCCCAACAGCCAACTCCTTTTGTTTTTTTATTGCATTCTTTAGATAAATTTGTGTATTTTCATCTTCAATTATTCCAGTGTCATCAACCACTTCTAAATATCTTGCTAAACGTATTTCACCCGTTTTTCTGTCAATACTGGCTCTAATATCTTTTTCTTGTCCATATTTTGACCTTCCTGCCTTTTGTATTGCTTGTTCCATAATCATAAATACTTCTTCTCTCTCAATAGCCTTATCTCTTGCAACATTATCTACAACCTGGATAAGTTCTGGCCTATTCATCGCTATGTCTTCTGACATAATTTTTACCCTTAATTATTATTAAAAAACTTTATCTATATTCAGTTAAAAACTAAATTAGCTTTGATGATGTTCTCAAGAAGTAATTTGATTTCTTTTTTTTTGCTAATGATTGTAACTTCTTTATTTTCTGTAATACCCTTAAGTACACCACTAAAATTTTTTTTATTATCTATCGCGTTTCTTACCTTAATATTTACCATGCTTCCTGAGAAGATTTCGAAGTCACTGAAGCGAGTTAAAGGTCTTTCTGTTCCGGGAGAACTTACTTCTAGTCGATATGCCCCTTTTAGAGGTGGTTTATAATCAAATAAAACAGAGAGTTTCTTACTTATAAACGCACAATCATTTACACTTACTTCTTTAAAGTCTAATTTATCTATCATTATTTGCAAAATTATATTATCGCTTTCATTTATGACGGCAGCTCTAACAATGTCGTAATTAAATTCCTGAAGGATTGGTCTTACTTCATTTTCTAAAGCTTGGAGTCTTTCCATAATTAAATTTTCCGTCAAGTTCGTATCAAACTATTACCCATTACAAAAAAAGTGGGCTCAAGGCCCACTCCTAAAACTTACCAAAAATGTGAAACTATTAATCGTATAGTGTTATTTTAAGATGTTAGCAAGATTTAAATATCATTCTTAAGGAATTTTAGGTATTTTGGGCTTCTTCCTGCCTCAATCGCCTTTTGTTCATAACGCGTTGAAAACCAACCATTTGGTTGATTTTTCCATGAATTTTGGTCCAAATTCTCGCTTTTGAATAAAGTTGTACTCATGAATTGTTCTAGTGACCAACTAAGATAGTCATTGTGGTCAGTTGCAAATAAAAGTTCACCGCCACTATGCATGATCCTTGCCAATTGGTTAAGGTTTTCAGTATTAACGAATCTCCTCTTTGCATGCCTTTTTTTAGGCCATGGGTCAGGAAATAATAAAAAAATTTTGGTAATACTTTTAGGCGGTAAGAGAAAAATAATATTATTTGCGTCTTCATTTATTAATTTTATATTCGAAATACCTAATTTAGAGATCTGCTTTAAAGTTTTTGCTATACCATCTTCATAAACTTCAATCCCTAAAAACCCAACTTTGGGGTGAGCTTCTGAGACTGAGGTTAAATGCTCACCGGAGCCGAAGCCAATTTCTAGCCAAACTTCTTCTACCCTATTAGAAAAATATGACTTTAAGTCTGAGGCTCTAGAAATATTTTGTAAATTTATTGAGTGTTTGGGAAGTTGCGATTTAATAATTTCAAGGTTTTTATTTCTCTTTCCCTTTCCTCTTCTTCTTCCGTAAATCAAATAAGTATCCCCTTGATAGGTCAAAAGGTAGATAGAAGTTGATCCACAAGATCAGTTTTTTCCCAGGAGAATCCTTCTTCAGCGCTTCTTCCAAAATGCCCATATGCAGCCGTAGGTGAGTATATTGGTCGATTTAAGTCTAAATGATTTCTAATCCCCCTGGGGCTAAGGTCTATTAACTCCTGTATAGTTTTCGATAATTTGTCTTCATCTACCTCACCAGTTCCATATGTATCAATATAAACAGATAATGGACGAGACACTCCAATAGCATATGAAAGTTGAATGAGGCATCTGTCAGCTATTTTTGCCGCCACTATATTTTTTGCAATATATCTTGCAGCGTATGCAGCTGAACGGTCAACTTTGGTGGGATCTTTTCCAGAAAAGGCTCCGCCACCATGAGGGGCTGCACCGCCATAAGTATCAACTATTATTTTTCTTCCTGTTAATCCGCAATCACCATCTGGTCCACCTATTACAAATCTTCCAGTTGGGTTTACAAAAAAATTGCTATCTTTACACATCCAATCACTGGGAAGTGTTTTCTCAACATGGGTTTTAACAAATTCCCTAATCTGATTTTGTTCAACGCCATCCTGGTGTTGAGTAGAAACTACAACTGATTCTGCAGTTTTGGGTTTTCCATCTACATATTCCAAGCTTACCTGACTTTTGGAGTCAGGTCCTAGAAAAGGTGCTTGTCCTGAATGCCTTGCTTTTGCAAGTGACTCAAGTATCTTATGAGCGTAAACAATTGGGGCTGGCATGAGTTGAGGTGTTTCATTAACTGCATAGCCGAACATTATCCCCTGATCACCTGCACCTTCGTCTTTATTTCCAGACGCATCAACACCAATAGCTATATCTGATGACTGAGAATGAATATGACATTCAATGTCTAAATTTTCCCAATGAAAGCCTTCTTGTTCATAACCTATATCTTTTACAGCTTTCCTTGCGGTTTGTTCAATAATCTCATTTGTAACTTCTTTGGGGCCGCGCACTTCCCCTGCAAGAACGATCCTATTTGTTGTGCAAAGAGTTTCTACAGCTACCCTTGACTGAGAGTCATGTTTTAAAAAAAGATCAACTATTTCATCAGATATTCTATCACTGACCTTATCTGGATGGCCTTCAGATACTGATTCGCTTGTAAAAATATAATTGGACAGTGTCACAGGTATCTCCTAATCCTATTTTAAATTAACAGTCATTTGCAGTATTCATAGATCAAGATTATATTCAATATAAAATAACCTAAAAAATACTTCTAAAGTCAATACACTATAATTTTTTATATTTTATAAACCTTATAACGGATAAAATTAATAATAGTGATATGACTAGAAATAATGAGTGTCTATAATAATTAAATAAGGTTGAAGAAAGTTTATGAGGAAGGCCAGTGTCAATTGTACCATCAATGTCCATATCAATTTTTTTAATGATTCTTCCATAACCATCTATAACAGCTGTAATCCCTGAGTTTGCGACCCGGACTGATGGAAGGCCATGCTCAATAGACCTCATCCTAACGTTTGCGAAGTGTTGGTAAGGCCCACTTGATTTTCCAAACCATGCATCATTTGTGATATTAAGCAACCATGAAGGATTGTGCTTAACCTCAAATAAACCCCCAGAGAAAATTACTTCATAACATATTATCGGCATAAATGATGGTAAATTATTAGTTACAATGGGAAGTCTATGTTTGCCAGATTTAAAACCCGCCCCTGTGGTATAAATAAGACCATTAAGGCCAAAAAAATTAACAAATGAGGGTGTATATTCACCAAATGGAACAAGATGCACTTTGTCGTAAACATGCTCAATTCCATCATTATTAATTAAATAAAGACTATTGTAATTTGTATTATGACCAGTTTCAATTCTTGGTGAGCCTGTTATAAGTTTAGTGTTATTTGGAATTGAGTGTAGAATATAATCTAACAACAATTTATTTTTATTTAATGCATAAGTAACAGCTGCTTCTGGCCATATCAAATGAGTAATTTTATCGTTATCCTTGTTGCTCATTTTTATCAGTTTTTCAATATGCTCTCTCCGTAATTGAGGGTCCCATTTCTCTTTTTGAGAAATGTTTGGTTGGACTAGACGAAAATTAACATTATCAACGTACTGAACGTCAACATTATATAATCTAATAGCACCCCATAGGCTAAATGCAACTAGAGGCAGATTGCAGGAAATAATTAACAAAAGTTTGGATATTGAGCTGGCCTCATTTTTTTGGAAAAATAAATAAGGACTTGCAGCAGATAGGATTGTAATAAGTGAAAGACCATATATTCCTAATACACTTACTGACTGAGATGTATATGTTATATTCGCCCAAATACTACCAATGGGATTCCATGGAAAGCCTGTAAAAGCCCAACCTCTTAACCATTCTATGAGTGCCCAAAGTGATGCAAAAAAAATCAGTTTGTATAAAGAAATAATTAATTTATTTTCACTTTCATGGGAGTTATTAGTCTTTTTTAATATAACTACCTGATAGGAGTATAGAAAAACGCCTATAATTGCTATGTAAACTGCAAAACCTGCTGATAGGATTAAAACTGAAGGAATTGCAATTAAACCATACATTTCTTCATCAACATAAAATGCATTTGTTATCCAAAAGAAACTAAACCCAAAATAACCAAGCCCAAAAAACCATGCAGTAAAAAAGGCACTTTTATAGCTTTTTGAAAAATCAAGAAGAAAAATGAATGACGGAATCGTAAACCATACTATCCAAATTACTCCCCAAGGAGGCATGGCTAGGACTGAAAGACTCCCTATGAAAAAAGAAAGGAAAAGTTGTGTTATTAAATTAGGCGTTATACTCTTTTTAATTATGTTAAAAGCCATTTAATCTTTTTTTTCTTTTTTTGCTGAGAGATTTCTAATCCTTAACTTTCTGATTCTTCTTGGGTCTGCTTCAATTACTTCAAATTCAGAACCATTTGTGCTTGTTATTAATTCACCTATATTAGGCACTCTTCCACAAAGTCTAAATAGGACCCCCCCTAAAGTATCCAGCTCATTTTTTTCTTCAGGTGAAAAATTATCACCAAATTGACTTGAAAATTCATCTAGAGTTACTCTGGCGTCTGCTAAAATTGTCCCATCACTTTTTCTTATGATTTCGGGCTCGCTTTCATCATCATGTTCATCAGCAATATCTCCAATTATTTGCTCCACTAGGTCCTCGATTGTGACTAAGCCATCTATTCCTCCATGCTCGTCAACAACAACAGCCATATGAGTTCTTTTAATCCTCATTTCTAGCAGTAGATCCAAAACCCTCGTACTTGGTGCCGAAAAAATAACCCTTCTCATTACCTTCGAGAGGTAAATAGTATCTTTATCAGAAATATTTTTGTCTAGAATAAGACCTGTCAGGTCTTTGATATGCACCATACCAACGACATCATCTAGTGTTCCTCTATATACCGGTATTCTGGAATGGCCTTGCTCTACTAATAGTTTTACAGTTTCATCTATAGGTGCTTCTATTTTTGTAGCTACTATATCTGCCCTAGGGACCATTATATGCTCAATTGATGCATTTCTTTGTTTTAAAACATTAGATAAAAGTATTCGTTCTTGCTCATCAATTATACTTTGTGACTCTGGATGTTCTTCAATTAGCTCTTCAATTGCTTCCCGAACTGAGTCTGGTTCACTATTTTTTCTAAAAAAAATAAGCCTAAATAATCTAGATAAAATATTGAATTTTAATTCCGTTTTTGGCTTTTTATTTGGATTCATGTTTACCTTCACTCATGATAGGGACTCTTTATATTTAATATCTCTAAACACACAATCTCTAAATTTTCCATATCCTTTGCAGTTTTATCTGATTGGTGATCATATCCTAAAAGATGCAGGAATCCATGGATTAGAAGATGGGACACATGGCTGCTTAAACTTTTTTTCTCACTTCTTGCCTCATTACGGATTGTTTCCCAAGCTAGTATTATATCACCAACTAAGAGATCCGTCTCACTAGGTATATTTGATATATCAGATGGAAAGGCTAAAACATTTGTTGGTTTATTCTTGCCCAAAAAATGGTTATTTAATTCTCTGATTCTTTTGTTATCTGTAAGGAGAATACTTACCTCAAGCATACCGCTTTTATTTTTATTTATTACATGCTCTTTTTCTAGGCTTCTTATTATGGTTGGAAAAACAAGTTCTAAAGATTTCTTACATACTTGAGAAGACGAAGGAAAATTACTTATCCACTGAAAGCTATTAACCTTAACTATTGGTTGAAGAATAAATTCAGTCATTTTTATTAATTTTCTTATCCCTTGTACTATAATTTGAAATAATTTTGGCCACAAGGCTATGCCTTATAACGTCTTTATGCGACATTGTAATTTCTCCTACCTCATTAATTGGCTTAAGAACCTCTAAAGCGTCTTTTATCCCTGAGTTAATTCCCCTTGGGAGGTCAACCTGGCTGAGGTCAGCAGTAAGAACAGTTTTTGAATTTTTGCCCATGCGAGTAAGAAACATTTTCATCTGTATTGGTGTGGTGTTTTGTGCCTCATCTAAAATTATGAAAGCATTTGAAAGTGTCCTTCCTCTCATGAAAGCTAGGGGTGCAATTTCTATATCACCTGAGGCAAGTAGATTAACAACTTGATTGCTTGGCATCATGTCGTAAAGTGAATCATATAGTGGCCTTAAATAAGGGTCGATTTTATCGCGCATATCTCCTGGTAAATAACCAAGACTTTCGCCTGCCTCTACCGCAGGTCTAGATAAAATTATTTTTTCTACTTCTCCTGATAACTTTGCTTCGACAGCTTTAGCAACAGCTATGTACGTTTTTCCCGTTCCGGCAGGCCCTAACGCAACTATAATTTGTTTATGATTTAAAGCATCAAAGAATGCTGCCTGTCTAATAGTCTTTGGCCGAATATATTTTTTTTTTGTTTTAATGACTAAGTCGTTATTTAGAAAATTCCTTCCTTTATTATTTTCGGTTAGCCTAGCAATGTCTTCAATGTCGTTTACATCGATCGATTGGCCTGTCTCGATAAAATTATAGAGATTCACTAGGGTATTTTTGGCATTTATAACTGCTTTTTCTTCCCCTCTAATTATTATTTGATTCCCAAGTGTATGGAAACTAACACACAGGTGGTTTTCTATTTTTTCAAGGTGAAGATTATTGGGTCCATATAGCTTTTGTAAGAAGCTATTATTTGAGAATTCTTGTGATAGTTGTGTGATGCCATTTTCCAATTTTTGCCTCTTTATGCTTTAGCACTTTCCTAGCAAGCTATTTGCTTCAACTTTCGTTATATTAACAATATGAGTTTCTCCTAATTTAAGTGAGGAATTTTCGACTCTAACAGGCTGAAGATAAGGACTACTCCCAAGCATTTGCCCATGGGTTTTACCCTTTCCTTTCACAAGAATAGTCATTTTTTTACCTATAAATTTTTTATTAAAGTCAGAATTTTGTTTATCAAGAAGGTCTTGTAGCTCTTTTAGCCTCTCTGATTTTGTCTCATTTGGAACGTGTTTTTTGTAATATGAGGCTGGAGTACCAGGCCTTATACTAAACTTAAAGGAAAAAGAGTGTGAGAAATTAACATCTCTTACAAGTTGAAGTGTTTCTTTAAAATCCTGTTCAGTTTCACCGGGGAAACCAACAATGAAATCAGAGGATATGGCAATATCTGATCTTGCTTTACGCAATTTATCTATTAGGTGAAGATATTCTGAGGATGTATGTTTGCGATTCATGGCCTTAAGGATTCTGTCCGAGCCTGATTGAACCGGTAGATGAAGCTGAGGCATTAATTTGTCGACAGATTTATGTGTATCTATAATCTCATCTGAAAGGTCTCTAGGGTGGGATGTTGTGTACCTAATTCTACTGATTCCATCAATCTCTGCAATTTCTTTTATAAGCCGGCCAAGTCCCCATATCTTATGATCCAATGGTGCCTCACCATGATAAGCATTTACATTCTGTCCCAAAAGAGTGATTTCTTTAACGCCTCTTTCTGACAGAAATTTGGCTTCATCCAAGATATTCATCGCTGGACGAGAGTATTCTTCGCCTCTTGTATATGGAACAACACAGAATGTACAAAATTTATCGCAACCTTCTTGTATCGACAGAAATGCAGACGGTCCTTCTGATCTAGGCATTGGTAAATGATCAAACTTTGAATTTACAGGAAAGCTTGTCTCAATTTGTGATGTAGAGAGCCTATTTACTTTTGTAACTAACTCTGGAAGCAGGTGAGTCGTTTGAGGACCAAAAATAATATCAACGTATGGCGCCCGTTTTAAAATAGAATCACCTTCAGCTTGCGCGACACATCCACTAACAGCAATTAGTGTTCTTTGACCATTTTTTGCTCTCTCAGATTTTATTTTCTTTATTCTTCCAAGTTCAGAAAAAACTTTTTCTGATGCTTTTTCTCTTATGTGACAAGTATTAAGTATGATTAGGTCTGCAACTTCAGAGTTGTTCGTAGAATCATACCCTAATGGCTCCATCAAAGACTCCATCGTTGCCGAGTCATAAACATTCATTTGACAGCCATAAGTTTTTATATGAATTTTTTTTCTATTAAGCATCTTTTTTATATAATCTAGACCACTGAGGTCTTTTATCCAAGGTTTTTTTTGGCAGGTTTAGTTATTTCATTTAGTTTTTATTCCGGATAAAATATTAGACATTCCTTGTTTTACTTCTTTTTCTGTAATTTCTTTTAATAATTTCCGATTCATATTTTGTCCATCTATTATAGGTTCTAAAAGGTTAATTTCTACTGTTGCGTGTCCTAATTTTAAAAATTTCCATAAGTGTTCAATGAACCCTATATTACCATACCATGCAAAGAGGGACTTCCATCCATTACCGATTGGTAAATTATTGATTTTAGTGAATGCTATTGCCGCTGGCTGAAGTGTAATATTATTAGGTGTATTACTTTTAACAACGTCAAAAAGTGAACTTTTAAAAGGTAAAATATTTATACCATCATTTGATGTGGCTTCAGGGAAAAATAAAAGTACATTACCCTCATTAAGCTTATTATCCATTTTTTTTCTTGACTCTAGGGACTTTGATCTACTTCGATCAATAAAAACTGTATCAGCTAGTTTTGCTAAAATACCAATAAATGGCCATCCAGAGACTTCTTTTTTTGAAACAAATTCTATTGGAGCAATAGATCCATATGCGAGAATGTCAATGTATGATAGATGATTACTTGCTATAAGGAGCGGTCTTAATTTTGATAGTTTTCCATGTACAACTATTTTAACGCCAATAATTTTACAAATAGACCGCATATAAAGGCATTTGATTTTTCCATATCTTACATTTAAAAGCTTTAAGATGGATATGAAAGGTATTAAAGCCAAAGTAATCGTTGCGGTGAGGATTATTCTTTTGATAGCTATGAGATTGCAAATTAAAAATGACTGCATTTTTTTATTATTAAATAAAATTATTGTGAGTTTTTATTTTCTTTTGGCGTTACATATAGCTCAAGTTTATGATCGACTAAGTTATAGCCTTTTTCTTCGACGATTTGTTTCTGGAGTTTTTCTATTTCATCATTTTGAAACTCAATTACTTTTCCAGAGCTGACATCAATAATATGATCATGGTGGTACCTTGGGGTTTCTTCATAACGAGACCTTCCATCACCAAATTCATGTCTTTCGACGATATCATTTTCCTCAAATAAGCGCATAGTTCTATAAATTGTGGCAATGCTGATCTTAGGATCAATACGTGTGGCTCTCTTAAGAAGTAGCTCAACATCTGGATGATCTGTCGAGTCTGACAGGACCTTGGCAATTATTTTACGTTGTCCGGTCATCTTAATTCCCATTGTCAGGCAACGTTCTTCAATTTTAGATACTTTATCTTTCATTTTACCACTAGTTTTAATTAACTTTTATCATACGTTGAACAAAACAAATAAAATTTCATTAAATAAACTTAACACTATTTGGGCTACTTTAGAAGTTGTCCGAAGTAATTTTAAGTACTTTATTTTGGTTTTATTTATATTTTCCTAAAATAAACTAAACCATCAATTAGTTTCCCATTTAAATTATAGTAATCTTTCCTTCTTCCTGCCTCAGAAAACCCAAGGCTTTTGTACAATTCTTGTGCAGGAAAATTTTCATCTGATACTTCAAGAGTTAATTGAGAGAATTGATTGTGGGAAAGCCATTTAATGGCCTCTTTAAGTAGTTTTGATGCAATTCCTAATCTTCTTTTTTCTGGATTAATTGCTAGTGTTATAATCTCAGCAAAGTCTTTTACTGCTAGAATAACTAAAAAACCAACCAAATTTTTATCTGAAGCTGTAAAAATTTTATAATTGTTATTATGTAAAAGTGACCTAAAATAACTCTCGTTCCAAAATCTATCAAAGCATCTTTTATGAATAATACACATTGCCTGAGGTGCATGTTTGTTGGTGGATATTTTGATATTATTAGCCATAGTCCCCTTGATAATCTCTTATTTCTAAGGTTTTCTTGTTCTTATTTTTACATCAGGCGGTCTTATATATGTTGGCTTTAGATCAACCCTTGGGGAATTGTGATCAACAATCATTTCGTTCAATATATCCATGCTTGGTGAAATAATTCTTTTATACTCAGGCGAATATTTTAAGTGTGGGATAACTTTTTCTACTTGATCGCCAATTAGAAAGTATTCTATTTCATTAATCTTTTTAGAGGCATCAATAGGTAATATGCATGAGGGTTGTTCTATGGGCAAGCCTGATTCATTAAACCGTTGAAAAAATATCTCTTCTCTTCTCGCATCGACTATAGCTGCAATTGGCTTTCGTTTCTCATTTCTTCCAGCTACTGCTTCTCTTGCTATAACGCTCGTCGTTGTAAAGCTAATACATTCTATATTCGTAGCTAGTTTTATAGCCCGAGCAGTTGCAACAGCAACTCTTATCCCAGTAAAAGAACCAGGCCCTACTGTGACCCCTAATTTATCTATATCAGAATATTTTATGCTCAAATTATCAAACATTTGTTGAATAGCAGGAATAATTAACTCAGATTGTCCATGTTTAATTTCTTTATAAAATCCAGAAATTCTTTTACTATCTTTATGTATTGCTGCTGAACAAGCTGACATTGATGTATCAAAGCTAAGGGTAATCATATAAGTTTTCTTAATTTAATTAATTTGGATTTGTAAAATACTAGTCGTCCTAAGTGCGAGGATAAAAAGAAAGATTTAAATAGTATGCTTGTAGAAATAACATCTGAAGAGTCCGGTGTCGAGTTAGATATCGTCTATGCCTCGAAGAGAAACTTTACTGGAAAAAAAATTTATTCAAAAGGTTTATGTTTTCTTCACATTGATGCAAAAGAAAAATTTGATAAAGCAAAAAATATTGCGAATAAGCTTGGTTATAAAATAAAAATATTTGATGCATTCAGGCCTTCAGAAGCCCAATGGTTATTGTGGGAGGAAGATCCCAATCCGGATTTTTTAACTGACCCGAGGAAGGGGTCTCCACATTCACGCGGAGTAGCAATTGACTTAACGTTGATTGGTAAAGATGGAAATGAAGTGGATATGGGTACGGACTTTGACTCTTTTACCCAAAAGTCTCATCATGGGAGCTATGAAATAAGCAGCCTAGCGCAAAGTAACAGGTTATTGCTTTTAGGTATTATGACTTTAGCGGGATGGGATTTTTATAAAAACGAGTGGTGGCACTATCAACTATTTAATGCTAGAGACAATTATGGTTTGCTTAGCAATAAAGATCTCAAAAAACCAATGATGTGTGAAGAGGATATTCTTTGTGCAGAAAAACTAAGAGATAATCATTCCGCTTCAGACTTTCGGTAATCTACAATCTCTTCTATCAGACTTACAATTTCTCTGTTTCCAAGGTGAGTTCTTAATTTCCTAATTTTTTCATCTGATTTATCTAATTGATTTTTTGAAATATCGAATGATAAATCATTTAAAATATCAATACTATTACTCAAATTTTTTATTTTTTTTGATAATATACGCTTTTCTTTAACCCTGATTAGGGATGAGTATAAATATATAAGAAGAACTAATAAAAGTGTATAAGTCAGGAATATTAATACTAAAGCAGTTAAGGATGTTAATACCTCCCAATCGCCCCAGTTTAAAATTAAATTATTATTTATATCTGTGAATAAGATGAATAGTATTGTTGTAATAATTGCCATTAAAATAATAAGAAGAGTTTTTTTTATCATTGAAAGTATTGTCCTAATTAGCAGCTAAATTTTTAATAGTGCTCTTTTTCATATCTAATAATATTAATTGTGCGTCCTGTAACATTTTTATCTTTTCTATCCAGTCATTCATAATTTCTTTATTGATATTGCTGAGTTTGTTGTATTGATTAAGGATATTATTAATATTAAAGGCGGTAACTGCTTCTTCTATTTCATTTAATATAGCTCTTAATTTATTTTCCTTATTGTCAGGATTCTTTGTTACTAATATTAAAGATGATATTTTACTATAGGCTCGATCAAGAAAATTCATATTTTTTACCTCTTCAGTTGGAAGAGATAAAGTTTTTAATCTTATTAACTGAAATTCATTATATAGATTAATTCTTGAGGGCATCCCATTTTTTGCACCTTTTATTAGTGGAGCTAAATTAATGTTAAGACCATCTGATTCTTTTAGAAGTTCCCGTAATAAATCTATTTGACCAACATATGGATGACCAAGCACCAAAGATTTTTCTATTTCAACAATGCATAATAAAATAGAGATATATAAGCTCTTTTCTTGAATCACTTTTATCATATTACTTTGAGTTAAAGTGTCTTTTTCTATGAACCGTTCTCCCTTAAGAGATGGCGACTCAACGTCATAGATTTTATTATTTGACTTTACGTCTGAAACGGAGGAGACGTCTTGAGCTATATTATTGTTTCCCTTTTTTTCCACATGTATTGAAAAATCTTTTTTTTGGGGTTCAAGTTTTTCGATATAAGTATTTTTATTTTGGTAATTACCTCCCTTTTTTTCAGTTGATTCTTCCTTAATTACGGAATTGTGGGATTTGATCTTTGATGGTTTGTCATCAAATGTACTTTTATCCTCTTCTATCAATGTATTATTTACAGCTGAAATGATATTTAATTCTTGTATTAATTTAATGGAGCGATCTTTTAATGAGAGAGGGTTTGTAAACCAAATAATTACTAAAAGAATTGGCATTAATATAATTATTAGAAATTTTTTTTGCTTTAACATGGGTGTTATTTTAACTTATATATTCAAGTATTCCATAATTAATTTATTTATATAGAATAATAAAAACTAGTCTCAGTTTTAACACTAAAGGATAAATAATGTTAGCATTAGGGATAGAAACTAGTTGTGATGAGTCAGCTGTTGCTATTGTAGATGACAATAGAAATGTTTTATCACATAAACTGATCTCCCAGTTTGAAGCACACCAACCCTATGGTGGTATAGTTCCTGAAATTGCAGCAAGGGCACATTTAGAGCATATCGATAGACTTATATTACAGTCATTAGATGAAGCAAATGTTGATTTGAAGCAGATTGATGTATTTGCCGCAACTGCAGGCCCGGGCCTTATTGGAGGCTTGATTGTGGGGGTAATGACAGCTAAAACGCTTGCCTCAATGTTTAGTAAGCCTTTTATAGCGGTTAATCATCTAGAAGCCCACGCATTAACAGTCAGATTTACAAACACCATAGAATTCCCTTTCTTGTTGCTCTTAGTTTCTGGTGGACATTGCCAATTACTTATTGTCGAAGGGGTTGGCAAGTACAAGTGTATAGGTAATTCACTTGATGACGCGGCAGGGGAATGTTTTGATAAAGTTGCTCAAATGTTGAATTTGGAAATGCCTGGTGGGCCCTCTATTCAGGAATTTGCGAAACTTGGAGATTCTCAAAGGTTTTCTTTTCCTAAGCCACTAAAAAAAAGGGGAGGATGTGATTTTTCATTTTCTGGTCTGAAAACAGAAGTAAAAAACACGATTAATTATATTCAGGAAAAAGGTGCATCTGAGCAAGATTTAAAAGATTTAGCAGCTTCAACTCAAGAGGCTATAATCAACCACCTGATAGAAAGAACCAAAAATTTTCTGGTCTCTAACGAATCACAGTCGATCAAGTCTTTAGTTTTATCGGGCGGAGTTGCTTCTAATGAATTATTAAGATCTAGTCTTAATAAAATTATTTTATCAAAGAAAATGGATTTTTATGTACCGCCAGTTGAGTTATGTACTGATAACGGGATTATGGTCGCTTGGGCTGGGTTGGAAAGGTATAGACTTGGATTGAGTGACCCTCTGTCATTCAAGCCTAAGCCAAGGTGGCCGTTAGACAAAATAAAAAATAATAAACAAATATAAATTTTTATACCTGGTAATATTCTTTAAACCATTTCACGAATATTTTAATACCATCTTCTAGTGAAGTCTTAGGAATATAGGATGTTTGGTTCCTTATTTTTGTTATATCACTCCATGTGGATTTCATTTCACCAAAATGTGATTTCTCAAACTTCAGCTTCGCTTTTTTATTTAGCTCTTTTTCAATAATTTCTATCAAATCTATAATTCTAATTGGCCTACCTGCTCCAATATTAAATACATTGTAAGGGGGTGATAGACTTTGTGTCTGTGTATTAGCATTCATAGATTTAATTATTCCTTCAATGGTATCATCTATAAAGGTAAAATCTCTTTTCATTTTACCTTCATCATATAATAAAATTTCTTTTTCATTCAGTATTGACGATATGAAATTGTATATTGCCATATCGGGCCTACCCCAGGGCCCATAAACCGTGAATAATCTTAGTGTTGTAATAGGAATTGAATATAGATTTGAAAATGAATATGCCATTGCTTCATTGGATTGTTTTGTTGCAGCATAAATGGATAGTGGCATGCTTGTTCCATCTTTTTCTGAAAATGGAAGCTTCTCACTAATTCCATATACTGCACTAGAAGAGGTAAAAATAAGTTGATCAGCATTTGCTGCTCTGCAGCAGTCTAGAATATTGAGCATTCCCACCAAGTTACTTGATGTATACATTTGTGGGTTTTTATAACCTTTTCTTACTCCTGCTTGTGCAGCCATGTGAATCACAATACTTGGTTTATACTTTGAAAAAATATCTTTGATGCTATTCAAGTTAGAGATATCAGACCTAATGCCAGTAAAATTAGAGCTTTCCTCAAGCATCTTCCATCTGGCTTCTTTGAGTGCTGTATCATAGTAATTACTAAAGTTGTCTAGTCCAATCACTTGTTCACCAGACTTTATTAGCCTTTTTGCAGTATGAAAGCCGATAAAACCCGCTGATCCGGTGATTATAATTGACATTTAAAATACACTCCTTGATTACAAAGTTAATTCTATAATTTTTATGTTTACGAACATTATAACTAATGAAATTATATTGTTTATATAAAATTTTACATTATTAAATATTATTAAGAATTACTGAATACAGAGGTTTTATGCATAAAGTAGGGATAGTTGGTGCGGGTGCGTGGGGCACATCTTTAGCAATGCAAGCTATTAGGGGTGGAAATAATGTTGTCATATGGGCTAGAGAGCGGGAAGTTGTAGATAGCATCAATAATGAATCTAAAAACCATATTTTTTTACCTAACATAAAATTAGATACAAGAATTACGGCAACAAACGAATTATCAGAATTGCTACCGGCCGATATGATATTTATTGTAGTACCAGCTCAGCATTTTAGAAAGACATGCAAAAAGTTAAAGCAATATCTATTACCAAATATTCCTGTGATAATTTGCTCAAAAGGTATAGAACAAGGTACTAATGCATTAATGAACAACATACTCTCTGAATGTATACCTCAGTCTTCTGTGATGATAATGTCTGGTCCAACTTTTGCTTCTGAAGTTGCAGAAGGCCTCCCTACAGCAGTAACATTAGCATGCGAAGACCTAGAGCAAGGTCATATAGTTTCTAAAGCAATTGCTACTAATTATTTTCGACCATATTTATCATCAGATTTAATTGGCGTCGCTATTGGGGGTGCTGTTAAGAATGTTCTTGCCATCGCATGTGGGATGCTGGAGGGGCGTAATATGGGAGATAATGCAAGGGCTTCATTAATAACAAGAGGGCTTGCCGAAGTTATACGTTTAGCAGTTGCTCTTGGGGGAGAATATAAAACATTGAATGGGTTATCTGGACTAGGTGATTTATTATTAACAGCAACTTCATCGCAATCACGAAATTATTCGCTTGGCGTAGCCATAGGTAAAGGTATTCCTCATAGTGACATATTGTCTAAAAGAGTTTCAGTGGCTGAGGGCGTTTTCACATCCTCCGCTTTGGTATCACTCGCATCATCATTAAATATTGAAATGCCTATATGCTTTGAAGTTGATAAAGTTATAAATCAATTAAAGCCAATTGACTTGGCAATTAAAGATATTGTAGAGCGGCCCATTAGAAAAGAATTAGATTAATTGATATATTGAATTATTAAGGAAACATCATGCCAGTTGCCATAATATGTATAGATAAGTCAGATAGTTTAGACCTTCGTCTAAGAACTAGGCCAGAACACCTTGAATGGCTTAAGCAAAATTTACCTGATGGCACATTCGTTGGTCCATTGCTTCATGATGATGGAGAGACTTTTAAGGGAAGCTTGTATATCTTAAATTTCAGTGATTGTGAACAGGCTAGAGAATGGATAAATCAAGAGCCTTACTTTAAAAATAATCTTTTTGAAAATGTTATTATTAGGTTAACAAAAAATATACTGCCTTTGAAACAAACAAAAAGCTCTGAGTGATGAATGAAAAGAAAAATTTAATTAAAAAAGTTTTATGGAAAAAAGATTCTCCAATTGACTTTCATGAATATAAAGAGATGTATGAAGAATCTATTCGTAACCCAAAATTATTCTGGGGTGAAAATGGAAAAATTATCGACTGGATAAAAGACTATTCACTTGTGAATAATTCTTCTTTTGAAAAAGATAATTTATCAATTCGATGGTTTGAGGATGGGACACTTAATGCATCTTATAATTGTCTTGATAGGCATCTTGATGCATTAGGTGACCAAACTGCAATAATATGGGAGTCAGATAACCCGAATGAGTCCAAATCAGTAACTTATAGACAGCTTCATTCTGAGGTTTGTAAGTTTTCGAACGCATTAAAAGCTCTAGGGCTTAGTAAAGGCGATAGAGTTTGTATATACTTACCAATGATAATAGAGTCTGCTGTTGTAATGCTTGCGTGTGCAAGGCTTGGCTTGGTCCATTCAGTTGTTTTTGGAGGTTTTTCTCCCCAATCATTGGCGAATAGAATCAATGACTGTAACGCTAAAATTATCATTACTGCTAACGAGGGCGTTAGAGGTGGAAAAAAAACTCCTCTCAAATATAATGTAGATCTTGCCCTTGAACATTGTTCATGTGTAGACAAAGTAATCGTAGTTAATCACACTCCAACACAAACAAGCATGATAAAAAATAGAGATGTTTTTTATCATGATATTATCAAAGACGAGTCTGAATGGTGCCCTTATGAAGAAATGAGAGCAGAAGACCCGCTTTTTATTCTATACACTTCAGGTTCAACAGGAAAGCCAAAGGGCGTACTTCATACAACCGGTGGTTACATGGTTTACGCTGCAATGACTCATAAGTTTGTCTTTGATTATTTTAATAGGGCTGTTTACTGGTGTACAGCAGATGTTGGTTGGATTACAGGCCATACGTATATCGTCTATGGGCCTTTAGCCAATGGGGCTCAAACATTGATGTTTGAGGGTGTTCCTAATTATCCAACTTCAAGTCGTTTTTGGGAAATAGTTGACAAACACAATGTTGAAATATTTTATACAGCGCCAACGGCTATAAGGTCATTGATGCGTGACGGGAGTGAACCTGTTGAGAAGACAAGCAGAAAGTCATTAAAGTTACTTGGCTCAGTTGGAGAGCCAATTAATCCAGAGGCATGGAGTTGGTATTATAAGGTTATTGGTGGTGAGCGATGTCCCATTGTTGATACTTGGTGGCAAACTGAAACGGGAGGGATTATGATCTCTCCACTTCCTGGTTGCATGGAACTAAAGCCAGGTTCAGCTACATTACCTTTTTTTGGTGTTGAGCCAATTGTAGTGGACTCAATGGGAAAAGAGCTAAAAGGAGAAGCCGAAGGGTATTTATGTATTAAGAATTCTTGGCCAGGTCAAATGAGAACTGTATTCGGAGACCATCAAAGGTTTATCGACACATATTTTTCTCAATATCCTGGATTATATTTTACCGGGGATGGATGTAGAAGAGATAAAGATGGATATTACTGGATTACAGGGAGGGTAGATGATGTTCTTAATGTTTCGGGGCATAGGATGGGTACAGCAGAAATTGAAAGTTCGCTTGTTTCCCATGTGTCTGTTGCAGAAGCTGCCGTAGTTGGATTTCCTCACGAAATAAAAGGACAAGGTATATATGCCTTTGTTACATTGATGGAGGGAGAAAAGCCGTCGAATAAGCTTATAAATGAACTTATTCAGTGGGTAAAAAAAGATATCGGATCAATAGCAAAACCCGACTACTTGCAGTGGGCCCCTTCACTACCAAAAACAAGATCAGGAAAAATAATGCGAAGAATTTTAAGAAAGATAGCCGAAAATGATATTAATACTATAGGTGATACTTCAACTTTAGCTGATCCAGATGTAGTTGAGGAATTGATAATTAATAGTAGAGAAGTAATTAATATCTAGAAATCACTACATCTTCCATTTTTTTCCCAGTCTCCAAAACGGGTTGGTTCTAGACCCTCTGGTCCATTAACTTCAGATGTATTGCTTATAGGGTTTAGCGGTATAATTTTTTCTCCTAATAACCTTCCAAAAGTAAGTGCAGGTGTAACAAGCATTCCACCACAAAATGAACTTCCCATAAGGGCGCCTTGACCTATGGCTTCCCCTGCAGCATACAGCCCTTTTATTGGTTCCATATTATTATTAATTACTTCTAGGCTACTATTAACCCTTAAGCCAACACTACTGGAAACTGACATTGCCTGGGATCTGATTGCATAGTATGGAGGCTTTTCTATTTTTTTTGGCATATGTATTCTTTTAAAAATATCTTTTCCATCTGACTGAGCCCTATTGTAATCCTCTATAGTTACCTTAAGATTTTCTCCATTTATTCCAGCTTTAGCTGATAATGAAACTATATCATCAGCCATATAAAACATTGGTTCATTATTTTTAGCCGCTTGTTTAGTGTCTTCTTTTGAGAAGTCTTTAAAGATAGATGGAGAATTTTCTAATATTTCTGTGTCAAAAATTATCCAATGACGCAGATCAGCTTGATTGAGTATTGAATGTTCTCTTTTATCCACGCTTGGTTCATCTTCTCTAATAAAGCGCTTACCTTCCTTGTTTACATAAATTTCCCAAGGCATACGCCTTTCTGGCCAATGAATTTGTCTCAATCTTACTGTGCTTGGGACATCATATGAGTTCATTATAACACCAAAGCTTGTAAGATAATTTTCTTTACCCCAGGTTTGTGCATTTAGATTTTCGCCGAGGGATATACTATCTCCTAAACAATACGGATAGCTATGTTTTCCGTATGCGGGGTGGCCCGAAAAACGACTATACATTTTTGCGTTTGCCACATAACCTCCCGAAGCTATGATTATTTTACTTGAAAAAAATTTTTTTGTATCTCCAGATGCGTTTATTACCTCAACACCCTCTATATCTGCTGAGCTACTAGTCAAAATTTTAGTAACCCTGGTATTTAATTGTAGATCTACCTTTTCGTCATTTATTGCTTTTTCAAATGGTTGATTAATTGTTTTTAAAATAGACAGACCAAGTTCATTTGCCCAGACATATCTATTTACACTATAAGGTTCATGGGCCTGTCCTTTAACAGGATGATCTTTAAGTGGAGTAAAGCCAAGGTCTTCTAGCCAGTCTAATGTATCGGATGCATTATAAACTGCAAGTTTTGCAAGTTCATAATTAGCTGTTCCTTTAGAGATTCTTATAATATCTTCAAGATGTAACTTAGGAGAGTCTTTTATACCTTTTCTTTCTTGTAATTTTGTCCCTGCCGCACTCATTTGGCCAGAGCTTAAATGCAGTGTTCCTCCAATTTTTGGGGCCGCATCAACCACTAATATTCTGTTTGTTCTACCTGATGCAAAAATTGCGGCAGGGATACCTGCAGTACCAGCGCCAATGATTATAAGATTGAAGCTATTTGACATTTCGAAACCACTCTAATTGAATACTTAATCTATTCACCACATTGTAAATATAATTTATAACTATGAATTATTATTTTACTATTCACTTCTATCATACATATGAGGAAAAGTTCCATTCAAAATTTAAATACAAGATTAGCTGTACATAAATTATTTACAAAGACCATAAGGCAAAAAGTCTTCTTAAGGGATATTTTTGATCTTTATACTAAAGGCTTTATGCATTCAGATAAAGCCTTTGTTAAGCTTTTAACCATGGCTACAATTAGACATCTGGGGCAGATTGACGATATACTTGTTAGATATGTAGGCAGAAAACCGTCAAAGATAGTTGAAGATATCTTAAGAATTGGTATAGCGCAAATTTTGTTTTTACGAACCCCACATTATGCTGCTGTAAATACTTCAGTGGAATTGTCTAAAAGACTTGGTTGTTCTGGAGTGAGCGGCTTTATTAACTCTGTTCTAAGATCAGTCATTCGAGACGAGAAAAATATTCTTTCAGAAGAAACAAATTTATTAATTAACACACCTCAATGGTTGAGTGAACACATTATAAATGATTATGGGGTTATTGAGGCAGAAAAAATTGCTATGGCTCATTTGTCTGAGCCAGATTTAGACTTAACCTTCAAGCATAATTCAATGATTAAAACATTTTTATCTGAAGTTGATGGTATTATGCTTCCAGGTGGGAGTGTTAGGGTTAAAAACCAAGGAATAGTAACAAAGCTTCCGGGGTATAAAAAAGGTCTTTGGTGGATTCAAGATGCCGCTGCTGCAGTCCCTGTAAAACTATTATCAAGATTTTTAAAAAGTTCTGCAAGTGTTCTTGATGTTTGTGCGGCGCCGGGTGGTAAGACATCTCAGTTATTGTCCTTAGGTTTTGACGTCACTTCAATTGATATTTCTCCAGAAAGAACTAAAATTTTAAAACAAAACCTGAAAAGATTGTCTTTATCTTCAAAGATAATAATTAATAATTTTTTGAAATGGGAAGCAGAAGATAGATTCGATGCAGTGCTGATTGACGCCCCGTGTTCTTCGACTGGGACTATTAGAAGACATCCAGATATTCCATACATAAAATCTAATAAAGATATATTTCAATTGATAGAGTTACAGAAAAAAATGATTTTGAAGGGTTATGATTATGTTAAACCCGGAGGCTATCTTCTTTACTCAAATTGCTCAATTTTAAAAAAGGAAGGCGAATATCTTATTGATACATTAACAAAGGAGTACAATATGTCATTGCTCCCTATCAAACATAAAACTGATGATTTTGAAAGTTCATGGGTTGACAGTAAAGGAACAATACGAGTGCTTCCGTCTTTTTGGGAGAGTTTTGGTGGCGTTGATGGTTTTTTTGTAGCCTTACTGCAAAAAGTATAGATCGTATTTACTATATTCGCTTAGCTCTTATGAATATATAGTCCCCTTTACTTGATGAATTAAAGTAGAATATATAGTAAAGAATGTTACAAATCATTTTTCTGATTAGTCCAAATTTACCCATGGTACCTTTATTGCCTATTAAATTTAGTAAGTTTCTATAAAAAGGGGAAAAAAATGGCCAGCCCCAAGTTGTCACATGTTCAATTTGTAATCCTGCATTGTTTATTTTTTTTAATAAATCCTTTTTACTATAATTTCTTAGGTGTCCCACCTGTCTCTCAACTTCACGCATTTCACCTAACAAAGTGGATATAATTAATCTCCCAGATGGGTTAAGCATGGCTGACATATTTTTTATCGCGGCTTGATCATTATCAAGATGCTCTATGACGTCAGCTGAAATAATTAAGTCGAAGTTTTCTTCTAGTTTGTCTTTTGTTATATCTAATTTGTAAAAAGAGCCATTAGGAAATAAATTTTGACAGATTTTTAATGCTTTATTAGAAATGTCAATTCCTGATATTGATGAAGGACAATGATTCTGGAAAATTGTGTTTAATAGTGAACATTCTCCACAACCAACATCAAGTACTGAGGCAATATTCAAATCTTTAATCATTTCATTAATAATCCTTCGACTATGTCTTGCAATGGGACCATAATGACGCGCATCTTCCCACCCAGTTTCCCATAAGGTCTCATAAATTTCTTTATTCATTTGTCTTCTCTGACACATGTTCTAGCAAATACATATAGGACTGGGCTACACTTCTCCAGCTATAATTTTTTTTAACGAAAGAGGAAGCATTATTACCTAATTCTGATACAATATTTTTATTTCTAATAAGACTGTCTATTGCTTCATAAAGTTCATGCGGATTTTCTTTCTCTACTAGAAGTCCATTATTATCATTAATAATAACCTCTTCTAACCCTGAAACTTTTGTGCCTATTATTGCGAGCCCTGAAGCCATAGCTTCTAACATTACATTTGGCATTCCTTCATCTCTAGAAGGAAGAAGAAAGATGTCATTATTTTTATAAAATCGTAAAAGTTGTTCTCGGTTTTTCCACCCATGAAAATGTATGTTTTTATCAAGGTGAAGCTCTTTTGCTTTTTTAATAAGCTCTTTTTTGAGTGGTCCATCCCCTACAATATTTAAATACCATAAATTCTTATCTTTAATTTTTATCAATGCATCAAATAAAATATCCAATCCCTTTTGATAAACCAATCTTCCAACAAAAAGTAATTTCACTTTAGATTTTACATTAGATTTATCTATTGGGCTAAAAACTTGTGAATCAACGCCTGCAGGAATCACTTTATGGTTGGCAGATTGCATAAATTCTCTAGCGAGTTTTGCAAGACCTTCTGAATTTGCAACAACAAATTCTGCTTTTTTCCAGACATTTCGAGTAATAAAACCTGTTAGGAGGTGATAAATATGGAGCTCTTTATTCATAAAGCCAGGGACATCGCCCCCTTGAAGGGACACAATATAAGGGATACCAAGACTTTTTTTTATCCACCAGCCAATAGGACCAGTTGGAAGCGAAAAGAAAATTAAACATGCATTTGGTTTAATTTCTTTTGAAATATCTTTGGATTTTAAAAGACCATTGCACAAGAATAACAGCATCTCAAATATACTGCATTTTTCTAATTTTCTACGTCCGCCCCATATCCTTATTACCTGAATATTTCCCTTTTTCTCATACTTCGCTATACCTTTATAGCTGGATGTTAATACTGTAACACTTGCTCCATTATTTGCCAGCTCTTTAGCAATCGAATAAGTAGCATTACCACCTCCGCCCCCAAGCGGTGGATACTCATAATTAATCAATAGAAATTTTTTCTTTGTCATATTTCTTTATTTTTAATTAAGCTATATTCATTAATAGAATTATTGTTTGCTATTTAATCTCAGAGTATAAACAGATTTTAATAAAGAGGTATATGTTATATGCATAAATTTTATAATTTTAGCATATATATTTTTAAAGTAGTTTTTAGTCTTTTGGTTTTAATTTATCTTTTTAATCAGATTGACACTAAACAGCTTTTTGAAAATGTAAAAAAATTAAATCTAATTGAGCTTTTATTTCCGGTCGTATTATATATTTTTGCTCATTTAATGAATGCAGTAAAATTAAAAATTATTATTAAAGATAGGTCCTTAAGTGAAATTACTAGATTTACATTTATATCTTTATTTTATGGAACGGCACTCCCTGGACAAATATTTGGTGATGTTATTAAGGCTTATAATTTAATACGCCCAAATGATAATATTGGAGAAATTATATCAATTGTTTTTTTTGATAAAATAACAGGCCTTTTTTCTCTTACTATCTTAACGGTTTTAGGCCTTCTCCTGATGCCTGAAGAGATTTCTTATATTTTTATATTTTTGTCACTAGTCTTTTTAGCCTTTCTAACACCGTTTGTTTTCTTCTCAGGTACATTATTCCGTTTTGTAGAAAGAATATTTGTAAATATTAGAATTAATAGAAGATTTTTATATTCAAAAAACCTATCTCTTAAGAACATATTACTATCTATAATCCTAGGTTTTTGTTTCCAGATTTTGTCAGTTATAATTGTTAGGAGCCTCGGACATTCTATAGGAATTGAAATAAGTCTATTTTGCTGGTTCTCCGTTACTGGACTTCTATCAATTATTCTTATTTTGCCTGTATCACTCGCAGGTATAGGTATAAGAGAGCTAACACTGATTACGTTACTAGGTTTTTTTGGGGTATCATCATTGAAAGCTTTTTTATTATCAATATTACTTCTTTTTTTGACTCTTATTGGCGCCTTGATTGGCTTTATCTTGAATTTATTAAATTACAGAACTTAAACTTTTTTTATGCTTATTATGAGTGGTGTCCATCCCTTAATCATTATAATGAATCTTGCTAAAGTTTTATCAAGTTTAATTTTTTTTATAATATTAACAATGCTGCTTAAATTCTTTAACCCATTGAGTTCACTAACATCTCCACTTATCATTCTTTCAAAAAATATGTTTTCGCCAAGCCCGAGAAGTCTTGCGTTAGGTAGTGCTTTAATTTGTTTTAATGACCATATTGGATTGATTTCTGTTCTAATAGTTTTTGCAAAGTCAGGATTTTTTTTATAAATATTTTTCATCCACCAGCAAAAAAATTTATTAGAAAAAATTGGGGGATGAAATGCACCGTAATGTCCATCAAAGTATGACAGATAATTAGGACACACTATTTGTACTATTCCGTTTTTTTTCACCACTCTTATGGCCTCAGTTATTACTTTTTTGGGATTTGATACGTGCTCTAAAACATTTGATGAATAGACTATATCAAACATGTTATCATCGAAAGGAAGTTCCTCTCCCCTTGCATTAATAATTTTATTAGGGTTCAATCCATTTTCTTTTAGAAGTTTTCTGGCAACTAATGCAGAATTGCTGAAGCCTTCACCTTCTGGTTCTACTGCAAAACCATTAATGTCAAATAATTTTGTCCAGGAAACATGTGTAACTCCACAACCGGAACCAATTTCAAGCACTTTCATTTTCTTGATGGGAGTATAACGCTTTAGTATTTTGGCAGATTCTGTTGCCCTGATTGGATTTAAAGTGTCCATAGCAAACTCAACGGGTGAAAGGCCTTGTATTTTTTTAAAGTATTCACCCTGTGTGTTTTTTACAAGATTAAAAACATCTTCTGAGACATAGCAAAAACCAGAAGATATTTTTTTTGATAAGCTCATATTTTACCCTGGTATGTTTGTGATAAAGCTAACCAGCACCAAAGTGCACCTCTTTCGTCGATTTCTCTGCTCTTATGTTTTAGCCACTTTTGATTAAGCATATTCGTATTAATTTCATTAATCTTATTATTGGGCATTGGAAGAGTCCTTAGCCATTTTGAAACGGGTATGCCAAATCCTTTCTTTTTTCTATGTAATATATTATTGGGAAGATGTTTGCTCATTGCTTTCTTTAATATCCATTTTGTTATACCATTCCTTATTTTAAAGTGAGATGGTAATTTTTGCGCAAAATCTGCAATATCTTTAGATAAGAACGGGCTTCTTACTTCAAGTCCAAGCTTCATGCTGGAGCGATCAGTTTTCATCAATATATTCTCAGGTAAATAAAAACGTGTATAAAATAAAAGTGTCTGGTCAATAATGTTCAGTTTTTTATTTTCTTCCCATGTTTTTAAAACCTCGCTAAATAGCTCTTCTGTTTTAACATCCTGATTAAACAAATCTGCAATGTCGTTTTCAACAAATGGTGCATGCCAAAGAGGATTCCACAGAGATTTAGACTTTTTTAGGCTTCTAAAACCTCTTCTCAAAATAAAGTCTAAACTCATATTTTTGTCTGAAATAGGCAATAAATTAGTAAATTTTTGTATCCCAGCATGTAAGACATTTGGCACTATTCTGTTATAAATTTCAGCATATCTTAAGACTTTAAATGGATCATAGCCTGCAAATAGTTCGTCCCCTCCATCACCAGAGAGAACTACAGTTGTCTCTTCCTTTGCAAGTTTACAAAGTTGATATGTAGGGTAAATAGAAGGGTCGCCTATTGGTTCGTCAAGGTTTGATAAAAGATCAATGATTTCGTTTCTTTGGTAATTAATATCGCAATATTTAATTTTATGATCTGTTTGAAAATGTTCTGCAACTTGAATAGCATATTTAGTTTCATCATAGCTTTTATCTAAAAAGCCAATTGAGAACGTCTTTATTTTTTTCTCGCTTGATTTTAAAGAGGCACATGCAAGAATAGAACTCGAGTCAATCCCGCCTGAGAGAAATAATCCTAGGGGTACATCAGACTCTAAGCGATCAGATACAGACCTAAACAGAAGTGCTTCTAACTCTTCTATTAAATCATTTTCTTTGAAATCCTTATCATTGTCGTAGCATATTTCAAATTTCCAATAATGACTTAGCTCAATGGACAAGTCTCTTAAATCAACTTTTAGAAGATGGCCAGGCGGAAGTTTATATACCTCAGAAAAAGGAGTATGAGGAGAAGGAAAGAATCCATGCGCAAAATACTTTTGTAATGCAATTGATGAAAAGGATGCCTGTTTATATTCAGGATGTTCAAGCAATGGTTTAATTTCTGAGCTAAATGCAAGTGTGTTTCTTTTTTTAGAATAATACAATGGCTTTTCACCAAACCTATCCCTGGCTAAAAAAAAGGTTTGCTGCTTCTTATCATATATAGCTATGGAAAACATGCCATCAATTTTTTCTAAAATTCTCTTACCCCAGTGCTTCCAGCCATGAAGAATTACTTCTGTATCTGAATGACTTGTTTTAAATCTATGTCCAAAAGACTCTAGTTCTTTTCTTAATTTTTTATGATTATAAATTTCACCATTATAAACTACACAAATATCTTTTTTTTCGTCTAGCATAGGTTGAGAACCGTTTAAAACATCAATAACCTCTAGACGACGATGTCCAATGAATATTTTATTTACATCATCAATGTAGTAACCAGAGCTATCAGGCCCTCTGTGTGTTAATAGCCCAGTCATGTGCTGAAGAACTTTTTCATCACCAGAGCCAATAAACCCTGTTAAGCCACACATATCTATATTTCAGAAATATTTGAAGTTAGTTTCATAAGGCACCTTTCTTTTTATGCTCATCATCTATTATGTACTGTTTTTTATTTAAAGATTCATAGTAGATTCTAATCAGAACTTCAGCAAGGAGTCCCATCAAGATACAAATAACCCCAGTTATAAAACCTAATGTAAATAGTAAAGGAAGGGGTGTCGAAATAAATGGCGTGTTATCAAAAAATTTCAGATATACTGCCCATACACCTGCAAAAAAAGAAATAGTAAAAAAACTAAAACCGGCTATTCCAAACATATAAATTGGTTTGCCATCATATTGGGTAAGGAATTTTACAACTAGTAGGTCTAATAAAACCTTAAAAATTCTTCTAAGGCCATAATTAGACTTTCCATTTATACGTGGCCGATGGTTTACCTCAACTTCCTTGATCCTTGCACCTTGCCAGTCTGCATAGATTGGAACAAAACGATGCATTTCACCATAAAGACGAAATCCTCCAAGAACGCTTTTTTTATAGGCTTTGAGAGTGCAACCATAGTCTTTTAGTTTTACGCCAGAAATCCATGAAATGAGCCAGTTCGCTATTCTAGAAGGGAGTACCTTTGTCCAAAAAACATCTTTCCTATTTTTTCTCCATCCTGATGCAACTTCATAGCCTTCATCTATTGCATCTAAAAGGATTTTTATGTCATTTGGGTCATTTTGAAGATCACCATCCATCGGAACAATTATTTCACCACAGGAATGGTCAATTCCGGCCATAATGGCCTGTGTCTGACCTCTGTTCTTTGAGAAATTTATGGTTTTCCAACTATCTTCATTAGGACACAGGGTTTGAAGTTTTTCAGAAGTATTGTCACTAGATCCGTCATTAATTAGTATAACTTCGTAACTTTGTTTTTTCGGTGTACAAATATCACGCAACGCACTAGAAAGTTCATTTATTAGAGGCTCAATATTTTCTTCTTCATTATATAGAGGTATTATTATAGAAATATTTGGTAAAGATCCTTGCAATTTCTCAACCTTTGCAATTAATTATAAAAAAATATCGTAGATTATAAAATAATAACATATCCAAATAAAAAAAGTGAATTATCGATAAATCAGGGTAAACGTGATAAAATAAATTATTGAGTTTAAGATTATTTAGCAAGGTATGATTTATGAGATCCTGTTCAAATTGCCTTTTACCAGAAACTGCAGAGGCGACAACATTCGACTCACAAGGCACATGTTCAGTTTGTAAACAAATTGAATATAAGGAAGAGAAAGTAGATTGGGTTGATAGACGTCGTCAGCTAGATGAACTGGTAATGCTTTATAAGGATAAAGGGTTATATGATTGTATAGTCCCATTCTCTGGCGGAAAGGACTCAACATATCAATTGTGGTACATTGTCAGAGAGCTTAAATTAAAGCCTCTTGTAGTTAGATTTGATCATGGTTTTTATAGGCCAACGTTAGAAAAAAATAATAAAAGAACGTTTAAATTGCTTGGCGTGGACGTAGTTCAATTTACACCTTCATGGCACGTTGTTAGAGAGTTAATGCTTGAAAGCCTAAAAAGGAGAGGAGACTTTTGTTGGCATTGTCATACAGGAATATATGCGCATACAATGCAAGTCGCTCTTAGATATTCAACACCACTACTATTTTGGGGAGAGAGTCTAGCTGAGTACCAAAGCTTCTACACTTATGAAGAAATGGAGGAGGTGGATGAAAAAAGGTTTAATAGGGCAATGAACCTGGGCATGACCTCAGATGACATGTATGAATTTCTAAATGGTCGTGTTAGTAAAAGAGACTTATATCCATTCTCTTACCCGCCAAGAAAAGAACTAAGAGCACTTGGGTGCAGGTCAGTTTGTTTGGGTAATTATATTAAGTGGGATACTAGGAAGCAAGTTAACATAATAAAGGATGAGCTAGGTTGGGAGGGAGAGCAAGTTGAAGGTATTCCGCCTGAGTTTGATTATGAAAAAATAGAATGCCATATGCAGGGTGTTCGAGATTATTTAAAGTTTATAAAAAGGGGATTTGGTAGGACAAATCATCTTGCTAATATTGAAATCAGAAACGGGCGTATGACTCGTGAAAATGGAGAAGAATTAGAAAAAAAATATGATGGGAAAAGACCTGTTTCACTAGATATTTTTTTAGAGTATCTTCATTTAACTGAGGAAGAATTTCTTGAGATTGCTATGGAGCATCAAGTTGATCCTCACAGATTTCAGCCAAACAATATTGAAGACAGTAAAAAAATGCCAGATATGGACAAGTGGGATCGTACAAAAGTCCCTTGGCCCCACCGTCCATCAACAAAAATTGGTGGGTAGTTGATTTAATTATGAAGTCTGTATCAATCATTGATTACGGAAAAGGAAATGTTAGATCAGTCTATAATGCTCTAGATTATATTGGTGTTGACTCTGTTGTTACCAAAGATCATGCAGAAATTAATAATTGTTCCCATATTATCCTTCCTGGTGTTGGTGCTTATGGAGATGCAATGAGTTCTATAAGAGCATACGGGTTGGACGAAGTTCTTAATGAGCAAGTTATAAAAAGAGGCAAGCCATTCTTAGGAGTTTGTGTAGGGATGCAGGTTCTTTCATCTGTTGGATTTGAACATGGCGAGCATAAGGGCTTAGGCTGGGTTGATGCCAAAGTAACAAAATTAGAAAAAGGACCAGAATGCTTAAAAATACCTCATATGGGTTGGAACCAAATTAATCTTTGTTCTAAGCACCCTATTTTTAGAGGTTTTAGTGACGAAATGCTTGTGTTTTATTTTGTACATAGTTTCTTTATGCAAATTAATGAGAGTGAAAAGATACTTGCATCTTGTAATTACGGAATAAATTTCACTGCAGGTATTGCATGGGACAACATAATTGCAACACAATTTCATCCAGAAAAGAGTCAAGATGCAGGTATCGAACTGTTAAAAAACTTTGTTAATTGGGCCCCTTAGATTTAATGTTAAAAAAACGTATCATCCCAAAATTTTTATTAAATAATGGAAGTCTTGTTAAGTATAAGAGCTTCTTTAACGATAAAAGAATGGCAGGAAACCCGGTATCGACTGCTAAAATTTATAATGATTACGGAGCGGATGAGTTTATTATTCTCGATATCGTGCCAAGTGATGAATCAAAGAGTAAGGTACTTGAAATTATCAAAACAATAAGTGAAGAAGTATTCATGCCTTTAACAGTTGGCGGAGGTATAAAAAGTTTAGAGGATATTAACTTATTATTACGAGCAGGTGCTGACAAAATCGTCATTAACTCTCAAGCAGTTATTAATCCAAATTTTGTTAACGAGGCAGCTAAAACATTTGGAGATCAGTGCATAACTATATCTATTGATTATGCGCAGATTAAGGATGGTGTTCATAGAGTTTTTATTAATGGCGGCAGAGATAGGACTAAGCATAACCCAATAGACTGGGCTTTGAAAATGCAAGATTCCTTCTGTGGAGAAGTATTACTCACCTCAATAGAGCGTGATGGTAATATGAATGGTTATGATTTAAAAATGATAAAGGAACTTGATAGTAAACTTGATATTCCTCTGGTCATTTCTGGTGGATGTGGGGGAATCCAGCATTGTGTTGATGCCCTTAATGCAGGGGCATCTGCACTAGCAATATCTTCTTTATTTTTATTTACGGACCATAGCCCAATTAAATTACGTTCTCATTTATATTCCAATGGTGTTAATGTCAGGGCAAGTAAGAATAGCAGGAACTAATTCAGAGATAAAATATGTCAAAAATAATTAATAAGGAAATCTTTACAACATCTTTAGCTGAAGAAGATCTTGCTTTGTATATTTCATCTCAGTTGAATTATCTCTTTCCAGATAAGTACCAAATAGATCATAATGTTTTAAAGCCTTATGTAGGAAAGGCACTTGAGAGGCTTAGGTGGTGTTTTGTCCATCTTCGTATTAAAGGATTTTATAGTAACGGACAATATAAATATTCCCATCTCAATACCGACCAACACGCTATTTTTCTATATTTTCTATGTAATACTATTTTAATGAAAATGGACCTCAGTACTTAGCAGAAAAAATCTATGCCTTGAATAAGTCGCTTCATAGTGTTGATATCTTTTATGAAGTTAAAATGCCTGACATTTTCTTATTAGTTCATCCTGTTGGCACAGTTTTGGGTCGGGCACATTATAATGACTACTTCTGCGCATATCATAATGTATCAGTTGGTTCAGATTTAAATTGTAATGCGCCATCCTTTGGAAAAGGTGTGGTTATGTTTAGTGGTAGTAAAGTTATTGGTAAAACTATTGTATCAGATAATTGTTTTATTTCTTTGGGAACTGTAATCATTTCAGAGAATATACAAAAAGACTCTTTAGTTTTTGGACAACACCCTAACTTAGTATTAAAGCATACAAAAAGAAGTGTAGTTAAAGATATTTTTAATAATTAACAACACCTGAAGGATTGCTAATAAAATGAATAATTCTTTTGAAATTAACCCTTTTGATGCACCATGCGGAGCAGAAGTAATAAATTTTGATTGTAAAATTAAAGTTAGTAAAACAGAGTTCAGTGTCTTAAATAATGCTCTTCTTGATAATTGCTTTCTTGTCTTTCGTGATCAGAAGTTGGAGCCAAATAATCTTGTTGAATTTTCAAAGAATTGGGGTGTCCTTGAAAAGCATATTCTTAAGCAATATTTATTAGAAAATTTTCCAGAGGTTCTTGTTGTTTCAAATAAAAAAAAATCATTTTGGAGAAGCACTAGGTATAGAGGATGCAGGTCGATATTGGCATTCTGATGTAAGCTATGGAAAAACACCTCCAATGGGGTCCCTTCTTTATTGTATTGAAACTCCACCTATTGGAGGTGATACATTATTTGCCAATCAGTACCTTGCACTGAATCTTATAAATAAAAATATCATATCTTTTTTAGAAAACCTTAAAGCTGCTCATAGTTTTAACTATGATAAGTTACAAAAAAGAAAAGATAGCAAAAGAATACCACTGACTGAAAAACAAAAGAGTAAGCTTGTGGTAACCGAGCACCCATTAATAATTAGACATCCTGAAACAAATAAAAAATGCCTTTATGCTAATCCAGGTTTTACAAATCATATAATAGATCATGAGTCTAATGCGGGACATATTCTTCTTAACTATCTTTTTTCTTGCGCAACACATCCCTCAGTTATTTACAGGTATAAGTGGAAAAGAAATGACTTAGTCTTTTGGGACAATCGTTGCCTAATGCATCGTGCGACACCTTTTAATGACATGTATGTCAGGCACATGTATAGAACTACTGTTTCTTCATATTAGTTTTGATTTAGGCTATGTTTCCAAAGCAAGTGCTACTGAATTCTTATATGATAGATATTTAATTAGCACTAAGGCAGTCAAGAATCCTCCCGCCATTATTGGAAGTGGAAAGCCTATGAACTCTGCAACAATACCAATGATTAATGCACCAAATGCGGGCCCCCCTCTCCCAATAACCAACCAAACACTCATGACTCTTCCTCTTAAACTATCAGGTACAAAGGATTGAATTAAGGTTTGGGTGCCTGTCCCGGTACAAGCTTGAGTGAAGCCTGATATACCCAATAATATTGCTCCGGTAAATAAATCTGCGCTGAGAGAGAATAAAATGATAGCAATACTATTAATAAGAACGCCAATGAAGACAATATTAGATAGACCATTAAGGGTTCCTCTTTGGGCTAACCATATAGATGAGATAATAGCACCAATTCCCATAGAAGATGTTAGTATTGCTAAACCCTGTGGTCCAGAATTGAATACTGTATCACTGAAGCCAGGGAGTAATTCAATTATTGGTCTTGCTAATATAGAGTTTACTCCTGTTATTAAAACTATAATGAAAACTGAATTATTATTAGTTATGAAAGTAATTCCTTTATATAAATCATTAATCTGAAATTGATTATTCCCCTCTTTATTAGTTTCCTTGGGCATTAGAATCATATTTAGGGCAAACAATAATATAATGAAAGTAATGGTACTAAATAAAAAAGCCCAAGAGACACTAGTGGTTGATATAAGCAGGCCACCTATTGCAGGGCCAACTATTCTTGCGAGGTTAAAAATCACAGAATTAATTGCAATGGCTGGTGTCATAAGTTTTCTTGAGACCATATTTACTACAAGAGAAACTCTTGATGCTTGGTTTAGGGCATTTGTAGTTCCTGCAATCAGCATGATAAGAATAAGAATGAAGGGGGTGATTTGGTTCAAGAAGGTTAATATGCACAATACTAATGATATTAAACAAACTACTATCTGAGCAATTTTAGCGATTGATAGTCTATTGTACCTGTCAGCAATTACTCCACCAAAAGGTGTCAAAAAAAGTATAGGAAGGAACTCTGCCATTGCAATGGCTCCTAACCATGCCGCTGATTCTGTCAGATCCCAAATTAACCAGCCAACAGATAGTCTCTGAGCCCACATACCAATGAGAGATGTGGCATTGCCAACTGTATATATAAAAAAATTCCTTACTGAGAAAGCTTCTTGTATAGATGAAAAATTAAATATGTAAGTTTGCATGAAAATTTGAGTATATAAATTATTTTAATTGTGTTACTCAAATAAGTATATCTTATCAATATGTATTTGGATATTTTATAATGTCACTTTTGATACCAATCATTAAAGTTTTTCAAATTATTATAAATTTATATTCTTATATAATTATTTTTTCTGTTATTTTAAGCTGGCTAGTAAATTTTGGAGTTCTTAATAGTTATAATCAGTTTGTCTATCTTATTTATAATTCACTTAATCAGATGACAGAGCCATTATACTATAGAATAAGAAAGTTTATCCCGGTGTTTGGGAATATTGACCTTTCTCCGATTATTCTCTTACTAACCTTATATCTAGTTCAGATGTACTTGGACATGTTTATTGTCTGGCTTAGTACGACATGACCAATAACAAAAAAATTGATGGTAAACTAATCTCTTCAACTCTTAAGGATTGGATAAGGTCTGAGGTTATAAATTTATTAGATCAGGGTAAAATTATTCCAAACCTTGCAGTAATTCTCGTTGGTGATAATCCTGCCAGTAAAGTATATGTCAAAAGTAAATCTAAAACAGCACAGAAGTTGGGTATTGGAATTTCTGATTATTATTTGCCCTCAAATACTTCTCAAAAAGATCTTGAATCCCTTATCGAAAAATTAAATAATGATTCTCTGATTAATGGAATCCTACTTCAACTTCCTCTCCCAGACCACCTGGATACATCCTCTCTACTTTCAAAAATCAATCCAGACAAGGATGTTGATGCTCTTACTCCTTTTAATGCTGGTAGACTTGTTTCAGGAACACCCAGGCTAGTTCCCTGTACTCCTCTAGGTTCTTATATTTTAATTAAGAGCAGATTAAGAGAATTATCGGGTATAAATGCTGTGGTTATAGGTAGATCCTTGTTGTTTGGTAAGCCAATGGGGCAAATTTTACTTTTGGAAAACTCTACAGTGACAATGACCCATTCCAGAACTAAAAATATAAAAGAGTACTGTAAAAAAGCAGATTTAATAGTCGTTGCCGCGGGCAGGCCTGAAATGGTTGATTCTTCATGGGTAAATAAAAATTCTATTATAATTGATGTAGGTATTAATAGAGTAAATTTAGAAGACGGGAGCTACAAAATCACTGGTGATGTAAATTTTGATAGTGTTTATAGTGTAGTTAAGGCAATAACTCCTGTTCCAGGAGGCGTCGGACCCATGACAATAGCGTGTCTAATGTTCAATACACTTGTTGCAACTCAAATTCAAAATACAATCCCTCCATTCCCTTGGAACGAGTTGCATACAAAATTAAATATGTAAAAATTCTAATTAAATTTTGGTTTTCTTTTCTCAAAGAATGCTGTAATTGCTTCTTTAACCTCGGGGCCGAGTAATTGGTTTCTAAAAACTTTTCCTTCACTTTCAATTACTTTACTTATAAGGGCATTATTTGATTTCATAAGCCTTTTTGTTTCTCTAAGCGCTATCGGAGGCTTTGATGCTAAACTTTCAATTACTTCATTAACTTCGTTAGATAGCTTATCTGGAGGAAAATAATTATTTATTAATCCTATCTCCTTTGCAGTTTTAGCATCAAATTGATCTCCGATCATTAATATCTCAGCTGCTCTTTGGTATCCTGATAGAAGAGGAAGCATAAGGCTGGAAGCAAATTCTGGAACAAGTCCTAAATTTATAAAAGGGAGTTGAAATCGCGCATTTACTGATGAATAAACAAGATCGCAATGCAAAAGAAGAGTTGTCCCAATTCCAATTGCCAATCCATTCACCTCCGCAACTATAGGTTTTTCGGCTGATAAAAGAGACTTCATAAATTGAAATACAGGACTGTTTTCATCATTTGGAGGGTTTTGCATAAAGTCATTTAAATCATTCCCAGCAGTAAAGCTGTCACCTGAACCTCTTAAATGGATGACTCTTACTTCAGAAGATGAACACGCATCATTAATGAATTCTGTTAATTTAGTATACATATTTAGAGTTAATGCATTCTTTTTTTTTGGCCTGGATATAGTAATTGTAACTACACGATCATTCGATTCCTTGATAACATCATGAGACATATGCATTCCCTATTTTTTTATAAAATTTTTTCCAATTTTTAAACGTAAAGCATTTAATTTTATAAACCCTTCAGCATCAAATTGGTTATAAACAAAATCTTCCTCAAAGGTAACATGTTCATTACTATACAAACTAGTAGGAGATTTTCTCCCAGTTACGATTGTATTTCCTTTATATAACTTTAATCTTGTCACTCCATTTACATTGGCCTGTGTTGAGTCAATTGCAGTTTGAAGGATCTCTCTTTCAGGTGCAAACCAATATCCATTGTAAACTAATTCTGCATATTTTGGCATCAATTCATCTTTAAGATGAGCCACTTCTCTATCAATTGTAATACTTTCTATTGCTCTTCTTGCTTGAAGTAAAATAGTCCCACCTGGAGTCTCGTATACTCCCCTTGATTTCATTCCAACATATCTATTTTCAACAATGTCTATTCTACCTATTCCATGTTTGACACCTAGTTGATTCAGCTTTTCAAGAATTTTTCCTGGTGAGAGTTTTTCGTTATTAATTGCGATGGGGTCACCTCTGTTAAATTCAATAGTAATATATTCGGGGCTATCTGGAGCTTTCTGCGGAGACTTTGTCCATCTGAACATATCTTCATCAGGCTCTATCCAAGGGTCCTCAAGGGCCTTTCCTTCATAAGAAATATGTAACAAATTGGCATCCATTGAATACGGCTGCTCCCCCTTTTTATCTTTTGGAAACGGAACCTGGTTCTCCTCAGCGTATTTAATAAGTTTTGTTCTAGAATTAAGTTCCCATTCTCGCCAAGGAGCTACAACTTTTATATTAGGGTCAAGGGCATAGGCTGCAAGCTCAAATCTTACTTGATCGTTTCCTTTTCCAGTTGCTCCATGGGCTATAGTAGTTGCATTTGTTTCATGAGCAATTTCTACTAATCTTTTTCCTATTAAGGGCCTGGCTATTGCAGTTCCAAGCATATAAACACCTTCGTATAGAGCATTTGCTCTGAACATAGGGAATATATAGTTTTGTGTGAATTCTTCTCTTAAATCTTCAATAAATATTTCTTTAGCGCCCATAGAAATAGCTTTTTCTTTTGCCGGACTAATTTCGTCGGCTTGCCCAATGTCAGCTGTAAAAGTTATTACGTCATAATTTTTTTCTTTTTGTAACCATTTAAGTATAATGGATGTGTCTAAACCTCCAGAATAGGCAAGGACAATTTTTTCTTTACTCATGAATTTTTCCTATGTTTTGATATTACGCTAGGTGTTTTTAGCTGACCGCACGCGGCCAATATATCTAGACCTCTAGGCGTTCTTATAAAGCAATTTAAACCAGAATCCTGTAGAATTTTTTGAAATCTCAGGATTCTTTTATTTGATGAACACTGGAATGTTGAATTGGGCCAACCATTAAAAGGTATAAGATTAAACTTACATTCTACACCTTTAACTAATTTTACAAGTTTTTTTTGCATCTTCATCGCTATCATTTAGGTTCTTAAGCATTACGTACTCAAAAGTGACTAATTTTGTATTTGAAACCTGAGTATATATCTTACATGCTTTAATTAATTCTTTAATAGGATATTTTTTATTTATAGGCATAATTTGTGTTCTTATAGCGTCTTCAGGCGAATGAAGAGATATTGCTAGGTTTAGGCCAATTTCTTCTCCGCATTTTTTTATTTGCGGTATAATACCTGAGGTTGATAAGGTAATTTTCTTATGACTAAAAGCAATTCCATTTTTGTCTTTAATAATTTCTACTGATTTTTTTATATTATCAAAATTATAGAGAGGCTCGCCCATACCCATAAAAACAATATTTGAAATCATTTTTTTTTCTTTAAGATTCTTATATACACAGTTATTGATTTGCTCTTTTGCAACTAATACTTGTCCAACTATTTCTCCAGCTGATAAGTTTCTTACTAATCTCTGTGTTCCCGTATAACAAAATTTACATGTTAAGGTGCATCCAACTTGTGAGGAAATACATAAAGTTATTCTATCACCTTCTGGTATCATTACTGTCTCAGCTTGTTGTCCGTCTTCAAATGAGGTCAGCCATTTGCATGTACCATCCTCGGAAATATATTCATTCTTGATTGTTGGTCTTTTCAAAGAATATGCTGTAATGAGCTTATTTCGAAAACCCTGAGGTAAATCTGTCATAGAATCAAAGTCTCTTGAGCCCTTATCATAAATCCACTTGAAGAGCTGGAGGCCTTTAAAGGGTTCTTGTCCCATATCCACCGCAATATCTGAAAGGTCTTTTCTGCTGAAACCAATCAGACTTGGTTTGCAAACTTTAGTTTCTTGAGATTGGGTAGAAGTTGATATGTTCATTAAAATTATTAAAATCTTGTTTTATATAAAATAGTTTTTAATTGAAGCATGATTAGAGCACAAGGGGCATTCTGGGTCAGGCAATAACCTAACTTCCCTAAAGGTTGCATCTAAGCCATCATAAATTAGTAGCCAACCGCTTAAGCTTCTTCCAATGCCAAGAATTTCCTTAATTATTTCACTTGCTTGAAGAGACCCTAAAGTTCCTGCAAGTGAGCCCAGTATTCCCATATTTTCACAATTCCAAATGTCCTCATCTTTTTGTGAAGGATGAAGACACCTGTAACAAGGTCCACCTACTTGTGATTTAAATGTGGAGATGTGACCGTCAAACTGAGTAACAGCTGCTGAAACAAGTGTTTTTTTTTCAAAAAAACATATGTCATTAATTATGAACCTTGTTTCAAAATTATCACTTCCATCAGCGATAAAGTCGTATTCTTTAATTAGCTCTCTTATATTGTTTTTTTCTAAACGATATGGGTAAGAAAATATTTTCACATTAGGGTTAATGGATTTAGAAAAATTATATGCTACCTCGACCTTTCTCTTACCTACATCATTGGTTTGATATAATATTTGTCTTTGGAGATTAGAAAGCTCAACTTTATCATTATCAATAATGCCTATCTTACCTATACCTGCTGCACTTAAGTATTGAAGCACGGGGGAGCCCAATCCTCCAGCCCCTACAACTAATACTTTTGCTGCTTCAAGTTTTTTTTGACCAGAAACACCAATTTCTTTAAGTTTAATATGTCGAGAATATCTCTCTAATTTTTCTTCATTTAGTTCTTTACTTATTTGTAATGTCATTATTTCTCTATTCCAGTAGAGCCAAGCCCACACTCACCTCTTGTAGTTTCGGATAATTCTGAAACAGATTTAATCCTGGCTCTAGCTATTGGAGCAAAGACAATTTGCGCAATTCTATCACCTCGTTTTACTATATATTTTTCTCTTCCATGATTTATTATTATGACTTTTATTTCCCCTCTATAATCAGAGTCAATAGTCCCAGGTGTATTTAGAACGGTAATACTATGCTTTGCAGCAAGTCCTGATCTTGGCCTTATTTGTGCTTCATAACCTGGAGGTATAGCTAAAGCTATTCCTGTAGGTACTATTTCTTTGGCACTAGGTTTTATTTCAAGGTTTTCAATAATAGCTGAATGTAAATCCATTCCAGCTGAATCTTTAGTTTGGTACTCAGGAATGGGCAAGCCATCGCCATTCTTAAGGACTTTAATTTTAACTAATATTTCATCAACACTAGGTTGCATTATTCTGTTTCTCCAAAAAATTATCTATAAGTTGAGATAGTTTTAGAGCTACTTCGGACTTCTCTAATTTTGGCCAGGCATCAATGTTATTTTTAGTGATAATATGAACCTGGTTGGTGTTATGACCAAAGCCGTCGGAAACGTCATTAGCTACTATCCAGTCACATCCTTTTTCTTCAAGCTTTATTTTAGAGTTTTTTATTACATTCTCTGTTTCTGCAGAAAACCCTATAACCAAATTGGGTCTTAGTGATCCGGCTTTAGAAACACAAGAGAGAATATCTGGATTTCTTGTTAAAGTTAGATTTATCTCGTTCATTTTATTTTTCTTAATTTTATTGAGTGGGACTGACTCTACTCGCCAGTCAGAAACAGCAGCGACAGAGATAAAAACACTTGATGGCAACTCGGAAATACTTGCTTCAAGCATTTCTTCTGCTGTTTCAACTTTTATTATTTTAATATCTTTAGGATAGGTCTCACTTGTTGGTCCACTAATTAATACTACTTCAGCCCCAAATTTAGACAAAGTATGAGCAATTAAGTACCCTTGCTTTCCAGATGACCTATTGCTAATAAACCTTACGGGGTCTATTGGTTCTTGAGTTGGCCCGCTAGTAACAATTATCTTATGACCAGATAAAGACTTTAAATCAGAAGATTTTTGGAAATAGTTTTCAATATATTTGACAATTGTTTCTGGTTCACTCATTCGTCCCTCACCTATCTCACCACAGGCTAATAGTCCACTTTCAGGACCTATAGGAATAACCCTTTGCTCTAAGATTTTCTTTATATTGACCTGCGTTGCATGGTTTCTCCACATCATAACATTCATGGAGGGGGCTATGAAAATAGGTTTATCATTAGCTAAAAGAGTTGTACTTGCAAGATCATCAGCTATTCCATTTGCGATCTTGGCAATTATGTTTGCTGTTGCAGGAGCAACTAGGATTAAATCCGCTTCTCTGCTTAAGTATATATGTTCCATTTTATCATTTTTGTTTTTAAAAAACATTTCTTGGTAAGTAGGTTGCCTAGTTAGTTTTGTAAGTTCATCAGTGGAAATGAATTTACTTCCAGAATTAGTCAATATGCATCTAATCTTACAGCCACGACTTGTAAGTTTAGAGATTAGTTCTGGTATTTTTTCTGCAGCAATGCCACCGCTGACAATGAGTAGAACATTTTTATTAGCTAGCATTTTTCCATTATTTAAATTAAAGCTTAAGTTATAATTTTACAAAAAAAAAAGGTAATTTACTAGGGCTGAGAAACACAATGCTGGATTATAGTGATTTAATCCATTAGGAAGTGTTATTTCAAGGAATTATTTATTTAAGTCTTTTTGTTAATATTCTTTGCCAGAATTTCTACGTTATCCATTAGTTCAGGAAGCCTTTCTAGAGTATTTCTAACTTCAATAAGTTTTTTCTGGATTCTTTTGTCAGGCCTTAATTCGTTTAGTATCCACTCTTCAATCAAAGGCCGAGCTAGTTCCCACATATTTACATTTGGTGCAAGCATTCTTCCCGCTCCTTCGACTAATAGCATACTCTTTTGAAGGAGTAGAAGTTGAGGTTGCATCTCCATCTCAAAAGTAGCACTAACCCTGAAGAGTTGTTCCAGCAAATTCGCAATCGAAATTTTTTCAAGAGTTTTCCCTAAAATTGGCTCTGTTATTGATCTACAGGCCTGAGCAAAAGAGTCTACATCTTGCTTATCAGGGACGTAGCCTGCTTCAATATGGACCTCAGCCACTCTTCTGTAATTACGTGAAATAAACCCGAGCAATATTTCACCAAGAAATCTTCTGGTTTTTTTATCAAGTCTTCCCATTATCCCAAAATCTACAACAATAAGGGTACCCTTTTTATCTATGAATAAATTACCTGGATGCATATCAGCGTGAAAAAAACCATGCTCAAAGACCATTTTGAAGAAAACTTCTGCAGCATTTTTTACAATATCCTTGGGGTTTAAATTGTTCTCTTTTAAAGATTCAATGTCATTTATATTTACACCTCCAACTTTCTCTAGTGTTAGAACGCGTGAAGAAGTTCTTTGCCAATCAACTTGTGGTATTTTGAATTTTTTTTCATTAAGGTGGTTCTCCCTTAACTCATCTGCAGCGGCTGCTTCTAAGCTTAAATCCATTTCCAATTGTGATGTCTTCTCAAATGATTCTATTGCCTCAATTGGTTTTAATCTTCTCAATTCGGGATAGTTTTTTTCTATTACCCTTGCAAGCCAATGAAATAATTCAATATCTTTTTTGAAATCATCCCGAATTTCAGGTCTTAAGATCTTAACTGCTACAGGGGTATTTTCTGTTGTTATTGCAAAATGAACTTGTGCAATTGATGCTGCTGCGACTGGTTCAGGATCAATTTCTTTAAAATTTTTCTTAATACCGCCTTCTAGATCTTCTTCTAATATTTTCGTAACGTCTTTAAAGCAAAAGGGAGGAAGTTTGTCTTGCAGTTTTATAAGATCTTTTGAGATATTATTTCCTATAATATCCGGCCTAGTTGAGAGGGCTTGGCCTAATTTGATAAAAGATGGGCCCATTGATATTAATGCCAGGGCTAATCTTTCCCCAGGTCTTTTATTAGCTATTTTATGATTTTGTAATGAAGTAATTAGAATAATTTTCGATAAAAATTTTACAAAAAAACTATCCTTAAAGGTCGTCAATGAGTCGAATCTGGCAAGAATAATAAATATTCTTAAAATCCTAAATATATTTTTAATAGTTTTAACCATAGGTGTGCCTAATAGTTTCTTGCTTAATATTTCCAGCCAGAGTGAATGGCTACTATCCCATTTGATAAGTTTCTATATTTTATATTTTTAAAGCCATTTTGCTCCATAAGGTTACAAACTTCATTTTGGTCAGGAAATAGTTTAATGCTCTCTGCAAGGTATTTATAGGCCTCTCTATCCCCTGTAATAATCTTTCCGAGTCTCGGAAGCATTGAAAATGAATAAAACTGATAAAATTTATCAAGGGTTGGCGATAATAGTTTGCTAAACTCTAGGCATAAGAACCTACCACCTGGTTTTAGTACTCTTTTTGCTTCTTGAAGCGCTAAGGAGATATTTGTAACGTTTCTCAACCCAAATGCAATTGTGTAAGCATCGAACTCCATGTCTGTAAATGGAAGATTCTCAGCATTTCCTACAGTCCATTTTATTTCATTAAGAACTCCCTTATTTATAGCTTTACTTCTTCCGCTGTTAACCATGGATTCATTTATATCGCAGACAGTGATTATTCCATTTGAATTAATATGATTCCCTAAATTACGCTTTATTTTAAGGGCTATATCGCCAGTCCCACCAGCAACGTCAATAATTTTCCATGTCGGTCGAGGAGCCAACCATTCAACCATCATGTCTTTCCATATTCTATGTATTCCAAAACTCATTAAATCATTCATAACATCATAATTGTTATTTACTGAATTAAATACATTACGAACTAACCCTTCCTTTTCAGAGTCACTAACTTCTTGGAAACCAAAATTCTGCATAGTATTTCCTAAAACATTATAATTAACTTATAATAACTTAAGTCTTGCATCTAATCATTCTTAATTTCAAAATGTATCTCTTATACAGAATAAAGAAGAGCGCGTATGCCTGAACTGCCTGAGGTCGAAATTACATGTAGAGGCCTTGCAAAAGTTTTAATCAGAAAAAAGATTACAAATGTTACAACTCGAAGAAGTGGACTACGTATACCTTTTCCTGCAGATTTGTCAAAAAATATGCATGGAACTAGAGTAAGAAGTGTCACTAGGAGAGGCAAGTATATATGTATAAACCTTTCAAATGGTTATGTTTTAGTTATTCACTTAGGAATGTCAGGAAGAATTATTATTGCTGATAGACATTATGAGCCAAAGTTACATGATCACTTTATTATTAGTTTTTCTAGATATCAAAAAATTATATTAAATGATCCAAGACGTTTCGGTTTGGTTACGATATTAAAATCAGATGAATTGGAATATAGAGAGTTTTTTAGGAATATAGGGCTGGAGCCACTGTCTGATAAATTTACTCCAGATTTGCTCCGGTCAAAATTAAAAAACAAAAAAATTGCAATAAAATTAGCTTTATTAGATCAAAAAGTTGTTTCAGGGATAGGAAATATATATGCATGTGAGGCTCTTTTTAGAGCTGGGATATCTCCCAAGAGAGAATCAAGTGCAATTTCATACAAGTTATTATCAAAGCTTGTAAATTCTATAAAGTTAGTTTTAACTGAGGCAATAGAGGCGGGTGGCTCAACTATAAGGGATTTTGTTCACCCTGACGGTAAATTGGGTTACTTTGCAATGAAATGGCAAGTATATGGTCGAGAAGGAGAGCCATGTTTATGCAATCATCAGAAGAATATAGTGATAAAAAAGATAGTTCAATCTGGTCGTTCAACCTTTTTTTGTCCGATCTGTCAAAGATAATATATTTTAGATATATTATTTTCGTTTTTACTTTTCATTTATCCTTATTTCATCCCGAGCATATATTATCTGATGAAATCAATGTATACGGTTTTCAAAACATTCCTCTGATGAATAAGCTTGCTCAGGTTGATGAAAAGTGTTTTCTGTTTGATACCCCCTACGGCCGTATTATTCATGCCTTTGCCAAGGGAAAAATTAAAGAGGATGAAGTTACTAATTTTTACAGTGAGACCTTACGTGAGTTGGGTTGGAAGGAATTGGATAGATTAAAGTTTTTTAGAGATGGTGAGTATTTAAGAGTAGAAATTGAGGATTTAAAAGACGGAGAGTTGGGTGTTTATTTTTCAGTCCGCCCTTCTCAAAATTTAGATAAAATTAATCAATAAATTTAAATCATTCAGGAAAAACATATGGCATATGAAAATATATTAGTTGAAGCAAAAAATCATGTAGGCTTTATAACTTTAAACAGGCAAAAAGCTCTTAATGCCCTATCAGCTGGTTTAATCCAAGACCTTGGAGATGCTTTAACATCGTTTGATAATGATAGTTCCATAAAAGTTGTAATAATAACTGGAAATGATAGGGCTTTTGCTGCTGGGGCTGACATTAAAGAAATGTCTAAAAAATCTTTTGTAGAATGCTATCTGGAAGATTTTATTACTGAGGGGTGGGAAAAAATTACGACATCAAGAAAACCAAAAATTGCAGCAGTAGCGGGTTATGCTCTAGGTGGAGGATGTGAGGTCGCTATGATGTGTGATATCATTATAGCTGCAGAAAATGCAAAATTTGGCCAACCAGAAATTACTCTCGGTATAATCCCTGGCTCTGGTGGCACACAGAGGTTGACACGTATTATTGGAAAATCTAAGGCGATGGAAATGATACTCACAGGGAGAACAATGGATGCTTCTGAGGCGGAAGCAACAGGGCTGGTTTCGAGGGTAGTGCCACTTGATAAACTTATTGAAGAGGCTACGAAAGTAGCTGATAAAATTTCTCAAATGTCCCTCCCAGCAATTTTATTGGCGAAAGAGACTGTAAATAGGTCTTACGAGTCTAGCTTGGAAGAGGGCTTACTTTTTGAGAGAAGAATGTTTCATTCAACTTTTGCTTTAGAAGACCAAAAGGAGGGAATGTCTGCATTTATTGAAAAAAGACAGCCAAACTTCAAAAACAGGTAACTTTCTATCATCTGAAGTTTATCCGTAACCTCTTGACGAAGTTAATTTGCTTAACTATAACGCCAAAACCTAGAAATTATAATAATTTTGGAAATAAGATGGCTAATCACAATTCAGCGAAAAAACGAATCCGTCGAAATCAGAAAAGATTTCACATAAATCACTCTCGCCTTAATCGAATCAAGACGATTGTTAAGAAAGTTGATGCTGCTATCGATTCTAAGGACTTAGAGGCAGCAAATAAGGCCTTTAGGGAGGCAATGCCTGAGATTATGAAGGGAAAGACTCGGGGTATTTTTCATTCCAACACAGCATCACGAAAAATCTCAAGGCTAAATGCCAGAATTAAATCTATTTCAGTATAATTTTTGACTATTTTTTGTTTGTTTGATGAAAAGATTTTTTTTTCTTAAAATAATTTTTATTACTGACATTTTTTTTTCAATTTTGTTAAGTCCTTATTTTAAAAGTATATCTAAAAAAAATATATAAAAAAACCACTCATTTCCATTCAAAGACTCGTGCCCTTGTATTTCTGAATAAAAGAGTCAAGCTAACTTTCAACTTGTCTTTAATTTTTGTAAGGATAAAGTGTGCATTCAGGAATGCTTTTTTAATTACAATTTTAATAATCATCTATTCTCAATAGATTTCTAAATAAATATTATTTTTTAAGGGTTTTTAATTTTACTCATAATATTAGTTTTTAGAACTGTTTAGTTTTGATTTTTATTAAATCTTTTGGGCTAAGGGAATAAAGTGGATCGAGAGAATTCTAAACCTCCAGGAATGAGAGAGTGGGATAGGGTCAAACTTAGATTAAAAAGGGAGTTTGGTGACTCAGCATACAAGAGTTGGGTAAGACCAATAGCCTTTGATAGCTTAGACAATGAGTCAGTAAGATTGAGTGTCCCGACTAGGTTTATGCGTGATTGGGTTTTAACACATTATGCTGAGAGAATTAGAACCTTGTGGGCTGGAGAAAACCCTAAGGTAAGGCGTGTAAGAATTGATGTTGATGCAAATAAATTAGGTGATCGTGACTTAACTTCAAAAAACAGAGAGTCAAATTATGATCAACAATTTAGTGGCAAACAAGTAAGTATTCAGGATGCATTATCTGCTCCCCTTGATAAAAGATATACATTTGAGGAATTTGTTGTTGGCAAACCAAATGAATTTGCCTACGCAGCAGCTCAACGAGTAGCAGACTCTGATAAGGTAAGTTTCAATCCTCTTTTTTTGTATGGTGGGGTTGGTTTAGGTAAGACACATCTTATGCATGCAATCGCTTGGAGGATAAAATTAAGATCTCCAAATAGAAGAGTAGTTTATCTCTCTGCAGAAAAATTTATGTATAGCTTTATAAGAGCTTTAAGAAATAAAGATACTGTTTCCTTTAAGGAACAGTTCAGATCCGCGGATGTTTTGATGATAGACGATGTTCAGTTTATTTCTGGAAAAGATTCTACGCAGGAAGAATTTTTTCATACATTTAATGCGTTGGTTGACCAAGGAAGACAAATTGTAATATCTGCCGATAAGTCTCCTTCCGACCTTGAAGAAATTGGAGGCAGATTAAGGTCAAGGCTATCTTCAGGTCTAGTTGCAGACCTTCATCCAACAACTTTTGAATTACGTTTGGGTATTTTGGATGCAAAAGCTGAAAATTTAGGTGTCAAGGTCCCAAGAAAGGTTAAAGAATTTTTAGCTCATAGAATTACTTCAAATGTGCGAGAGCTTGAGGGTGCTTTAACAAGATTAACTGCTAATGTTCAGTTAGTTGGGGGTGATATTACACTTGAGCTTGCTCATTCTCTTTTGCATGACTTGTTAAAATCCCATGAAAGGCGCCTCACAATAGAGTCAATTCAGAAGCAAGTTGCAGATCATTTCCAGATAAGATTATCAGACATGAGTTCTGCAAGGCGGGCAAGAACCGTTGCTCGACCGAGACAAATTGCCATGTATTTGGCCAAACAGCTTACATCCAGATCTCTTCCCGAGATAGGGAGGGCTTTTGGCGGCAGGGATCATACAACTGTAATCCATGCAGTCAGGAAGGTAGAGGAGCTTATGAAGGCGGATGTTAGTTTTTCAGAAGACGTTGAATTATTAACAAGAATGCTAGAGAGTTAATTATTAAAATCTTTATTCTTTAACTTATTGCTTATTTGTAAAATTTTAATATGCTAGAATAGCTGGATAATATTTAATGAGTTGTATTTTTTATGAATCTTATCATTGATAGAGCAAATTTATTAAAGTCACTCAATCACGTTCAAAGTGTAGTTGAGAGAAGAACCACAATTCCAATTTTGTCAAATGTAAGAATTGATGCATCGATTGATCATATCAAATTAAGTGCAACTGATATGGATATCGAGGTGGTTGAACAAACATCGGCAAATGTTCTTCAGGATGGGAATGTAACAGCCTCAGCTCATACCCTTTACGATATAGTTAGAAAACTTCCTGAGGGTGCTCAGGTAGAGATGATTTTTGATGATAACCAGCTTCGTCTTAACTCTGGAAGATCCTCTTTCAAGCTTTCTTGCCTACCCCCAGATGATTTTCCTTCTCTAACCCCAGGAGATTTTGTAAATACCTTTGTGATATCATCGTCAGATCTTTCATCTTTAATTGATAAGACAAGATTTGCTATTTCTACCGAGGAAACTAGATATTACTTAAATGGAATTTATTTACATTCTCTAAACCATGAGGGCGCTGAAGTTCTAAGAGTTGTTGCAACGGATGGTCATCGACTTGCACTTTCTGAAATGGCTCTTCCAGAGGGTGCACATAATATGCCTGGTATAATTATTCCTAGAAAAGCAGTTTCTGAACTAAGAAAACTTATAGATGAATTTTCTGGTGAATTGAAGATTGAGCTTTCTGATACTAAAATACGTTTTTCTATGGAAAGTATTCTTCTGACGTCAAAGTTAATTGACGGTGAATTTCCTGAATACGATAGGGTGATACCTACGGAAAATAATAAGCTCCTTGAAGTAGATGCTAAGGCATTTTCAAATGCCGTCGATAGGGTTTCTGCAATAAGTGCAGAAAAATCCAGATCTATAAAATTAAATTTTGGTAAAAGTTTAGTTGTATTATCAGCCTCAAGCCCAGAAAACGGGAGTGCGTCTGAGGAGCTTGAGGCAAGTTATGATTCTGAATCTTTTGAAATAGGATTTAACTCACGATATTTACTTGATATCATGCACCAAATTGAAGGTGAAGCAGTCAGGTTTAATATGTCTGGACCCGATGCACCCACAATAGTAAACGACTCCTCAGATGGGAGTTCTACCTACGTTTTAATGCCAATGAGAGTTTGATCCATCGAGAGAATTCTAAAATTAAAAAATTTCATGAAAAAGTAAAACAACCAAACGGTATTGTTAAATTAACACTCACTAATTTTAGAAATTACAAAGAGCTAAGGCTTGTTCTTGACTCAAGGTCTTTAGTTATAACTGGTGATAATGGTGCAGGAAAAACAAATATACTTGAAGCCATCTCCTTATTAGCTAGGGGGTCAGGCTTAAGAAATTCAAAGCTTTCTGAAATTGGTTCAAGAGATGTGGATGAAGAACATGGAGATTCATGGGCGGTAGCTGCTAGCCTTAAATATGGTAATGAAATAACTAATTTGGGAACAAGTTATGACCCGCTCTCTAATGAAAAAAGAAAGGCAAATATAAATGGTCGAGGAGGTATTTCTTTAAGCTATTTTGCAGAGCATATAAGCGTGCTTTGGCTAACACCTCAGATGGACAATCTATTTATAGAATCACCATCAGATAGAAGAAAGTTTCTTGACAGGATGGTGTCTGTTATAGACCCTGGCCATGCCGGAAGATGTGCTGCTTTTGATCGAGCAAACAGGCAAAGGATGAAGCTTTTTCGAGATGGAATGTATGATGAGAAGTGGCATGAAGCTCTTGAAGATGTTCTTTGTAGATATGGGGTATCTATATCTGCAGCAAGAATAGACTTTTTAAACCGGATGAATAAATCTATTTGCGAGTATCAAGGCCCTTTTCCAATACCAACTTTATCAATGGTTGGGGAAATAGACACTCTTCTCGCTGATAGGCCCGCAATAGAGGCAGAAGAGTTATTTCGAGAGAATCTTGAGGAAAAAAGGCTAAATGTCTCCAAAAGAGGCGATTTATCTAGCACGGAGGGGCCGAATCGTTCGGACCTCAAGGTAGTAATGAAAGATAATGGGAGGGTAGCTTCTGAATGTTCTACTGGAGAACAAAAGGCTCTATTAGTCTCGATAATACTAGCGAATCTTTCATTGTTGCCATTTAAAAAAAATATTACCAGAATACTTCTACTTGATGAAGTAGTGGCTCACTTAGATGAGGGAAGAAGAAGTTTTTTATTCGATCGTCTCTTTCAGACAAATACTCAAGTTTGGATAACAGGTACTGATAAAAATATCTTTTCTAGTCTCGGAGATAAAGTGCAATATTTCACTGTCGACAAATCTATGATATCTTTATCATTATCCTAAGTTTATTTGATTTGTGAGAGAATCAAGTTAAATTAAGGCATTTATAATCTCCAACAGCATTGGTACTTTTATGGTGAAGACGGCGAAAAGTAAATTACCTGCTTATGATGCAGGTTCTATTAAGGTTCTTAAAGGTCTTGAAGCTGTAAAGAAGCGTCCAGGAATGTATATTGGTGATACAGATGATGGTTCTGGACTTCACCATATGGTTTATGAGGTTGTTGATAATTCTATAGACGAATCTCTAGCAGGCTTCTGTAATAAAATAGAAGTTATTCTCAATGGGGACCATTCAGTTACTGTAAGGGACAATGGAAGAGGTATTCCTGTTGATATTCATGAAGGTGAAGGTGTTTCAGCGGCAGAAGTTATTATGACACAGCTTCATGCTGGGGGTAAATTTGATCAGAATTCATACAAAGTTTCTGGTGGACTGCATGGTGTTGGTGTTTCTGTTGTAAATGCTCTCTCTGAAAACCTTGAATTAAAAATATGGAGAGATGGTAAGGAGTATTTTGCAAGGTTTGAGAATGGTGAAATAAAAGATCACCTTAATGTAACAAATGAGATTGGTGAAAAAGAAATAAAAACAGGGACGGAAATTAGGTTCTTGCCATCATCAGATACATTCACAATGACTGAATTTAACTTTTCTACTTTAGAGCATAGATTACGCGAACTTGCTTTTTTAAACTCTGGTGTCCATCTCCAATTAATTGATGAACGACAAAGCGACTCAAAAGTAGTAGATTTACACTATGAGGGCGGCATCTTAGAGTTTGTTAAGCATCTAGACAGATCTACTAAAACGCTCCATGATAAACCTGTTGTTATAAGTGGAGAGAAAAAGGGTATTAATGTCGAACTTTGTCTTGAATGGAATGACTCTTACCATGAGAATACAGTTTGTTTTACGAACAATATTAGACAGAGAGATGGTGGCACTCATCTTGCTGGTCTTAGGGCTGCATTAACTCGATCTATTAATACATACTCTAACCAAATGGGGTCAGCAAAAAAAGAAAAAGTACAGCTTTCGGGCGATGATATGCGTGAGGGTATGACTTGTGTGCTTTCAGTCAAGGTGCCTGACCCTAAGTTTTCATCACAAACTAAAGATAAACTTGTATCTTCAGAAGTAAGACCCGTGGTTGAGAGCATAGTAAATGAAAATTTATCAAACTGGTTTGAGGAACACCCTGGGGAGTCAAAAAAAATAATAGGTAAGGTTATAGAAGCCGCTTTAGCTAGAGAGGCAGCAAGAAAAGCGAGGGAATTAACGCGAAGAAAAGGCGCCCTTGACGTTTCTTCTTTGCCAGGAAAACTTGCAGATTGTCAATCAAAAGACCCTAAAGACAGCGAACTATTTATTGTTGAGGGTGACTCAGCTGGTGGTTCAGCAAAACAAGGGAGAGACAGAGTATACCAAGCTATTCTTCCATTAAGAGGTAAGATATTGAATGTGGAAAGGGCAAGGTTGGATAAAGTTTTATCTTCTAATGAAATTGGCACTCTAATTACTGCATTAGGGACCGGAATAGGGGATGGAGAATTTAATCTAAAAAAACTCAGATATCATAAAATAATAATAATGACTGATGCAGATGTAGATGGAAGCCATATAAGGACACTCTTATTAACCTTTTTTTATAGACAGATGCCAGAGCTCATAGAGAATGGTCACTTATATATAGCTCAGCCACCACTGTATCGAGCCAAGAAGGGTAATTCAGAAGTTTATCTAAAAGATGATAATAGTATGGAAAAGCATTTAATAAATGCTGGCCTTAAAGAGGCTGTTTTAGTTAGAAAATCTGGTGAGCAAATTTCGGGAAAAGAACTTGAGGAACTTGTATCAAGTGCATGGAAAATAAAAGAAATAATACAAGATATGGGGCAAAGATACCCTGTTCATATAGTTGAACAGATTGCAATAGCAGGAGGTTTTAAAGAAGGGTTGCTTGAAGACCAAAAAAATGCTCAGCCGACTGTGGACTATATTTCTACGAGACTGAACTCTTTAGAAAATGAATTTGAGAGGGGATGGTCAGGTTCTATTGATACAAAGGATGGTATAACTTTTAGTAGGTTAGTTAGGGGTGTAAATGAAAGTTATGTATTTGATTTGTCAGCATTCCAATCAACCTCTGCTAGGGCATTAAATGAAGATGAAAATACAATCATGTTGCAAAGTAACTTCAATAAAGTATTAAACCTTCACATTAAAGATACAACAAAAGAAATCAATGGACCAATTTCACTAATTGATGCAATAATTGCAGAGGGTAGAAAAGGTACAAGCACTCAAAGGTATAAGGGGCTGGGTGAAATGAATCCTGATCAATTATGGGAGACAACTTTAGATCCAGAAATTAGAACTTTACTAAGGGTAAGGCCAGGTGAATCTGAAAACACTAACAAACTCTTTGAAGAACTGATGGGTGATGTGGTTGAGCATAGAAGAAAGTTTATTCAAGAGCGTGCTTTAGAGGTTACAAATCTTGATGCATAGAAATTAAAACCCTTAAAGAAAATAATTTGAAAAAATAAATTTTAATGAAGAAGCCTAAGTTTAAAACGTGGTATTTTTTTTCAAATCTTTTATCGATATTTATATGGGTGTTTCTTTTAATCATAGGTGTAATTTTTTATTTTTACTATACCCTGCCAGAGATTGACTTTTCTGTTGAATCAACAAAAAGAAAACCAACAATAACTATTTTAGATTCAGAATATAATAAGATTAGAGAAATAGGTTCGCCATATGGAAAATTTGTTGGAGTAGGTAATCTTCCATCTTCTCTACATGCCGCAATTCTTGCAATAGAAGATAGAAGGTTTTATTCTCACCCTGGAATTGACTTTAAATCCCTGATACGAGCATTCTATGTAAATTTTAAAGCTGGATATATTGTTCAGGGTGGGAGTACTATAACACAACAACTTGCAAAAAATTTATTCTTAACGTCTGAGAGAACTTTTTCAAGAAAAATTAGAGAAGCTCTTCTGGCTATATGGCTAGAGAGAAATTTTACAAAGGATCAGATATTATCCTTATACTTAAATAGGGTTTACCTGGGTTCGGGTACCTACGGAGTTGATTCAGCATCAAAAGAATATTTTGATATTCCTGTAGAAAAATTATCAATATATCAATCAGCAATGTTGGCAGGTTTGGTAAAAGCTCCTTCGAAATACAACCCAAAGACAAATATTAATGCAGCTCGCAAGAGGACTGAGACAGTTCTTATGTCAATGGTTGACGCAGGCTATATATCTAAAAAAGACCTTCAGGTGATCGAGCGTGATACCGAAATAATATCTTTTGAGAGAGATGAGGATATTGGAAAATACTTTACAGATTGGATTGTCGAACAACTTCAAAATACATTAGGAGTAATAAATCAAGACCTTACAGTTGTTACTACAATAGATAAAAATTTACAGTTGTATAGTGAGAAAATTATTCGAGAAAAAACTAATGTGTTAAAAAGTCAATTTAAATTAAACCAGGCCGCTTTAATTGTTTTGTCTAGAGACGGTGCAGTTAAAGTAATGATTGGGGGAAGGGACTATTCAAAGAGTCAATTTAACAGAGCTGTTAATGCTAAGAGACAGCCAGGTTCAGCCTTTAAGCCCTTTGTATACTTATCAGCGTTAGAAGCGGGTATGCTGTCAAATGATATTGTCGAAGATAAGCCAATAAATATAGATGGGTGGAAACCAAGAAATTTCTCTAATAACTATAAGGGTACCGTTACTTTAGAAGAGGCGTTATCCCAATCAATTAACACAGTTGCAGTTAGAGTTGCTGGTGAGGTTGGAATTGATTCAATTATAGAAGTAGCAAGGAGATTTGGTATTACATCCCCCCTTACGAAAGATCTTAGTTTAGCACTGGGAACATCCGAAGTAAGTTTATTAGAGCTTACAAGTGCATATGTACCCTTTGCAAATGGAGGTAACGCAATTATCCCTTACGGTATAAAAGAAATAATAAATACTAATAGAAAAATTATCTATAAGAGAGAGGGGAGTGGCCTTGGTTCTATTATTTTGGCTCCGCACTTAAAGTCAATTAATAAGATGCTAAAAAGGACGGTTATAGATGGAACAGGAAGGTTCGCTAGGATTGATAGGCCTGTTGCTGCCAAGACGGGAACCAGCCAAAACTTTCGGGACGCATGGTTTGTTGGTTACTCATCTGACTTTATATCGGGAGTATGGGTTGGTAATGATGATGGTAGTGGCATGAAGGGCGTCACAGGGGGTACAGTTCCTGCAAAAATATGGAAGGATGTCATGCTTAGAGCACATAAACCTTATCCTTTGAAAGATCTGCTAGAGGGGGATAAAAAGGATAAAGTTAATGGCTTTTCAAACTTTATAAAGCGTATTTTGGGTAAAGGGAAAAATAATTAAGCTAGATCTCATGCCACTTGTCTTCAATTATATAATCTTGATAATCTGTATCTTTTTCAGCATAGTTCACTTTATTCTTTATTGATTTTTTTAATCTATGCATTTCATCAGTGTTCCCTGTTAATAGATGATGCCATTCAGGAAGGTCTTTATTATTTGCTAACAAAAGATATGAACAGGTCGGCGGTAACCAAGGTAGGTCATTAACATTATCAGGAGTAATTTTTACACAATCAGGAACAAGAAGTTTTCTAGTTTTATAATTTTTACATTCACAAAGGTTATTGTCAAATTGCTGACAAGCAATTGAAGTGTAAATTATTTCATCAGTATCTACATCCTGTAATTTTACCAAGCAGCATTTCCCGCATCGATCGCATAAGCTTTCCCATTCTTCTTCTGTCATTTCGTGAAAGTTTTTTTTCCAAAATTTGGTCATATTATACAACTATAAAATTTAAATTATTGAATTCAATTTTTTATAAAGTTCTTTAATGCTTATATCATAATTAAAATGATCAATGTAATTACCATTTTTATCCATTAGGTATATATAACCTGAGTGACCAATGGAGTAATCATTATTTCCTAAATCAATCTTTTCATAAATCACTAGAAATTTATCAGCAGCATCCTTAACTTCTTTAGGTGAACCCGTCGCTCCAGTAACGAATGGTTGGTAATTTAGTAGGTATGAACCAAGTGTTTCTGAGTCATCTCTAAGAGGGTCCAGGGTTACAAAAAGTACTTTAATCATCTCCTTACTTTTATTTGGAAGTGAGTCAATTGCTTCGACTATTATATCTAAAGTTATAGGACATATGTCTGTGCAGTAGGTGAAGCCAAAGTAGACTAAGGTAAAGCTACCCTTTAGAAAATCATCAGTAATTCTACTTCCGTTATGATCAATTAATTCAAAGCTTCCACCAAATGGTTTATTATTATCTACATTTATCTTTTGTTTAAAACCAATACTTCCGGTGTATACTATTATGATAAAAATAAGTGCTATGGCTAATCTCTTGGGTGTTACTAATTTAAAAATCTTTTTAAACAAATATCTAATCCTTTTTTAACGCTAAGATACGTTTTTTGATTGATTGTATAGCACTATCATCTTCTGGTAAGACCTTTAAAAGGTTTTCCCAATAAATTAGTGCTTTTTGGTAGTCACCTTTTTTTTCTGCAATTAACCCAGCAATAAATAGACCATCAGGGTTCTGTCCATTAATACTTAAAATTTTCATATTTATTTCTTCTAATTTTTCAGGAACCTTATCTCCTGAACCAAGTCCCCTAATTAACAGGTTAGCTATTTGCACTAATGGAAAAATTTCGTTTGGCATAAACCGAGATGCATTCTCAAATGCATTAATTGCCTTCTCATTATTTTTTAGTACAATATATGAGCGACCTAACTGAAGCCAGCCTTCGTAATTCTCCTCACCAAATTCTAGTCTAGCCTCAAGCCCTCCTACCATTTCTTGAATCATCTTTAAGTTATCTTCTGAAAAATTATTTGCAATACTACTTACATCGGGTAAGTAATTTTCTTCATCAGGTTTTGGAACCGAATTTTCGGTAGATTCTTCTGTTTTTTTATTTTCTTGAAAATTATTTGTGAGCGGATGGGTTGGAGTAATACTCATGGGCATTATTCCTTCTTCAGAGGCAACTCTACTCATTTCTTGTCTGACAATACTAAGCCAGGGTGCAGAAGGGGGGGCGTCTTTAGTTAAGTCCCTCCAAATAGCAATCGCTTGTTTGGGATCACCATTCTGACTAAATGATAATCCAACATAAAATCTTGCACGAGCATTGTTCATATCTTTACGCAAAATGTTATAAAAGAGTGTTTGCGCATCCATACCTACAAATCCATTGTTTGCTACCACAAGTGCCTCTCCGTATTCAGCAAGGAGTGGAAGCGTATTTGGGTTGAAAGAAATTGCTTTTCTATAGACATCTAGTGAATTCTCAATATTATTTATTTCCCTATAAGTTCTGGCTAACAAGAGCCAACCTTCTATATCATTTTGGTCTAATTCTAGACGCTTTGATAATGTTGAAATTAAATTATTAACATTTTTTTCTTCGGGATGATCGTTTATGGGTATATTGCTTTCTCTTGAATCAGAAGTTTTAAACTCTGGTGATCCAAGGTTCATGTATATTGTTAATGTTAGAAACGGAATACCTAAGGTAATTATTATCGAGGACCACATAAGTGTCTGCGGTTTATTTATTTCCTGAACTATATTTTCTGAGTTAAAGGATTTTAGCAGACGTCTATTAATTTCAATTTTTATATCCTCAGCTTCCTCTTGACTTATTAGATTAGAGTCAATATCTCTTTCTAAGTCTTCAATCTGCTTGTTGTAAAAGTTTTTTGCAATTAATTCTTCATTACTATCCAAATTTCTATTAGTAACCATTGGCCACAATATAATAATAATAGTAATGATACTTATGAAAGATAATATAACCCAAATCATACCAAATTACTTTTCGTTTATTTTCTCTAGCTTTACTAATTCATCTTCAGATAATGGTTTTGATATTTCAAAATTATCAACAAATTTGTTTTTAAAAAATATTCCTATACCTATAATCAGTATTAGAAAAGGACTGAACCACAAAAAAAGATTATTTAGAGAAAATTGAGGCTTAAGTAAAACAAAATCACCATAGCGCTGTTTCATATAAGAAATAATTTGATTATCTGATTGACCTTCTATTAGTTTACGCCTAACCATTTTTCTCATGTCACTGGCAATTACAGCACTTGAGTCATCAATTGATTCATTCTGACACACAACACATCTCAGAAGTTTGCTAATTTTTCTAGCTCTTTCTTCTAATTGGGGGTCTTTAAGCATTTCTTCTGGCTCCACTGAAAGTGCATCTTTATGAGAGATTACAAAAAAAATAAAAAATAAAGGTGTAAGTAACTTAGTAAGTGAAGCCATATTTATTTATATTCTCGTATTAGAGGAAGAAAATCATTCAACCAGACTTTTTCTGTAATGGGTCCAGTATGTTTGTAAATTATAATTCCATTTTCATTTATCATGAATGTTTCAGGTGCACCAGTAACTCCAAATGCTATCGCAGCTTTACTTTCGGGGTCTTGACCAACCAATGAATATGGATCTCCATATTTTTTTAGCCAATTAATACTTTCATTTGGTTTATCACGCCATGCTATTCCATGGATTGGGATTATATTTTTTCTCTTAATTTCCATTAATAGTTCATGTTCAATAAGGCAAGCCCCACACCATGACCCCCAGAAATTGAGAAGTATTAGTTTTTTCCTAAGATGTTCACTGTTTAAACCTTTACCTCTGTTTGGCAATGGATCTAGATTTATCTCTGGAATAAGGGTATTAAGAAGCACTGTAGGGATATATGATGCTGGTTTGTTATTATCAATATCTACTAATCTTTTTGCAAAGACACCTATTAGGACTAATACAAAGATTAGGGGAATTAGCGTCCATCTTTTATACCAATAAGAACTATTTTTCTCATTCATATACTACCTGCTTTAGGAACTGCCTTATTATTTCTGGACCTTTTTGGTGTAACTTTTACACTTCTATCTGTAAGGGATAATATACCACCTGTCCCCATTATAAGGACTCCGTACCACAAGAATGGAATAAACGGTTCAAAAAATGCCCTAACTGTATATGCTCCTTCATTATTTGGTCCATCGCCGATAACCAAATATATATCAGACCATAGATTGCTATGAATAGCTGCTTCGGTTGTTAATTGCTCGGGCTGGTTATAAATTCTTCTTTCCGGCTTCATGAGAACCTGCTTTTCTACGAGATAAAATTCCCCCATTAGGGATTGATAGTTTGATGCGTTAAGAAAGTTTATTTCTTTGAAAATTATTCTGTTTCCTGCAATCCTGATCTCTTCTCCAGGCTTAAGGCTTACTATAAGTTCTTGTTTCCATGCACTTGATCCCGAAATTCCAATAATTAACAAGCCCACACCAATATGAGCAAACATCATACCATAAGCGGATCTTCTTAAATTTCTTGCCCGATTTAGACAATCTTGAATTGGGTTCTTAAATAATTTTATTTTATTTATAAAATCATTACTGATTGAAAAAATTACCCATGCAGATAGTGTAATTCCTGCACACCCTGCCAAATCGTTAAGCTTATAATTTGAAAACGAGAAGAATAACACAAATGAAATTATAGTTAGTAATACAACAACTTTAAGGTTTAAATATATATTGATAATCTTAGCTTTTCTCCAAGGCAGATAAGGGCCTATACCCATCAGTATAATAAGTGGAATAAAAATTGGGATGAAGACCATATTAAAATATGGTGGTCCTACTGAAATTTTTCCAATTCCAATTGACTCTGCAACCAAAGGATAAAGCGTACCAATAAGAACAGTAGATGCGGATGTGGCAAGAAAAATATTATTAATTAGAAGACTGCTTTCTCTAGATATAGGAGAAAAAACTCCACTTTGGTCAAGTTTGGGTGCTTTTATTGCGTATAAAGTTAAAGATCCTCCGACTGTAATAAGTAATAGAATAAGTATAAAAATACCTCTAGAAGGATCACTTGCAAATGCATGCACAGAAGTTAAAACACCGGACCTAACAAGAAACGTTCCTAGCAGGCTTAGGGAAAAGGTGACGATTGCTAGGAGTATTGTCCAGCTTTTTAAGCTATCACGTTTTTCTAAGACTACAAGGGAGTGGATTAATGCAGTACCAGTTAGCCATGGAATAAAGGATGCGTTTTCAACTGGGTCCCAATACCACCACCCTCCCCATCCAAGCTCATAGTATGCCCACCAAGAACCTAGCCCGATGCCTACGGTAAGAAAAGTCCAAGCGGCTAAAGTCCACGGCCTAACCCACCTTGCCCACAAAGAATCAACTTTTCCTTCAATCAAAGCTGCAATTGCGAAAGAAAAAGCCATAGAAAAACCAACATACCCAAGATATAACATTGGTGGATGTATAGCCAAACCTGGGTCTTGAAGTAATGGATTAAGTCCTTTTCCATCTAAAGGTACAGGATTTAGTCTTTCAAAAGGATTAGAGGTAAAAATTATAAATGCAATAAAGCCTAAACCTATCATTCCTTGAACAGATAATGCGGCCGCTTTTATTCTTTTCGATAAGTTATTTCCAAATAATACAACCGCGCCTCCAAAAATTGCCAGTATTAACACCCATAGTAATAAAGATCCTTCATGATTACCCCATACACCGGTAATCTTATATATAAGAGGTTTAGTAGTATGTGAGTTTTGATAGACATTAATTACAGAAAAGTCAGAACTGATGAAAGAGTGTATTAATGTTGCAAAAGATATACTAAGTAATAGAACTTGCATAATAGCTGCATTGTCTGCTAATGACATAAGTGTCAGATTATTTTTTTTTAGTCCAATCAATGGCATGACAGATTGGATTAAAGCTACCCCAAGCGAAAGAGACAATGTAAAAAAGCCAATCTCAGGTATCATTGTTTATCACTTTCAGTATCTCCCCTCCACTCACCTGAGGCTTTAATTGCATCAGCAACCTCTCTTGGCATGTAGTTTTCATCATGCTTTGCAAGAATTTCAATGGCATTAAACTCTCCAGGTTTTATTAGGTACCCTTCTGCCACAACTCCTTGTCCCTCGCGAAATAAGTCAGGTAATATTCCAGTAAATCTTACATCGATATTTTCTTCGTTGTCCGTGACTTTGAAAGAAAATAATTCATTGTTTTGAGTAAGTGTTCCTAGCTTAACTAAACCACCTATTCTTATTTTTTGATTACTGTCAATTTTCTTGAATTTTAGATCTGTGGGGGAGTAAAAAAATACTATACCATCTTCAAAAGCATTCAATATTAGTGAGGCGCCCAGCACTAAAGCAACAAAACCAACTAAAAAATAGTAAAGTCGAATAGTTTTTTTCTTCAATTACCTAATCCTTAAATACTCCCAAGAGTTACCTCATTTGGAAAATGGTAAAACAATTACTTTTCCTTATTAATTAATCTATTTAGTTTATTTTTGTTCTTTAACATAAGTTTTCGTGAAATCACAAAAAAAATTAAAAGAGATCCTAAGACTAGGAAATATGAGGAAAATATTGAACCAGCATAATTATCAAAGTTGAAAAAACGATTAATATTTTCTGTTAGATTAGTAATACTTCACCTCTGATTTATTTCTCTTTTTTTGAAATACTAAGAATTATATGGTTATTTATTTTGATAATAGCTATTTGTTTCTTAATATTCATAAATAGTATTAATAAATAGTATGATTGGAAGCAAATTGCCATAAGAAATAGTGGCGTTAACATTTCATTGCTTACTGATATTCCCTTCATTGAGAATATCGATGGCTGATGTAATGTGTTCCACCAATCTACAGAGAATTTTATTATTGGTAAATTAATAGACCCTGCTAAGGCAAAAATTGAGGCAACCTTGTTACCATGGTTTTGGTTTTCAAATGCATTTCCAATAAGCATATAACCAATAAAGAGAAAAAGTAGAATAAGCATAGAAGTTAGTCGAGCATCCCATACCCAATACGTACCCCACATTGGTTTTCCCCAGATCATACCTGTGACTAAACATAAAATTGTAAAAATTGCCCCTACTGGGGCAGATGCCTTTGCTATTAAGCTACCGACTGGGTGTCTCCAAATCAAAAATGATAAACTTCCTAGCGCTATCATTAAATATGAAAAAAGAGCCATCCACGCAGAAGGGACATGAACATACATGATCCTGACGGAGTCTCCCTGTTGGTAATCAGGTGGTGAGATAAATAGAGCAAAAATAAGGCCTAATGTCCCTGAAAAAACAAAAATAACGATTACCCAAGGTATTAGGGCTTCCATTATTTTAGAGAATATATTGGGGTTGGCCATAAAATGCATAATTAATGCTTAAGCTTTTATTGTTTGGTTTTCAATAAGATAATCATGTTCTTTTATTTTTCTATGGACATTTTTAGTAAAATTGAAATCGCTAAAGGACAAAGGGTAATAGCAATGAGTAATATTCCTATCATAACTAAAAATGAACCATTTGGGTCAAAGTTAATATTATCTAGAGTCACACAGCTGCTGCCAAAAATTAATATAGGGATATTTAAAGGTAAAACTAATAATGGTATTAAGATTCCTCGATGTTTTGCATTTAGAGTTAAAGCAGAGCCAAATGTTCCAATTAAGCTTAAGGTTGGAGTTCCGCAAAAAAGAGAAATTATCAGAGTGCCTATGCTAGAACCTTGCATTTGCAATGCTAGTCCGAGAAGTGGTGCCATAAGTATCACTGGAAGACCTGTAGTTAACCAATGTGTAATTATTTTTGTTAGCGCTATAATCGTGTAATCAATATTTGATGAGACTAACATCTCAGTTGTTCCATCGTCTAAATCATCTGACAATAAGCGGTCGAGAGAAACTATTGAGGTTAAAAGCGCCATAATCCAAATGATACCTGGTGCTATCCTAGACAATGTAATTGTATCTGGCCCAACGCCAAGCGGAAAAAGACTAATAGTTACCAGAAAAAATATTGCTACAAATAAACTATCCCCCCTATTTAATGAAGAAATTTTTATTTCATTTTTTAACAATTCGAATAGAAACATTCTAATCTTCTTGTGAGTTTGAAAGATATGGAGGTGAAAATGCTAAATCGAGGCTTTTATGAGAATCTATTTGAATTGGCTGATGCGAAGCAATAACAACCATGATGCCTTTATTTAGATTTATTTCTATTACCTTATTTAAAAGTTCAATATTTTTTTTATCCATATTTATATAGGGTTCATCAAGTATCCAAAGCAATGATTCTCCAATTAAAAGCCTTGCTAGGGATACTCTCTTTATTAATCCTGCTGAAAGTTTATTTATTTGGAAATCAAGAAAGTGTGATAGAGAAAAGTCTTTTACACTTTTTTCAAAAAATTTATTATTTGCATTGTATAATTTACACCAGAAGGATAAGTTCTGCCTCACAGTTAAGGTGGTTTTAATTGCTAGTTTGTGTCCAATATATCGGACTTTCTGAGTTTTTCTTGTCTCAAGACAAATTTTGCCAGATGTTGGGGGGAGAATGTTAGCTAAATTAGAGAGCAGTGTTGATTTACCGCTCCCATTTTCTCCTTTTACAAGCAATATCTCTCCAGGCGCCAAGGAAAAGCTCAATTTATCAAAAATCATTTTTCCACCGCGACTGGTAGATAAATTTGATACAATTAATTTACTTACTGATGGTTGTTGAATAGACATATATATATAATAAACTAAATTACGCTATAATTTAACCTTTCATATGAGGGCTAGTTTTGTGAAAGATTCTGCAAAAAATATAATAGATACAAAGAGACACATAAAGATTTTTGATGAGGAATATGATTACTATAGTATTAAGGCTATTGAAGAAGCTACAGAAACTTCTTTTTCGAGACTTCCATTTTCTCTTAAAGTTATTTTGGAGAACTTATTAAGATTTCAGGACGGGGAGTCAGTCACATTAGACCACATTTTATCTTTGTCTAGCTGGTTGAGTGATGGAAAATCAAATCAAGAAATTATGTATAGGCCTGCAAGAGTCTTAATGCAAGATTTTACAGGTGTTCCTGCTGTTGTTGATCTAGCAGCGATGAGAGAAGCAATGAAATCTCTAGGTGGTGATCCACAAAAAATTAATCCATTATCTCCAGTTGAGCTTGTTATTGATCACTCCGTCACTGCAGACAAATATGGTTCTAAAGACTCTATGAAAAAAAATATTCAGTTTGAGTTTCAAAGAAATGCTGAGAGATATGAGTTTCTTAGATGGGGTCAAAAAGGTTTCTCAAACTTTAGAGTTGTGCCCCCAGGGACTGGAATCTGTCATCAAGTGAATGTAGAGCATTTAGCACAGGTGGTATGGAGGAATGACTCTAACGGAAGAAAAGTTGTTTATCCAGATACTTTAGTAGGAACCGACAGTCATACAACCATGGTTAACGGACTAGCAGTTCTTGGTTGGGGTGTAGGTGGAATTGAGGCAGAAGCCGCGATGCTCGGGCAACCATTATCAATGTTAGTCCCAGAAGTGATTGGCTTTAAAATTCAAGGAAAATTAACTCCTGGGACAACAGCTACTGATCTTGTTTTGAAGATTACAGAGATGCTCCGGGCAAAAGGTGTTGTCGGGAAGTTTGTAGAATTTTTTGGTCCCGGATTGTCGAAGCTTTCATTAACAGATAGAGCGACAATTGCAAATATGGCTCCGGAATACGGTGCTACTTGTGGGTTTTTTCCCATAGACTCTGAAACCTGCAGATATCTAGACTTTACCGGGAGAGACAAAAAGAGAGTTTTATTGGTTGAGGAGTATGCAAAAAGGCAGGGAATGTGGAGAGAGGATATCACGGAAGATCCTATTTTTACTGATCAGCTTGAGCTAGACCTTAGTGAGGTAGAAACATCTATTGCCGGTCCAAAAAGGCCACAGGATCGCGTTGTTTTATCAAAATCAAAGGAGGCCTTTGCCAAAGAGTTAAGAGAAACCTTTGGGAGGAACAAACTTAAAAGCTCACCAGTTAGTGACTTAGCAGGCCCAGAAGCTAAAGATCAATTATCTGATGGAGATGTTGTAATAGCTGCTATTACTTCATGCACAAATACGTCTAATCCTTCTGTCTTATTTGCGGCAGGTTTACTGGCTAGAAAAGCACTAGAAAAAGGACTATCCAGAAAACCATGGGTTAAAACAACCTTGGCTCCTGGGTCTCAGGTGGTTAGTGATTATCTTGAAGCAGCTGGGCTTCTCAAGGACTTACAGGGTTTAGGTTTTTATGTTGTAGGGTATGGATGCACAACCTGTATAGGTAACTCAGGGCCATTAGATTTAAATATTTCTAAAAGTATAAATCAATCAGATTTAGTTGCTGTTTCCGTTTTGTCTGGAAATAGAAACTTTGAGGGTAGAATAAGCCCAGATATTAAGGCAAATTATTTAGCAAGCCCCCCACTGGTTGTTGCTTATGCCATTGCAGGAACTATGAACATTGATATAACAAACGGCTCACTGGGTAAAGACTCCAGGGGTAAGGATGTTTACTTAAAGGATATTTGGCCAGGTGACGAAGAAATAAACAATTGTATAAATAATTATCTTACTCAGGAAATGTTTGAGAAAAGATATTCAGATGTATTTTTAGGGCCTACTGAATGGCAAAACGTAAAAGTTTCAGAAAGTGAAACATATGATTGGCAAGGTGACTCTACATATGTAAGAAGACCGCCTTATTTTGATAATATTACAAAGGAACCCAAACCTATCGATGATATAAGGGATGCAAGAGTTTTAGCTATATTAGGGGACTCTGTTACCACTGACCATATTTCACCTGCAGGAGCAATTAAATCAGATAGCCCCGCTGGAAAATATTTAATTGATAATGGGGTTGATGAAATTGATTTTAATTCCTACGGCTCGAGAAGAGGAAATCATGAAGTAATGATGAGAGGTACGTTTGCCAATATAAGATTAAGAAATGAAATGGTTCCAGGCACTGAAGGAGGTATTACAAAGCTATATCCTGGCGCAACAGTTATGCCAATATATGATGCTGCAATGGACTATAAGCAGAGGAACGTACCTTTAGTTATCTTTGCTGGCAAGGAATACGGTACAGGGTCCTCAAGAGACTGGGCGGCTAAGGGAACAAATCTTCTGGGCATAAGAGTGGTTATTGCCGAAAGCTTTGAGAGAATTCATAGATCTAATCTAATTGGTATGGGTGTTCTCCCCTTGGAATTTGAGGAAAAAGTAAGTAGAAAAACCTTAGGCTTGGATGGTACCGAAAAGGTTGAAGTGTTAGGTTTGAGTAAATTAAGCCCAAGATCAAAAGTTAGTGTTGGTATAAAAAGGTCTGACGGCTCAAGGTCAAGCTTTCTTGCTAAATGCAGAATTGATACGGATGGGGAGATGGATTATTTCAGAAATGGTGGAGTCCTTCATTATGTGTTAAGAAAATTAGCAGATTAGGTGTCTTAATCTATTGACCTCTCCAATGACTTTGACATTCTTTCGGCAAAATTAGCTCTATCTGGTATTGCCTCACCTTCTATGATTCTTGCCTGATCTAAAAGTAAAAGAGAAATCTCTGTAATTAGTTCCTTATTTTGTTTCGATAATTTTTTTATAAGTGTATGTTTCGGATTAATTTCTAAAACCCTTGGGCTATCGAGATTTTGACCTTGTTGTTTCATCATCCTTTCCATATGTAGACTCATTCCACCTTCCTCCCCTACTAGACAGACTGGACTTCCAACTAAACGTGATGAGGCTTTCACTTCTTTTACTTCATTACCTAATGCTTCTTTTATGGTTGAGATAAGTTCTTTGATATCTACATCTCCTGTTTTGTCTTCATTCTTAATCTTTTTTTCTGTTTCATCTTTAGCATCTATTTTTTCTATTTCGTCATCCGTAACCATTACTGATTTAAATGGATAATCTTTATATTTCTCAGTTGTGCTAATCCAAAATTCATCTACCGGGTCTGTGAGAAGTATTACATCTACATTTTTATTTTTGAAGATTTCAAGTTGTGGTGACGTTTTGAGTATATCAACATTTTCACCAGTTAAGTAGTAGATTGACTTTTGTGCATTAGCTAAATTATTAATATACTGATTAAGTGTTATCGGTGAGCTATTATTTAGAGTTGTAAAAATACATAAGTCCAATATCTCATTTTTTTTCTCAAAGTCTTCGTAAATGCCCTCCTTCAGAACTGCACCAAATGCAGTCCAGAATGTATTGTATTTTTCACTATCTTTTATTCGATCTTTTAACTCTCTTAAAATCTTTGATGTTAGTCCTTTTTTTATTTTTCTTAACTGCGGATTATCCTGCAACATTTCTCTACTAATATTTAAAGGTAGATCTGGCGAGTCTATTACCCCACGCATAAATCTTAAATATGAAGGAAGAAGGCCCTCAAGGTCATTTGCAATGAATACTCTGTTTACATAAAGATTTACTTTACTTTTTCTTTCTGGTTGAAATAGATCAAATGGCCTGTTCGTAGGGATAAACATTAAACCAGTATATTCTATTGAACCTTCTGCTCTAAAATGAAGAGTATGCCATGGCTCATCAAATCCGTGTGATATATGTTTGTAAAACTCGGAATACTGTTCATTGGTAATCTCATTTTTTGGCCTCGTCCATAAAGCAGATGCAGAATTGATTGTTTCTTTTGTTAGCTGACCTTTCTCATCTTTTATTTCTAAATTTACTGGTATTGATATATGATCTGAATATGTTTTTACAATATTTTTGATTCTTGGTATTTCTAAAAATTCTTTAGCATCAGCTCTCAAATGTAGAACAATTTTTGCACCTCTATTAACATCTTTTATGTTAGTAATTTTAAAGGTGCCTTTACCATCGGATACCCAATGCCAAGATTCATCTTCTCCAGCTTTTTTTGTAAAGACTTCAACTTTCTTAGCAACCATGAATGCAGAATAAAAGCCAACGCCAAACTGTCCAATTAGTGAAACATCTTTTGTCTTATTACCTGTTAGAGATTTCATGAAATCTTTTGTTCCGGATTTGGCTATTGTGCCCAGATTATTGATAAGATCATCTTTACTCATACCAAGACCGTTATCAATAATGGAGATTTTTTTGTTGTCCTCGTCTAACGAAATATTGATAGAGAGATTTTCACTATCTTCAGAGGAAAGGGCTTTTTCAGTTAAACAGAGATATCTAAGTTTATCACATGAATCAGAAGCATTAGAAATTAACTCTCTTAGAAAAATTTCTTTTTCTGAATAAAGCGAATTTACCACTATATCCAATAATTGAGACACCTCGGCCTGGAACGATAATTTTTCCTCAGACATTTTTAATTTCCCCTGATATTATTTTGTTTATTTATAAGATATATCGGTTTTAATTAACCATTAGGCAAGAGGTTTTTTTAAAATTTTTAACAAAATGACTCACATTAGCGAAAGATTGGGTATAAATTATATAAAATTTCTTAAGAGTAATGTTAATGACTTTGACTCAAAATTCTAAGATTAAGGCGCTCCTTGGACCAACGAATACAGGTAAGACTTTTTTTGCTATGCAAAAGATGCTAAGTTTTGGTTCTGGAATCATTGGTTTCCCTCTCCGTTTACTTGCTAGGGAGAATTACGAAAAGGCAGTTTCAAAGAAGGGCGTTGATAATGTTGCTCTCATTACTGGAGAGGAAAAAATTATTCCCCCAAAAGCGAGCTACTATATTTGCACAACAGAGAGTATGCCAATAGACAAAAAAGTTGATTTTATTGCTATTGATGAGATTCAGTTGTCCGCAGATAGGGAAAGAGGCCATATTTTTACCGAAAGGATTTTATCTAGTAGGGGGCAATCTGAGACGATGCTCCTCGGCTCTGAGAATATGAGGCCTTTAATAACAAAAACAATACCCGATATAAAAATTAGTAATTTGAAACGTTTATCTTCACTAAAATATTCAGGAATAAAAAAACTAACAAACCTTCCACCGAGAACCGCAATTGTAACTTTTTCAAGGGAAGAAGTATATGAAATTGCGGATGTATTAAGAAGGTCGCAAGGAGGAGCTGCCTTAGTCCTTGGGGCGTTGAGCCCAAGGACAAGAAATTCTCAGGTTGACCTATATCATTCTGGAGAGGTTGATTATATAGTTGCCACAGATGCCATTGGTATGGGCCTTAACATGGATGTCGACCACCTAGCATTTGCTTCTTTGACAAAATTTGATGGAAGAAGAAGAAGAAAACTAAGCTCTCTTGAGCTTGCACAAATTGCAGGGCGTGCTGGAAGAAATAAAAAAAACGGAACTTTTGGTACATTGACAGGAGTTGAAGAAATTCCTGAAGAGGTAATAAGATCAATTGAATCACATGAGTTTAAAAATGTAGATAGAGTTTATTGGAGAAATAATGAACTTAATTTCACCTCTATTAATAATTTAATAAGGAGTCTAAAAAAGCCATCACCAAAGTTAGAATTTATGAAATCACCTCCGGCAGACGATCAGGTAATACTTGAGATTCTGCAGAAAAATTTTGAGATTACTAAAGGGTTAAGATCTGAAGAGGACATTCGTCTATTATGGGATATTGCTCAAGTTCCTGATTTTAGAAAGCTCTTACCGGAGGTTCACGCTGCATTCTTAGTAAATGTCTTTAAACAACTAACGGGTGAAAAAAAAATACTTTCGGAGGATTGGATAAAAATTCATGTATCAAAACTTGAAAAAATAAATGGAGATATTCACCTCTTAATGGATAAAATTGCTGCTATAAGAATTTGGACTTATTTGGCAAATAGAACCGGTTGGGTTGAATCAGAAAAGTATTGGCAAGAAAAAACAAAACAAATTGAAGATAAATTATCTGATATTCTTAATGAAAAGTTAACACAAAAATTTATAGACCGAAGAACTGCAAGTTTTTCAAAGAAATTAAAGAAGAATGAGATTATAAATACGAGGATAAATGATGAAAGCAAGTTAATTGTCGACGGTCATTCTATTGGAAGTATAATAGGATTATCATTTACTCCAGATAATACTTACCAAAAGTCAAATAAAATTATACGAAGTGTATCTAACAATGTTCTTTCCTATGAGCTTGAAAGCAGAATTAATAAAATAATTTCGAGCGGTTATGAATTCCTTGGTTTAGATGATTGCGGAAATATACTATGGAATAAGGAAAAAATTGCAAGACTGTCAAGTGGGCCAAGCATATTGGAGCCTGTCATAATAATACTATGTGATGAACTATGTAATAAAAAAATTAAGAAAAAAATTTATGATTATATAAGTAGGTGGATCAATGTACTAATTAAAAATATTTTATCACCCTTGATTAGCCTTCAGAATTTTGATTGTTCTGGTTTAGTTAGAGGGATTGTATTTCAGTTATTAGAGAATGCCGGTTCATTCAGTAATGAAGAGACTCTTTCGCAATTACCTTGTTTAAATAAAAATGATAGGAAAATCCTAGCTTCAATGAAAATTAGATTGGGTACGAAATTTATTTATATGCCTCAACTACTCAAAAGTGATCAAATTAAAATGAGGGCAATCCTTTGGAAAGTTTTTAATTCTAGTCCAATCAAAACTAAATTACCTCCCTCGGGAAGAGTGTCTTTTAGTATTGAGGAAGGAGTAAGTAATAAGTTTTATTACGCATGTGGTTATTGGGTAGTAAATGACTTTGCATATCGTGTAGACATGGTTGAACGTTTTTTAAAGGAATTAAGAAATATTTTACGCTCTAAGGAATATAAACTATTGAATGAAAAGTTATCGCTTTTAGGTGTTGGTATGGAACAAGGTATATACATTCTAAAAGGTTTAGGTGTAAATATAAGAATCAATGACGGTTTGATTTCTATCGACCCTAAGATAAGAAGAAGCAAGAAAATAAAAATAAATCCCGAAATTATTACCCCCAATAGCGATAAGGCATTTTATAAGCTAAAGGGATTGCTCAATTTATGAATGGTGCATTAAGGTTAGATAAGTGGATTTGGTTTTCTAGAATTTGCAAGACAAGATCTTTTGCGCAAAGTTTGTGTCAGCAGGGTTGCATAAAAATTAATTCTGTTTTAGTAAATAAGCCAAATAAATCTGTAAGGATTGGTGACTCTATAACAATAAACTATCTTGGTAAAACTTTTGTAATTAAGGTTTTATCTTTAGCCAAGAGAAGGCTTTCTGCAAAAGAGGCCGAAAAGATGTATCAGTCTAATTTTCCATTAAAGGGGTTAATTAGAAAAACTTATTCTTACTTTTAAAAGGAAAATAAAATTCAATATTAATTAAAAGTATGTATAAACAATACTACAATTAATTTACTGATTATCGATTTATTGTATTTGTAATTGATTAAACTTAATTATGGAATAAAATGTTAGGAAATTTAAAAAATATTTTTTCAAAACCAAATGAAATCCTTGATAGCTCCCCTAATAAACTTGTATTAGAAAAAGCAGTTTCATCTCTGTTAATTGAAGCCGCCATGGCAGATGGAGAATTCTCTGATATTGAGAAAAAGCACATAAAGTCAGTACTATATGATTTATTCTCTTTTAATGATGAATTAATTGAAGACTTAATTGAAGAAACAGAACAAGTCGTTAAAAAATCATCACAATTATATGGTTTCTCAAAGACTCTCAGAGATAGTATGGAATACCAAGAGCGTCTAGAAATCATACAAATGATGTGGGAAATTACTTACGCAGATGGGAAACTCGATGACTTTGAGGCAAGCTTAATTAGAAGAGCAAGTGGATTATTATATATAGACGACATTGATTGTGGTACTGCAAGAAAAAATGCTATAAGTCATCTTGGCTTAGATATAGATTGATATCATCATAGATACAATTTGAGAGAGATTAAATGCCATACATAGTTAGTGAAAATTGCATCAAATGTAAATTTATGGATTGCGTCGAGGTTTGTCCTGTAGATTGTTTTTATGAGGGGGAGAATATGCTTGTAATTCACCCTGATGAGTGCATAGATTGTGGCGTGTGTGAGCCTGAATGCCCTGCAGAAGCCATTTTTCCCGATTCTGATAGCGAATTACACTGGATTGAAGTGAATGCAAAATACTCTGGTCTTTGGCCAAATATTACAATAAAAGGAGAACCACCAGCGGATAGCGAATCCTGGAATGGGAAGGAAAATAAAAAAGATTTATTTAGTGAAAAACCAGGGGAGTCAATCTAATTTATTTTTGTGTATTTTTATTTTTCCTTTGTTGTATATTTTATGCTGAAAAAATGTTATAATAGTCATGTTTTGAAATTCTACTAGTCTGAACCATCAAATTTAATGAATCTTAATTTTTCCCAACTAAAAAAGATCTTTTGGGGTTAAGTAATTTGTTTGTGTTTTGAATTGATATTGAGCACCTATATAAACATCGTTTTTTACTTTTATACGGTCATTTTTTAATTTTTCCTTATGTTGGGAGTATTTATGGTTGAAAAGAATATAAAGAAAACTAGTAAGCCTAATGATAGTAAGGACGCTTTTTTTACATCTGGTGATTTTGTTGTCTACCCTACTCATGGAGTAGGTCAAGTGATTGATGTTGAAGCACAAAGAATTGGAGGTGAGGAAATTGAACTTTTTGTTGTTCGATTCGAACGTGACAGAATGATTCTTCGTGTTCCAGTTAATAAAGTAATTAATTCTGGCTTAAGAAAGCTATCTACTAGAAAAGTTATAGATCAGGCAATCACTACCCTTCAAGGTAGAGCTAAGGTTAAAAGAACCATGTGGAGTCGAAGAGCTCAGGAATATGAAGCTAAAATCAATTCAGGTGACCCTATCTCAATTGCTGAAGTAGTTAGAGATCTTTACAGAGGGGACAGTCAGCCAGAACAGTCCTATTCAGAGAGACAGATTTATGAGCAAGCACTTGAGAGGCTTGTTAACGAAATGGCTGCAGTAGAAAAAATCAGGCCAGAAACGGCTGCAGCTAAGTTAGAAAAGCTCTTAGGCACATAATACATAATTTTTTAATGGTTAACGACAGAGGCTTATACCAATTAAAAAAAAATATCTCAGAAAATAAAGAGGCCTATTTTTTTTTTCGCAAAGTTATCGAGATAAATTCAAAAGAATTTGACATAGATTCATACAAGCATAATCGGTTGGATGATGCGATACTTCTTGCTCACAAATTAGGAATTAAAACTTGTATGATTGCTCCTTCATCTTACTTTAGTTGGGATGGTAGAGTTATGGCAGTTGATACAGACACTTCTGTTGTACTTCATGATATAGCTCATTGGCAACTGGCGTCACCGTCAAGGAGACGACTGCCAGATTTTGGTCTTGGCGCAAGTCCTGAAACCGGTTATTCACGTGTAGCAAATAAAATGAAATGTATTGATAATAACCTCATTGAACTAGAGGAATGTTGTGCCTCACTTCTTGGGATAGCATGGGAAGTACACTTTGGCTTAAATGCTAGAGAGTCATTCGTTGAACAGAATTGGCTTGAGTTGGCTGAAAGAAAATTTACATCGGACCTTTTCATATCAACTTTTTCAATGCTGAAGAAAAAAGGATTACTTGATAATTTTGGTAACCCACTTATATAATTTCAATCATTATTGCTTAATGAAGTACATGTCCTCATACGGTATAAAATTATGAATTTCAGAAAATCCTTTTAAGTTTTGCTTAATGCCAGCAAACCTCACTGCCTGATATAGAAAAATAGAAACCCACTGGTTACGGTAGAATTTCATAATTTTATGTCTCAGATCGAGACTCTTTTTTTTATCAAATGTTACTCTGGCCTCATTAATATAAGGCATAATTTTCTCGTTGCAGTACCAAGCTTTAGGCCATAAACATGAATGATTTCTCATTGATTTCAGAACATCTAGTGTGGGCAGTGAAGTGTAATTAAGACCAAAAGCATCTCCTTCCCAACCTCCTTCAATCACATTTCTAATCAATTGGCTCACAGGTATTGATTGAATCTTCATTTCAACACCAATAGCTGAGAGATCTTGCGCAACCTTTTGGTACATTGCAGCGTCATTAGCCCCAACTCCAATTGCACCCTCCAGTACAAAGGAAAAGCCATTTGGAAAACCAGCATTTGCTAGCAAGATTTTAGCCCTCTCTGGATCATATTTGATAGGTTTAAGTTTTTCGTTAAATCCATAGGCGTTTCTGGGCGCGGGTTGAGAGGGTATATCAGGAACACCATTTAACAGGCCATTAATAAGTTCTTCTCTATTAATTGCAAGGTTTAGTGCTTCTCTAACGTATAAATTATCTATTGGTGTGCCTTTATTATGATGAAAATTAATTGACCATAAATCTGCTGATAGCCAGGCAACGCCCAAACCACCTGAGTTCTCTATGAATCTAATTTCATCCGGGCCAATACTTAAAGCAATATCCAATTGATCTGAGATAAGTCCCAATGTGCGTGTATATGCATCGGGTACAGCTATAATTTCAATGCTTTCAACTTTTGGTTTACGCCATGAACCTTTAAATGCTTTGAGGATTATTTTATTATTTAAATATTTTACTGGTTGAAATGGTCCAGTTCCTATTGGCATACGTGAGAAGCCCAATGGACCTAAAGTTTCCCATTGATTAGGGTCAACTATATGAAGAAGAGGAAGTGTCCTAGGTAGAAATGGTGATGGCATATGAGTATGAATTCGAAGTTTATAATCATCAACTTTTTCGGCATCGCGGATAAATGAGAATTGTGTTGCAACTGGTTCTGTGACTCCTTCTGCACTTAGAAGATATTTAATCACAGCAATAACAGCATCCGAATTAAAAGAGCGACCACTAGAAAAAAAGACATTATTTCTTAATGTTATTTCCCACGTAAGGGGTGTTTTATTTTCCCAACTAATGGCTAACCATGGGTTTAATTTTCCTTCCTCATCAAAACGTGTTAAGCCATCAAAGGTAGCCGAAAAAGTATATAAGTGAGGGTGACCAGTATACTTGTAGGGGTTGCCTAAACTTGGAGCAACAGCAGTAGTTCCAATTCTAATGATCTGATTCTCGCAAAATGCGTTTTTAATTATAAGAAAAAAAAATAATATAGTTTTTAGTGTAAATCGCATAAATAGCAATTTCTTAAAAAAATGCCCCGGTTATAAACCGGGGCATATAGTTTATGATTCTATTATATATTTACTAGAAGTTATAGGACGCACGCACACCTACTTGACGAAGAGTTGGTGCACCTAAAGCAATACCTTGTTGAGCTGTAAATTCAAATGGGAACAGCCCTCCACGATCAGCAGAAAAGTCAGTCCATCTTCCACCAGAAGTCCATGTTTTATCATTAAATAGGTTGGTTACAAAAGCTTCAACGCGAAGGTCTTCATCTGTAAACCCAACTCTAAGGCTTGATAACCATTGGTCTCCTACATAAGCAAAATTTGCTTCATCAGCATATCTTTTACCTGTGTATGACACATCCCAACGAACAAAGTAATTCCAAACATCATTGATTTCACCAACATATGTTCCTGCAAGTGAACCGCTCCATTCTGGGAATTGAACAGGTCTGTTTCCAGTACAGATTAGTTGACCTTGAGCATTAGGTGGCTGATAGTCATCTGTAAATCCGCACTCCAAGTTCTTAAATTCTGCGTCTGCCCAGTTTAAACCCCAGTCAATTGTGAGATTTTCTGTAGCTGCGGCAGAACCTTCAAATTCAATTCCTTTGAATTCAGTGCTGAATCCACTTATTGTTAGGTTGGCAGCAATCTGAGAACCATCAGGACGATCAATTGTTGCGCCTGTTCTAGTTTTCTGATTTTTCCATTCCATGTAATAAGCAACCAATGAGAAATTAACGCGATTATCCATTAATTGTTGTTTCCAACCAATTTCATAGTTATCAAGTTGCTCTTCCTCAACGAACACAGAGGTTGCGACTTGAGCTTGAATTAGCGCAATATCACTTGCCACCCTGTTTACGATATCTCCGTTAAAGTAACCAGGTGTGTTACCCCGAGAGAAAGTTGCCCAATAGTTAGATACATCATTTGGCTGATACTGTAGGGTTACACGAGGAAGAAATTTATTAAACTTCTGACCCAATTCCCCTCCATTACCTGTTCCAAATGCTTGAACTGGAGCTGGAAAGCCACTGAGGTCTGTTGCACCAGGAAGAAGCACAGTAATTTCATCTTCTTGATACCGCCATTCAAAGTCAAATGAAAATTCTTCTGAAATTTGATACCCTATAGTTCCAAATATACCTTTGGTTAAACCACCAGTTTCTGGTCCAATTGTAAGTGGAGGAAATGCACAAGGACAAATACCATCAACAGGGTTTCCTAGGAAGTTATCCATATCAAATGCAGGAATTACTGCAGCTAGTCCTCCGTCGTGACCAACAGCAACTTCACCGCCTTGGAATGTAGCTTGGAAGGATCCATCAAAAATACTTGCACCTAACATCCAGTTTAAATCTTGGTCTTCACCAGAATTAATTCTAACTTCAAACTGTTTAACTTTGTTTTGAGATGGATCTCTAGAAAGCCAGTTGTCTACAGGAGTTAAGTCAAAATCACGAATAAAAACTGAGTTTTCTTTACCGTATCCAGCAAGTACAGAAATGCTTGAACCTTCAAAGAAACCAGTTGCATTAAGATCATAGTTTAAGTCAAAAGATAGTCTTGTTTGCTCTCTTCTTAACCCAACCATATCTATGTATGGTGCACCAGGAAATGGAGGAACAATTTCATTCCAGAATCTTATAAGATCTGATGAAATAGATGTACTTGAGTCTACAAGATCTAATCTTTTTGGAATTTCACCACAAATAAAGTCTGTTAGTGGTTGACCGTTTGCTCTGGTTTGACCTGCAGTTCTAGTAGCTAGACAATTTGTAACATTTGTTGTGTTGTTACCTCTTAATCCTAGAGGACCACTCATGAATGCTTGAGCTGGGCCACTGTCTTTATCTTCAGTATAAATTCCATGAACTTTAATTGACAGAGACTCTGTTGGCTCCGAGTAGAGTGTAAGCATTGCAGTATCTGTACGTTGTTCACCAAGCCTGTTTCCGTCAGAGCTTGAATATTGACCGTCAGTTCCATAACCCCTGACAAATACTCGATAAGCAACTTTATCTTCTACTAGAGGCCCTTCATGACCAAATGTCATATCATAAAGTCCGTCTTCACCTAATTTTGATGAAATTCTTCCTTTGAACTCATTGAGATTTGGTGTTTTTGTAATGAAGTTAACAGCTCCTGCAAATGTTGATCTTCCCAGCCAAGCTGATGAAGGACCTTTAACAACCTCAATTCTCTCAAAGTTCTCGTTACCTAAACTTGAAACACCACCAGGCATATAAATTCCATCAAGAAAAGCAGAACCAATTTGACCAAAGGGTTCTTTAATTTCTGAGCCTAACCCACGAAATCTTATAGCAGTGTATACCCGTCCTGGTTCTGAAACTGCTTGCTCATTAAACTGAAGACCAGGAGTGAACTTAGCAAGGTCTACAAGGTTTGGAGCACCAATAGCTTCCATTTGTGCTGAGCTAAAAGCTGTAATAGCTACGGGTATCTCAAGAAGACTCTCTGATCTTTTACGAGCAGTAACAACAATCTCCTCGAGTGAAATTTGCGCAATTGATGATAGAGGTATTGCGATTAAAGCCACAAAGGTGGCTGTAAAAAATTTTAATATATTTAACCTGGTTTTCATGAAACCCCCTCTTTTAAAATTATAATAAGTTGATAAGACTCTATAATTTTTTATTGTAAATTTTAAGTATAGTTATAGTTAGACTTTGGGAACTATTACCCTAGTCTAATGACTAAACTAATTGAAAATTGAGTGGGAAAAAACCTTATTAAAAACCATTTAGCAAACAATTTACAAGAACAACATAGCCTGTGATAAAAATGCAACAAAACTATGTATAATTCTTATATAACTTTTTGCAGCAGTTACTATTTAACAGATATTTAAGAATATTATCGCGAAACGTATTGTATTCAAGCGGTGTTTAAAATTAGAAATATTACAATTCGAATCATGATTCGACACTAAAATTTTAATAATTATAAAAATTGAATAAAGGCTTACTTTAGAATAGAACATAATGGTTTGTAATTTTTTTAATGCCTAGGAAATGAACAGCTCAAAAGTAAATAAACCTTCAAGAGATAGCACCAAAGTTGTTCATTCTGGTAAAGAAGATGTTTCTATTCACCGGACTGTAAATACTCCAGTTTATAGAGCCTCAACGATACTGTTTAAAGATACAGATGAGGTTGAAAAAGCTTTTGAGGACGCTTACGGAAAATCCTCTGATTCTCCTGGAGTGTTCAAAAAGGTTCCTTTCTACGGTAGAAAAGGAAACCCTACATCATGGTCTCTTGAGAGAGCACTGACTGAATTAGAAAATGGTTATGACACAGTGCTTACATCATCTGGTTTAGCCGCTGTAACAACTTCATTATTTTCATTTTTGAAAAAAGGTGATCACTTACTTGTAACTGACACTGTCTATGAGCCAACGCGTCATTTTTGCGACAAGGTTCTGAGGAAATATGGCATTGAAACAACTTATTATGATCCATTAATTGGTGAGAAAATATCTGAGCTCATTAGATCATCTACAAAAGTCGTTTTTATGGAAAGTCCAGGCTCACATACTTTTGAAATTCAAGATGTTCCAGGTATCTGCAAGGCTATAAAATCTAATAAGAATCAAGAAATTGTAACGATGATTGATAATACATGGGCTTCTCCCCTCTATTATAAACCTTTGATGCATGGAGTGGATCTATCTATCGGGTCATGTACCAAGTATGTGGTTGGGCATTCTGATGTAATGTTGGGAAGTATAACTTCTGTGGAAAAACATTTCCCAAAACTTTGGCACACAAGACAATTACTTGGTGTTTCTGCTTCTCCAGATGACGTTTACTTGGCAACAAGAGGATTAAGGACACTTAGTGTTAGAATGCAAAAACATCAAGAAAATGCACTCATAATAGCAGAGTGGCTTTCATCTCGAGAGGAGATTGAGAAAGTTTTTTACCCCCCATTAAAAGATGATCCAGGAAATAAAATCTGGAAAAGAGATTTTTTAGGTGCAGGGGGCTTGATGTCTTTCGCTTTAAAAAATGTAAAAGAAAATGCAGTTAATAGGATGATAAATGGAATGAAATATTTTTCTCTTGGTTTTTCTTGGGGAGGTTATGAAAGTTTGATTTGTGCTTCCTATCCATCAAAGTCAAGAACTGCAACAAACTGGAAATTCAACGAACCTGGCATTAGAATACATGTTGGCCTTGAGGACCCAGAAGATTTAATTAATGACTTAGAGGCAGGTTTTAAAAGACTCCATAAATCTTAGGCCATTTAATAAAGAATGAATTATGAAAAGAAGATCATTTCTAAAGAAATCGCTAAAAACAGCAGGTGTAGTTCCAGTTATAGGTGCATCGTTTCCCGCTATTGCTAAAAACAGATATGAATGGAGAATGGTCACAAGTTGGCCAAAAGGACTTCCTGGCCTTGGAACTGGAGCTGAGAGATTAGCTGAAACAATTACAAAATTATCTGGAGGAAGGCTAATTATTAAGGTTTACTCTGCTGGAGAGCTGGTGCCTGCTTTAGGAGTTTTTGATGCGGTTGCTGATGGAACTGCGCAAATGGGGCATGATGCATCCTACTATCATCTTGGTAAGACTGAAGGAAGTGCATTTTTCACCTCATTCCCATGGGGCCTAACGGCAAATGAAATCCAAGCATGGGTAAAATATGGCAATGGACAAAAATTGTGGGATGAACTTTATAAGCCATTTGGGATTAGAGGTTTTTTAGCCGGTAATACTGGTACACAAATGCTTGGCTGGTTCCGAAAGGAAATTAAATCCCTTGAGGACTTTAAGGGGCTAAAGTTTAGGGCTCCAGGTAATCAAGGGAAGATACTGAAGAAATTAGGTGCAGTACCAGTTATTCTTCCAGGAGGGGAATTGTTCACTGCCTTACAGTCTGGAACGATTGATGGTGCTGAATGGGTTGGCCCCTATAATGATTTGTCCTTGGGCTTCTATCAGGTTTGTAAATATTACTACTCATATGGGTATCATGAGCCAGGCGCAGCACTGCAGTTAACAGTAAATGAAAAAGCATGGCAGAGTTTGGATAATGATTTACGCTCTTTAATTAAGACGGTCGCAGAGGCTACAAATCATGATATGCTTGCTGAGTATAATGCACGATCAGGACCTGCTTTAAAAACATTAGTGGAAAAGCATGGAGTAAAAGTGATGGCCCTCCCAGAGGAAATACTTTTGGAATGTGGTAAGGCTGCTAATGAAGTTCTTAACGAGGTATATGAAAATGGGTCTTATATTGTAAGGGAAATTGTTCAGGATTTTTTAAAATTTAGAAAAGAGGTTATACCTTGGACGCGAATTAGTGAACAGGCGTATCTAAATGCAAGGCGATTGCCTTTTGACTTTAAATTAAAAATATGAGTAGAAAAATATTTAATCAAAAATATTTTTAAATTTATCTAAGGGAAAAACCAACCTATCATTGTTGGAGTTGAATAAACTTCTAAAGTTATCTAAGGCTCCAATTTCATCATTATTATTAATATTTATATCTTCGGTTAGGTTAAGTGAATTAATTTCTAAGTTGTTCCCAAATAAAATATCCGGCAACCATGTTGCAATTGATGGAAAATTAAAGACGATAATAATTCCTAATATCTGGAGTGCTACAAAAGGAAGGACTCCTTTATATATTTCTGCTGTTTTCAAAAGTTTATTAGCTACCCCACGAAGATAAAACAAAGAGAACCCAAAAGGTGGGGTTAGAAAACTTGTTTGTAGATTCATCCCAATTAAGACACCGAGGTAAATTGGGTCTATCCCAAGCCTAATTAGAACAGGTGCAGCAATAGGAACGGTTATAAAAATTATCTCAAATGTATCAAGAAAAAATCCGAGGAAGAAAACTGTTAGCATAACTACAAGTAACGCCCCTTCTTTGCCTCCTGGGACATTTGATAATAGCTCATAAACTAAGTCTTCACCATTAAGTCCTCTAAATACAAGACTAAATACAGAAGCGCCCAGTAAAATAATAAATACCATTGAGTTGATTAATAGTGTGGACCTCATAACTTCTCTGAGATTCTCTAGTGTGAGCTTGTTTTTAATCCCAGCTAAAAGTATTGCGCCAATTGCTCCAACGGAGGCCGATTCTGTTGGTGTTGCTAAGCCTGTTAGTATAGATCCTAAAACTAAAACTATTAGCAGTAAGGGAGGGAATAGAGCAAAAACGACTTTTTTGGGTAACTCATTTTTCTGCCGACTTGATAGTTTAAGAGGTGGGCATGTTTCTGGTTTAATTATTGCAATGGAAATTACCCAAGCAATGTAAAGTCCCACTAAAATTAGCCCAGGTATCATTGCTCCTGCAAATAGCTGTCCAACTGATAGTGGTTCAGGTGAAAAATTACCCATCTCCAACTGGGCCTTTTGATTTGCGCCTTGAAGTATTTCAGCCATGAATATTAATACTGTTGAAGGAGGTATTATTTGTCCTAGTGTGCCTGAAGCACAAATTGTTCCGGAGGATAAGCTTGGGCTATAACCAGCTTTTGTCATGACAGGAAGACTTAACAAGCCCATGGTAACAACTGTAGCCCCAACGATACCAGTTGAAGCAGCAATCAGCGCACCTACAATTATAACTGAGATACCTAATCCTCCTCTTATACCTCCAAGTAATTCACTCATGGTTGTGAGGAGTTCCTCAGATATTTTTGATCTTTCGAGCATTACCCCCATAAATACAAAAAGTGGAACAGCTACAAGCACTTCATTTGTCATTATTCCGAAATATCTAACCGGAAGTGCAGATAAAAGCGATGGATCAAAGACGCCAAGAAAATAACCGATACATGCAAAGATTAGTGAAATACCTGCAAGAGTAAACGCAACTGGGTATCCGATTAAAACAGAGACTATTGCAGCAGGAAACATTAGTAGGGCAATTGTTGGTCCTATCATTAATCTTCCGAACTATACAAAGGGTGATTGTTTAAATCTTTTTCTGAAAAATTAAATAACACTAAAACTCTTTTACAAATCAGTGACAAGCCTTGAAGGAAGATAATTAAACAAAAAAACCAAATCATTGACTTAAGTAAGAAAAGCCCGGGCATTCCATTCGTTTGAGAGGAAGGTTCATAGATTCTCCATGAGGAGCTAATAAAGGAAGAGGAGGAATATGCAATAATAATGACCCAAGGGAAAAGGAAAAACAAAGTACCTAAAATATCAATGTAACATTTAGTTTTTAGTTTAAATTTGGAATAAATAATATCAACATTAACATGACTATTATGTAAAAATGTAAACCCCGCGCCCCCAAGAAAAATTATTGAATGTTGCCATACATACAGTTCTTGCATCCATGGAAAGCCAATGGAAAATACATATCTCAATATTACAACTACAAAACAGTTGATTACACATCCAAGAGTTAACCATGATATCAAGGTCCCTATTTTACTATTAAACAAATCTATTTGTTCTGTAATTTTTTTTATTATCGGTAATAAGATATTCGTCATTTTAAATTACTTACCAAATCAAATTAACTTTAGATTGCCGTTAATTTACTTAACTTCATATTTATTTTAAAAAATTATGATGACAAGACCATACTTTAGTCTAATATGATATAGCATTTTCAAGTGCTAAGTGAAACAATAGGTTAGGTGTATTAGATGATCATTTCTTCAATTGATAAGTATCTGTTAAATCGAAGAAGTCTTCTTGGTGCTTCGCTTGGGGTTGTCTTGGCTTCTCAAAAAAGTTTTTCAAGTGTCAAAAACAAGATTGAAAATTATAATACGGATTTGGGTTTCTCAGGTGCTTTTGACCCAAATGATCCAACCCATAATACACTGGCATTTTGTAAACTAATGGCTGACACTCGACCCGAAGTTGAAACCTTAGGTTACTTCAAAGGGGATGTCCTTGCTTATTTGGGACAAGATACAAAACTTGAACCTTTGTTTGGATATGAAGGATTTGGGGTTACTAGAACTCACCAAATAGGTAACTACAAATGGCAGAAATTTCATAAAGAAGTAGCTTATTATACCGATTTAAAATCAGGTGAGATTTTAGAGGAATGGCATAATCCTATTATTGATGAAAAGGTGCGAGTTGTACCCGTACATAATGATGCAGTAAATTCAGTATGGGCTCCTACATATTCATTTATGATAGGGCCAAAAAAAGTTACTAAGGATTTTATTTTTCCATGGTTGCTAATTGGAGACAATGCAGTAGTAGACTTTGGTGTTAACACAACCGTACCAGCTACATTACTTCCAGAAAAGTGGCCTAGAGAGTCTCATGGCACAATTACCCAGGTTATGGAGGCTATCCAATTACATACAAAAATATCAGAATTGACTGATCCTGAGAAAACATCAATACAAGTAACTGGCTCATGGCAAAGAATTGCTCCATGGCTCCCGTGGATGCTAATGGGACAAAGAAGCGGGCATCTCTTCTACAAAACTATAACTAGGAAAATGAGTGAAGGGGTAGAGAGTCTGCCACCGCACATATACGCTTATACCAAAGACAATTTCCCAGATTATTTTAAAGCTCCTACTGAATGGAAAGTTCCAAACGTTTCCAGCTATGAGGTTTACGCTAGGGAAATGAAGCCCCAGCCTTTTAAATAAGAAAATTAATTATTTAATCATTTAATCAGTTGAAATAGCTAAAACTTTAACTATATCAAGTGATGTAAAGCGCCGTCAGGGCTTTATGCTACGATTTTGTGAGGCTTTGAAGCTCACAGGAAATTTTATTAACTAAATATCGCTTTAGGAGGATATTATGCAAAATATTAATTTAAATACATTATTTCGCACTTCTGTTGGTTTTGACAGAATAAATTCTATTTTAGAGGGCGCTTCTAGTCATGCTGATTTAGGATTAACTTACCCACCACATAACATTATCAAAGATAGCGAAAATGAATATAGGATAATTTTTGCTCTTGCAGGTTTTTCAATAGAAGAACTAGATGTTACATTAGAAAATAATACTTTAACTATTAAATCAATTAAGAAAAAAGAATCAGATGTAAATAAATTTATTTATCGAGGAATATCTAGACGAGGCTTTAAGAGATCTTTCCAACTAGCTGATTTTATGGAGGTTGTTAGAGCTAACATGCATAACGGTCTTTTGGAAATCTCTCTGAAACGTGAAATACCTCAAGCACTTCAACCAAAGACAATAAAGATTTTGCAAGAACATAAAATTACTAATAAAGCTGCCTAATTGTTGAGTATCATAAATGGTGCCTTTGTTTAATATCTTTAAATCTGTTTTTGGTAAACAAGGGCGCCATATATTCATTAATTAGAGCCATCAAGGCCTGAAAGTATCTACGGGATAGAGGCATGTTGCTCTATCATCATTAAGTAGAATTTCAATTTTTTTGCCGGATCGTTTCAAAAAAAGCCGGTCGTATTTAACTTCCTTTGATGAGAGAGTTTCTGGGAAAATTATTTTATTGTTTTCTCCTAATGGGGTTTGAATATTTAAGTTTGGCCAAATTATTTTTTCTTCTAAAATACTTAATTTTATTAGATTTTGAAAATTACTTTTTCCTGCTTCAAGGGAAAAGAGTCTCCACTTATCACTTTGTTTAATAGCTTCGATAGTTTCTTTTTGAAATAACAATACACTCATATGACATGTAAATTCTGCAAGTCTTCTCATATTTTCATTCGGCGGGTAAACAAAATTAAGTGAATCATCTTCTAGTTTCTGTATGTTTAGGTAAGAATTTTCAGGTTTTGCTCTCTCACAGCTAATCATGAATACCATGGCTAGTAAAATTGTAATTATTTTATTCATCTAAATTATCCAGTTTAATAAAATTCTTTTATTGAGTAGTAATATTTTTCTAGAGAATATTGGTCGGTTTTAAGATTTATACTTAATTGGTGCCCTCCGCCGGACTTGAACCGGCACGCCCTTTCGGACAACGGATTTTAAGTCCGTTGCGTCTACCAATTCCGCCAGGAGGGCATATTTTCTTTCCTAAACATTTATCTTAGTTTTTTCAACATTTTAGTTGCGTTATCAGTTATTGTATCCTTTAAATAACATCATCGTCAATTTTGTACTTACGGTTTTTTGATTTAATTATCTTTTCTACTTCATAAATAATATTATTAATCTTTTCAGGATTAGTGCCTTTTGCTACTACACTCAAACCAATCTCGCCTTTTCGAAAAAAAGGATAACTGCCAATATCAGTATCCGGAAATTTATTTTGTATTTTTTCAAGTTGATTTGCGATATCTCCTTCCCCAAGTAATGCTTCAATATACCGTGATATTATTGGTGGCCCAACTGAGAGTTCTGGCAATAAAGCATCAAACATTGCTTTTGCAATCATAGGAACCCCTGCAAGAACAAATACATTTTCAATTTTAAAACCAGGGGCAGAAGTAATTTTTGTTTCTATTGGGGAAGCTCCTGATGGAATATGCGCCATTTTTAGTCTAGCTTCGTTTAAATTACTGCCGTAGTGCTCTCTCATCTTTTTTGCTGATGGTTCATGCAGTTCTAATTCAGCACCAAATGCTTTGGCAACTGAAAGTGAAGTGATGTCATCATGTGTGGGCCCAATGCCTCCTGTTGTGAAAACATAATTGTGGCGATCTTTTAATTCTTGAACAGTTTTTATTATTTTATTTTCGTTATCTGCAATTATTCTTACCTCATTCAAGAAAATACCTATTTTACCAAGTTCTCCACCTAAAAACTTTATATTTAAATCCTGTGTTCTACCAGATAGAATCTCATTTCCAATTACTATTAATGCAGCAGATAGATTTCTATTCATTTTCATCTTGCCTTTTTTAATATTGAATAATTGTATTCCAACCAATTTATTAGGTTTTTAATTAGAGGCTTATCTGCAGGAGGCATTGGGTAATTTATAATTGCCTCGGGTTCTATCCACCTAATTTCTTGATTTTCCATTGGCTTAACATTGCCACCCCATTGCTCACATAAGAAAAGGGGCATCAGTAGGTGAAATTCTTTGTAAGAGTGGGATGCAAATGTAATTGGTTTTAACTTGTCTGTATTAATGGAAATATCAAGTTCTTCTTTTAGCTCTCTTTCTAGGGCTTTCTCTGGAGTTTCACCTTTTTTTATTTTCCCTCCGGGAAATTCCCATAAGTTACTTAGATGTTTACCTTCCGGTCTTTTACTTATTAAGACTTTATTATTATTATTTATAATTACACCTGCAACTACTAACAACATGTTATGTTCTATAGTCTGCATTAATTGCTATATATTCGCGAGTGAGATCACAGGTCCAAACTGTAGATTCTCCATCGTTATTTCCAACACTTACAAATATTTCTATGAACTCGCCTTTTAAATACTCTGCTATTTTGACCTCATCAATCTTTTTTACTTTCTCTCCTTTTGAGGCTAGTTGGAAACTCCCAAATGAAACACTAATTTGTCCAGCATCTACTTTTTCTCCTGATTTTCCAATTGCCATCACAACCCTTCCCCAATTAGCATCTTCTCCTGCTATTGCTGTCTTTACAAGAGGAGAGTTTGCTATGCTAAGCCCTATTTTTTTTGCAGAGCTATTGCTTACAGCCCCTCTGGTATTAATTTGAATAAATTTTTTTGCCCCCTCTCCGTCTATTACAATTTTTTTTGCTAAATCAATCAAGACCTGATCGAGGGCTAAGGCAAAGTCTTTTAATCTGGGGTCATTTATATCAAAAACTCTCTCGTGATTTGCTTGATTTGTTGAGAACATTAAAAGGGTATCTGAAGTTGAAGTGTCGCTATCAACAGTAATGCATCCAAAACTTTTTTCATTACCATTTTTTATTAATTCTTGTATTAAGTTAGATGATAAATTTGCATCGGTTATTATGAAGGCTAGCATTGTAGCCATATCTGGCGCAATCATTCCTGATCCTTTTGCAATACCCGCAATTTGAACGTCAGTTCCGTCAATTTGGCAAGACTGTGAAGTACCTTTTGGAAAAGTATCAGTTGTTAGAATAGAATTTGCAGCATTTTCCCAATTATCTTTTTTTAGGTTAGATAAAAGCCAACCTATTTTATTGGTAATTTTACTATCATCTAAATATTCTCCAATTGTGCCGGTCGACGCTATAAAAACCTCATCTAAATTACAATTTAGTTCTTCTGAGACTTTATTAGCAGTTCTAAGTACAGCTAAATCACCATCTTTTCCTGTAAATACATTTGCAATTCCAGAATTAACAACCAATGCTCGGGCTTTGCCATGTGAAATTATTTTTTTATTCCATTTCACGGGCGCTCCAATAACCTGTGAACTGGTCATAATACCTCCAACTGAAGTGCCAGAAATAAACTCAGCAAGCATGAGATCATGACGTCCCTCATATCTTATGTTTGCATTACAAGAAGATAACCTAAAGCCATTAATTTTTGGAAGTTTAGGAAAGCTTTTAAATTTTTTTATATGTGAGTCTTTTTGCATTAAGCCCTCGATTCATATTAAATTTCATATATATTACCTTTAACGTAATATTATGAATTAAATTGGGTTATTTTGAGCCCAAAAAAAGTTTTATTTAGAGTTTAATAACACAATTTGAGGTAACCATGCTAGGCGCCCTTTCCAAAACATTATTTGGAACCAGTAATGATAAAATAATAAAAAAATTACGCCCACTTATTGATGAAGTAAACAAGCTGGAAAGAGACCTTGAGAAGCTTGATAACTCATCATTACAGTCTCGAACATCAGATTTAAAAACAAGAGTATCTAATGGAGAAACATTGGACACTGTCCTTGTCGATGCTTTTGCTACCGTAAGAGAGGTATCGAAGCGTACTCTTGGCCAGCGACATTATGATGTTCAGCTCATGGGGGGCGTAATACTTCATAGGGGGCAAATTGCAGAAATGGGTACTGGAGAGGGAAAGACCTTGGTTGCAACTCTTCCGGTGTATTTGAATGCACTTACAGGAAATGGTGTACATGTAATTACTGTTAATGACTATTTGGCAAATCGTGATGCTGAATGGATGGGGCAAATATACAGTTTTTTGGGCTTATCAGTTGGCTGTATTCAAGGTGGCATGTCTGACCAAGATAGAAAAGATGCGTATAGATGCGATGTTACTTATGGAACAAATAATGAATATGGTTTTGATTACTTAAGAGACAACATGAAGTTTACGATTGACGATATGGTGCAAAGACCCTTTTCTTTTGCAATTGTTGATGAGGTAGACTCAATTTTAGTCGACGAAGCTAGAACTCCTCTGATTATCTCAGGGCCATCACAGGATAAGACTGACTTGTATAATCAAGTAGATAAGATAATTCCTATGCTTAATAAAGATGACTATGAGATAGATGAGAAAGCTCGTTCAGTTGCACTAACAGACGAAGGGTCTGAGCATGCTGAAAGTTTACTTTTTAAGGAGGGGATTCTTAATGATGGACAACTTTATGACCTGCAAAATATTTCTCTTATTCACCATGTAAATCAAGGTCTTAGAGCTCACCATTTATTTCAATATGACGTTCACTATCTTGTTAAAGATAAAAGAGTTCATTTAATTGATGAGTTTACGGGAAGAGTTATGGAAGGGAGGAGACTGTCTGAGGGGTTACATCAAGCAATAGAAGCAAAAGAAAATGTACCAGTTCAAAACGAGAATCAAACTTTAGCAAGCATAACTTATCAAAATTATTTTAGAATGTACCCTAAATTAGCTGGTATGACTGGAACTGCAATGACTGAGGCAGAAGAATTTGCACAGATTTATGCTTTAGAGGTCGTTTCAGTTCCATCCAATCTCCCACAAGTACGTATTGATGCTAATGATGAGGTTTATAGAACTGAAGATGAAAAAAACGAGGCCATTGTTGAGTTGATCGAGGAATGTAACAGTAAGAATCAACCGGTTTTAGTTGGAACTGTCTCTATTGAAAAATCAGAGAAACTTGCAAAACTTCTTAAGAAAAAATTAAAAGTTAAAACTGAGGTTTTAAATGCAAAGTATCATGAAAAAGAAGCGAGTATCATAGCCCAAGCAGGTGTTCCTGGTGCAGTAACTATTGCAACTAATATGGCTGGGCGCGGAACAGATATTCAACTTGGGGGTAATGTTGAAATATTAATTGAGAATGAGGAGAAAAATAAGGGTAGAGTCTTATCCCAGCAAGAACGCGAGAAAATTGCTCTAAAAGTTAAAGTTGATAAGGAAACGGCAATAGAGGCAGGTGGCCTTTTTGTCATAGGGACTGAAAGACATGAAAGCAGAAGAATTGATAACCAGCTAAGGGGACGTTCTGGTAGGCAAGGAGACCCTGGTTCTTCAAGATTCTTTCTTTCGCTACAGGATGACCTTATGAGAATATTTGGATCGGATAGAATGGATGGTATGCTTAAGCGCCTTGGCTTGGAACATGGAGAGGCAATTATTCACCCCTGGATTAATAAAGCTATTGAAAAGGCGCAGGAAAAAGTTGAAGCAAGAAACTTTGATATAAGAAAAAATCTTTTGCAGTATGATGATGTTATGAACGACCAAAGGAAAGTTATTTTTGATCAACGAAAAGATGTTATGTCCTCGGAAGATATCTCTGATCTTATTGTTGATATGAGAAAGGAAACAATTGATGATTTGGTTTCCTCTTCAATGCCTGCAAAAGCTATGCACCAAGAATGGGACTCTAAGTTACTTCATGAGGAAAGTTTACGTATGCTAGGCTTAGATATTTCATTTTCTGATTGGTTTTCTGAAGAGGGTATAGCTAATCAAGAAGTGTATGAAAGGCTTTGCAAATTATCTGATGATAAAATGGAGGAAAAAAGGAATAATGTAGGTCCTGAAATAATGAAAAAAGTTGAGAAAAGTCTTGTGCTTCAGATGATTGATAATGGTTGGAGGGATCATTTACAGCAATTAGATTTTCTTAGAGGCTCTATTAATCTAAGGGCATATGCTCAAAAACAACCCTTGTTGGAGTATCAAAAAGAATCTTTTGTTATGTTTCAGGAGATGCTTGGGTCTTTAAGGGGACGTGTAACGGAGATACTTTCAAGGGTAGAAGTTCGAAATGAGCCATCAGAAGATCAATTAAAGCCTACGGGCCTTCAAAGTTCAAAGTTCATATCAAATGATGTTGAAAGACAAAAAAGGGTCGATCAGGTAAAACTTCAAAGGTCAATGCCCAGGATATTGCCAAATAACCGAGATCCAAATGATTCATCAACATGGGGTAAGGTTTCTAGAAATGAAATTTGTCCCTGCGGCTCAGGAAAGAAATTTAAAAGGTGTCATGGAAAGTCAGGAGAATCTTAGGTATGTTGTTAATGTAATATAATAAATTGTTCTAATAGAATAATTTACAGTCCACTTAAGGGTTATACTAATGGATCACAGCAAGCTAAAAAATTGTCATACATTTGTAAGGCAGGTACCTGAGGGCGATGATAGAGAGAGGGATGTTTGTTTAAAATGTGGTTTTGTTAATTACTTAAATCCAAAAGTTGTAGTAGGGGCTGTCTCTACCTGGGAGGACAAAATATTACTTGTTAAGAGAGCCATACAACCTCAAAAAGGTTATTGGACAATACCAGCAGGTTTTTTAGAAACGGGAGAAACTATTGAAGAAGGAGCAGTAAGAGAAACTTGGGAAGAAGCTAATGCGAGAGTTCAAATTGATTGTATCTTGGGGATATATAACATAACTAGGATCTCCCAAATTTACATTGTTTTTAGAGCTAAAATGCTATCTCAAAGCCTAAGCCCTGGTTATGAAAGCCTTGATGCAAAACTTTTCAGTTTTAAAGAAATACCATGGGAAGAAATAGCTTTCCCAAGCGTTGTATGGGCTCTGAATGATTTTAACGAAACAGCTAAAAGAAACTCTTTCCCACCTAAAAAAGAACCTCCATCTTTTTTCTGGGAAAATTAGCTATATCAAATTTCTAAAAGGCTATTTGAGAACTCTTTAGCATTAAAAGGTTCTATTTGATCTATTTTTTCACCTATACCAACATAATGAATAGGTAGATGGAACTTATCGGTAATTCCAATTAAACTTCCTCCTTTTGAGGATCCATCAAGTTTGGTAATTATTAAACCATTAACTCCAACTGAAGATTTAAATCT
>CACGTM010000001.1 GCA_902575965.1 uncultured Alphaproteobacteria bacterium | reverse complement strand
GAAAGGCAAGGAAGATAAGCTGTTAATTGATTGGTTTCAGTATTTTTTAGATTCTATTTCAGAATTAGCATCATTTAATCACAAAAAAAAAGTATCGTTCTCAAACATCTTAAGAAGTCACATCACTTGCAGTGAAAGATTAGCAAGTAGTCAAAATTCACTTGGCATCAATAGAATTTGGGCAGGAAACACTGGTGAGACATGCTCCATATTTCTTTCAGAAATAATTCAAAACTCAGAAAAAATGGGTGAAATTAAGCCTGAGTCTTATAAAAGTATTTTCAGTCAACTTCTTAGAGAGGAAAAAAAACAAAATACATTCGACTATCATCAACGAATAAGAATTCTCTCACCTATTGAAGCACGACTTATTTACCATAATATTGTAATTATAGGTGGACTTCATGAGGGTGTATGGCCTGAAGAACTTAAAAGCGGACCCTGGTTAAATCATGAAATGCGATCTAAAATTGGTCTACCTAAAGTAGAAAATAAAATAGGACTGTCTGCACTAGACCTTTGTCATGCCTTAGGGTCAGACGAAGTAGTTATAATGTTAGCCAAAAAAAAAGGAAGAGAAAATCCAACCCCTTCAAGATGGGCTTACAGAATCAAACAAATTTATAAGCCTGAGAAGAAAAATACCAAGGAAAAAACCATCAAATTTGAGAATTTAGAAAAATGGTCCAAACTTTTTTATGCGCAAAATACAAAAATAAAAATTTTACCACCCCAACCAATAGTTGACCTTAAATATAAACCCAGATCTGTAAAGCTAACAGATGTAGGCTTACTGTTAAGAAACCCATATGAATTCTATGTAAAAAATATATTAAATCTTCACCCCCTTGAAAAAATTGGAATTGAGAGCGAGAACAGATTATATGGGATTATTGTTCATAGGATATTCGATTGTTTTATGAAAAAGTATTTTTCTTTTAAAAAAACTAAAGATGAAAATAGTTCAGAATTTTTCTATTTAAGTGAAAAAATTTTATCAGAAGAAAACTTATCTGATATGCAGAAGCTATTATGGAGTCCTCGAATACAAAGAATTGGGAGGGAATATATAAATTATAACTTTAAGAATAAAGAAAATATAAAGCAAGTTTTTACTGAAATAGAAGGTCAGATAAAATTAAAATTAAATTCTAATTATTTAGAAATTAGTGGAAAAGCAGATAGAGTAGATATATTAGATAATAATATTTTGAAAATAGTTGATTACAAAACAGGGAGTATACCATCTAACTATAAAATAGAGGATGGTTATGAGCCTCAGCTCCCTCTTTTAGCCATTATTGCAGGGAATAAAGATTTTAAAGAAATTAAACTTACTAAAAATAGCCACCCCTCAATAGAATTAGAATACTGGAAAATGGATGGTAAAAAAGATGGATTTAATTCCATCCCTAAAAAAATAGATAATTTAGAAGAATATTTCCAGAATTTTAAAAGCTTTATTGACGGATTTATCTCTGAAGATAAGCCTTATTTTTTTCAAATAGATGAAAAAAAAAATGGTAAGTACGACACGAGTAAGCATCTATCACGAATAGACGAGTGGATTCATAATCTAAAAACGGAAACAGATACATGATTGTAGACTGTAAATTAAACCCAGAAAATTCAATATGGGTGAATGCATCGGCAGGAACTGGAAAAACAACCTGCCTAATAGAGAGAATAAAGGCACTTCTTCTCAATGGTACAGATCCTAAAAAAATATTATGTGTTACGTTTTCTAATATAGCTGCAAAGGAAATTAATGAAAGGTTACTAGGTGACCTCAGTAGGTGGAATCAACTTGAAGATAAGCACTTAGGGTCTGAAATCAAAAGCTATTTTGACAGAAAAGTAACCTTAAACGATGTTTTAGAAGCCCGAATGCTTCTCTTTAAAGTTCAAGAAAAATCTGAGAAGATCTCTATTCAAACTATTCACTCGTTCTGTAATAATCTTTTAAAGCGTTTCCTTTTTGAGGCTAGAGTTCCACTTTTTTATGAAATAATAAATGAAGTCGAACAAGATAAAATTAAGCTAGATGCTTTTAATTTAGCGATGCAGGATCTAGATAAAAAACAAAGAGAAGATCTTCAGGAAATATTTGCAGACATGAAAATAGTATCATCACTTAAAAAATCTAATTCTTCTAAAGTTTATGAAGTATTAAAGCGCTTGGGAGGTGTAGAGGTAAATCGTGAAATTATAGCAGATGAGTTCGATATCAAATACTCAGACACATCAGAAATAATTGAGAAAAACGAATGTAAGGATTCATCATTTAATAAAAAAGGGCTCTATCTATTATGTAATGTCCTAGGGGAAGGTAATGCAACTCAAAAAAAGTCCAGCGAAAAAATCATCAACTGGCTAAACAGTTCTGAAAAAAAACGATACGAGATCTTCAAAAATTATGTAGACGTTTTTTTAACAAAAAAACTGGAAACTAGAGAGAATCTAAAAAAGAATTTAAATAAATCTATCTATGATATTTTATATACTGAATCAATAAGACTCAAGGAAGTTATTCATAAGAAAAGAAAAATTGATTCATATAAATTTAATTCAAACATAATAACCGCTTTAAATATTTTTTCAGAATATTATCAAAAATTAAAATTCGATAACGGTTATGTTGATTTTGACGATCTTGTTAGAAAAGCTAAGGATTTGTTATCTTCAAAAGAAGAATCGCATTGGATAAAATATAAACTCGATGGTGGATTTAATCATATCCTTATAGATGAAGCTCAAGACACTTCACCGCCGCAATGGGAAATCATTAAAGCACTTGCAGATGAAATGCTAGAAAGAGAAAATACTAGCTTATTTGTTGTGGGAGACAGAAAACAGTCTATTTACAGCTTTCAAGGTGTTGAAGTAGATTATTTTGATAAAATGAAAATATACTTTAAAAATAAACTTGGGTCATTAAATAAAAAATATATAGAAGAAACTTTAGAAATAAACTACAGATCCTCTCCCGCCATTCTGGAGTATGTAGATTACTTATCCAATGCACTGTCGGGCATAAATGAGAATGGTAAGCATAAAATACTACATAAACCAGCACATATTGGCAGGTATGGAATTGTAAAGATTCATCGGTCTTCTGAGAAAAAAGAATCTACTAAATTAAAAAGAAATTATAGGAAAGCATGGAAACATCCAAAAGAGCCATATGTCAGAAGAAAAAGCTCCTTGGGTAATATGGCAAATAAAATAACTGAGGCTATAAAGAAGCTAATTGAGACAGACAGGTTAAGTAATGGCGAGGAAATTAAAGCAAGTGATATAACGATACTCCTTAAAAAAAGATCTAACCTATGGAATGAAATAAAAAATCAAATTACTGTGAGTGGGCTTAAAGTATCAGCTAATGATAAAATTCAACTAAATCATGATATAGTTATTAAAGACCTAATATCCATAGGACGATTCTATCTTCTTCCTGAAGACGATTTTAATCTCTCAATTTTACTCAAGGGTCCCTTTATTGAAAATATTGATGATAATACACTTCTAAACCTTATAAAATATGATACAAAAAAGTCTCTATGGGATAATTTAAATCAATGTAAGTATAATGCCCCAGAGATAAAAAAAGCATTCGATTTTCTGGAAAATATCCTTAAAATAAAAACTAAGGGCCCTTCATTTTTTTATCAGTCACTGATTCATAAACATAATGGAAAGAATAAACTTTCGACTAGATTAGATCCTAATCAGGTAGATGAAATGATTAAAGACTTCTTTTTAGAGATAAAAGATTACGAAAAACTTAATACAGCATCACTTGAAGGTTTTATATATCAATTTGAAAAAAATGAAACACAAATAAACAGAACCGGAAATATATTAAATGACAACACCATTAACATGAGAACAATACATTCTGTAAAGGGAGACCAATTTCCAATAGTCTTTCTGGTAATAGAAAGTGATAGCGATAGCACAAAGCAAGAGCAGTTTTACTTTCCTGAAAGTTTTAGAAAAAGAGAAAAATTTATTATTTCTCCAACTAATGCAGACAATTCATTTGATTATATGGATGAGTTAAAAGAAAAAGAAAAAATTAAAAGTAATGAAGAGTATCATCGTTTGCTTTATGTTGCATCGACACGGGCAAGAGAAAAGCTTTATATTTTTGATCATGGAAGTAAGTCTCTTAAAGACTTACCATTATTAGAAAATGATGAACTTATCTCCGGAGAAATACCTGCCCCTCAATTAATAAAAACCAATAAGAGTCAAGACTTGGCTGCTAAAGACTACCTTCCAGCTTATTTTAATGAGACTATTCCTGATAATTCAATATATGAGCCAATCTCTCCGTCAAAAATTGGAACCAATTCCAATGTAATAGTGTCACCTTTACAAGCAGAAGGTAAAAATAAAAAGTTTTCTTCAGGAAGGTACATTCACAAACTCTTACAAATCATTCCTGTTCACATAAATAAAAATCAAAGAAAAATATGTAAAAAATATTTATTACAGGAAAATATTGGACTAAGCGATAAAGAAATTGAAAAAATAACAGATGAGATATTAAGAATATGTTGTGGAAGTAATTTTTCGTATTTGTTTTCTCATAACTCTATTCCAGAAGTACCTTTCTCTTTCAAAGTAAAAAATAGATTAATTAATGGACAAATAGATAGATTAGTAATAATGAATAATGAATTATTAATTATTGATTATAAAACTGATGCTATCATTCCAAAAAAAATTAATGATATTGATTCTTCATATCTGATGCAAATGTCTATTTACTATTTTGCTATGAAGGAAATATATCCTTTAAAAAAATTGAGATGTTCTTTTTTATGGACCAAAAATCCATCTATTATGAATATACCAGATGAAACTTTATTTTCATACTGGGAGTATTTCTTAGAAGAAAAAATATATGCATAAAAGTAAACAAGATAACTTTTTAAGAAATCAATGGTATGTAGCTGCTTCATCAAATGAAATCGAAACAGGATGTATAAAATCATTAGTTATCCTTGGGGAACCAATTATAATCGGAAGGTCTAAACAGGGAGAGCTTTTCTCTATTAGTGATAATTGTCCACATAGAGGGACTCTTTTGTCCTTGGGAACCTTCGATGGGTCAGAAATCGAGTGTCCCTATCATGGTTGGCGTTTTAATACCTCAGGAAAATGCACCTTAATTCCATCTCAAATGAAAAACCATACGCAGCAGGCAAATGATATTGAAGTAAAATCATACCCACTAAAAGAATATATGGGAATTATCTGGATTTATATGGATTACAATAAAAATGTTGAACCTTTTCCCAAGATTGAAAATAAAAATTTCTTTTTAAAACTTTATGTAAAAAAAACTTTTGATTGTAATATAGACCTTGCTGTAACCGGTTTAATGGACCCAGCACACGGATCATTCGTTCATACTTCTTCGATATGGAGAAAAAAAAGAGATACCAGAGAAAAGAAAAAAATTCTTAAGCCAATTAGAAATGGTTGGAAAATTGAAACACATAAGGTTTCGTCAAATTCTAAAGCCTATAGACTTTTTCTTGGAAGTGAACCTGAATCAAAAATAAGCTATTTTCTTCCGGGAATACGCCATGAAATTACAACAACCAATAAATATTTTTACTCTGGATTAACCGCATGTACACCAATTGATAATTCTAAAACAACTGTCCATCATTTTATGTACTGGAATGTACCAGGAGGTGTTTTTCTCAAATTCATTATAAAAAAGCTTGCTATCAATTTTCTTAACCAGGATGCAAAAGCAGTTATATGGATGAAAGAAGGAAAAAAATACTCAAAAAGAGAATTTTTAATTGATGATGCTGACCTTCAAATAAAATGGTACTATAAACTTAAAAAAAATTGGAGTAGATATTGTTCTGATAATGACAAGTTTACAAACCCGATTAAAGAGACTGTTGCAAGATGGAAAAGTTAAAAATTATTATTTAGTTACAATAGCTTACAAATTACTTACAACTATTAATCTTGACCAAACCACTTCTCATTCTTAAACTAGCGAGAAAAATATAATATCATTACTTTCAGAGGAATTTTCTAGATGAAAAATGTTACCGATGAGTCTTTTAAAAAAGACGTTCTTACGGCTGATTTGCCAGTACTTGTTGATTTCTGGGCGGAGTGGTGTGGGCCGTGTAAAAGTATAGCACCAACTCTAGAGGAACTTGATAAGGAGCTTGAAGGAAAGATTAACGTCGCAAAAGTAAATATTGATGATAATCCCGACACACCAATCAAATACGGAGTTAGAGGAATACCGACACTTATTCTCTTTAAGGGTGGAGAAATATCTGGAACTAAAGTTGGATCGGGTGTTACAAAGAGTCAGCTAATTTCATGGATAGAAAGCTGTCTATCAGATGCAAAAGAAGACTAAATTGTTAAAAATGTTTTTCTAAGACCTCCCCGACTAGATAAAGAGAACCACAAACTATTATTCTCCCTTTTTTATTATCCATTAAAGGAATAAGAGACTTGGCAGCTTCATAAACACTGTCTTTAGCTTCAGAGTTTGTAAAACCTTTCTCAAGAGCTAATTTTGCCAATTCTTCTGGGTTAAAACTATATGAACCATCTTTAAAACTGACTGTTCGAATAATATTTGCGTGTCTAGAAATTATTGACAGAAAACCTGACGCATCTTTAGTAATTCCAATTCCAAAAATTAAAATATTCTTATAGGGATAATCCTCCATCCATTTACTCAACGCTTTTGCAGCATCTAAATTATGACCACCGTCTAACCAAAGCTCCCAATTATCATTTAGCAAATCATATATTGGGCCACCATAAATTTTTTGACACCTGCCAGGCCATTCAACTGACAAGAGAGCTCTACTGAGAGATTTCTCATCTTTATATAAATTTAAATATGAAATAGCAGCCACACTCACACCCATATTATCAATCTGATGTGAGCCAGGAAGTGATGGCTCAGGGAGAGTAAGAATTCTCTTATGGTCGCTGTATATATATCCTTTAACATCCCTTATAATAGACCAATCCTTATCTGGATAAATTAAAGATAGATCTAATTTCTTGGAAACCTGCTCAATAACCATAAGTGCTTCCTTCTCTTGCTTTGCTGTTAAACATGTAACATTTTTCTTCATGATTCCAGCTTTCTCATAAGCAATCTCAGCTATCTTCTCCCCAAGGAATTTCTGATGATCTATCCCTATTTTGGTAATAATAGTAATTAGGGGTTTTTCTATGACATTTGTTGCATCTAATCTACCACCCAAGCCTGTCTCCAGAAGAACAAAGTCGGCAGGATTTTTACTAAATGCTAAAAATGCAAGAACAGTGATAAATTCAAAAAATGTAACCGCATCGGAGCTGTTTTTTTGAGATATAATATCAATTAAATCAGAAAAATAGTCAGGTTTTATTATCTCTCCTGAGATCCTGATCCTCTCGCAATAGGAAACTAAGTGGGGAGATGTAAAAACATGTGTTGTAAAATCTAACTCCTCTAGAATGGACCTTAACATTGCTATTACGGAACCCTTACCATTTGTTCCTGCAACATGAATGACAGGAGGAATTTTCTTATGTGGGTCACCTAATTCCTTCAGAAGACTCTCAACTCTAGATAAGCCTAAATCTATTCCACTTTTATTCAGTCCTCTTATTTTATCTAGTTTTTTTATTAAAAAATCAGGATCCTTGTCCATATTTAATTTTTATTATCATTTATATCTGTTTCAAATAAACTTTTATCTGGAATCGATGGATCGATTATATTTGAATTAGAATTATGTTCTGAGCTTTTTATTGAATCAAAGAGCTTACTTTTTCTATTTTTGTTTAATGGAAGAATAGGGGCCGCTGGATCTGGTTGCATTATCATACTTAAAAGCTGAACAACTTTATCTTTAAGCTCACTTCGATGCACTACAATATCAACCATACCATGTTCTAAAAGGTACTCAGACCTTTGAAATCCTTCTGGGAGTGTTTCTCTTATTGTTTGTTCAATAACTCTTGCCCCGGCAAAACCTACAACAGCTCCTGGTTCTGCAATATGGATATCTCCCAACATTGCAAAAGAGGCAGTAACACCGCCTGTTGTGGGATCAGTTAATATTACTATATATGGATATCCTTTCTCGCGTAATTTATTTACAGCAACAGTTGTTCTTGGCATTTGCATTAAAGAAAGAACCCCCTCCTGCATTCTAGCACCACCAGAGGATGGTATAACGATAAGAGGGGACTCTTGCACAATTGCTAACTCTGCTGCAGAAACTATTGCCTCACCAACAGCTGCACCCATCGATCCTCCTAAAAAACTAAAATCAATAACTGCAACCACAACATTTATTTTACCCATATTTCCATGAGCAACAATTGCTGCATCCCTCATTCCAGTTCTTTCTTGTGCAAGCTTTAATCTGTCTGAGTACTTTTTTAAATCTTTAAATTTTATTGGGTCGATGGTTACATCAGGTAATTGTATCTCTGTCCATTCTTTGTTATCAAAAAGAAGTTCTAACCTCTGTTTTGCAGTTAATCTAATGTGATGCCCACAACTTGTACATACATGAAGTGCTTTTTCTAGTTCTCTGTGAAAAATCATTTCTTTACAGTTAGGACATTTTAACCAAAGGTTATCCGGAGCCTCTCTTGGTTGAAGTAATTTTTTTATTCTTGGTCTAACAAAATTAGTAAGCCAATTCATTTAGATTCTCCTGAGAATATATTTATTAAGAACCAGATCTTAAAACCTCTTTAGATAAAGTATGTACAAAACTAAAAACCTTTGAAGGTAAAGAAGTAAAATCTTTTTCACCATCTTTTATGCTCTTTGAGATAATATCAACTATAGCTGATCCTACAACAACTACATCTGAATACTTTGCAAATTCATAAGCCTGTTTTGCATTTTTAATTCCAAAACCAACAGCAACTGGCAAAGAAGTTTTTGTTCTTATAAAATTTATCTTTTCTTTAACTTCAGTCATATTTGCTGAAGAAGTACCGGTTATACCTTTTATAGAAACATAATACAGAAAACCCGAGGCTTTCTCAAGAATCACTGAAAATCGCTGCTCGTTTGTTGTTGGTGCAATTAAAAAAATTAAATGTAAATTCTCATTAATAGCATGTTGATATAATTCATCTGCTTCCTCTGGTGGGAGATCAACAACAATTAGAGCGTCTACGCCAGCTCTAACAGCTCTAGAAACAAACTCTTTAATCCCAAAGGTAAATATCGGGTTATAATAACCCATTAGAATCACTGGAGTTATATTGTCAGTCTTCCTTAACTTTGAAACTGATTGAAATAGTTCTTTAAGTCGGAATTTTTTTTGCAGAACTCTTCTAGATGATAATTGAATAGAAGGCCCATCTGCCATGGGATCAGAAAATGGGATTCCTATCTCTATAAAATCTGCTCCTGAACCAGGCAATCCAATAAGGATCTCCTCAAAAACATCTATGTTTGGATCTGATGCTGTAATAAACGGTATGAGACCCTTTCTCTTTTCTTTTTTTAAAAGTAAAAATCTGTCTTTTATTCTGTCATATTCATTATTACCCATAAATATACCTAAATTTTATAATCTAAAGCATCAGCCACAGTAAAAATATCTTTATCACCCCTGCCGCACATATTCATTACTATTATACTATCTTTAGAGACAGAGGGAGCTAATTTACCAATGTAAGATAATGCATGGGAAGGTTCTAAAGCTGGAATTATACCTTCTAAACTTGAGCATAGCTGAAAAGCTTTGAGAGCTTCCTCATCACTTGCGGAAACATATTGCACCCTTTTAGTTTCATGGAGCCATGCATGTTCTGGACCAATTCCTGGGTAGTCAAGACCGGCAGAAATTGAATGTGCGTCTCTAATTTGGCCTTCATTGTCCTGAAGCAAATAAGTGCAATTTCCATGCAGGATACCAGGCACCCCTCCTGAGATAGAAGCCGCATGCTCAAATGTATCCAAACCTTTTCCTGCCGCCTCAACCCCTATCAACTTTACTTTTTTATCATCTAAAAAAGGATAAAAAAGACCAATTGCATTCGAACCACCTCCAACACAAGCTATGAGATAGTTAGGTAATCGACTTTCTTCTTTTAGTATCTGCTCTTTTAATTCTTGACCAATAACTGACTGAAAATCTCTAACCATCGAAGGGTAAGGGTGAGGTCCTGCCGCAGTTCCAATGAGATAATATGTATCATCCACATTGGCTACCCAATCCCTTAGAGCCTCATTCATTGCTTCCTTGAGTGTTGCAGAACCATTCTCTACAGCATGAACTTTCGCACCAAGAAGTTTCATTCTAAAAACATTAGGCTGTTGCCTAGAAATATCTTTAGCCCCCATATAGATCTCACAATCTAAACCAAATCTGGCACAAACTGTAGCAGTTGCAACTCCATGCTGACCTGCTCCCGTCTCAGCAATTATCCTTTTCTTACCCATTCTTCTTGCAAGTAGTATTTGGCCCAGGCAGTTATTTATTTTATGTGAGCCAGTGTGGTTAAGCTCGTCTCTTTTAAAATAAATTTTAGCACCGCCAAAGTAATCAGTTAATCTTTCAGCAAAATATAAAGGGCTTGGCCTACCTGCATAATTACATAAGTAACCTTTTAGTTCTCTTAAAAAATCATAATCTTTTTTTGCACTAAAATATGCTTTCTCTACCTCTAGTATTAATGGCATTAATGTTTCTGCAACATATCTGCCCCCAAAATGACCAAAGTGACTAGTATTTTTTCCATCTTCAAAAGAAAATTGAGTATTTTTCAACATTCTAAAATTTCCTAATTTTTTTATTGGACATTAATTAACATACAATAATAAACAAAAAAACCATTGTTATTATTTCAAAGACCTAAGTTAAGATAGTGTTTTAGCTAAGGCTATAAATGCTTTTATCAGATAAGGGTCCTTAATACCAAGACTCCTCTCAACACCAGATGAAACATCTACTTGCTTACATCCTGATTGCTTGACGGCATCACTTAAATTTCCTGAATTTAACCCACCAGCCAAGAGCCATGGTTTTTGAAGAGAATATTGAGACATTAACCTCCAGTCAAAGGCAACTGCATTACCACCGGGCCTAGATGATTCTTTTGGAGGCCTTGAGTCAAATAAGAATTTATCAACATAATCATAGTAAGGCTTCAAACACTCAAAATCTTGCTCATTAGTTATTGGAAATGCCTTAATGATTGGCAAAGAAAATTTTTCTTTAATTGATAATACCCTACTAGGAGCTTCATTGCCATGAAGCTGAATAAAATCTAATTGGCCTTCGGATAAAACTTCATCAATAAGCTGGTCATCTGGGTCAACAAATAAACCAACTTTTGCAACTTTTTTAGGAACTATACGAGCTAGTTTTGAGTAAAATGATGCACTTATGTTTCTTGGGGATTTTGAAAAAAAAACAAAACCTAAATAATCAACTCCACAGTCAACTGAGACCTCTAATGCTTCTAATTCTCTAATACCACATACTTTAACTGACAAAGACATATTAACTTCTCTTATTTTATTTTATTTCGTTAAGAATATCTCTTGACGATTTCTCTGGATCAGGTGATTGAGTAATTGGCCTTCCTATAACAATAAAGTCCGCACCATTTTGTAGAGCAGCTTTTGGAGTCAAAACTCTCTTTTGATCATCAAGTGATGATTGCATTGGCCTAACCCCAGGAGTTAATATTATAAAATCATCACCACACTCTGCTCTTATAATATCCACCTCAAATGGAGAACATACCACGCCATCCAGACCTGCTTTTTTAACCAAACTAGCCAGTTTTAGGACATAATCTTGACTCTTTATATCTAAACCAAAAGCATTTAAATCCTTATTGTCCAAACTAGTTAAAAGTGTAACTCCTAGAACGAGGGATCTTTTAGAATTATTTTTAATAGAAAAATCATTAACTGTATCAATGGCTGACTGCATCATTGATATGCCTCCACTTGCATGAACATTAAGCATGAATGGTCTTAAAGGCAAAACACCCTGAATTGCTTTCGAAACTGTATTTGGAATATCATGAAATTTAAGATCAAGAAATATAGGCAATTTAATTAAGTTAGATAAATCTGAAACCCCTTTAGGTCCGTTAGAGGAAAAAAACTCAAGCCCAACTTTTAATCCACCAACATTAAGCTTTATTAGATTGCCCCACGATAAAGCTTTTTGCAAATCTGGAGTATCAATGGCACAAAAGATTGGATTTTCTAACTTTGGTTTTTTTACTTTCAAAGATTATCCTCGCACTGAGCTTTAGTATTATCTATTTATGCGGAAAAAATCATGTGTTGATATTTAACATAATTAACAAAAGATTAGATTTTAATTTCAGAAATAATCTCGTTATCATTTCGTTCAGATTCTGAATTTAGAAGCTGACGTAACTTCTTACCTGTCTTGAAGAAGGGTATCTTTTTTTCCTCAACATGCACGGATTCTCCTGTCCTTGGATTCCTACCAATTCTTGAACGTCTATGCTTAATTGAAAAGGCACCAAATCCTCTAAGCTCTATTCTATCCCCCCTAGAGAGGGCTTGAGAAATCTCAACGAATATGGCGTTTACCACTTCCTCAATATCTCTATTGAAAAGATGTGGGTTTTTCTGTGAAATTTTTAAAATAAGCTCTGATCTAGTCATTTACAACTCCAAAACCCTGCAAATTGCTAATTATCTTAAATATCTATATTTAATTATATATCTCTCTCTATAATAAATTAGGGATCTGTTTTATTTTTTTCATCATCTTTTAACTTTAGAGCCTCACCCAAAATATCACCAAGTGAAGCGCCAGAGTCCGCAGATCCAAACTCAGCCATGGCTTGCTTTTCCTCTGCAACTTCAAGTGCTTTAATTGATAAGTTTAGCTTACGGTTTTTTGAGTCAATTGAGACAATTCTCGCATCAACTTTTTCACCCAAAGCAAACCTATCCATACGTTGATCGGCACGTTCTTTCGCCAGGTCAACCCTTTTTATAAAACCAAAAGCTTTTTCTCCAACAACAACTTCCAAACCATTCTCAGCAACCTCTTTAATAACACAAGTCACAACTTGGTTCTTTTTCAAAGCACTGGAAACTTCTGCAAAAGGGTCTTCACTAAGCTGTTTTATTCCAAGGCTAACCCTCTCCTTATCAGAGTCAACATCAAGTATTTTTGCTTTTACTGTGTCACCTTTTTTATATTTTTCTACCTCTTTTTCTCCATCATTCTCCCAACTCAAATCAGAAAGATGCACCATCCCATCTATATCCCCGTCTAAACCAACGAATAGCCCAAATTCAGTTATATTTCGAATTTCTCCTTCAACAATAGAACTTATTTCAAATTTCTCCTTAAATGCGTCCCATGGATTTTCAATGCATTGTTTAAGACCCAGAGAGATTCTTCTTTTCTCTCTATCAACATCTAATACCATTACTTCAACTTCTTGACTTGTAGAAACTATCTTACCTGGATGAACGTTCTTTTTTGTCCAGCTCATTTCTGAGACATGAACTAATCCCTCGATACCTTCCTCTAATTCTACAAAAGCACCATAGTCAGTTATATTGGTCACCCTGCCTGTTAATTTTGTTTCTGGTGGGTATTTATTTATTACTGTTTCCCAAGGATCTGCTTCTAACTGTTTCATTCCTAGAGAGATTCTCTGAGTTTCTGTATTAAATTTAATGACTTGAACTTTAACTGGCTGTCCAACTGTGAGCGCCTCAGATGGATGGTTAATTCTTCTCCAAGAAATATCTGTTACATGAAGAAGTCCATCTACCCCTCCAAGATCAACAAAAGCTCCATAATCTGTAATATTTTTTACAACCCCTTCTAAGACCTGTCCTTCAGCTAAATCATCCATCAATTTAGCCCGCTCTTCTGCCCTGGTAACCTCTAATACAGCTCTTCTTGATACAACAATATTCCCTCTTGCACGGTCCATTTTTAGTATTTTTAATTCATGTTCTTCACCAACGAGAAAACTACCATCCCTTATCGGACGAATATCAACCTGACTTCCAGGCAAGAAGGCAACCGCACCATTTAAATCTACAGTGAAACCACCTTTAACCTTTCCAAAAATTATTCCTTTAACTTTAACTTCATCGGCAAACTGCTTTTCCAGGCTATCCCATGCCTCTTCTCTTCTAGCCTTATCTCTTGATAATAGAATAATCCCATCTTTATCTTCATATTTCTCAATAAATACATCAACTTCCTGACCTAGTTTAGGAGCATCTTCGTTTCCTCTGCCAAACTCCCTTAATGGAACTCTTCCCTCTGATTTGAGTCCAACATCAACAAGAGCAAAGTCTCCATCCATCTTAACTACTGTCCCCCTAAAGACAGAACCCTCAATTGCTTGATTTGTTGTAAAGCTCTCTTCTAACAAAGAAGCAAAATCTTCTTGTTTGGTCGAAACTGAAGAATCGGACATAAGTTAAAAACCTTTCTTAATATTTACAAATTGCCAACTGGTTGTATCCAGTGGTCTTGCAGGTCAAAAATAAATCTATTCCTGCCAATAATATTGTTAAATCATCAATAAATTCAATGATATTAGCATTTACCCAAACATAAGTTAATTATCACCTTGTGCCATACCTAATATAATTTAATGCAAACTTCAAAGCCTCTTTTGTGTTTAAGAGACTAGTATCAAGTATCCAAGCATCCTGTGCAGGTTTTAAAGGAGAAATTGCCCTTTCAAAATCTCTTTTATCTCTATTTAACATATCTTTGTTAATTTCGGACTCTATAACCTTTTCTCCCTTAGCCTTCAACTCTTTTAGCCTTCTATTTACTCTTACTTCAAAATCAGCAGTTACATATATCTTTTTATCAGCGTCTGGACAAACAATTGTTCCTATATCTCTACCGTCCAAGATGGCACCCAAATAACCTTTTCCGGGGTTTTTAGAGAAAAAACGCTGATATCCCAACAACTCTTTTCTTACTATTGGTATGCTAGCAAGCTTTGAAGCAGCTAAACCGATTTCTTCCAAATAAAGCTTTTGCCCTTGATCATTTAACAAATCAATACTCTTAATTGCCTCTAAACAGTCCGATTCGTTGTCTACACTCCCCCCATTAGACACAACTATAAGAGCAACCCTTCTGTAAAGCTTGCCAGTGTCCATGTAGGCAAAGGATAGCTCTGAAGCAAGGCTTCTTGCTAAAGTTCCTTTTCCTGATGCTGCGGGTCCATCAATAGCTACTATCACTTTTAGTACTTCTTAGAAATAAAACTATCAACTTCTGAAAGTTCTTTATCAACAAAATAAGCTCCTAAGTTTCTTGAATCTTTAAAAAAATCTGGATAGCTAGTTTTGATAGAGTCAACATTATCTACACCAATTGGTGAGATTGAATTAAAACCAAGAATCAAAAAAGCCATTGCAATTCTATGGTCAAAATGAGTTTCTATCACACCACCCCCTTTTACCTTTCCTGATGAACCAAAAATAATCAAATTGTCACCCTCAATTTCTGATTTTACACCACATAGATTAAGACCTTCAAAAATAGCTTGTAAGCGATTGCTCTCCTTATACCTTAACTCAGACAGTCCCTTCATTACCGTCTTACCATTGGCCGATGCTGCAGCTATAGATAAGATTGGATATTCATCTATCATTGATGAAGCATCCTCTTCTGATATTTCAATAGCAGATAATTTACTATAGCGCGCAGTAATTGTGCCTACAGGTTCTGGATGGCTTTTTTCTGACTCCTCAACAGTTAAATCAGCACCCATTTTCTTTAACGTTTTGAAGACATTAGCTCTCTTAGGATTTAGCCCAACATTTTCGAGTATTATCTCTGACCCCTCTGTAATCAATGCTGCTACAATTAAAAATACTGCTGAAGATGGATCGCCTGGAACATTAATATTTCTTCCTTTTAATTCCTGCAGTCCTTTTATTGATATAATAGAAGATCCTGTAACTTTTTCATATGGTTCACAAACTATTTCAGCACCAAAATAACTTAATAGGTTTTCCGTATGATCTCTAGTTTCAACTGGTTCTATTACTCTTGTATTTCCTCTACTATGAAGTCCTGCAAGAAGGATTGCTGACTTAACCTGAGCAGAAGCTACAGGAAGAGTATAAGTTATGGGTGTCAGGTTGGAAGTGCCTTTAACCAATAAGGGCAAAAGACCACCTGGCCTAGACTCAAACCTGCAACCCATTCCATACAGCGGGTCCATTACTCTACTCATTGGACGTTTTTTTAGTGATTGATCTCCTGTAATTATAGCCTTGAAGTTATAGCCTGAAATTAAACCTAACAATAATCTGCAACCAGTTCCTGAATTGCCAACATCTATTACTTCAGAAGGCTCCAAAAGTCCACCAACACCCCTGCCATGAATAATCCAAAAATCTTCGTCTGATGTTTTATGATGACTAATAGATACTCCTAAAGTTTTCATTGCCTCCATCGTTCTCAGTGTATCATCTGACTCAAGCATACCTTTTATTCGAGTAGTACCAGTTGATATTGAGCCAATCATCAAAGCGCGGTGGGATAAAGACTTATCTCCGGGTACTATTATATTTCCTCTCAAACTTGATATTGGAGTTGAAAAAAGTATTTTTGTTTCATCTTTGGTCATCTAAAGCTCAATCTATGTAAATATCTTGTAAAAAAACGAAAAATTGAAAAAGTTCAATTATTTATATTTAAATAGTAAATAATACCAATTAAGGTCATAAAATGCATTTTATCTTTTGACATCTACTACACATTTTGGCAAATCCTAAGTATATTTTAGTTTACAAATTTATTATATGTCATTTAAATAACAAATATAAAGGAGCAAAAAATTGAGTAGACGACACCTTGGTAATAAATTTACTTGCGAAGAATGTGGAACTAAGTTTTATGATCTCAATAAAACACCTGCTATTTGCCCAAAATGTGGAGCTACCAATGAACAACCCCAGGTTTTATCACCCAAAAAAATAGACTCATCAAGTGAGGTAAAATTAGGTTTAAAAAAAGATAATAATGTAGAGAATGATAGTGCTAAACTAACCGAGTTCAATGAACCTAATATAGAAGTAGAAGTAGAGATAGAAGGTAATGAAGATAGTGATATATTAGGAGAGCCTGATTCTACAGATGATGACAATGATGCACTTGAAGGAGTAATAACAAACATAAAGCATAATGAAGATACTTGATAATAATTTACCTATGTTTTAATTGTCCTCTGGTTAATAAAAATTTAAAATATACTAATTATAAATCTAAATAGATCAAAATTTGATTTATTTTTTGGGGGCCGTAGCTCAGTTGGGAGAGCGCTACAATGGCATTGTAGAGGTCGTCGGTTCGATCCCGTCCGGCTCCACCATTATGGTTTTTTATTACATATTCATCTTAAACCAATTAAACCTTTTATTTAAAAATATACTCAATAGCACAAGCATTATTGATGATAAAAATGCAATAACAAGGCCAACTACTTCCCCAAATAGATTTACACCATAATGCAGAGCCATCATTACAAAAACCAAACCACTGACCACCCTTAATGCACTATACATTGTAATTGCAACTGCAGAACCATCAAATCTTGTATAAAGAATTATTGTTAAGACTAGCAGTACAATAGGAAAAACAGCACTTAGTCCAGTCATATTTGAACCTAGAGAACTTGAGGCAGTTACTATCACTGCTACAAAAAGTCCCACTGCCAGACACCTGAAGATCAATTCGCCCCAGTTTCCTTTTTCTTTTGATATAATTTTCTCTTCGTAATGAACTTTGGAAGTAATGTAAAAACATGTTGAGTAAATAACTAAATTGAGGATCAATGCTGTTAATGGAGTCCATTGAATTTCTCTGATTATAGAAATAAAAACTAACCATATTAAAACACTCGACAAAAGAGTCACAAATATTCCTCTTTTAGGAGCACATAGTATTAAAACTGTTACAAAAGGTGCTATAGCTGCCATACTTGCCATACTGTATAAGGCACTATCAGCAACAAAACTTGCATCTTCCTTTATTGCCAACATGATATAAGCTGGACCTGCTGAAGTTGGAAAAGCACCAATCAAAGAAGCATAAAAAGCACTCACTCTCTCAGCCAGGATTGTTGCAAAAATTACAATTAGAGAGGCCACTAAAACTCTAAATAAAAATAAAAATAATAACTCGTCTTCTAACAACTAACAAATTTCCATTAAAGTATTTTAAAAATAAATTCTATATTGCTTTTTCGTAAACTCTATAAGTTTTATAAACCTTACCACCAATAGACTCTAATGAGTGTCTTGTAGCCCTATTATCTTCTAAGACCCAACTCATCTCGCAGATTGGCAGATTAAATTTTAATGACGCCTCTCTAATAGAACCAATCACAATAAGAGCAAGAATAGATCCCATTGTCTTATTTTTGTACTCAGGAGCAACTCCCATTAGAGGAATACGTGTCCTCGACGACCAAGTTTTTCTATTAATTATCCTCCATAAAAGTTTAATCCAATTAAGAGGCAAAAGGCTTCCTTGAAGATCAGATATCATTTCATTGAAATCCGGAAGAGCTACTGCCATAGCTGCAGGCTTTCCATCAATAAAAGCAAACCAAACTAGTTCTGGTATTATAATTGGTTTTAATTCTTTAGCCATATTTCTAGCGTCGATATCCGTCATTGGAATGAAACCCCAATTGTCCCTCCAGGCCTGATTAAAGAGATCTACAATTATCCTTATGTCACTATCGTACCTCTTCATATCTAAATGCCTAAAAGAGAGACCTGAATTGCGTTTTATAAACCTCTCAAGGATATCGCGATATTTATAGGGAATGGCTGTGTCCATTGGTGTAAGATATGCGAAGAGATCCTTAACTTTAAAAAAACCAGTATTCAAAATAAGTTTCTCATAATAGGGCTTTGCGTATCCCATCATCATTCTTTGGGGAGACTCAAAACCTTCAACTAACAATCCAGACTCTTGGTTTATATTTAAACTAAACGGACCTCTAACTTTTCTTAATCCTTTATTTCTAAGCCATTCAAAACCTTTCTTAAATAATGCATTAGTTACCTCTTGATTATCAATAGAGTCAAAAAATCCAAAAAATCCTGTACTGTCCTTATGAAGATTTAAATGATTATAATCAAGCTGAACAGATAACCTGCCAACAGGCTTATTATTAATTTCTGCAATAAGAAAATGTGCTTCTCCATTTTGAAACCAAGAATTCTTATTAGGATTAATTTGGTTAAGAACCATTTGTTTTATGGGGGGAACCCAAACATTTGCACCTTGCATACAAATTGAGTTAACTTCGCAAAATAATTCTCTATCAGTTTTATTTTGCACTACCCTTATTTTAATTTTAGAGTTTTTCATTTTTAATATAACTTTAAAATTTAATATAACTTTAAAAAAATAAAAATATCAAACGATAATCAAATTATAAACTTGAGGAGTTATTATTTTCCAAATTAAATAATATCCATAATCCTATAATTGCAAAAAGCCCTATAGGCAACCACGCAGCTAAAAATGGAGGAAGCGCTCCAAACTGACCCATTGCTAACATTAAATTATCAGTTACTATAAAGAAAAAACCCAAACTTATGCCATAAATAACAACAATGACTGCACTGCCATGTCTTTGTTGTGCAAATGCAGCTATTGCAGCCAAAAGTGGCATAAGAGCTAAAACAACTGGTCCAGCAATCTTTTGTTGTAACCAAGTATCGTAGTAGTAAGAAGGCCTTGTACCCAAAGCAACCTCTCTGACATAATGCTCTAATTCATCATAACTAAGTTCACTTGGTGGATTAGCTAACTTATTAAAATCAGCGGGAACAAGCTTTGTCTCCCAAGATCTAATATTCTTTGATCTGCTAGTATTTTTAGCGCCATCAACACCGCCAACATTCTCAACCTCAAAAAGATTCCAGGTGTTATTCTCCCATATTGCTAACCTTATATTAATAATATTATAGATATCAAAACTATCTTTTTGAAAAAATAATCTAATATCATTCAATACAGTTCCGTTTTTAAGAACATTCCCTACCCTAATTATTGTTCCATCCTCAATAACCCAGGCCTCAGTACCTTCTATTGTTTGCCCCCCTGGCCGATAACCTGTACTCCTCCAATCTTCAAGTTTAGCATTAAACTTAACAACCACTTGATCAGAAAAGATAAAAAGCATTATTGAAGATAGTAATCCTGCAAGAACAAGTCCTGCAACTAGGCTCAAAACAGATCTCCCCGCAGCTCTCATAGCAATTATCTCACTGTTATTTGCTAGTACAACTAAGGTTGTTAAAGCAGCTAACAATCCTGCAAGAGGTGCGACTGTCTCAATTATTGATGGAATCCTCCATAAAGTATACAAAGATAAAACTTGCAGTGGTTTACCACCACCCTCTAAGATAACATCAGCATTAGCCATCAAGTCTAACATTTGTAAAAAAACCGCTAAACCTAGCATCATAGTAAGGAATCTTACAAAAAAAGCTTTAGTCATGTAGAGCGATAAAATCATTATGATTTCTCACGTATAAGGTTGATTATACTTTGATAGAAATTAGACCATTTATCTTCGATATTTTGAACTGGTGTTGTTCCTGAGACCATCTCAGTCTTCAAAAATAAATATGACGATGCACTGAGAAATAAAAAGAATGGTGTCCATAACGCAATTACAGGTGCTAAAAAGCCAACACTCGCAATAGCCTCAAAAAATTCTAATATCTCATGATAGACTACAATAAGTATCAGCCCAAAAACAAGACCAAATGACCTACTTGACCTTCTTGTCATAATTCCCATAGAGGCGGCTAATAATGGAAGCACTAAAATTGATAAAGAAATTACAATCCTTGAATGAAGTTCTGCTTTAATAGCATTAGAGTCAATTTTATTTTTTTGAACCGAATTCTCAATATTAAAATTTGTTTTTTTTGATTTTAATATGCCATTACTAAGATAAGAATCCAATAACTCACTTAAAGTTAGTTCTCTCTCGTCTCCTCCTCTAACTCTAAATTGAACCAACTTTTCTAAGTTTAAAGGCCAATCAAATACTTCAAAACTTATGGTTTCTGATGAGTAAGAGCCAGGCGACCATTTATTCCTCGAACCTTGATATAATCTTAAATTTGTTTTTCCATCAAGCCCCCCAGTGATTAACCTGCCCCTTTTAGCTGTAAGAGTTACAATAGTTCCATCCTCAGATTGATGATGTGCAAATACTCCATATAGCTCCTTTCCTGCTCTTCTAGCTTCCTGGACGCGAAGGGTATAATCATTAGGAAGATTCATAAACACACCTTCTCCAATCCCTGTTTCCAACACCCCACTGGAAATATTAAATAGAATTAATCTATAGGCATAACGACTGTATGGTTGCAAATAACCAACTAAAATTAGATTAAATATCATCATGAATAATCCAAGTAATACAGCCACCCTAATTACCCTACTTAGCCCTATCCCTGTAGATAGAATTGCATCAAGCTCTGATTGAGATGACAACTTTCTAAAAGCAAGTAACACCCCAAGAAAAAGGGCAACTGGAAGTGCTAAACCTATATAATAAGGTATTAGATTAAATAACATTTGAACAACTACAAAAGTAGAAACGCCATTTCCAACAACCAAATCAAGTAAACGGAGCATCCTTTCTAATAAGAGAATTATTGCTGATACCATCAATGTTATTAGTAAAGTTGGCATTATTTGTTTTAAAATGTAAAAATCAAGGGACTTAAGCATAAAAACCATGAAATAATTAATTTTTTAATTATAAAAATACTAAAAGATGATGCAATAATAATATAACTTATATAAGAAAAATATTTTATAACTTATACCTTGCTTCATCACAGTATCAAACAATTGGTTAGTTTCACAAATTTTAATTTTAATAGGTAAAAAGTGAATTCATATAAAATTGCAATAATTCAAAATAAACTTAGCACACAGAATAGGGAAGGTAGTGACTGGTATAAACATATTATATCTGAGTATAAATGGATCAAATTATTTCATGCCTCAAACTCTATAGATATAAACAAAGCTGTGATTGAATTACAAATGCTTCAAATACCTACAATAGTAATAGATGGAGGTGATGGAACAATTGGTCTAGTAATATCATCATTGTTTAATAATTATAAAAATCAATCCTTTCCATCAATAGCTTTAATCTCTTCTGGAAAAACAAATATGACAGCGCAGTCATGGGGTATTCAAGGATCTCGAGAAATTGTATTATCAAGGCTAATAAAAAAGCAGCTTGACGGAAAACTAGATAAATCTTTTCATCCAGAAATAATTTTAAAAGTTTCAAGAGAAGGAAAACCAGACATATACGGCACATTCTTTGGAACAGCAAATATCGTAGACAGCATTCTATTTTGTAGAAAATATATATACCCACTCGGCTTCCCAAATTGGCTTTCACACTCCTTAGCGTTTATAGTCTTTATTCAAAAGGCTTTATTTGGTTCAAAAAAAGTAAATATAATTCATTCCGTTGAGATTGACGATAAAAAGAATCAAATATGGAGTGAAACAGGTAACTTCTTTATCCTAATTGTAACGTCTCTCTCGAGACTTCTTTTTTCATTAAAACCAGAAGTTATTGATCAAGATGACTCCATAAGTTACCTAACCATAAAACAAAAAATGATATCGATAATTGCTCTACTACCAATTATGGTTCATAAAAAAATAAAAAAAAATAAATTTAAAAAAATTGTTAAACCAAATAGTGTAAGCATAAAATCAATCAACTATTTTACTTTAGATGGTGAAATTTACACAACAAACAAAAATGAAGTGATTAACATAAGCGCTAGTCATAAATTGAATTTTATAAGATGAATACTAATAGCAATCTAACTAAATTGATATCTAAGGAAATTGAGAAGGATACATTTCCTGAAGCACAAGAAATGACCAACTTCCTAACTAAAAAATACAAAAAAGACCTCATGGCTATTATTTTTTACGGATCTGCACTAAGATTTAACACATCTGATGGCTTTCTTCTTGATTTTTATGTTATTTTAAGAAAGTTGCATCCAAGCATTAAAAATCCTTTAATGAGGTTTTTTTCTCATATATTACCCCCCAACGTTTATTACTATGAATTGGAAAGAAATGGAAAGATTTGTAGAGCTAAGGTGGCCATAATCACTATGACAGCCTTTAAAAAAGGTACTAGTGATCAATGCTTTTCGCCAAGCCTTTGGGGAAGATTTTCCCAGCCTATAAAATTAATCTATTACGACACCGAAAGAACAAAGGGAATAGTCACAAAAGCACTTAGTAACGCAATAAAAACATTTCTAGACAATACAATAAAATCAACAGAGAAAAAAATATCTATTAGTGAACTTTGGATTAAAGGCCTCAACTTAACATACGGTTGTGAACTGAGGCCGGAAAGTAAAAGTAAAATCAATTCAATTTTTGAAAATAATAAAAAACGCTATGAACAAATTGGAAAACTTGCGTTAGAAGAACTAGAAATAGAGAGATATGGGACATTTGAGATTAAATGGGAAAAACTAAAATGGTTTTTAAGGAAATATTGGACAAGGTCACTAAATATTTTAAGACTAATTAAAGCCGCATATACATTTAAAGGTGGTATAGAATACTTAGTATGGAAATTAGAAAGACATAGGGGCATAAAAATTGAATTGACTGAAAAAGAGAAAGAAAAACCCATCTTAAGTACAATAAAAATTTTTTTTAAACTAAAAATTTGGAATAGTATTAACTAGGTTGTTATCCTGCCTGTCCGATGTACTTTTTGCCTTTTTACAGGGTCTGCAACATATGGCCATTCTGGAGTAAGCTCAGCAACATAAGGGTATTTAATCGCTATACTCTCGTCATAACCAAGATTAAAAACAGTTTCAGAGCGAGGTTTTTCATTATTTTTTTTATATATTGTTCCAAACATCCAGTCACACAAAAAATTTGTGATCCCAAAATTGCCTGTTTCATTATGAAAATGATGAGCCATGTGAAGTTTTTTGAGCTCTCTTAACCATCGCGACTTAGGCATATATCCCAAATGTTCTATACAATGAATGAATTCATAGAAGCAGGTTGTAATAATCCCAGTACATAAAGAAGCTGCCGCTCCTGGAAGTTCACCAAAGTAAAAGCCTACTGGAACCGTTGAAATAATTACTGTAGGTAATGTTGTGTATAAAGCACCAAATAAAACCTTTAAATTATTTGGGTCTGCGTGATGATCAAAATGAATACGTTTCCAAATTGGGGCAGTTATTTTTGATTTCCACATCCACTGAGAATGCAATACCCATCTATGAAGAATATACCAAACTAATGGATAAATTATAATTGTAGAAACAACTGAAAATAGTAAGTTAAGCATTCTGATATTGCCAGATAATAGTGAGAATATCACAAACAAAAAAAGCATAAGAGCTACAAGTAAATAGGCTGCAATAGCATAATACTGGAAGTATGCAGAAATTAATTGAGAGAGATTCATTTTATCTAGATGGTATTCTCTGTCAGCCCAAAAACCTAATTTGAAATTCATATTTTTTTACCTTAGAGAAAACTATCCAGTTGCAATTTTTTGCGAAGAATACTTAGGAATAATATCGAGAGAACAACCAACTTGAGAAAATATATCAATTATAGTGTCAATTTGTGATGTAGTGTGAGAAGCAGATAGACTACACCTAAGCAAAGTGAAGTTATTGGGGGTAGCTGGAGGCAGTGCTAGGTTTACATAAACACCAGCTTTTATGAGACACCTCCAAAACTCAACACCAACCTTTACATCAGGAGCAATTATTGCAACTACAGGACTAACATCGCTTCCTAAATTAAATCCCAAGTCACTAAGACCATCATGTAATTTTTTAGCATTCCTCATTAGTCTTTTTCTTAACGCACCACCAGACTCAATCAGCGATATAGCAGTTCTTGCAGATGCAACAACTGAAGGTGGGAGGGAGGCAGTAAAAATATATGGCCTTGAAGCTAGACGAAGTAGGTTAAACTTTGTATGGCTTGATGCACAAAAACCTCCAACCGTACCAGCACTTTTAGAAAAAGTTCCAATAATAAAATCAACATCATCCTCGACACCAAGCTCTTCTGGCAGTCCTCTACCAAACCTCCCCAAAACACCAAGTGAATGAGCTTCATCACTCAATAAATAGGTATTTTTATACTTTTTCTTAACCTTTACAATTTCTTTTAAAGGTGCTTTGTCACCAAGCATTGAATAAATTCCTTCAACAACAATAAGCTTATTACCTTTTTTCTTTGATAACCTTGCAAGCCTTTTATTAAGGTCTTCTGGGTCATTATGCCGAAAACGAATGATTTGAGCTTGCCCCATCCTAACCCCGTCATAGATGCTGGCATGACAATCAGCATCCATCAAAATATAGTCCTCAGGCCCGAGTAAAGTTGATAAAATACCTAGATTTGCAAGGTATCCTGTAGAAAAAACCATCGTATGTTTTTTTCCTAAAAACTTAGCCAATGTCTCTTCAAGTTCGGTATGCCCGTAATATGTGCCATTTGCAACTCTACTACCAGTAGTTCCAGTTCCAGCCTGCTCAAGCGCCTCGTGGGCAGCCTTTAACGCTTCAGGAGCAAAAGTTAGACCGAGATAATTGTTTGTGCCTGCAAGAATGATTTTTTTACCTTTTACAACCGCTTCAGTTTGCGATATTACCTCATCCATCTCAACCTGAAATGGGTCGGCTCCTGTATCTCCTAGCAGGTCATTCTTTCTATTTAGCAAAGGCTCAAATCTATCGAATAAGTCAGCCATGTTCTTCTCTTACTATTCTCTCTGCATTCACGATAAGCATTCCTACGGTTTCAATATCAGGTAAAATGTTAATAGGAACTGATATATCAAGCTGGTCTTCTAACTCAGATATAAATTCCATTACAAGCAAAGAATCAAACTCTAGATCATTCACAAAACTAGTGGAGTCTGTTATTGCAATCCCTTTTTTATTAAAAACTCCCAAAACCTCTAAAACAATTTTACGGATATTTGAGGATTGGTCAGGCTCAAGACCTACCATCATAGATTTTCATCCCTGTAAATAACATTCCAAAGGCTTTTCACTATATAAAACAATTTACTTTTACTTGTTTTTAAGACATCTATTCAAGTAAACTTAATTGTAATTTTAGAAAATAATTTGTGATCAGCTTAAATTTAAAGTCTTTTTGAAGCCTTCATTTATACTATTTTTACTTTTCCAACCCTTTATTTTATGACCCTTAGAAACCCACTCTTTGTGAAGGATTTCTGGTACTTTGTGTAAAGTTAACATTACCGGTGAAAAGATGAATGAATATAATGAACCAAAAAAACCTAGAAACCATAAAATCAAATCTGGGACATATACAATTCTTGTTTTTTTATTAAGAACATTTGCAGCAGTTTCAACTAACTCAGCCCAAGAATAACCTCCATCTTTTCCGTCATCAATCTCGATGGAATAATTTATCTGATTCTTATTGATGCATGCTTCTATAGCTTCACATAAGTCTTCAACATAAATCATTGAAACTCTATTATCTCTTCCACCGGGAGCAAAAACAATTCCCATTAGCGTCATTCTAAATAAAATAGAAGCTTCTTTATCACCCGGCCCGTAAATAACTGGTGGTCTTAAGATTATTATTTCCATAAAAGGTCTATAACAATCTAATAATTCTTCAGCTTGTTTTTTACTTGAGGAATAATGTGATATTCCTGGCTCCTTGGCCGCTAAAGATGAAATATATATAAATCTCTTTATTTTTTTATCCTTGCAAATTTCAATAAATTGCCTTGTTAGATCTCTATTAACTTTATAAAAATCACTTGGTTTTCTTGCCTTTGTTAATCCAGCAATATGTATAACTGTCTCGCAATTTTCGATGAAGGAGCTTGTTATTTTTTTATCATCAAGCTTTCCGTAAAACCATAAAACTGAATTTCTGTTAAATGACCTTTTTTCAGACCTTGAAAACCCTCGAACATTAAAACCATTTTTAGAGAGGTTGAGAGTTAAGTTTTTTCCCAAAAAACCCGTCGCTCCAGTAATTGCAATGTTTCTATTTATCATGCTGAATACACAGTATATAAAGTTAGGACAAAACTAGTGGCTTAATAATGCCTCTAACAAAATAATCTTTAGCTTTTCTCCTCGATAATTTACCAGAGGTGGTTTTAGGCAAAGAACGAGGAGGTACCAAAATAATTTTGCAATTTAAACCAACTATTTCATTAATTTGATTGCTTAGTAAATTAGAAAAATCGAAAACATCCCGACCCAAAGATTTTCGAAATTCAACCAAAACCGTTGGTTCATCACCCGCTTCATCATCATATAGTGTAAAAGCAGCAGCATCGCCAGACCTCATTCCACTGATCTTCTCGATAGCCCATTCCACATCCTGAGGCCAGTAATTCTTACCATTTACAATCATTAAATCCTTTGATCTTCCAACAACAACCAGATCATCACCAATTAGATAACCTAGATCACCTGTATTGTACCATGAATCTTTAATTGTATCTTTTGTTTCCTTTTCATCCTGAAAATATCCTTGCATTATACTTGGGCCTGATAAGAAGATATTCCCGATATGTCGCTCTTTTAGGACATCACCATTGTCATTTCGAATTTCTATATGGTGATCTTTTATTACTCTTCCACAAATTACAAAAGTTCTTCCGTTCTTTTCGTCATGCCTTGGTATATTAAATGCGTAATGACTATTAACCATCTCTTTTTTTGATATGTGATCTATTTGCATACCTAAACCAAGTTTTGAAAAGGTAGCTCCAACCACACACTCGGCCATTCCGTATGAAGGGGTAAAAGATGATCCTTTGAATCCAAAAGAAGAGAAAATCTCACCAAACTCCTCTATCACCTTATACTTAATCATCTCACCACCTATTCCAGCAACTCTCCATGATGAGAGATCAATATTATCGGGAAGCTTTTTATATGATTTCTGAACCCTTGAACATAATTCGTAACCAAAACTGGGGCTGTAAGAAAAAGTTGCCTTATTTTTATCTATTAATTTTAACCATGTTAATGGCCTCTTGGCAAAATCAACTGGTGAAATATAATCTACTGTAGTTTGTGAAGTCATACAGCCTAACATAAAACCCACTAATCCAAGGTCATGATAAAAAGGCAACCATGATACCGCTCTTTCTCCAGTCTTATTTCCTACACCGCTATTCATTCCAACACAATTTGACATGACATTTTTATGAGTTATAGCCACTCCTTTTGGAGACCTTGTGCTTCCTGAGCTATATTGAATATATGAGAGGTCATCTGGTAAAACTTTTATCTCTTTATGCAAACTTTTAGAAAGCCTAATGTCATTAAATGATATAATCTCAACCCTATTTTTAATTGAGCTTCCAATAAATGACAAATACTCATCTGAAACCAAAAAAATTCTAGACCCTGATGAGGTTAGCTGCCTAACAGTTTGCTCAATATAAGCTTCCTTTCTTCCAAATGCTAAAGGAGGAGGAAGTGGAACAGGAATAGCACCACAATACTGACATGCAAAAAAACTAATCAGAAAATCAGGACTTGTAATAGCAAGTAAAGCTACTCTATCTCCTTTGATAATACCTTTACCAATAAGGTTACATGACACTTCCTTTGCTCTAGCAGATAGCTCTTTATATGGGAGGGATGTTTCTAATTCACACTTTGAAGAGTAGAAGTTAAATCCTGTCTCTCCATTTGAAGCATAATCTAAGGCTTCGATTAAAGTATCAAACTGAGCTAAGATCTTTGGTAAATCTGTATTATCTGAAGGAGTAGAAGTTTGCATAAAATAAATAAAGTTGTTAAATGGCCACTATAATATAAATAAACAATAGATGTAAGACAGACATAAGTATAAAATATATAGATTAAATAAATCAGAAATTTAAATGGGAAACAAAAATGAGAATAGATAGAAGTTTTGTTAGAATTAACGAAGGACAAGTACATATAAGATCAGGCGGTTTAGAGTTTAAAGAGAAAAAAATACCTATATATATGATACATGCATCACCATCATCATCAATTAATCTTGTTCCTCTAATCAAAGAACTAGCTCAAACAAATTATATTATTGCACCCGATACTTTAGGTTTTGGAGATTCACCACCGCCAACGCAAGAAATCCCAAATGCTGAAGATTATGCTGAGAGCGTTGTAAGAGTTTTGGACGCATTAAATATTGAGAAATGCCACTTTTATGGGAGCCATACTGGTGCTCATATAGCATGCGAAGTAGCTATAAACTATCCTGATAGAGTGGAAAAGTTGGTTTTTGATGGTATTGGGATGTTTTCAGAAGATGATAAAAAGGATTTTTTAGAAAATTATGCGCCTGAAATAAGACCTGATGAATTTGGACAGCATCTTATCTGGGCATGGAATTTTGTACGTGATCAAGTTCTTCATTTTCCATATTTTAGAAGAACACCTGAATTTAGAAGAAATAACGAGACCATGCCGAATGCCGAAGAAATACAAGTGGTTGTTCTTGAGGTTCTAAAGGGTTTAACCACTTATCATAAAGGCTATAGAGCTGCATTCAGACACCCGGACAGGGATAGACTCCCTTTAATCAAACAAAAGACTTTTTTGGGAGCATCTGATGATGATCCATTAAAAGCTGGCATTAATGATGCAGCAAGTTTAATACCTAACTCTTCAAAAGGCGTATTTCCAAGCGAGAGAACCGTTGATGGCTTGAAGAAAAAAGCAAAAAGAATAGATAGTTTTTATAGTGAAGCCTAAAGTTTATAATTCTTATAAATTTTTCTTAATTCCGCTTTAACAATCTTACCAGTTGCACCTATCGGTAATTTTTCAACCCATTCAATTGCATCCGGCAACCACATTTTTGGAACTTTATCAGATAAATAATTATTCATTTCTTCAAGGGATGGTCGGAAACTCCCTTTGGGAACACAAATTAAAAGGGGTCTTTCCTGCCATTTGGGATGAGATACGCCTATTACTGCCGCTTGAAGAACTGCATCATGACCAACAACTACATTTTCTAATCCCACAGAACTAATCCATTCACCTCCAGATTTGATTATATCTTTGGATCTATCAGTGATATTCATATATCCATCATGGTCAATAGTTGCAATATCACCAGTGTCAAACCATCCATCCTTTGTTAACGCAGATTTTTTCTCTTTATAATACTTATCTATTATCCACGGACCTCTAACCAATAAATGACCTGATGAGACGCCATCCCTTGGTAATTCCTTTCCATCATCATCAACCACTAGTAATTCAACCCCATATATTCCTCTTCCTTGTTTAAGTTTTGTAGGCATTTTATTTGCCCTGCTTAATTTAGAAAATTTTGGCTTTAATGAATTGAGAACGCCAATTGGACTCATTTCAGTCATACCCCAGGCATGATGAACATTTACCCCATATTCAATTTCAAACCTGTCAATCATTGATTCTGAAACAGCGGCTCCACCTATTATCACTCTTTCAAGGGCCTTAGGCTTACGACCCTTTTTATCCATATAATCAAGTAAACTGAGCCAGACAGTAGGGACCCCTAAGGCTATAGTTACCCCCTCAATATCCATAAGTTCAAATAAATTTTCACCATCAAGCTTATCACCTGGCATTACTAATTTAGCACCTGAAATAGGAACTGAATATGGAATGCCCCATGCATTTACGTGAAACATAGGAACAACTGGTAAAACTACATCATCCACTCTCAATGCAAGAACATTATTTAAACAACTTGCTAAAGCATGAATTACTGTAGTCCTATGACTATATAGTACACCTTTGGGGCTACCTGTAGTGCCAGAGGTATAACATAATGATGCAGCTTGGTTCTCATTAAATATTGGCCAATCAAATTTGGTAATTTTTTCACTTAATAAATTCTCATAATTAAAAAAATCAGAATCTTTGTTTTCCAGTTGATCAGTCTTTGAAATTGATACAAACTTCTGAACGCTTTTAAGATGAGGACTAATTTTCTCAACTCTAATCTTTAGAGTATGGTCATAAAATAATAGCTTATCTTCAGCATGATTAATAATATAAATAAGCTCTTCATCACTTAACCTGAGGTTAAGAGTATGACAAATAGCTCCTATACCTGAGATGCCATAATATAATTCTAAATGCCTATCTGTATTCCATGCAAGTGTTGCTATCCTGTCCCCACTCTTAATCCCAAACTCTAACAAACCACAGGCAAGTTTTTTTGCACGCTCATTTATTTTCTCGAAATCTGTAAAGCGTATAGGCCCTTCTAAGGTTCTTGTTACCACCTGGGTATCTCTGTGATACTGAGCAGCATATTTTATTAAAGAACTTATCAATAAAGGCGTATTCATCATAAGTCCATGCATGTTAATATAACCTTTCTATTATTTTTATGGGTAATAATATATAAGTTTAAAATTAAAGCATGTTTTTAAAAAAATTCTACTTTATTTATTAATCATTATAACAATTTGGCTTTTCTATATGAATAATTATGATGAAATACAAATACTAAAATCACTTGAACAGAAAGTCTTATGGCTTTCTACATGGATGATCCATCATGCCAATAACATAAGACCAAAAGAAGATAATCTTAAAGTTGGCGGACATCAAGCATCATGTGCATCTCTAGTATCTGTTATGACAGCTTTATTTTTAAGGCAATTAAGAGCAAATGACAGAATAGCTGTAAAACCTCATGCGGGGCCCGTTTTTCATGCAATTCAATATCTCTTGGGTAATCAAACTTTAGATAATCTAAAAAAATTTAGAGATTTTAAGGGGGTCCAACCATACCCTTCAAAAACTAAAGATAATGCAGATGTTGATTTCTCAACAGGCTCTGTTGGAATGGGAGTTGCAGCGACACTATTTGCTTCGCTAGTCCAGGACTATCTTCATGCACATAATCTAATTAAAAAAAACTCAATCAAAAGTAGGATGATTGCACTTCTTGGGGATGCGGAGCTAGATGAAGGAAATATTTTTGAAGCACTCCTTGAGGGTTGGAAGCATGATATAAGAAACTGCTGGTGGATAGTAGACTACAACAGACAGAGTTTAGATGGGGTTGTAAACGATAAACTTTTTAATAGAATAACTGGTTTTTTTGCCACTGTTAATTGGAATGTTGTTCCTCTAAAATATGGCTTAAAGCTTCAAAGTGCATTCAATACAAAAATTGGACCTGCTCTTAAAAACTGGATAGATGAATGTCCTAATCTTACTTATTCGGCTTTAACTTTTCAGGGAGGGAATGGGTGGAGAAAAAAATTATCACATGACCTTAATGGAAGTATTGGATTAAAAGAATTCTTAGACTCATATGACGATGACTCTCTGAATGGCCTAATGACTAATCTGGGTGGCCATGATATTCAAGCAATACTGCAAGCCTTTTCTGAAGCGGAAAAAGATGATAGCCCACATTGTTTTATAGCATACACAATCAAGGGGTATAACCTTCCCCTAGCAGGGCACAAAGATAACCATGCTGGAATTTTAAATAATGATCAGGTAGACCAATTAAAAAAAACAATGGGTATTAATGAAGGAAAAGAATGGGATAAATTTTCTGGAATGGAAATACCTGAGAGTATTTTAACTGATTATTTAAAAAATGTTCCTTTCTCAAAACGTATAAAAAGAAAAAACAATCCGAAGAATAATGAAATAATATCTTTACCTAAAATTGAAATAAAAAAAGAAGAAACTCATTCGACACAGGAGTTTTTTGGAAAAATGATGAATGAGTTAGGTAAGGGTAAATCAGAACTTGCTAATAGAATTGTTACCACTTCACCGGATGTTACTGTTTCAACAAACTTAGGCGGTTGGGTAAATCAGAGAAGTCCATTTCATGTTAAAGCAAGTAATGATATATTTAGGCAAATGCACCTTCCATCCCCTCAAAAATGGAATCAAAGCCCCAATGGTCAACATATTGAACTAGGTATTGCAGAAAATAACCTTTTTATCCTTCTTGGAATGCTAGGATTGTCCCATGATCTATTCGATGAGAGGTTAATTCCAATTGGAACACTTTATGACCCTTTTATATCAAGAGGTCTAGATGCAATGACTTACTCCTGTTATCAAGATGCAAGATTTATTCTTGTTGCAACACCGAGTGGTATCTCTTTGGGACCTGAGGGAGGAGCACATCAGTCAATCTTTACTCCCTTGGTTGGTATAGGACATCCTAATCTCATAGCATATGAACCTGCATTTGCAGATGAATTAGAAAAAATTCTTGTATGGTCATTTTCTCACATACAAAAAGAAGATGGGGCTTCTGTATATCTTAGGTTATCTACTAGACAAATAAATCAACCTCAGCGCGAACTCTGTGAGTCTAGTCAAAAAGAAATAATAGATGGAGGATATTGGATTATACCTCCAAAAAAAGATTCCGAGCTTGCCTTAATATATTGTGGAGTTATTGCGCCAGAAGTTTTAGAAGCTTTTAAATTAATTGAACAAGATATTCCCGACTCAGGCGTGCTTGCAGTAACTTCACCTGATAGATTACATGCAGATTGGAATTTAAATGCAAAAAAAAGAAGATTAGGAAAGAAAAACTCAAGAAGCCATATAGAAAACTTGCTATCTATACTGTCCAAAAATGCAAACTTGATTACTATTCACGATGGTCATCCTTTAGCACTTAGTTGGATAGGCTCTGTTTCTGGTCACAAATGCTTTTCCCTTGGGGTTGAGAAATTTGGAGAAGCAGGAACTGTTAAACAGCTTTATAAGGAGCACAACATTGATACATCCTCAATAATCAATGCGATAGCTGATTCAATTATTCAAACCCTTAAAGCATAATTATCATATTATATTATTTTTGCAGCATTTATTCCTGCAATCCTGCCAAGCGTCATAGCCATACAAAGACCTGCAGCAGGCATATAGCCTGAACACGTAGGACCACTCATTCCTCTCGCAACACCACCGCCTGCAAAAACATTTGGGAGAACCCCTCCCTGATTATTTTTTACCTGCGCGTTATTATCAACCTCAAGACCTCCTTGTGTATGATAAATAGCTCCAGTTACTCTTATTCCGTAGTAAGGCGGTTTTAAACTATGAGAGCGAAGAAAATTACGGCCCAAAGGATCTTGCCTCAAACCTTGTTTGTATTCTGAAACCTGATTAAGTGTCTTTTCAAGACTGGAAAGAGGAAGTTTAAATTTGTCGGAAAGGTCTGATAGTGAACTTGCTTTATAAACAGCCCCTACCTCTATTGCTTTTTTAGATTCATTCAAATTACAGTACCTTTTATGAAGTTCTTCATCATATATTATATAGGCTAACTTATCTGTCTGCTCCATCACTTTTAAACCCTGACCTGAAACATCAGCAACTTCATTAGAAAATCTATCTCCCGATTGATTAACCATAAAACCACCATCAATAATGTAATTATAATTAAATAATAGTTGGTGAGGGTGTGCTAATGCCCCATATCCTTGAAATGAAGTCATATCTGATACAATACCACCTAACTCCATACCCCATCTTATTCCATCACCTGTGCTATTTTCCCATGTAAACACTCTAGCGCCTGCCATTTCAGGAATAAATTCTTTTATCATTTTCTCATTATTTGCAAATCCACAAGTTGCAAGTATAATCGACTTTAATCCAATCTTTTCAGTATTTCCGTCAGGTCGTTCGACTAAAACACCTTTTATCTTTCCAGAGTCACTAGCAAATAAATTTTTTACATTTGCTTCAGTAATCAATGTGACACCTTGCTCTTCCGTTGCTTGTAGCAATCGCCCTAATAAATCCTCGCCTGATTTTTCAGGGGGTGCATGAAGACGTTGTACAGAATGCCCTAAACCTTTCCATGAAGTATCAACAGAGAAAGGAATTTTATAATTGTCGCTTATCCAATCAATCATTGGTCCTGCTTGAGTGGTAACAAGTTTGACCAATTCCTTATCAGTTTTGTAATTAACCTTATTCATAACATCAGCGTAAAATTGTTCAGGGCTATCTTCTATTCCAGCCCTTTTTTGCGCATTAGTTCCTGCAGCACATACTGTACCTTGGGACATAGAAGTAGTGCCGTGTGGAGATGCATCTTTCTCGATGACTAAAACTTCAACCCCCATCTCTCTAGCGGATAAAGCTGCTGTTAGACCACAAGCACCAGCACCAACAATCACAACAGGGATTGATGTTTCAAAAGAATTACTCTTATTTATAATTATTGACAAGTTTCTTACCGTTTAGATTAAAGGAAATACTATGCAGCTTGAGCCTCATTCTGTGTTAAAAGAACATACAAACCATCTTGGTCATCTGTATTCCTTAATTTTTCACAATTATCTTGATTCCTAAGATATCTTGAAATTCTTGCAAGTGCTGTCAGGTGATCCGCACCTGCCTGCTCAGGTGCAAGTAAGAGAAATACTAAATCCACTGGAGAATTGTCAACAGAATCAAAATCTATCGGTTTATCTAGTTTGGCAAAAATACCCTGCAAAGAAGATAATCCACTTAGCTTACCATGGGGAATTGCAACTCCCTTACCTAAACCAGTTGATCCCAACTTTTCTCTTTGTAGCAAAACATCAAAAATTTTGTCATCATTCAAACCAGTTAAAATCTTAGCTTGCTTTGCAAGGTCTTGAAGTAATTGCTTCTTACTACTTGCACGAATTGTTATAACAGCATCATTTTGCAAGAAATCACTAATGTCCATTATTTATTCCTATAAAAAGAAAACTATTTGGGAAATCTATAAACCTAAATAAAAATGTAAGTTATCGTTTTCAAATTACAATCAAGGCGCGAAACATATTCATGAGAAGTTGTTAAGTCAAGAATACTAAAAATAATTTCATTACAAATCATTTTTAAATTGGAAATAAAACAAACTAATATTTTAAATTAAATAAAATCAATAAGTTATCTATAGCATTCATAGGTTGTATTCATTTATTAATCAACCATGGGTTGATCTAAAGGGTTAACAATTTAGCGATTCTTAAAGACTAAATCTATCACCTAGGTAAACTCTTCTTACGCCCTCATGAGCAACAATCTCTGAGGGTACACCATCCATAAGTACTCCTCCATCATGCAAAATATACGCTCTATCGATTATATCTAACGTTTCCCTTACATTATGGTCAGTAATTAGAACACCCAAACCTCTATCTTTTAAATGTGAAACTAAATCTCTTATATCGGCAACCGCAATTGGGTCAATTCCTGCTAAAGGTTCATCAAGTAGCAAAAAGGTAGGGCGAGAAGCCAACGCTCTTGCAATTTCCACACGTCTTCTTTCACCTCCAGAAAGTGCTAAAGCTGAAGACTCTCTCAAATGTTTTATATTAAATTCTTGTAAAAGGGACTCAACAAGCTCATCACGTACTTTTTTATTTGGCTCAACCACTTCTGCTACAGCCCTAATATTTGCTTCAACCGTCATCCCCCTAAATATTGATGCTTCCTGAGGCAAATAACCAATGCCTAATCTGGCTCTCCTATACATTGGTAAAGGTGTGATATCTTCACCATGAAGAAAAATTTTTCCTTCATCAGGATTTATTAAACCAGTAACACAATAAAAAGATGTTGTTTTACCCGCTCCGTTTGGCCCAAGTAAACCAACTGCTTCGCCCTGTTTGACGAATAAACTGACTGATTTTAATACAGGTCGCCCTTTGAACGACTTGCCGAGGTTTTTAACTACCAGCCCATCAGATGAATCAACATTAAAAGTTTCATTTTTTGCAGAACTCTCCATCATATCTATCAGATCTAATGACATCTTAACCCTTTCTATAAACACATAACAAAAAAATCATTGTTATTAATCAGAGTCTATTAAATTTTTAACTCTTTTTGGCTTGGGCACCAAGACAGCGCTAACTCTGGGTTTATCACCTGGCCTAGAATAACCCGACTCAACCGCATTTGGATAGAGTGTACTAACACCCTTAGCAGTATCAATAACAGCAAAACCTCCTTTCATTTGGCTATTTTCTGATTTAACTCTCACATTACCATCAAGTATTGCAACTTCTGAAATAAGGTCATATTTTCCTCTTTCCCCTATAATAATCTCACCGCTCTTAGTTTCCAATCTAACATTTCCGTATCCCTCAATCATTGAGATTCTTGTATCACTCTCGTTTACGTTGACATTGTTATTATTTTTTTTCTGAAATCTAGCTACTAACATATCTGCAAAGAGCTTATTATTGTCTCTTTCAGCTAAAGCATTACCTTTAGCTAATGCAATTTCTTCTTTACCCCAAAACTGAATTGTATCATAAGAAATCACCTTCCCATCTTCTGTTTCTAAACTGGAGGGGTTTCCTTCCATAACAAGAACATCTTTTTCGAAATCGTAAACTGCCGCAGAGCCACGTGCAGTCTCACTTTTTGAAATAATAATTACATTACCCAACGCATCAACTCTGTAGACATCCGTATCCTGCCCATCATCATCTCTATAATGGGCAATTAATTCATCAGCATAAACTTTTGTATCTCCTTGTATCGCTTTTGCAGAGCCACGAGCAATGAATACCTTTTCTTCCCTCTGCCATTCAATACCTTTATTTGCAGAGACTTCTATTGGATTTTGATCATTGTTTTTATTAAAATTTAAATTCTGAGCATTCAGCATGCTAAAAATAAGGAGAAAGGAAGGTAAAATACACAGGAGGATTTTAATTTTTGATAACATATTATTCTTTCTCTCTATATGGATTTAAAATTAGTTTCGCTGGTCCCTTGAAGAAAAAAACTTCACCCTTATCTCTAAATTTGAAACCTTCCGCGGTTAGTAGACCAAAAGAACCCTGAACATTAATTGTTCTATCACCGTCTCCGGATCCATTTTCTATGTTCAATGTAGCATTCTCAGTATGCATTTCATAACCTTGGTCTTGAAACAAACTCACATCTCCTTTTAAATCCAAAAGACTTTGGTTTCTTAAAAATTCGCCATAACTTGCTCCGATCATGAGCCAATTTCCGTCCTTTAGGGTGATGTCAGCTTGAGGAGTATTTAGAATGACAGAATCATTGACATCTTTTCTTTCTGTTGCTTTAGACGCAGTTATTGAGAATTGCTGACCATTTCTATCTACTCCAAAATATCGTGCATTAACCAAGCTCAATTTGTCTGAGTTCAGATCAATATTTTCCACAAAAATAGAAGGAGACTCCTTATTTGATTTATTTACCAACGGGTAAATTATTACAATAAAAAAAATAAAAATCGTGCTTAAGGGTAACAAAATTTTCATGACTAATACAAATTGTGTATAGGCCTTCACATCTTTGTTAATCTTGTTTCTTGATTCTGTATTTTTTTTATTTATTGATTCAATAAGTGAATTGAGCATTTCTCAACCAGTAAACTTAATAAAGTTATGCAACACCTGCTCTAAGAATATCATGGATACGAATAATTCCAACCGGAGATCCATTATCTAAGGCAAATAAACATGTAACTTTTGAAGAGTTCATTATTCTTAATGCTTCAGATGCAAGAATATTTGGGTTAATTGATTTAGGACTAACTGTCATCACTTGTGAAGTTTTCATATCAGTTAATTTACCCGACATATGTCTTCTTAAGTCTCCATCAGTTACTATACCTATTAAAGTATTTTCTTCATCAACTACGCCAGCAACACCAAAAGTTTTATTTGTCATAATTATAATTGTCTCACTCATCAACGTTTCTGGTGTTGTCAATGGAACTTCATCTCCAATATGCATCAAATCAGAAACCTTTAATAGGCTTTTACCAAGCTTTCCTCCTGGGTGAAAAAGACGATAATCATCAGAAGAGAATCCTCTTCGCTCTAGTAAAGCAACTGCTAAAGCATCTCCAAGAGAAATCATAAGTGTTGTAGAAGTTGTTGGGACTCCATGAGGACCTGCCTCCTCAATATCAGGTAAACAAAGCAAAATATCTGAATTGTCTGCTAAGCTAGACTCCACTTCGCTTGTGATTCCGACTAAAGGAATACCAAACCTACGAGTATATGACATTAAATCGGAAAGTTCTTTTGTTTCACCACTCTTTGAAAGAGCAATAACGACATCTTCTTCTGAAATCATACCCAAATCACCATGGCTTGCTTCGGCAGGATGAACAAAAAAAGCTTGGGTGCCGGTTGATGCAAGAGTTGCAGCGATTTTATTACCAACATGACCACTTTTGCCCATGCCTGTGACAATCACCTTTCCATTTAGCTTTGATAGTAAATCTATACAATCACTAAAATTTGAACCAAGCTTCCTGCCCATTTTTATTAAGCCATTAGCTGCTAGTGATGTAACCCTAACAGCTACCTCTAAATCTTTTTTTATTAATTCACTATTTTTTTTAGATTGTGAAAAGCTCATCTCAAAGAACCTATAATTAATAAATAATAAAGCTTATATTATGAAGACCATAAAAGTTATTATCAGAAATTAAAAAAATTATATTATGGCTTTTTCAAGCCACCAGGTCAATCTAGAGAAAAATTTCCTTAATGAGAAAAAATATTCTCATCTTCCCACCCAGATACATCAAGCATTGCTTGATGAGGTAAAAAATTAAAGCAGGCATCTGCGAGGTGCATTCTCTTTTCACGCTTAAGCATTTCATCAAGCTTTTTCTTTATTGCGTGCAAATAAAGTACATCCGAAGCAGCATATTCAATTTGTTCTTTAGAAAGTTCTAGAGAAGCCCAATCAGATGACTGGTAGTACTTTGAAAGCTCAACACTAAGTAGATCTCTACACAAATCCTTTAAGCCATGCCGATCTGTATTTGTTCTAGATAATTTTGAAGCAATCTTTGTACAGTAAACTGATGAACAAGATATATTCAAATATTTCAAAATAACCCCTAAATCAAATCTTGCAAAATGGAATATCTTGATAATAGCTGAATCTTCAAGAACAGCTCTTAATCTTGGAGCTTCATAGGTGTTTATAAATTGAACGATATGGCTGTCGCCATTACCATTTGATAGCTGAAGTAGACACAATCTATCTCTATTTATCTTCAATCCAGTTGTTTCCGTATCTACAGCTATTGAGTTTGAAAAAGTTAGATCCTCTGGAATATCACCCTTATGAATATAATTTACCATTATTTTGCCCTAATAATTAGATATTACACTAAAATATAATACTTTTTGATAAAGTAAAAAGGTTAAGTAAACAAATTACTCATATAAATTGATATTTTCTTAGTTATTTAATTACGGATTTGTGCTCCAATAGAATTGAATTTTTTATAAAAAAGTGTACAAAACTTTAGCGTATAGTTTGTGTTTATAGATTTTCATTCTTTCAAGATGCTATAATAAATAAAAATTTATAATTATTACTAATGATTGATAAAAATCATTATAAAATTAATGATATAATCAAACTTAATTTTGGATAAATTATGAAAAAACCTTTAGTAACTGTTTTTGGTGGGTCTGGCTTTCTTGGAAGATATATAGTCAGGCTCTTAGCTAAAAATGGTTTTAATATTAGAGTTGCAGTAAGAGATGCAGAGAAAGCTGCATTCTTGTCAACTGCTGGAGAAATTGGTCAGATATCAATTGTTCCTACATCAATATCCTCTTTAACTGATTTAAATAAAGCCATAGAAGGCTCAAGCTTTGTAATAAATTGTGTCGGTATTCTTTATGAAAAAGGTAAAAGAACATTTAATAACCTTCACGCAGTTGCACCTGGTAACATTGCTAAAATTTCCAAGGAGCATAAAGTTAAGAAACTTATTCATATCTCTGCTCTAGGGGTATCACTTGATAGTAAATCATCATATGCTCAATCTAAAGCAAGGGGTGAGGAATTAATCTTTATTAACTATCAAGAAGCAACAATATTAAGGCCAAGCGTAGTATTTGGAAAAGATGACAGTTTTATTAATAAATTTGCCAATCTATCAAAATACTTTCCTATTTTGCCATATTTTTCAAAAGTTGTACCTCATCAAGAAGGAGGCGGAGGTACAAAATTTCAACCGGTTTATGTGACTGACATAGCAAAATCTATATTAAAAATACTTTCTAGTAATGATCATAACAGAAAGATCTTTGATATAGTTGGACCAAAAATTTATGACATGAGAGAAATTCTTAATCTGATTATTAATTATACAGAGAGAAAACCTTGGGTTTGTGCTTTCCCGTTTTGGTTTGGCCATTCTATATCTCTATTTCTTCAATTTTTTCCTAACCCACTAATAACACCAGACCAAATAAAATTACTTCGTATTGATAACGTATCAGAAAAAAAATTACCTCAACTAAAAGATTTAGGGATTGAACCAACTCCGATGGAGTCTGTAATTCCAACGTATTTAAAGCGATTTAAACCATATCAACAGGACAAAAGAATTCGAGTCAATAAAAACAAATATTAATTTACAATATACCTGAATAGGAGCAAAACAAAATAACTACCCCCAGAAACAACCTATAGGCTACAAATATAGTAAAGTTTGAACGTCTCACCCACCTCATTAAAAATGTTATAGAAATTAAAGCAGTAACAAATGAAACTGTTAATGCAAGAAAAAGTTCATTGTTAAAGCTTACATCTTTCATTTCATTCAACTTCTTCAAAAGCCAGACACCAGATATGCATATTACTGGAATTGAAAGAAGCATTGAAAAAAAAGTAGCATCTTCCCTTTCATAACCCAATAATCTTAAAGTAGTTATAGATACTCCTGATCGACTTACACCAGGGATTAGAGCAATGGCTTGAAAAAGACCCACTACTAATGAGTCTTTAAAGCTCATATGATTAATTTTTTTAACTCTTAGAGAAAATTTATCTATAAAGTATAATAGAAAACCAAATAGAATTGTAACCCAACCTATTAGCTCAGCAGACCTAAAATAAACTTCTATATATTCAACAAAAAAATACCCTATAAATACTACTGGAAAAGTTGAAATTAGTATTTTAGCTAATATATTGGCTCGGGGGTCTTCTTTTCCCATACATAAATTTACCAAGCCTATTAGAATATTGAATAAATCTCGATGGAAGTAAATAATAACCGCCCCAAGTGTCCCAACATGTACAGCAACATCAAAAGCCAACCCTTGATCTGGCCAATCAAAAATTTTAGGAACTATTATTAAATGACTCGAGGAACTTATAGGCAGAAACTCTGTAAATCCTTGAATGATAGATAGTATCAATAAATGGTTTAAAAGCAAAACTATCTCCAATAAAAAAGTTTATCTATGAAAAATCTTTTATAAATACTATATCTATCTTCTAAAGTTTTAGCATAATTTATTTGAAATAAAATCAAACAAGGCTCTTTGCCCCTGTGACTCTCCCCCTAATGGTCTTCCTGGGCGATCTTCATTATTCCAACAATACATATCCAGATGAATCCAGTTTATATTTTTGTCCACAAAACTTTCTAAAAATAATGCTGCCGTTATTGCTCCAGCAAAACTTGAGGTGCCAGAATTATTTATATCAGCTATTTTACTTTGTATCAGCCTCAAATAGTCTTTCCAAAGAGGCAAACACCATATAGGGTCGTTAACTTCTTTTCCATGTGCTGTTAGTTCTTGAGCTAAAAAATCAGAGTTACTAAATAAAGCCGGTATATCTGGCCCCAATGCTGAACGAGCAGATCCCGTTAATGTTGCACAATCAATTAATAAATCCGGTTTATCTTCGCAAGCATAAGCTAGTGCATCTGCTAGTATTAGCCTGCCCTCAGCATCAGTATTTCCTATTTCAACTGAAATTCCCTTTCTAGTAGTAATTATATCACCTGGTTTAAAAGAGTTTGATGAAATCATATTCTCGACAGCGGGAATAAGAACTTTAATTCTTATTGGTAAATCTAAACCAAGAATCCAATTTGCAAGTCCGATTACATTTGCAGCACCACCCATATCTTTTTTCATCAGACGCATGCCACTAGAACTCTTTAGATCCAAACCACCGGAGTCAAAGCATACACCTTTCCCAACTAGTGTTAATTTTGGTTTATTAGACTCACCCTTACACATTTCTATTAAATAAGGTTCATTTTTAGAAGCCCTTCCGACTGCATGTATAGCGGGAAAATTATCTTTAATTAATTCTTTTCCTTTGATAGTTCTAAATTCTGCATTGTATTTTTTTGCAAACCCCTTGCAGTAATCTGCAAGCTTTGAAGGTGATAAATCTTCCGTGGGTGTATTAATCAAATCTCGTGTAATAAATGAAGATTCAACTAATTTTGTAGCATTTTTTTTATCTATTCCTTCTGGATAAAATATTTTTGATACTTCCTCACTTGATCTTGACTTATATCTTGTGAAAGAATAGGAACCTAAACACCAAGAAATACAAAAATTCTCTCTAAGTTTTTTTATATCTATATTTTTATTTGTGGTAATAATAGTATCTAGGTAATATGAACCTGTTGGAACTTTTCTTAAAATACCTCCTCCAAGCCAGAAGTCAGATTTAGAAAAACCCACAATTATCTTTTCTAAATTCCCCATTTTATCAGGGACTAAACAAGTTTCACCATGTCGAGCATGGAAGTGATTAGATTTAAGCCACTGAATTAAAAAATCAGATTGCACATCAAGCCATTCTTTAAATGACAGTTCATGCACAATATCTATTGGAGTTGCACCAATATCAGTATCAAGAAATAGTGTATGTTGCATTTAAGGTATCTTTTTCATAGGAGATAAATAAAGATCATCTTCTATATTGGGATCAGACAAAACTCCTACTTCTTTATAGTAATTTATGGCTCCAGGATGGATTTTAAATCCTATGCCATTGAGTGCTTTATTTCTATCCATATACTCGCCCCTTGGATGTCCAGATACAAAAAGAGGTTTGACATTTGGGTGCCAAACAGCTTTTACAATACCATAAGCGAGATTGTTTGGCATACTTGTGTTTGTAATTATTAATGCACCCACATTAAGAGTTTTAACTGCTTTATTGTTACCATAAATATTTTTAGGTATTTCTCCTGCCATAAAAAATGGGAAAATTTTAATTAGCTTTTGCGCAATTGGACCGTCTATAGGAACAAAACGAAGATCAACTCTATTTGCTAAATCCAAAATTGCTAAGGCTGGAGCTCCGGAAACTAAAAAAAATGCATCTAACGTGTTATTCTGAATACTCTCAACAGCCTTATCCAAATTATAATTAAATATATTAATATCTTTGAAACGCAAACCGTAGGCAGAGAGTATTAGTTTTGCGTCAATCCTAGACCCTGATTTAAGCCCACCAAATGAGACCCTCTTACCATTTAAATCAGATATCTTTTTAATGCCTGAGTCTGCACGAGAAACAAGATGAATATTTTCTGGAAATAAATTAGCTAACGCTCTAATAGAATTTTTTGCTTTCTTGCCTTCAAAATACCCAGATGCATGAAATGCCCAGTATGCTACATCTGCTTGTGATAGCCCAACCTCCATTTGACCGTTATTAATTGAGTTAATATTATCGACTGAACCACCTGTTGACTGTGCAACGGCAATCAAACCTGGTACACCGCAACTACCCCCTTTGTCACACGGTCTTGATCCTGGGGGATTTGAAATTACATTCCCAATCAAGCCCCCTATAGGAAAATAAGTACCGGATGTTGATCCAGTTCCAATTCTAATAATATTTAGTTCCTGAGAATTAAGATTGGAGAAATTTACCCCAATCTCATTAATATTTATAAATGAAAAAAAAATAATTAAAAATATAATAAAGCGTGTCAATTTTTTACACAAACCCTTAACTTAAAATAAATATAATTTAACACAATTATAAACAGTTAAAGTTAATACTATCCTAACAGAAAATATTTTAAAATAGTTATTTATTTCAAAATTTCTCTCACATAATCATCTATCGGATTTTTTACTATCTCTTTCCCTTTTCCCTGCTGAACTATTTCACCATCTCTCAGTATTACCATATTGTGCCCAAGTTTTAGGGCTTCAGGAAAATCATGAGTAACAAATATAATTGTCTTATTTAGTCTCTTTTGTAAACTAATCAACAAATCTTGCATTTCTCTTCTCGTTAATGAGTCTAAAGATGAAAATGGTTCATCCATTAATAATATAGGCGCCCCAGTTGCTAAAGCCCTTGCCAATCCAACTCTTTGTTGCATACCTCCAGAAAGTTGATGAGGATAGTATTCTTCAAAACCTGAGAGACCCACCTGATCCAAAATTTGATCAAAATTATAACTTCTGTAATTAAATGAGCTATCTTGCAACTCCAATCCAAAACTTATATTTTTCATTACATTACGATGAGGGAAAAGTGCATGACCTTGAAATACCATTGAAATACTTCGTAACCTTAGCTCTCTAATTTCTCGAGAACTAAGATTATCTATTTTTTTATTATATAAACTTACATAACCAAAAGTCGGGTGAATTAGTCCGTTTACAATTTTTAACAACGTAGATTTCCCTGAACCTGACAAGCCCATTATCGTAAGAATTTCTCCCTCATTTAATTTGAAAGATACTTCCCTCAAGCCAATAGTATTACCTTTGTTCTTATTTATGACTGCATTATCAACACCGTCATTAATCATATTCATAATTAACTGAGGGTTAGGCCCAAATATTTTAGTTATATTAGCAAATTCAATCAATTCTGATTTATACCCTTATTTTTCTGTAACTTAATACTAAATGATTGCGTTAGCCTATCTATTACAATTGCCATTGCAACAATAGCAATACCAGCCGCCGACCCCCTTCCTACATCAAGGGTGTTAATTCCTAACAGCACCTCTTGTCCAAGACCTCGGTTTCCAATCATTGAAGCTATTACAACCATGGACAAAGCCATCATAGTTGCCTGATTTATACCAAGCATAATTGATGGTAAAGCAAGTGGGAGCTCGACTTTGAGAAGTTTTTGAAAAGCTGTGGCTCCAAATGAATCAGTTGCATCAATTATTCTTTTATCAACCTGTCTAATACCAAGATCTGTTAATTTCACAACAGGTGGTAATGCATATATAATCGTAGCAATCAATGCAGGTACTTTTCCCAAACCAAATAACATAAGAACAGGTATTAGATAAACAAAACTTGGCAAAGTCTGCATAGCATCCAAGACTGGTAAAATGAAAAATCTAATTTTCCCTGACTTGGAAAGTAAAATACCAAGCGGTAGGCCCAAGCAAATAACTAAAAAGGTTGAAATCAGAACTAAGGACAATGTCTGCATTGACTCATCCCACAAACCTAAGATACCCATCAAAAAAAGGAGCGACATCATTACAATAGAAAACTTAAAGCTTCTTGTAGAAAAAAAGGACAGAACTCCTATCACAGAAATGATTAACCACCAAGGTGATATCCTTAGAAGATTTTCAAATGGAATAAATAACTTTACTATGAAATTAGAAGAATTTACAAAAAATTCACCATGGTTAATTATTAACCAATCAACAAATTTATTAACGTAATTATCAATAGAAAAAGTAAAATGATCTGGAAACATTTTTTCCTCATCCAAAAAAGAATAATGAAATATAAATAATTAATATATGGTAGTAATCGAGTGACTTAATTCTTTACTAATTTCCTTAAATATTTCCTCACTAACCCATTCCTTCCAATATGCCGGATATTCTTTCAAAAACATTTTCGCAGTTTCTTGAGAAGAGGCACCTTTTTTATGCATATAAGCAAGCATTTTATTAATTAAAATTGAGTCAGTTCTATAGCTCTTAAGAAACTTGACTATCTCAGGAGCATTAGAAGCGAAGTCTTTATTGACACCAATGTATACGTCAAGAACTGGGTAGGCAGTCGCTTTATTTGGGTTTTCTTCAACCGCTAGTCTAGAAAAAATAGATTCATCAAACTCAGGCTCTTTTAACTCAATCATTTCATAGATACCAAGAAGCCATGTAGGTTGCCAATAATAAGTTAAAATAGGTACCTCTTTTTTGTATGCTGAAGCAATTGCTGCTGAAAGTGAGGCAGCAGTTCCTGGCCTAAAATTTGTAAAATGTTCGTTTAAACCATAAGCCTTAAGTTTTGCAGAATTTATAATTTCACAATTCCATCCAGCAATACAATTATAAAATCTTCCCTTTGACGGTTCCTCAGGGTCACTAAATAACGCTTTATACTTTACCAGATCCCCAACAGAAACTAAGTCAGGTGCTAGCGCATTTGGACCTTTAACCAAATACTTAGGAACAAACCAACCCTGCTTAGCATCAGAAAAGTTTAATCCCAGCTCAACAACTTGATTTCTTTGTAATGCACGACTCCATACCTTATTAACATTATCTTTCCAGACTTCCATAACAATATCGATATGACCTTGAGCAACACCTTGAAGCAAGGGTATGTTGGTGCCAGGTAAAATTTCTGTGTCACAATCATAACCTTTTTCTAAAATATATCTTGCTACTTCTGTGTGAAAATGATTGGACTTCCAATCTAAGCCTGCAAAAACGATTGGCCTATCAAGATCACAGGATAAAAGTGGTAAAGCAGTCAAAAAATGAAAGAAAAAAACAAAAATTATAATTTCTTTACCTCTCATTATACCTAATTCCTTATTGCTTAGATCTTAATTTGTTTACAAAACTAACAAGGCCTTTTAACCTAAGCCTTTTTAATCTCTCGGCATTTAATATAGATCTAACATCAAATATTGTTTCTTCAAGATTCTCATTTATGATGACGTAGTCGTATTCAGGCCAGTGACTCATTTCATCTGATGCTTTTGACATTCTTCTATTAACAACTTCATCTGTATCTTGATTCCTGCCTATTAGTCTTTTTTCCAAGACTTCTATTGATGGAGGCAAAATAAATATACTCACCAGATCATCTCTTGCATTCTCCGCTAACTGTTGTGTTCCTTGCCAATCTATATCAAAAATTACATCCTGCCCTGCATCTAAATACTTTTCGACCACAAACTTTGGTGTGCCATAATAGTTACCAAAAACCTCGGCATGCTCAAGGAATTCTCCTTCATTAACTTTTTCTTTGTATTGGTTTTCAGAAATAAAATAATAGTCTATACCATCCCTTTCAGAAGGTCTTGCTTTTCTTGTAGTGCACGAGACAGAGATATTTAAATTCTTTTCCTGCTTCAGAACTTCTTGAGCTACGGTTGTTTTTCCAGCCCCAGAAGGTGAAGACAAGACAAACATTATTCCTCTTCTTTTTACAGATATTGGTGACATTTAGATTTTATCCTATAAAAACATTTGTTATTTATTTTCTAATCTTCTCCACTTTGAAACATTTTTATTATGTGCCCTCAATGTCTTTGCAAATACATGACCACCTAAACCATCAGCTACAAAATATAGATAGTCAGTTTCCTCTGGATTCAACACTGCCATTATTGAGCTTTTACCTGCATGACAAATTGGATTAGGCGGAAGACCAGGAATTTTATAAGTATTAAATTCGGTATAACCATTTAAATCAGAACGAGTAATTTTTCTTCCCAGAAAACCATTCTTATCTATACCATATATAACTGTTGGGTCAGACTGTAAACGCATTCCTTTTCTTAGCCGATTAACAAAAACTGAAGCTACTTTAGACCTCTCTCTTTCCAAGCTTGTTTCTTTTTCAACTATTGAAGCTAATATCAAAGCCTCATTTATTGAAGAAAAAGGAAGGTTATCTTTTCTTAATAACCAAGCCTTTTCTACAAAATCTTCAAGAGACTTTTTCATTCTATGAAGCAATTCCTTTCTATCTCCCCCCCAAGAATAATTATAGGTTTCAGGAAGAATAGAACCCTCATCAAGTGTCTCTAGTTGAGCATCATTCATACCTTCAGCATTATTTATTAAATTTAAAATTTGAATGGAAGTTAAACCCTCAGGTATAGTTAAATATCTCTCATAAGTATCATTATTAACTATTTTATTTAAAACTGTGACTATCTTCTCATTAGGTTCAAATAAATATTCGCCTGCCTTAAGACTTTGATCTTTCCTTGTAATAACTGCATAAAACTTGAAATACTGGGCGGATGAAATAATTCCTAAATCCTGAAGTTGATCCGATATTTCCCCGAGGCTTTGACCTGGATTTATGATAAATTTGGTGTCTTGAGCAATATGACCAACTGAAGAATTTAAACTTTGCAAAAAATAAAGAAAAAAAGAAATAAAAATTATTAGTAATAAGAATAGGATTGATAAAAAGATTCTCAATTTGTGCATAGAAAAACTCACCTATGGTGAGGGCCCTAATACTAGGGATGCATTTGTTCCTCCAAAACCAAAAGAATTAGATAATACATGTCTAATTTTTATCTCTTTTGCTGAATTTGGGACTAAGTCAATATCACACCCATCTGAAGGGTTATCCAAATTTAGTGTTGGTGGAGCAATTTGATTTTTTATGGATAGAGCTGAAAAAATAAATTCAACACTACCGGATGCACCAAGCAAATGACCTGTTGAAGACTTTGTTGAGGACATTGATAAATTATTTACATCTTGCTTGAATAATCTTTTAACTGCATTTAATTCAATCATGTCACCTTTGGGGGTCGATGTTCCATGAGCATTAATATAATCAATATCTGGTAAGTCTAGACTTGCATCATTAATTGCGCTTTTCATTGCTCTAAAACCTCCATCTCCATTTTCTGCAGGTGCTGTAATGTGATATGCATCACCTGAAAGGCCGTATCCTAGTATTTCACCATATACTTTTGCATTCCTTGACTTTGCATGCTCATAACTCTCAAGAACCACAATACCTGAACCCTCGCCCATAACAAACCCATCTCTAGACTGATCCCATGGCCTCGAGGCTTTCTCAGGTTGATCATTAAATGAGGTGGAAAGAGCTTTTATTGAAGAAAAACCCGCAACCCCAAGTGGGCATAAAGCAGCTTCAGCCCCACCAGCAATCATTACATCTGCATTTCCATATTTTATAATTCTCGCGGCATCACCAATTGCATGAGCACCTGTTGAGCAAGCCGTAACAACTGCATGATTTGGACCTCTAAAATTGTGTCTAATTGATACCTGTCCAGAAATTAAATTTATTAAACTTGAGGGAATAAAAAATGGCGATATTCTTCTAGGACCTTGCTCCTTCAAAACTATAGAATTATCATATATTGTTTGAAGACCCCCAATACCTGAGCCTATAATAACCCCAGTTCTCTGACATTGTAATTCATTTTGGGGCTTCCATCCTGAGTCAGCTATTGCATCATCAGCAGCTGCCAAGCCGAAAAGAATAAAATCATCCATTCTTTTTTTTTCTTTGGGAGAGATAAATGCATCTACATCAAAAAAAGATTTATGCGCATTGGTAACTGGAACTTCTCCACCAATTTTACAGGTAAAGTCTTTTGTATCAAATTTACTAATTGAGGTAATCCCAGAAACACCAGAAATCAAGGATTTCCAGTTTGCATTTACACCCCTACCTAATGGAGTAATAAGACCCATGCCAGTTATAACAACTCTTGTCATAAACCAACCCTAATGAAATTAGCAAAAAAAAAGAAAGAGCCAAAACATTGACCATTAACAATTAGTAAGAGTTATTATGATATGTTTTCTTCTATATAAGCTATTGCATCTTTAACTGTTAGAATTTTTTCTGCAGCATCATCTGATATCTCTGTACCAAATTCTTCTTCGAAGGCCATTACAAGCTCAACCGTATCAAGACTATCTGCCCCAAGGTCATCTATAAAGCTTGCATTCTCTGTAACTTGAGATTCTTCAACGCCCAAATGTTCCAAAACAATTTTCTTTACCCTATCTGCAACGTCACTCATGCTGTCCTTCTCCACAAAATTAAAAAAATAAACTACTTACTTATTATTATACTTTATTATGCATAAAACTTTAAATCTATACTTAATTCAACATGGCTATAGAGGCAACCCCCTGGAAATAGCTTAATACATTGCCATGCCCCCATTTACGTGAATTGTTTGCCCAGTTATATAACTTGCTTCATCAGAAGCAAGAAAAACTAGAGCTGCAGCAACATCGTCTCCTGCCCCAAAACTACCACAAGGAATAGTTTTCAAGATATTATCTTTTCTCTCTTCTGAAAGAGAATCAGTCATTGGGCTATTAATTAACCCTGGAGCAATACAATTGACCGTAATGCCTCTTGACGCAACTTCTAATGCCAGAGACTTAGTAAACCCTTCAATTCCTGCTTTAGACGCAGAATAGTTAACTTGTCCTGGATTTCCCGTAGAACCAACAACTGATGATATAGATATAATTCTTCCACTTCTCCTCTTCAACATCCCCTTAATTAGTGATTTAGTGACTCTAAAAACTGACTTTAGATTAAGCTCTAAGACCTCATTAAAATGCTCATCATTCATTCTTATAAATAAATTATCTCTAGTTATTCCAGCATTATTTACCAGAATATCTGGGACACCAACAGCTTTCTCAAGCTTTTGAGTAAAACTTTTTAACGACTCACTGCTTCTCAAGTCACAAGGTATTGCATGAGCATTATTTGTAAGGCTTGATACAACTTTTTTAAGCTCTTCCTCTCTTGTTCCAGTTCCAACTACTGTTACACCTTTTTCACTTAATACCCTGCAAATTGCTGATCCTATGCCTCCAGTTGCTCCTGTTACAAGGGCTACCTTTCCATTTAAGTCAAACACATTTATCCCCCTTCAAGCCTATAAGCTCTCCAAAAAATTATCAATATCCTGGACATTTTCAATATTTCGGGAGGTTATTTCCTTATTGATTCTCTTATTAAGTCCAGATAAAACTTTTCCTGCCCCAATTTCAATTATTTCACCAACACCATTGTGGTAAAGATTAGTTATACTCTCACGCCACCTTACCATTCCTGTAATTTGTTCGATTAATAATTGTTTAATTTTATCAGTATCCTCTTCCTGCTGAGCTGATATGTTAGTTACAATTGGCAATTCCAAATTATAAAATTTCACTTTTTCAATCTCATCTTTCATTACATTTTTTGCTGGCTCCATTAACGAGCAGTGAAAAGGTGCACTGACAGCAAGTAATACCGCCTTTTTAACTCCAAAATCTTTTGATTTATCAATAGTATTGAGAACAGATTTTTTATTTCCTGAAACAACTAGCTGACCAGGAGCATTGTCGTTAGCAATTGAGCATATTTCTCCTTTTAGTTTACTTTGCCCGATCAAAGCCTGAACATCTTCAAAACTTGAGCCAATAAGGGCAACCATTGCTCCTTCGCCCAAAGGAACAGCATTTTGCATTGATTTTCCTCTTTTTCTTAATAAAGAGGCTGTTTCTGAGAGGGGTATTGATCTGGATGCTGCCAGAGCACTGTACTCCCCTAATGAATGACCAGCAACAAAGTCTGCGACTTCAGAAATTTTAAGATTCCCCTGGCGTTCAATAATCCTGATAGCTGCAATACTTACAGCCATTATCGCCACCTGGGCATTTTCAGTTAACATTAATTCACTATCAGGCCCCTCAAACATTAACTTTGATAATGATAGGCTAATAGCATCATCAATCTCTTGAAATACTTCTTTTGCCTCTATAAACGCCTTATTTAAATCTTTACCCATTCCAACAGCCTGAGAGCCTTGACCAGGGAATACAAATGCGCGCTTCATAATAAATTTCCCAAAAAAATTAATTCCTTAATTTATTAGATTAGCAATAAATTAACCCACAAAGTAATATACAAGCAAGGTCTTGATAGAATATGTAAATTGTGTATATTCCTTTTTTTAACTCCTCGCCGGTAAAACGGCTATGCCCATTATTTGTAAAATTAGGGATGAGACAAGCCATAAGGAGAGTTTTTTATGCAACTCTATGAAAGTGTAGTAATTGCACGTCAAGACATATCTGTAACTCAAGCAGAGGCTCTAGCAGATGATCTTTCTAAAATACTTGAAGAGCAAGGCGCCAAAGTATTAAAGAGGGAAAATTGGGGACTTAGAAGCCTAGCTTATAGAATTAAAAAAAATAGAAAAGGTCATTATCTTCTTTTTAATATTCAAGGAGAACCTGATGCTATAAATGATTATGAGAGAAGAATGAGAATCATGGAACAGGTCCTAAGATATCTAACAATTAGGGTTGATGAACATGAAGAAAATGAATCAATAATTATATCCAGCAGAGGAAAGACAGGTCTACAGTCAGAATCAACAAATACAGAAGCTGAAATGAAACAAAATACTGGAAATGGTAGAGAAAAGTCTAACACGAACGAAATAAATACAAGCTCCAATAAGGGAGATAGCAAGTGAATCAAAGACAAAAACAATTTACAAAGAGAAAAAAAAGCTGTCCTTTTTCTTCTCCCAACTCGCCAAAAATTGATTACAAGGATATTAGACTCCTGCAAAGATACATCTCAGAAAAGGGAAAAATCATACCAAGCAGAATCACAGCTGTATCTGCAAAAAAACAGAGAGAACTTACAATAGCTATCAAAAGAGCTAGATATTTGGCTCTTCTCCCTTATGTTGTTAATGAATAATCTTTAACGGAGTTTTCAATAATGGAAGTAATTTTACTTGAGAGAATAGATAAACTTGGGCAAATGGGAGATGTTGTCAAAGTTAAAAATGGTTTTGCCAGGAATTTTTTGTTGCCAAGAAAAAAAGCACTTCGGGCTAATAAAACCAATAGAAAATACTTTGAGGACAAAAGAGCAGAACTTGAAGCAGTGAACCTAAAAAGAAAAGATGAAGCTTTAAGGGTTGCTAGCAAGATGGAGGGGCTTCACATTATTATAGTTAGACAAGCTAGTGAAGCCGGTCAACTATATGGATCTGTTAGCTCTAGAGATATTACAGCCGCTCTTAAAGAACAGGGAATAAAGATTGAAAAGGGACAAATTGATCTTAATTCTCCTGTTAAGGAACTTGGAAAATACAGTATACCAGTTAAACTTCACCCTGAGGTAGAAATTGAGATTTCAATTACCGTTTCACGGTCTGAAGAACTCTCTGAAAATGATATTGAAGGGCAAAATAATGAAACAAACGATATTAATTTGGAAAATTCTTCAAAAGATGGAGAAAATAAAACCAATAATCCTAATAATGTAGAAAAGTAAATGAGCTATTTTAATCCTGTTTGTTTAGGATTTTAATATTAATTTAACTTTTTTTGATTTATCCCCATGTTACACTCAGTTCACATGCCAACTGGTATCCCATAAACTTATAAATTTTGATAATGTATCTGGATGAACAAGTTATCATCTACACCCACTAAGAATGAATTTAAATCTGAGCCATTGAGGTCTCCCCCTCAAAATATTGAAGCTGAGCAAGCTTTACTTGGTGCAATAATGATTAATAATAAAGCATACGATGATGTTTCTGATTATTTAAAAAAAGAGCATTTCTCCTACAGCTTTTATGGAAAAGTTTTTGAGTCAGCATCAAAATTGATCGAACAGGGTCAGAATGCTAATCCAATAAGTCTAAGCACTTATCTTGAAAAAGAGCCCGAAATCGTAGAAAAAAAAGGATTCAATTTATTAACAGAACTAGCAAACTCTACAGTTACTATTATTAACGCAAAAGAATATGGCAGAATTATATACGATTTATACCTCAGGCGGGAGCTAATTGACCTTGGCCAGGTTGTAGTAAATAATGCTTTTGAAGCAGATCCCGATCAAACTGCTGTAAATCAGATAGAAATTACTGAGCAACGATTATTTGAACTTTCTTCAAATACAGACTCAATTAATGATTTAAATAATTTTGATGATGCAATTTCAAGTGCAATAAAAATTGCTGAAGCGGCATACAAACGTGATGATAGCCTTGCTGGAACAACAACTGGATTGCTAGATTTAGACTCAAAATTAGGTGGTCTTCATTCTTCTGATTTAATCATTTTAGCCGGAAGACCTTCTATGGGAAAAACTGCACTGGCAACAACAGTAGCCTATAACGCTTCTAAATATTTCCAAGAGACGAATAAGGAAGAGGACAAAGGAAAGAAAGTTGCCTTCTTTTCCCTAGAAATGAGTGAAGAGCAACTTGCAACAAGGCTTTTAGCCGAAAAAGCCAGAATTAACTCACATGATATAAGGACAGGCAGACTGAATGAAGATGAATTTGACAAACTTATTTTATGTACAGAAAAATTAAGAGGCTTACCTTTGATGATTGATGATTCTCCAGCCCTAACAATAGCAGCCATTCGAACAAGATGCAGGAGATTAGCAAGAGCCAGTAGGAATAATCACCATAAAGGTTTAGGTTTAATTGTTATTGATTACTTACAACTATTAGACCCAGGAAAAAGAAATCAAAATGATAATAGAGTTCAAGAAATTTCAGCAATAAGCAGGGGTCTGAAAGCTTTAGCAAAAGACTTAGATGTACCAGTTTTAGCTTTATCACAGCTATCAAGGGCTGTCGAACAGAGAGAAGATAAGCGCCCCCAACTTGCAGACCTAAGGGAGTCTGGATCTATTGAGCAAGATGCTGATGTAGTTATGTTTGTTTATAGAGATGAGTATTACTTAGAAAAAAAAATGCCCCAGGAGTCAAATTTTGAGTCAAGTGAGCTTTTTCAACAAAAACTAAATAAGTGGCAAAATGATATGGATGAAGTTCATAATAAAGCAGAAGTTATAGTTGGAAAGCAGCGTCACGGTCCAGTAGGAAAGGTTTTACTCCACTTTCAACCTGAATTTACACATTTTAGCAATCATTCCCATCAAGAGATGGAAAAAGAAAACTTCTAAAGTATGTTGACAAAAAGCATAGCTAAGAAAAAAAATGAACTAACAATTAACTTAGATGCAATAATTGACAATTGGTTATTCCTAAAGTCACAGTTAATAAAAAATTGTATTTGTGCACCTGTTGTTAAAGCGGATGCCTACGGACTTGGAGCTAAGGAGGTTTCTCAAGCACTTTACTCCTTTGGATGTTCTGTGTTTCATGTTGCTTCACTTGAGGAGGGAATAAGACTTAGAAAAGATCTAGCTAAAAACGTTAGAATAATTGTTATGCATGATCATTTCTTTGAAAATGAAGAATATTTTTTAAATTATAACTTAACTCCAGTTCTCAACACTCACAAAGATACAAGTGCCTGGGATAAATTTCAAAAAATTAAAAATCAAAAAATTAATGCTATAATACAAATTGATACAGGAATGAATAGACTTGGTCTCTCAATAAAAGAATTTCAATTACTGATAGAAAACAATGAGGATTTAATTAAAAATAATATTTTATATATAATGAGTCATCTATCTTGCGCCTATCAAGTCAACAACACAAAAAATCGATTACAACTCCAAAGATTTACTAAGCTAATAAAAGCTCTTGAAATTAAATCACTTAAACTGAAGGCAACCCTTGCTAATAGCAGTGGTATTTTTCTTGGTCCAGAGTGGCATTTTGATATGGTAAGACCAGGGGCTGCTTTATACGGAATTAACCCAATTCCTGAAAAAAAGAATGTACTAAAACAGGTTATTACTTTGAGAACAAGAATTCTTCAGATCCGTGATGTTAATGTTAATGAAACGATTGGTTACGGAGGAAATTTTAAATTTAATAAAAAAGGAAAAGTAGCAATAGTAGCTCTTGGATATGCTGAAGGTTTACTGAGATCATTGAGTAAATCTGGAAAAGCACATATAAATGATATTGAAATAAAAGTTGCAGGTAAAATTTCTATGGATCTGGCAACTTTCGATGTATCAAATGTACCTGAAAAGATACTACAAAAATGTGATTGGATTGATATAATTTCTGACAAGCAAGAAATTGATGATATAGCAGGTCAAGCTAATACCATTTCCTACGAGCTACTTACATCTCTTGGCTCAAGAGTAAAAAAAGAATATATTTCAGAAAACTTTGAAAAAAAACTATGATAAAATCTTTATATTTAATTGGAAAAATAACTATTTCTTTTTTTAATAGCCTTGGAAACCTTATAAGGTTTTCCACCATTTGTATTTCACACTGCTTCAGGCCCCCAATCTATATAAGTTCAATATTTAAACAGATGGTTGAAATTGGTTTTTATTCGCTTCCTGTTGTAGGCCTAACAGCAATTTTCTCTGGAATGGTTCTTGCGTTGCAAAGTCACACTGGCTTTTCAAGATTCAATGCAGAGAGTGCTGTTGCCAACGTAGTTGTTCTGTCAATTACTCGTGAATTGGGTCCAGTTTTAGCAGGTCTCATGGTTGCAGGAAGGGTTGGGGCCTCCATGGCCGCAGAAATTGGGACAATGCGTGTAACTGAACAAATCGATGCACTATCCACTCTTTCCACAAACCCATATAAATACCTTATTGTACCGAGAATTATTGCAGGAGTGACTGTATTACCAATTTTAGTAATTATAGCTGATATTATAGGAGTTTTTGGGGGATATATTGTTGGAATATTTAAATTAGACTTCAACCCCAATGTATATATTTCTAATACAATTGATTTTGTTGAACCTTTAGATGTAATTTCTGGCTTAGTTAAGGCATCAGTATTTGGTTTAATTATTACATTAATGGGATGTTACCATGGGTTTCACTCTAAAGGAGGTGCTCAAGGTGTTGGCATCTCAACAACTAATGCCGTAGTATCAGCATCTATTTTAATTTTGACGGCAAATTATATCATTACGGAAATTTTCTTCTCAATATGACTAATAAAAAAATTGAACTTATAAACATACACAAAAACTTCGAGAAAAAAGAGGTGCTTAAAGGACTTAATCTGGAAATATCCAATGGGGAATCATTTGTAATAATTGGGGGGTCTGGAACAGGAAAGTCTGTTTTAATAAAATGTATCCTAGGAATAATGAACCCTGATAAGGGAGAAATACTTGTAGATGGGAGTAACATATTAAATCTCAAAAATTCTAAAAGGTCTCTAATTAATCAGAAGATTGGTATGCTTTTTCAAAACGCTGCATTATTTGATAGTCTAATGGTCTGGGAGAATGTATCATTTGGTCTAATTCAAAATAATAAAATGAAGAGAGATGATGCAAAAGAGACAGCCCTGGAGGTATTGAAGAAAGTTGGACTAAATGAAAAAGTGTCAACGCTTTATCCTTCAGAATTATCAGGTGGAATGCAAAAAAGAGTAGGTTTAGCTCGGGCAATAGCCAACTCACCAGAAATAATTTTTTTTGATGAACCAACTACGGGCCTTGACCCCATCATGGCTGATATAATCAATAATCTAATTATAGAATGTGTTAAAGATCAAGGAATAACAGCTTTATCAATAACACATGATATGAGTTCAGCTAGAAAAATCTCTGATAAAATCGCAATGCTCCATGAAGGAAGGATTATATGGTCCGGAGGTCCTAATGAGATAGATAATTCTAGAAATGAACATGTTGACCAGTTTATAAATGGTAATGCAAATGGTCCTATCAAAATGGAAATTTAGTGGCTAATAATATGGCAAAGCATAATAAATTATGGGTTTGTGAAAAATGCAATCATAAGCACCATAAGTGGGTTGGAAGATGCGAGAACTGTAAAACTTTTCAAAGTGTGATTGAAATTAAAGATACCTTGCTACCAAAAAATATTAGTGGAGGAGCTGGTGGTAATAAAATTTCTTTTTTCTCACTTGGAGGCATAGACAAACCCAATCCAAGATTAAAAACCAATATAAATGAACTGGATAGAGTATGCGGTGGAGGATTAGTATCTGGTTCTTCAATTTTAGTTGGTGGGGATCCGGGAATAGGAAAATCAACCTTACTGTTGCAAGCATGCTCAAAGTTAAAAGAAGGCTCTAAATGTATTTACATCTCTGGAGAAGAAGCAATTGATCAGGTTAGACTAAGGGCAAGAAGAATTGGCCTGGAAAAAAAAAGTGTTCTTCTCGCAACAGAGACCAATATAAAGAATATTATCGCTTCCTTAAAGGATGAAAAAGATACAGACCTAGTAGTCATAGACTCAATTCAAACAATGTTTACAGACTCAGTCGATTCGTCACCTGGGACAGTTACTCAAGTCAGAACATGTGCTCAAGAACTAATAAGAGTGGCTAAGAGCCAAGGATTTACATTATTTTTAGTAGGACACGTTACTAAAGAAGGGACATTAGCTGGCCCACGGATACTAGAACACATGGTTGATACAGTAGTATACTTTGAAGGAGATAAAGGACATCAATTCAGAATACTAAGAGCAGTAAAAAACCGTTTTGGTACGACAGATGAGATTGGTGTTTTTGAAATGTCTTCTGATGGGCTTATTGAAGTAAAAAATACGTCTGCACTTTTTCTTGCAGACCGAAGAGGTAAAGTATCTGGATGTTCTGTATTTGCAGGCCTTGAGGGTTCAAGAACTTTACTTATGGAAATTCAAGCATTAGTTGCATCTTCAATAGGTACAACACCAAGAAGAAATGTTGTTGGCTGGGATCAGGGAAGATTATCGATGATAGCCGCAGTTTTAGAAGCGCGTGCAGATATAAACTTAACAGCTCAGGATATTTTTCTTAATGTAGCCGGCGGATTAAAAATCTCTGAGCCCGCTGCGGATGTTGCTGTAGCCGCATCACTAATTTCATCTATAAAAGATAAACCCTGCCCACCCCAGGCTGTTATGTTTGGTGAAATAGGATTATCGGGCGAAATTAGAGCTGTAACTCAGATGGAGCATAGAATAAAAGAGGCTGAAAAGCTTGGTTTTACCGAGGCCTGGATTCCAAAGCAAACAAGTAAGCTGAATAAAAGAGAGTATAAAACTGATAAGATCTTATTAAAACCTATTGGTCACATCAGAGACCTAAATGAGAAATTTGATTAAGATAAACCTTAGAGAATAATCAATGGATACATTCCCAATCAATATTTTAGACTTAATATCACTTCTTATTATAATTTCATCAGGTATAATTTCTTCATTCAGAGGGTTTGTAAAGGAAGGACTTTCAATTGCCGCCTGGGTTGGAGCAATTTTTAGTTCAATTTATATTTCACCTTTTTTCTTTGAGGCATCCCAACTATTAATTGAAAATAAAATTTTATCAGAGTTTGCAACCTACATATCAACTTTCATTTTTGTTCTAGTCACATTATCAATAACCATTAGATCTCTAACAGTTTATGTAAAATCTAGCGCTCTAAATAATCTCGATAAATCTCTAGGATTCTTATTTGGAATTCTAAAAGGGGTAATCATATTATCTGTAATCCTTATTATTTTTGACTGGTTTTCAACTGAAAACGAAAGACCTCATTTAATAAATAAAGCAAAATTATTACCTATTGTAGATACAACTTCTAAAATTTTAATAAGTACTTTACCAAAAGATTTTGTTCAACGATATAATATTTATATTGATGAAAGTGATAAGAGTCTTGATGGATATGATTTAGAGAAAAAAATAGATGAACTCACAAAGAAAAATTCATCTAAAAACGTTGATGAAAAAAAAGATGGTGGTTACAACCAAGGAACTAGGAATAGAATGGATAGATTATTCCAAAGCACTCAAGAAACTGAAAAAAAATAGGACTTTATAGATTCTATGTCGTCAAGCAGAATAACATGAATACTAAAATTACAAATCTAAAAGAAAGAGTAGCTATTATAACAGGTGCCTCTGGAAGTATAGGAAGCGCCGTCTCGCTTAAGCTTGCAAGGGCAGGTGCAATAATTATAGGTATATCTAGAAATAAAAAACTGCTTCTTGAACTAGACGACAAAATCAGAAAAATTTCTGATAGGAATATGATTATTGTCAATGAAGACTTAACTAAGCCCGAAATAATCGAGACTATTGGTCAGGCAATACAAAATCGGTTTGGAAAAATTGATATTTTAATTAGCACAGCGGCAATTACAGGAAATCTCTCACCTGTAAGTCATATTACGAATAAAGACTGGGATAATGTATTCGCAATAAATCTTTTATCCAACTTTCATCTATTAAAGACCTTTGATAAACTTCTAAGATCATCAAAACATGCAAACCTTGTCTTTACTACTTGCAGCCAATCATCTCTACCAAAACCATTTTGGGGAGCTTACGGGGCATCTAAAGCCGCATTGGAACAATTAATAAAAATTTATGCAAAAGAAATGGAAGAAACAACTGTTTACACAAACCTAATCGACCCTGGGCCAGTACGTTCAGAATTAAGAAGAAGTGTTTTTCCAGGTGAAAATCAGCGGCTTCTTGCCAATGCATCTGATATAGCAGATCGCTATATAGAACTAACTGAGGTTTCTTGTAAGAAAAATGGTCAACATATTATTGTTAAAAAATAAATCTTCACTCACTCATTTATCATAGGGATTCTTCTGCTTCCTAATACCCAGTTTTATTGGAATACCATGGAGGTTAAATTGTTTAATTAAATCATTCTTCAAAAATCTCTTATAACTTTCAGAAACTTCATTTGAGCTGGTAGTAAAAATAATAAAAGATGGGGGTTTAGACTTCACTTGAGTGATATATTTTAGTCTTACCCGCTTTTTTCTTGAAGATAATGGAGGAGGGTTAAGTCTGGTAACACTTTCTAGCCATCTATTGAGTTTTGAAGTCTCTAACCTTATTCTCCATAAATTATAAAGATCATATGATTTCTCAATTAAAACAGAAACTCTTAATCCTGTTTTACTTGAAAGAGTAATGATTTCCACACCTTTAATTTGTGAAAGTGATTCTTTGAGTCTTTCTTTTACATTTCGAAGAACAGAATCTTGGTCATTAATTAAGTCCCATTTATTGAGACCTATAATTAACCCTCTTCCTTCTGAAATTACAGAAGAAGCAATTGTAAGATCCTGCTTATCAATAAATTTCGTTGCATCTATTAACAAAATAACTATATCAGAAACTTTTATAGACTTAATCGTATCCATAGCAGACAATTTTTCAACAACATCGATTACTTTGGATTTTCTTCTAAGCCCAGCTGTATCAATTAAATCAAAAAACCTCCCATCAAATGAAATCCGTTGTTGAATTGAATCTCGTGTTACGCCTGGTTCATTACTAGTTATTACTCTCTGGCTTCCAACTAAATAATTAAATAATGTTGACTTCCCTGTGTTAGGTCTTCCTACAATAGTCAACTTAAGTAAATCATTTTTATAATTACTTGTTTCAAGCGATGGTATATCTTCTTTTTGGTTTAAATTCTTCTGACTTGTCAGCACTTTAATAGAATTTAGCAAGGTTTCAATTCCATTTCCATGTTCAGCAGAAATAAAGATAGGGTTGCCTAGTCCCATTGAATAAAAATCATTAAGATGCTGCTTAAATTCAATACCTTCACATTTATTAACAACAAGAATAATATTACTTATGATTTTCCTTATTTGACTTAAGCAGTTGAGGTCATCTTTTGTTATACCTGCTCTTCCGTCAACAACAAGAAGGGCAAGATCGGATATTTTTAAAAAATCTTTAGTTTTATTCTGGATTTTATCATTCAAAAAACATTTGTTTAGGTCTTCGAATCCAGCTGTATCATTAAGCTTATAAAACTCATTGGTATTTTTTATGTATCCTTCCCTTAAGTCTCTTGTAACTCCAGGTATGTCGTGAACCAAGGCTAAACGTCTGCCAACTAAACGATTAAATAGTGTAGACTTTCCAACATTGGAACGCCCAACAATTATTATATTGATTGACATAATACGGAAAACCTAGAAAGACAAAAACTAACGATAAGCTGTTAAATCACCATTATCATCAAAAACATACATCATTGAATTTGCAAAAACGGGCGGAATTGTAACAGGTGCTCTTAAACGGAGTTCTCCAAGAACAGAACCTGTATACGGTGAAATTGAAAGAGCAACTTTATTAGACCCAAAAATCAACAATCTATCACCAACAATTGACGGACCTGTCCAAATAATTCTTTTTTCTTGATTTTTAATATCCTTAAAACGTCTCAGTTGAGTTACCCAAAGAATCTGACCAGTCCTAACATCAACACAAACTATTTCAGAATCTATAGTTGTTGCATACAAGAAATCACCCGCTATCCATGGTTGAAAGACTCCTGGGACCGGAACATCCCATATTCTCTGTCCAGTACGTAGATCAATCGCAACAAGTATCCCAGAATGCCCCACGGCATATACCCTTCCTCTATCAATCACGGGTCTTCCACTTATATCAGTTATACTTGCTGCAGCCTCTGTCCTTCTTATAGCAATAACAGAATCACTCCATAGGACTGAGCCATTATCAACTCTAAGCGCTGCAATCTCACCGTTTGTAAAAGGAGCAATTACAACCCCACCATCAATTGCAACAGAACCAGAATTTAATAATATTGTTTGATTTCCTACTCCAGAATATGTCCATAGTCTTTTTCCATCTTTTGCAGAGATAGCTTGAACCTGATTATCAACTGTTACAACAACAACTCTTCCGCCATTTATAGTTGGTGCCGCACGCATGGGAGCTTGAAGCTGTGTCCTCCATAATTCATTTCCATTTCTAGCATCCAATGCAACTACAGAGGCAAAACCAGTAGATGCAAAAATTCTTCCCTTCTCATATGCTAATCCACCACCAAGAAAATTAGCTCCTTTTTCTTCTCTTGGAACTAATCCTTTACGCCATATCAATTTACCGTTCTTTGCATTATACGCCAAGGCTCTAGCTTTGGAGTCAAGAATAAATATCTTACCTTCAGCAATAACTGGCTCTCCAAGGTTTCTATTCCTATCTGTTGACTTGGGACCTGCATTAACCCGCCATAATTCCCTTGGAGATGGTCCAATTGTTAGATGATGCATAGCATGATTAGAAAAGCCACCAGCTTGCGACCACTCTTTTGTATCCTCAGGAACGGGTAAATAAATCTGCGTATCAACAGCATTCAAACTAGGTCTAAGTTCTCTTTCCAGAGCTAAAACAGATATCCTAGTTCCAGCAACTTCTTCTTCATCAGGCCCACTATCAAATAGTCCTGTTTCACAACCTGATAAGATGAAGGCGGAAAATAAAATATGACATATATGTTTTATATAGCTATTTTTTAAAAATTTAGATTTCATGTTGACCCTGAACTTTATTTTTTTTATGCCTAGAAAGACACAAACACATTACCTATAATACTGATGACATTAACATATCAAGAATTAGAGTAGCCAGATTCTAAGACTGTTATCACTTCATTTGCCCTTTGTAAAATATCAACCGGTGTTCTTTCATCTTTGATTAAGTTCTTTAAGGTATCTATTGCACCATTAATATTACCATTCTTATATTGAATTAAGGCTTTTAACTCTAAAGCATTATAGACAAATGGATTACTAGGGTTTGTTAAATCAGATATATTATTCGATAAATACTCAGTATCCATTAATTCAACCCCGTGCAAAACCTCCAATAAAAGAGCAAGGTTTTTAAATTTATCTGAAATATTTCTTTTATCTGCAAGAGACCTATAAATACTTAATGCATCCTCTTTTTTTCCTTGATTAATAAGAATCGAAGCCCTTTGTAAATCAGCAAGTGCTGCATAATTCCCTCCATCATTACTAACCTGTGAAAATAGCTCTAAAGCAGGCTCAAAATCCTCTGCATTCATGAGAGCTAATGCATTATCATAGACTGTTGCCTGTTGGGAAATACTATCTTTTTCTAACTTGGTCCAAAATTGGTATGAGGCAACACCTATTACTAAAACAGCAAGAGATACAAAAAAAAGACTTCTATATTTTAACCAAAGCTTTTGAAGTTGCTCATCACGTATATCTGACTCAATTTCAGTAAGAAAAGAATCGACAGCAACCTTATCTTCATCTTCCCTTTTTTTTTGCTTTTCTTCTGATAAGGCGTCTTTTTTATTATCTTGGGAACTCATAAATCTCTCTTATTTCTTTTATTAAAAATATTAAAGGGTAATAATTTTACAGGACTTTTTAAATATTTTAAACGCCTTTATTAGCAGGTAGACGAGGGAGTAACAATCCTTCACTTAAGATTATACTCCAGCCCCTAGTCTCAAACTCAATTCTAGCTCTTTTGCTTATAGAACCAGTTAACCATAGCTCCCTCTTTAAATTATTTTTTGAGAATTGATCAGCTATTATACTAGCCTCAAGACTCCAAATTAGGAAATCAGCTGGAAGTATAACAACTTCTCTGCCATCTATTGTATAAATCATAAGAATGCCATTGAGTCTTTTGAAATATTTGATTGTTGCTACATTTTGATCAAACCCTAGAATTGCCTCTGCAAGTCTCATCATAAAAATTGAATCTTCTTCTCCCTTTGAGCTAGATGCATGGAGGAAAAAAGCATCCTGGTTATCCGCTTCTTTCAAGTTAGATAAAACTTCAACCATGACTGATTCATGCCTAGGCGAAACCCATTTGTGATCAAGAAATTGGTTAATAATTTCCTTACTTACCCCCATTTCTACCATTAGTTTACGATTGTTTGTTCTTAGAATCTCTGGTGATTTTGAATTATAAAAACTCTTTAAAGTTTGAGTATTCTTTAGACCTGAAATAGCAGACCCAACATCACCACCAATTTGTGATGTCAAAGGCCTCAAGCCTACTCCTCCAGCATAACCTGCCCAAGCAACTTCACCCATCCCTTCCTGGAGAGTAGAATTTGTAGAATATGCATCTACATTTAATACATCTGCAATTGACCTTTTAATTTCTCCAAAACCTACAATTTCTCTGGCAATAGATCCATCTAATTCACTTCTTTTTCCCCTAACCAGCTCACCTGCCTGCTTGAAGACTGAACCAACACCTTTTATGGTCTGTGAAATGGTTTTACCTGGCCTTGTAAATAAACCCTTTATAGCCCTTAATGGGCTTGTTGCTGCTTTTGCTATACCCTGCGCAAATGCGTCAGATCTTGTAACCTTATTCAGCTCATCTATAGCATAAACTTCACTAATTCTCTCAGATACAAAATCTGTTCTATGAGCAATAAATTCTCCAAATTCAGAATCAATAATAAATTCATTTTCTAAACCATCGTTTATTACTTTTTCCCTAATATCATGAAGAGGCCCGCTAAGTATAGACTTAGGTAGTAATTCAGAAGCGTTAAAGGAGGGAGGCGTCTCGTAAATAGTTTTTGTAAGAGCATAACCATCAATTTTTCTAAATGGCTTTTCAGAACCACTCGAGCAACCATATAAAAGCACTACAGAAAGCATTAGAAAAAAAATTTTAATCAAAATTAATCAAATTCCATCTATTTAAGATATTTGATCTGCTAAATAATTAAAGATTTACTTTATTGCACCAAAAAGACACCAAGAAGTATAATTACCATGCTTTGGCGGTTCAGTTTTACCTAAAGCAACATCACTAAAATACTTTGCAGAAGAGCCCCCTATGTCTGGGATCGTTACATTAAAACAATTATTAAAATCAAAACCTGAAATATTTAAAAGTTGCTGAAAGTCCTGAGACCTAAAGTCCCTATAATGAGGCTCATTGTTATGCTCATTATCCCAATCTAAATAAAAATTATAATATGGGTCAACCTGAGATGATGATGGTAGTTCCATATTAACCAAAATACCCCCCGGAGCTAAAACACGATAACATTCTTTAATAACTTTTTTCGTTGCGTCCACTGATAACTCATGAAAGAAAAAGCTAGAAACTATCAGATCAAATGAATCGTTCTCAAAACTCATTTGTTCTGCATTTTGTTGGTAAAAATTAGCCTTAATACCCTTTTCTACTGCTCTAGAAAAAGCATATCTCAAACATGGAGCAGCTAAGTCAACACCATTTAAAGTTGCATTGGGATAAATCTCTAGGTAAGGAAAGAGATTATTGCCAATTGTACAACCAGGTTCGAGGATATTAGTAGGATTAAAATCTGGATACCTTATGGACAACCACTTACTCACTGAAGAAGCCACTCCACTTCTTTTTTTACTTGGCATAAATGAGCCCCTAAAAACCGATCCTCCATGAGCATACATTGCTCCTTGAGAGAGGTCATCTTTGGTATATTCATTTTGCCAGCAACCTGGCATTAGATGAACATCTCGCAATGCGACATAATCTGGCATTGCTAAATCACTGTTTAATTCAAGAGTTGCCAAGCGTGATTTATCTTTAAGTGCATTATTATATATCGAAATTAAATTTGGTATTTCTCTCTCAACACCCTTTCTTACTGACTCCCATACCATTTCTTGAGCATTATATCTAAGAGAACTCCAAAACTTATAAATTTCAGTTTTTTCAATACTTTGCCTTACTTCTTCTCCAGAGCTTGGAAACCTAGTCTCTTTACTAAAAAAATCTGGCTTTACCTCTTTATCATAATCTTGCCTCATTAACTTGGAGATGTCATTCATTATAAATTTTCTCATTAAAGAAACATAACCTTGACGTGACGCTTCGTCATGAGATGCATTATAACAATCATCAATATTCTTTATTTTTGTCATTGGCCGCCTCCAAATTATAAAAGATTTACTTTAAAGCACCAAAAAAATAATAACTAGAATAGTTACCATGTTTAGGAGGGCTTCCATCTCCTTTTACGGCTTTACTAAAATCATGGTCACTGACTCCACCCCTGTCAGGAAGATGAAGTATGTAAGAGTTTTCCTCTTTAAAACCTGAGTTAACCAAAAGTTCTATGGGATTCTGTTTTCTAAAGGAAGCATAATGCGGTTCATTATTATGATAAGCGTCCCAGTCAATATAGAAATTATAATATGGGTCAACCTCATGGACAGAGGGAAGTTCCATATGAACAGTTATACCCTTTGATGAAAGCAATCTGTATATCTCCCTAACTACTAACTTTGAAGATTTGGTTGGGATTTCATGAAAGAAGAAACTTGAAACAATTAGATCAAAAAAACCATCACTAAAGTTCGTTTTTTCTGCATTCTGCTGTGAAAAATGCACTGGGATATTCATTGAAACGGCCCGTGCATGGCCATATCTTAGCACAGGAGCACCAACATCTATGCCATATAATTCTGCTTCAGGAAAAACTTTTTTATATGGGAGAAGATTAGAACCAATTGTACATCCTATATCTAATATTCTTTTTGGCTTAAAGTTAGGATATTTGATTTTTAAATAATTACTAATTGTATCAGCAACACCACCTTTACCCGGATTAGCAGATTTCTTCATAGCGCCACCAAAAACTTTAGTTCCGTGTGCATAAACAGCACCGACAGCAACGTCACCTGAAACATATTCGGTATGAAAGCATCCCGGCATTTGATGAATGTCCAACTTACTTACATATTTAGGAACTTCAAGATTGGGATCCAAACTTAGACTAGCCTTATCCGTTTTTATTTTAGCAGCATCTTTAGAAACCTTAACTAAGTCAGGCAATGATCTTTCAACTTGGTTCTGAACAGAAGACCATGTCATCTCTTGTGCGTTAAACCTTAAGGATGACCAAACTTTATAAAATAACGTCTTTTCCATGGCTCTTCTTATTTTAACAGTTTGTGATTGCTTGTTTGCATCATCATATACAATAGCTTTAGAAACATCCTTAAAGTAGAAATCCTTCATCTCAGAAGAAAGATCACTCATAATAAATTTTCTTAAAAAAGATACATATTTCTGCCTCGAAGCCTCATCATGAGTTTCCCTGGGAATAGCATCAATGGAGAGCAATGACCGTTTTTCTTGCATATTTCATCTTCTGTTGATTAAAATAAGAACTGATTAAAAATGGTTTATAGACAAATATATACCTAACAAAGAATAAAAAAAGGACTTTAGAGTAATTTATACCCAAAAATACATAAAAAAAGGATGGTTCTAAAAAAATCTAGGCCTTTACGTCCATTAAATTACCTTAAAAAAACGTGAAGAATAGATTATTATAAATTACTGAATACATCGATAGCTTTTTTCCTAGAGAGTTTTAAATCTACAATTGGTTCATAGTATCCATATTGTTCAGGATTCTTAGGCTCATGGATATCTTCTAAGGGACATTTTTCTAACTCATGAACCCAAGTCCTGATATAAGTTCCTTTAGGGTCAAATCTTTTTGACTGACTTACAGGATTCATAATTCTAAAGTAAGGAGCAGCATCCGTTCCTGTTGAAGCACTCCATTGCCAGCCACCATTATTAGATGCTATGTCCCCATCAATTAGGTTTTGCATAAAATATTTTTCACCCTTTTGCCAATCCATCAATAAATTTTTACTTAAGAACATCGCAGTTATCATTCTTATTCTGTTATGCATCCAACCAGTTTTCTTCAGCTGCCTCATTCCAGCATCTACAATTGGTATCCCAGTTTTACCATCTTCCCATTTTTGATAAAGAAAATCATCATGATTCCACTTTATTTTTGAAGTCTTATCCACAAATGGTTTATTTTTTGAAACTTTAGGAAAATTATAAATAATATGCCGATAAAACTCTCTCCACAATATTTCTGAAACCCAATGAACAATTCCCTTGTCTCCAGAGTCAAGTTTCATACCATTATATTCAAGCGCTTTATTTAAACACCACTTTGAAGAAACTACTCCTGTATTTAAGTATGGTGATAACTTAGAAGTTGCATCTAATGATGGATAATCTCTGTTAAGCTTGTATGAACTTCCCTTTTGTGAAAGAAAATTATCAACATGATCATGTATATATTCTTCACCAGCCGGCCATAAAGACTCATCAATGTCTGAGGTATATGAAGAAAGGTAATGAGCTAAAGAAGACGTTTCAAAACTGCTATTATTCTGTCTTTTAGGAACAGGTAAGATTTCTAAATGTTCTTTCTTAAGATTTTTAAACCATGACCTTTTAAAGGGACTATAGACCTTAAAGTTATCCCCTGCTTGTGTTTTTAGAGTACCTGGAGTGTGTATGGTCTGTTCATGAAAATTAGATACATTAATTTGATTGTTTAGGAGAACAGAATAAACTTTTCTATCCCTGCGTAACTCATTAACACCATACTCATTATTAAAATAAACTGATGTAATATTATGCTCATCAACAAAACTAAGAATTTTATTCTCAATATCTTGATATAGAGGAGCCTTTATTACAATAAGGGGTATATTTAGAAGCTTTAAAGAAGTCTGCAAACATTGGAGATTTCTTATCCAAAAGTTTATTTTACAGGCAGCATCACCATGTATAAGCCATTGTTTTTCACATAAAAAATATAAGCCCACTACTTCGCCTGTCTCAGAGCACGCGTGATAAAGCGCGGGATTATCAAGTACTCTTAAGTCATTTCTAAACCAAACTAAATTTCTCATTATCCTAAAGGGCTATGCAGTTTACTTGTAAAATTCAATATTTGCCCCATCTGGTGTCTTTAGAGATATAATTTGAATATCACCGTAAGGGACAACATTTATACTCTTAATGTCCAAATTTAGATCAGGTGTTCGATTAAGAATAGTTTTCCTAGCCCGAATAATATCCTTTACTGGAAATTTGATTGACAAGAGGCCTAAATTAGGAGCGTCACAGCTTTTACTGTAATCTAGACCCTCTAAATCCATAAACTCTACCATTTCCACTCTGCCAAACTCACCTTTCATTGGGAATAAAATCTTTGCCTTATATCTAGTTGAGTTTGTTAAGCTAAAAGGAATCCCTAAGGGATGAAGCGCCTTTTGTTTTCCAACAAACGGTTTACCATCATACCAAAGCTTAAAGCCTAGTGTATCCATATAAAATCTCTTAGTAACTTCTGCATCTTTTACAGTTTGCATTATATTAAATGGCTGAGAAAAAACTTCCAGCCCATCAAATTCAACAGGCAATGGGGGAGATAATCTTTCATATCCAGAAACTTGTATGCCATCTGGACCTTTGAAAATAATAATCTTTAGGTTAGAACCAAAAGCAGAGTAATTTATAATTGGAGTTTCAGTCCACCATCCTAGATTTATTGCATCTTTATAAATCTGATCCATGCCCTTCATTCTAAGCATTACACTAAAGAAACATCCTGTATCCCATGCTCTAGCTCCGGGCCTCATCGGCATCTTTTTATACTTAGAAGTAAAATTAATTAATCTAATAAAACCGTGCAAAGAATCTCTTTCTTTAATCAACATCTCATGAGCTTTAAAATCATTACTTAATCCATAATATTTTAGAGCTTCTTTAGATACCTCACCCTCATGAAGAACAACGTACTTTCCAATTTTTATAAAAAAATCTGATGCCCTCTCCAGATTACTAACGCTTATAACAACTTCCTGCCATGGGCGTTTCGTAACACTAAAAGTTTCAGTAGGTGAATTTGCTAAAGAAAATTTACAGAACCCTAAAAAGAAGAAAAAAATTAAAGAAATGCTTAGCATCAATAAACTTTTCATTAAACTGCTCCATTATTTGGAAAAATAATCTTTTCTCTTGCATTAACCCATTCAGGGTACTTAATCATGACATTCTTGAATGTAGTGAGACTTAGAAAGTTCTCAAGCCAGAACTTTATTTTTATCTGGGACATCTCATTATCAAACCATACCGGATTGGCAATTCTGAATTGTCTAATAAATGGAAGAACCGCCATATCAAGAAAAGACAAATGTTTACCGTATATATAATTGTATTCATTGATTTTATTATTAATGCTAACAAGTATATTCTCGCAAATATCTCTGTATTTTAGCGGGTCAATGTCATCATACCTATTCGGATATTTGTATCTATCAAGCGCAAATTTGAAGTCATTATCAATCATATTTAGGATTTTTTTATTTTCACTCTCATTAATCAAGTAGTCTTGCAGAAGGCTGTTGGGATCATTCCTCTCTAGGGCCCAAAACATTATATCTAAACTCTCATCTAAAACTAAACCATTCTCCAAAAGAAGGACTGGAACAGTTCCCTTTGGCGATAAAGTTAACATTTCTGAAGGTTTATTTGATAACCGTACCTCTCTTATCTCACAAGTTATGTTGCTTATGAGTAAAGCCATACGTGCTCTCATTGCATAAGGACATCTTCTAAAACTATATAGAATAGGCAGTTTAGTCATTATTCCTTGATCTCATTTTTTTTCCTAAATGATCTTCATTCCTTTTCTTTGCTAAACCAATTTGTTTCTGTCGCTCAGCAAACCTCTCCTTTCGTTCGTCTGAATAGTTATTATAGCATTTAGAACAACTAACTCCTTCAACAAAATATTTACTCATTTTTTCATCTGGATGAAAGGGAGTTCTACATGCATGGCACATTTCATAAATACTCTCTTCAAGTCCATGATTAAGTGCAACTCTATCATCAAAAACAAAACAACTTCCCTCCCACAAGCTATCATTTTGATTAATCTCTTCAAGATACTTAAGAATACCACCATTGAGCTGGTAAACATTTTTAAAGCCTTTTTTTAACATCATTGAAGATGCTTTTTCACATCTAATACCCCCCGTGCAAAACATAGCAATCTTCTTTTTCTTATACTTTTCATCAAGGCTATCAACCCAAGTCGGGAAATCTCTAAATGAATCTGTTGATGGAGAAATAGCACCCTTGAAGGTCCCTATTGAGGTTTCATAATGATTACGAGTATCAATTAAAATTGTACCTGGGTCTGAAATTAATTCATTCCAATGATTTGCATCAATAAATTTTGCGCTTATCTTATCAGGTTCTATATTATCAACTCCCATTGTTACGATCTCTTTTTTTATTTTAACCTTCATCCGATTAAAAGTTTTATTATTAGAAAATGATATCTTTGGCGTTAAATCAACAAACCTATTATCTTCCCTTAAGAAATTAATAACTCTTTCTATAGCAATTTTATTTCCTGAGATTGTACCGTTAAGGCCTTCAGGCGCTATAAGAATAGTTCCAAGAATATTGTCTTTATTAAAAAGCTCTAGTAATGCTATTTTTATTTTTTCTGGCTCACTAATCTTAATAAACTTATAAAACGATGCAACAATCGTCTTATAATTTTTATTTGCATGTTTAATTATAAATTGGTTTACAACTGGCATGTTAAGTCTAATTTAAACTTTGTATTAAAATAAGGGCCTATTACTTAAATTTATAAGATTAGTTTTAAGCTCTTCATAACTATTAACAGAATTAAACTGTGGAAAATCATTAATCACATTCTGCGGCGCATGTATTAGGATCCCAGTATCTGCTTCAGACAACATAGAAATATCATTATATGAATCACCAGCAGCAAATACTTCATAATTAAGAGCCTTCAAGGCTTTCACAGAAGAACCTTTTGGGTTATCTTGCCTGAGTTGGTAATCTAAAACCTTACCACTCGAGTCAACTAATAATTTATGACAAAATAAAGTAGGCCAATCTAGTTTTTTCATAAAGGGACTAGAAAACTCATAAAAAGTATCAGAAAGAATTATTACTTGAAATCTTTCCCTAAGCCAATCAAGAAAAACTTTTGCACCTGGTAGAGGTTCTAAAGAGGAAATTACATCCTGTATATCATTTAATAAAAAATTATTTTTCTCTAAAATCTCAAGCCTCTGCTTCATCAAAACATCATAATCGGGAATATCACGTGTAGTCGCACGTAAATCATCAATACCTGTTTTTTCAGCAAAAGCTATCCAAACTTCTGGTATCAATACTCCTTCAAGATCAAGACAAACTATTTCCATATTAACCTCTTAATAATGAAAGCCAACTTTAACTTATATTACAACTCTGGATTTGGTCTAGATCTTATATCAGCAAAAAAAGCAATAAACATAGAAATCACTAAATATAATAAACTAATTATTGAAATAAGCCTCATACTCCAACCAATGTCTATAAGATAACCCATAGCAGCTGGGGCAGCTGCAGCAGCACAAATACCTATAGACATTATTAATGATCTTATGGAGCCTATATTTTTAGTACCATATACTTCAGCCCACAAAATATTATTGACTACTGCGTAAGTACCACCAGCTAGTCCATTAAACAACATAAATAACCAGATCGTTATTGGGTCTTCAAAAAATATTAAAAGAATTAGAGAGATAAATAGTGGCAAAATAAACCAAGGTACCATTTTTCCAATACTTAAATAACGAGCTGTAATAAAACCTGCTAACAGTCCTCCAAAAACATTAAATAATGCTGCGAGACTATAACCTGATGCCCAAGTTGTGAGAGACCAACCCTTCTCAGAGACAAGTACAAGTTGATGAAATTGAATACCTGTAGCAATAAATGGCAAGGTCATGATAAGCGGTAGTAAAAGGTAAAAGTTAATATCTCTTATTACGTGCCTTCTTGACCAACCGTGCATAAATTCATTTGGTTGGGCATTTTTTAAATTTGTTTGACTTTTGATATATTCATTATGTCTTAGTGAGTGTCCTTTTAAAAGAAAAATAGAAAGAGGCATCAAAAAAAATATTACTATCAATGAGCAAATAAGCCAAATATCTCTCCAATAAAATAATTGCGTCGATTTTGCTGCCAGGATGGGAAAAAAAGCAATCCCTGCGGCAAAGCCAATATTTGATATACTAGTTGCCAGCCCTCTTTTCTTCTTAAAATAGCGAGACATACTTGTCATTGCAGTATGTGACATTAATCCCTGTCCACCCAACCTAAGAATTAAAAAAGAAAAAAATAGAGAAAGATAACTATCAGCTCTCGATAAAGAAAAACACGCAAAAGACAAAATTACGAATGAGAGAAATGTAAATAATCGAAGATCAATTTCGTCAATTAACTTACCAACCGGAATTAATATCAATGCACTCGCAAAAGTTGCCGCACCATACAAGCCACCTAACTCGCTAAAAGATAAGTTTAGATCTTGAGAAAAAAAAGAGTTAAATATTGCTACGAAATAAGTTTGACCAAATCCAGAAAAAAAACACAGGCAAAAACCATAAAAAATAAAATTATAACTTTGCTCCAATTTAAGATTAACGGTTGTCAAGTTCTTTTCATTTCGTTTAATTTGTATAAATGTTCACAAGAATAACACCCTTTACTATAAGCACTAAACCAACAACAACTTGCCAACTTAATGATTGATTTAAAATAAGGTAAGAGAACAAGGCAATACCAAAAACTCCCAAACCACTCCAAGTGGCATAAACTACAGCCAATGGCAAATACTTCAAGACAATAGTAAGAAAATAAAAAGATAAAGCGTAACAAATAATCATTCCTATAGTTGGAAACAGTTTAGTAAACTGTTGAGTGTAAGGCAAAAGTAAAGTTCCACAAACTTCAAGAATGATGGCTGATAATAAGGTTAAATATTGCATATAGCTTCTAATGTATTTTGAGCAACTCATTCAAAAATGATAGTTTTTTTTCCATTAATTAGAATTCTTTTTTCCGCGTGCCACTTTACCGACCTTGCTAAAACTCTTGCCTCAATATCATTGCCTTTTTGTATCAATTCTTCTGGAGTATTCTTGTGAGTTACTCTTTCAGTATCTTGATCAATTATAGGCCCTTCATCAAGATCCGGAGTAATATAGTGCGTAGTTGCTCCAATAATTTTAACTCCCCGGTTATGTGCTTGATGATATGCTCGTGCACCTTTGAAGCTTGGAAGAAAACTGTGATGAATATTAATACACTTACCAAACCATTCTTTACTCAAATCTGGAGAAATTATTTGCATGTACCTTGCTAAAACTACAAGATCAATACTCTCGCTACTAACTAAATTAGAAAACATTTTTTCCTGCTTGAGCTTATTACTTTTATCAGGAAGCACCGGCAAATAATGAAATTTTATCCCACTAAATTCAACAATATTTCTAAAATCTTCATGATTAGATACAACACCAACAATTTCTATAGGCAATTTTCTGTATTTAGTTCTATAAAGTAAATCATTAAGACAGTGACCCTGCTTTGAGACTGCTATGATAGTTCTAAGCCTCTCTCCTTCTTCACTTATCTCCCATCTTATAGAAAGGTCTCTTGCAATTTTATTAAAAGAACGATTAAATTCTTCGTCTACAAACTTTTTTTCTTTAAAAGAAAAAACAATTCTGGAGAAAAAAATTCCTGTATCTTGATCAGAATAAGATTGAACATCTGTCAAGAATGCATCCCTGTCAAATAAATAACCAGCCACTCTTGCTTGAATGCCAAACTGATCAGGGCAAGAAAAATTTAAAATATACTTACTATTCATTTTTTGTTAGCGGTGGTCTGATAAAAGTGAAAGTTGCTGAATACGATCATCACTTGTTTGATCCTTAAGCTGGGTTGGATAGTCTCCAGTAAAACAGTGATCTGTATATGCTGGATTCTTGGGATCTCTTCCATTTTTATGACCCATTGCCTTATAAAGCCCATCAACAGACAAAAATACAAGACTATCTGCCCCAATATATTCGCACATTTCCTTTAAGTTATGATTTGATGCTAACAACTGATCTTGTGACGGAGTATCAATCCCATAGAAGTCAGGATGAGTAATTGGCGGTGCAGCAATACGCATATGAACTTCACTTGCTCCCGCATCTCTTAGCATATCTACAATCTTCACAGAAGTCGTCCCCCTCACAATTGAATCGTCTACCAAAACTATTTTCTTACCACCAACTAGGATTCTATTTGCATTATGCTTTAATTTCACAGACAAAGATCTAATTGACTGCTGAGGCTCAATAAATGTTCTGCCTACATAATGATTTCTAATAATTCCCAACTCAAGAGGTATCTTAGATTCTTGGGCATATCCTATCGCTGCTGGTACACCACTGTCTGGAACCGGGATAACAACATCTCCATCAACATTTGATTCTCTTGCTAACTGTTTCCCAAAAGCCTTACGGCATTCATAAACATTCATTCCCCCAACAATACTGTCAGGCCTAGAGAAGTAAATATATTCAAAGATACATGGTCGGGCTTTTAGAGGAGGGAAAGGCTTAATACTTTCAAGACCCTTGTCAGTTATAACTACTATTTCACCGTTTTCTACCTCTCTTAAAAACTTAGCTCCAATAATATCAAGGGCACAAGTTTCTGATGCTAATATGTAATGCCCATCTAATTCTCCAATTACCAATGGTCTTATACCCAAAGGATCTCTTGCGCCAATAAGCTTCTTATTAGTCATCACCACCAAAGCATATGCGCCCTCAATTTGAAAAAGAGCATCGATAAATCTTGAAAGTGTATTTCCTCTTTTTGAACGAGCGACAAGCTGTAAAATAGCTTCTGTATCCGAAGTTGACTGAAAAATTGAACCAGCGTTTACCAACTCATCCCTAAGAGAAAGCGCATTAGTAAGATTGCCATTATGAGCAATTGCAAATCCGCCCCCCGGTAGATCCGCAAAAAGAGGTTGAACATTCCTTATAACCGTTGCGCCTCTTGTAGAGTACCTTACATGTCCAATCGAAGAAGATCCCTTTAATCTGTTAAGTATGTCTTTCTTTGTAAAGTGATCGCTTACTAAACCCATCCTTTTTTCAGCGTGAAAATGTTTTCCATCAAAACTTACAATGCCAGCCGCCTCTTGCCCTCGATGTTGTAAGCCATGTAAACCTAATGCGGTAAGAGCAGCAGCGTCAGGATGGCCGAAAACACCAAAAACCCCACACTCCTCTCTTAAACGGTCATCTTTATATTTGTTTTTAACCATTCAAATCCTACAAATTTACTTAACAATATTGGATATAAAGAATTTTCTCAGGAATTAGTATATATATAATATTAAGACATATAAACAATAAGTTAATTTAAAATACAATCTATAAAACTTTTGTTTCATTAGAGAGCATACCCTTAAAAAACACAGTTAAATTGATAGAGTTTTTTTATAAGGCTACGCAAAAGCCATTAAAACACTTAATCATCAGGTGTACTAAATAACTATTAATTCACTAAGGTTAGATTGGGAAGACATAAAATATATTAATAAGTTTAAAATAATTGATACTACTTTTATGGGCCGTGTGGTAGGGTATAACGCTTGTTTAGGGTTAACATATGCATTGGAAGCAATCAGAAGGTATATATAAGAATGAATGATTCAGAAAAAAAAATCGAGCGAATTACAGTTCTTGCTAAAGAATTCACACCTGCAGCCATGGAATTTCATAGAAAAAATATGAGTGAAAAAGGGTACCGAATGGAAGATCGAATTGTTCCAAGGAAATTCCAGATGATAGATGGACCTGGTAATGCAAGTGATTTATTCAATGGTGAAGAATATTACTCTGTAACTTTCGTTAAAGAATAATTACTTAAAAATATTTTATTCAATCATTATTTATCCATTGTAACTGATTTAAAAAAAGAAATTGACTCTGCTACACTTTTGGCATTAGCCTCAGCGCTAGTCCCAAATAGGCTATTTGCAGATAACTTGACAATGACTTTCTCTGCTTGAGGGGCAACATATATAAATTGGTTGTAAACACCGATAGCCATAAAATCACCGCTCTCTAAATCAGGTAACCACCATTGATATCCATAACCCCTATCATTACCTGATTGTGGTTGATTTCCAGGCATCAAATGCGGTGCATCAGGCGTAATAGAATCTTTAACCCATTTAGCTGGAACAATTTGATTTCCGTTTAACTTACCTCCTTGCCTATAAAGCTCCCCAAGTTTAGCATAATCACGTGCTGTAGCATTAAAACCTCCAAATGCTAACTCCATATTATTTGAGTCAACGACCCAAAAACCATCATGTTCTGCTCCAATTGGGTTCCAAAGCACTTCTATCATAAATTCAGTTATAGATTTATTTGTTGACTCCCTTAGGAGCATTCCTAAAACCTGTGTGTCTATTGAATTGTAACTGTTGTAAGTTCCAGGAGTTTTATCATTTCTTAAACCCATTGCTATTTTATCGAGTGAACCACCTATAGCAAAAATTCTCCCAACTCGATTAATATCTGAAAAATTATCACTATAATCTTCATTCCATGAGGCCCCAGATGACATCTGCAAAATATCTTTTATTCTTACATTATCATAAGCACTTCCCTTTAATTTGGGCACGTAATCTGTAATGGGGTCTTTAACATTCTTTATATAACCCTGATTATTTGCAATTCCAATTAAAGCAGAAACGAAACTTTTTGCCATAGAAAAAGAAATCCACTTCTTATCTTTACCTCCTGTTAACCAGTAGTTCTCATAAACTATTTTTCCACCTTTAATTATAAGTAAGGCTGAGGTATCTGTTCGAAATAAAAAATCTTCAGTTTCAATTTTTTGATTATTAAACGAAAAGCTCGAAGGTAATTTTATAGACTGAGCTCTATCAAAAATTAGGGGAGAGTCTGATGGAGATAATCTTTTGACAGGAAGTATTTCATCAATACGATGAAAATTCTGATATTGTTCTTTTCCTGAGAAGAGAGACATTGCAAAATTTAATCTCTCAATTCTTGCGCAACCAGAAATGAAAAATAGTAAAAATAAAAAACCCAATACATTTTTTATTTTTAAAAAGAAATCCCTTATATCAAAAAATTCATCACTATACTTTAAGTAATGAAGTAAATATAACATTATTTTGAATCCATCACCCAAATTCCATCCCAATCTTTTGGGTCTTTCTGCTTCATAATTTTACACCTATCGATGTAAGTACTAGACAATTTGTCTTCAGGGTTTGCCTTAAGACATTCTTTAAATGACTTTATTCCCTTCTCCCAATTACCTGATTTAAACGAGACTCTTCCTTCATTAAAATGATTAACTGTATCCATTAAATTTGGAAACGTATGTGACGTATGATAATCTAAAACCTCTCTTACTCCAACTGGTTCAGTCTTGCCCTTAACAATAACATCATCTATGTACCTAATCTGATATGTCCCTTTAAGTTTTTTATAAGTAAAATCGCTTATAAGAATTCTTGCAGAGTAAGCTTTGCATGCGCTTTCAAGCCTTGCGGCAAGATTTACACCATCACCAATCATTGTGTAATCCATTCTCTTTGATGAACCAATATTTCCTGAAACAACTTTATCTGTATTAAGACCAAGTCCCATGTCAATTGGCATTTTACCATTCTTTTCCCTTTGTTCATTCCATTCCCACATTCTTTTAATCATGTTTATACCAGCACGAACACCTCTATCTTCATCATCTTCATTAGCTATTGGAATTCCAAATCCTGCCATGATGGCATCACCAATAAACTTATCAACCATACCCCCTTGTTCAGTTATTGCTTCTACCATTATATCAAAATATTCATTTAAAAGAGCCACGGTCCCTTGCGCACCCAAAGTTTCAGTAATTGTTGTAAAACTTCGCACATCTGAAAATAACAGAGTTGCCTCCGTCTCTTGGCCTCCCATAATATCTGTTCCGTCACTCATGAGCTTCTCAGCAATTCCTGGGTCTATATATCGAGACATTGTTGATTTCATTCTTTTTTCATCAGAAATATCTTCAATCATTACCAAAGTGCCTAGATAATCCTGAGCCTGATCCATTCTTCCGTCTGGGTCATCGTTTTCCAAGGGAAGAAAGCTTATGTTTGCTGAAACAGTTTCAAGGCTTTCATCTTCTTTATTTCCAACCTCAAACTCGGCATCCATTAATAGTTCACTTTCTTTAGACTCCTCACATTTTTTTATTTTTTCTTGTATCCATGAACGTCCATTTACAAAGAACTCTTCTGTTTTTTTACCAACAATGTCTGATGAACTTACCTTTAAAATTTTTAAACCTGCTTTGTTGCAAGTAATAATTTTTCCATCAGCACCAATAGTAATAACTGCATTCGACATGCTTGTTAACATACTATAGTTATATGCGCGCTCTTTAGATACATCCTCAAATAATTTAGCATTTTCTAGAGCTATAGCTACCTGTTGCGTAAATGCCTTAAGACGGGATTCATCTTCATCGGTAAAACCACCACCTGTTTTGTTTAAAGCCTGTGTACAACCAATACATTCTCCATCTTTATTCATTATTGGTACGCATAAAATTGAGCGTGTAAAGTAACCTGTTTGTTTATCAAAACTTGGATTGAACCTTAAGTCTGCGTATGCATGTGGGATATTTATTGTTTCCTGAGACTGATAAACAGCTCCAGCAATTCCAACATTATTCGGAAGCCGAATTTCCCCAATGCCATCACCCATAGCAACTCTAGAAAAAAGCTCATTTGTTTTAGGATCATTAAGAAAAAGCGTTGCACGATCCGCCTTAAGCATTCGAGTGGACTCTACCATGACTCTCTGCAATAAAGACCCAAGCTCTATCTCAGCTGTAACATCTGAAACAACATCAAGAAACTGCATCTCTTTCTCTCGTGACTTTTCCATCTCTTCCATACCTTGAGCATTTTGAAGAGTAACTGCAGCTTGAGAGGTAATTGCTTCCACAATATCAAGATCTTCTTTGGTGAACCTACCCTTTTTTTTATTCAATATTTGTATGACGCCTATTGTGTCGTCTCGAACGGTTTTTATTGGAGCACAAACTATATTTTTTGTTTTAAACCCTGTCTGTTCATCAATTTTAGAGTTAAACCTATCATCGTCATAAGCATTATGAATTATTTCTCCTTTACCAGAGTGAAAAACAGAACCGGCTATACCACTTGAATTAAGAATTCTAATCTCCCGCGTAAGATCGCCCTGTGCAACACGAGAATACAGTTCACCAGTCAAAAAGTCGTTAAGAAAGAGACTTCCCCTATCTGCACCTAACTCTTCAGTTGTCATTTCAATTAATGTCCATAAAATTTCACTTAGGTTTTTTTTACTAGCAATTTTCTGTGAAACCGACAAAAGCATTTCTGTTTTACGCAATTTTGCCTTTGTACGCTCTAATTCAGCATCTAAGTCGTATGGCTTTTTTGATTTAGGTTTAGTAAAATCCTTAACAGATGGACTTTTAACTTTACTTGTTCTCACTACCATGCTTCCTCCTCGGCTCTTCTCATGTATTTTTATTGGTTAAATTCTTTAATCTCTCAACCTCAACCCTAAGCTTAGATGACATTTCCTTTAACTGACCAACCTCATCAGCAGAACGTTGAACTTCTTTTTGAACAGCTGCGTCTTTCTCAAACCTTAAGCTTTCTAACTCATCACGAAGACTGGTAGCTGTATCTTTTAGGGTTCTTATTTCATCAGCAGAGCCCTGGACTGCTTTCTGAACAGCTGCGTCTTTTTCAAACCTTAGGCTTTCTAACTCGTCACGAAGACTGGTAGTCGTATCCTTTAGGAGTTTTATTTCATCAGCAGACCTCTGGACTGCCTTCTGGACAGCTGCGTCTTTTTCAAACCTTAGACTTTCTAACTCGTCACGAAGACTGGTAGCTGTATCCTTTAGGAGTTTTATTTCATCAGCAGACCTCTGGACTGCCTGCTGGACAGCTGTATCTTTCTCAAATTGCTTACTCTCAAGTTGGTTGCGTAATAAAGAAATTGTTTCGTAAAGATGGCGAATTTCAACCTGTGCATCGTGAAACTTTGAGGTAACCTTTTTTTCGGCACTTGTTTTGCTCATAGCGAGGCCTTTAAGTCCTTTAATTGATCATAAATTTAAAAGCTTCTGTATAATTATTCTATATTTATTAATATAATTTCTAAAGACACAGCGTGGTAAAAACAATATCTTAGTATAATAATTGATTCTATTAACTTTATTGGTGAAAAATGAAATAAAAAAGGTTCTAAGTGGGTTATTTTCTCAGCAAGAATTTATTTAACCAATTGAAGTAGCTCAACTTTTTTACAATAAGGAGCCTTTTCATTTTCTCCTGAAGTTTATTAATAGCTCACACAGGCCTAACCATAACTTTAAATTCAGTTATTTTACCTTTTTTATTCCAACTGATTAAATCAATTCCATTAATGTAGACCCCATCAACTTCTGTCTCAAATTCTAGTACAGCTGAATACCCACTAATAAACTCTTTAACATATCGTAATGATTTCTTTTGATCTAAAACTTTACTTGCTGCAATTAAATAAGTTTTAGTAACTTCTTTACCCCTTTGTGGGAAGAAACAATTGGGGAGTAAAAAACAACATTATCATCAAGTAAAAAATCTAGTTTACGCATATTGTGCGTTTCTGCAACTTCATACCAATCCTGTATTGGAGACATAGACACAATTATTTCATAAATATTATGAGGTAAGACATATACTCAACTACCAAGGAAGCTCTTCTCCATCAATGTTAATAAAAGACCCAGTTTGAGATAAATCAGTTTGGTTAATAATATCTATTAACTTTTCTACTGCAATTTTTGCCGATACAATTGCTGCAAAAGCTATATTAGCCAAGGCTGCTGTCGATCCAGAACTAAGCATGACATGATCAGGTGAGAGATTATGTTTTTCCGCTATCATTTCTCTAAGAAATTTTCCTGAAGCTTTAACGTAATAAGCACCTCTTTTTGAGGCTTTGTTAATTGCTTCCAGCGCTTTTGGGCTAGGGCCATAAGGGTTTTCATTACTATCTAATTTTGCAAAACCTAATTTTGGTTCATATAGAAAATTTTTCTTTTTGGATTGCATTGTAAAAGACGTATTACAGGGAGAAAGGCACAATCCAAATGCCCCGAGAACAGCGGAGGAAAAAAAAATTCTTCTTGAATGCTTATCTTGATCTATCATATTTAAAAATCTAACACATAAAAATGAATGAGAGTAAGTTAATTTTAAATTAAGAAATACTTATTATAAATTTAGCATTTGAAAAAGAATTATAAAAAAATTATTTGTATAATAATTCTTAATTTACTTATAGTTGACGCCAATATTATAGTTTATAAGATACTTAAGTTAAAATTAGAAAATATCTTACCTATTTTTCCAGTGAGGATTACATGAAAGGTTATATTGTAGGAGATCAAAAGGGAATAAACTCTCTTAAGTTTGTAGATATGCAGGAGCCAGAGTGTAATGACAATGAGGCTATAATTAAATTTCATTCACACTCATTAAATTATAGAGACTATATGATTTTGAACCAGTGGTATGGAGGCTTAAAGCCTGAGACCTTGATACCACTTAGTGATGGTGCAGGAGAAATTGTTGAAATCGGCACCAATGTAAAAAATCTAAAAATAGGTGATAGAGTCTGCGTGAATTTTTTTTCTGATTGGATTAATGGGCCCATACATCCCAAATATTTTTCGTCAGATCTTGGTGGATCAACAAATGGTACGCTTGTTGAATATGGGGCTTTTCCAGCTCATGGCATCGTTAAATTACCTAGTAGTTTCTCATACGCAGAAGGCGCATGCATTCCATGTGCAGGTGTAACAGCCTGGAACACAATTTTTGAAGCAGGAAAAGTAAACAAAGAAAGTAATGTATTGCTCTTGGGAACAGGAGGCGTTTCAGTATTTGGAGTCCAAATAGCAAAAGCAATGGGAGCAAACGCAATCATAACATCATCAAGTGATAAAAAGCTTGAAGTGTTAAAATCATTAGGAGCTGATCACTGTATAAATTATAAAAGTAATAAAGATTGGGCAGCAAATGTTTTAGAAGCAACTAATGGGACAGGTGCAGATATTGCAATTGAAACAGGTGGACCAAATACTATGGCACATACATTTGAAGCTATGTCATTCAATGGCCTGATTGGTTTAATCGGCTTCTTATCTGGCAATGCAAATACATCATTGGACATGATGCCTTTAATAGGAAAAAATATTAATCTCCGAGGTATCGCAGTTGGCAGTGTTGAAATGCTAGAAAGACTTTTAAAGTGTATGCAAACTAACGCTATTAAGCCCTATATAGGTAAGGAGTTTCATTTTAGTGAAGCAAAAGAAGCTCTTGCTTATATGGAATCTCAGTCGCATATAGGAAAAATTGTTATAAACCATTAACAAACACGGAATTATATAAGCTAATAGTTTTATCTTATTTGAAAACTATACACGCTTTACCAATTAACATATCTCTATATAGTTTTAATTGATCTTGCCCTAAACTCTGACTTATCCACCAAACAGCATGATCATATTTACTTTTTTTTTCATCTATAATTATTCCCCACATTGGAGTAATTTGGTTTGGAAGCATTGAGTAACGAATATCTGTAACAAGACTCTTCTTTTTATCATAGCCTAAATAATCTTGTGAAAACCTACGAAACCTCTCAACATCTTTTGCTTGCTGACTATTTTTGTCAATACCAGGTAAATGATAATTAAAGTCAAAAACTTTTGTACTGCTACCTTGACACCATATTGATGAATAAAGTGTCCTGAGTGCATCAACATAGTAAGTTTGTTCATGCTGATAAATTGACTTCCATAAAATTATGTTACCAAATGAAGGCTTAAGGGTCAGTCGTTCAGCTTTATGCCCCCTAGAATATGCAAGCTCTCTTGCTGCAATATATGTTCTTTCATATTGCAAGAAACCTAAAGATAGATAAAACGCAAACCACCCAACGGCAAAAAAACTAAATATCATTTTTCTTTTTACAATTGAAATAATTATAAGAATTATAATGGGAATAGTAAAAAGTGGATCAACTATCGATATAATATTCCACGCTACTCTCTCATTAGAAAAAGGCCAAAAGATATAAGTCCCATATGATGTACAAGCATCCAAAATACCATGTGTTGCATAACCAAAAAAACTTGCTCTATATACTATCTTAAAGCCTAGTGTTTTTTTAAAGAAAGGAAAAGCACATTCAGCAACAATTAAAGAACCAATGGGAATAAAAAAAAGAGAATGAGTAAACTGCCTGTGGTATTCAAGAAAAAGGATTGGATCGTCTGAGGATTGAATCAAAACATCTAGATCAGGAGCCAATCCAGCAAGAAAACCAATCAAAGCAATCTGTAATAAATTGTTTCTTTTACTTAATGACTGTGCAAATGCCGCACCAACCGCGCCTTGTGTTATTGGATCCATAATTTAATTATAAATATTTATCTCGTTAAAATTAAAAGTTTAGTTACATAAAAAAAATTATTCTATATCCAAAGCTTTCTTTATATTAGGCTTAAAGTATGTAGCTGGTTTCATAATTTTACCATGTTCGTTTTTTATAGATTTTCCATCTATGAATTTACTCATATTTGATGCTCTTACTTCTTCCCAAACAGAGTCAAAATTAATACCGCAACTGTTGCACATTCCCATGATAACCCAAACCATATCTGCTAGACCATCAGCTACTTCTATCATATCACCATCTTCATAAGCAGATAGTGTTTCTTTGTATTCCTCAGTGATAAGATTCATATATAGGCGAGACTGGTCGTTTTCAAGATCAAGGGCTTTGTTAATTGATTGCTCTCCAGCAAGCATAAATTTTTCTACATCTTTTTGATAAGACATTTTATTCTCAAACCTTTCTATTATAAAAACATTGACTTAAATCAAATTTCGTACAATATACCCCCTATGGGTATAAGGTTACTAATTATACTATTCTTTTTTTTAGTCTCAAATAGTGGTGAAACGAGACCTATCTCATATTCTGGGGGCTCAACGGCGATGACATTCTCAGATAATATGAAAAACTCAATCTACTACCATTTCTCTCCAAGCCACAAATACTCACTAGGAATAGAAGCCATTGAAGACAAGTTTTTTGGGAGTAATTACTCTTACTTTAGATTTACATATCTTTTAGATCGTAAAAATACCCAAAATTCTCAGAGAAATCTTTATTTCCAATCAGGGGTAAGCTCCAAGGGATTTGACAATTTCTTTTATGGAATTCACGGTGATTGGGAAACTAGAAGGTTGTTTTTTGGCTTTAGTCTTAAACAAGTTGAGAACGAAAAAAAAGATTACTATGATCAATCTTACCAATTAGGGTTTGCTCCCTACTTAGGAAATTATGGGGACCTTCATACTTGGATAATGTTAAAAACAAAGAGGAATTCATTAATTAGTGAATGGTCAACTTACCCAGTATTAAAATTCTTTAAAGGAAATGTTCTTATGGAATTCGGGTATAATGATAAAACTGAATGGGATTTACATCTTATGTATAGATTTTAGGAGGAGAAGATGAAAAGAACTTTTTTGATATTTGTATTATTTGCACCCTTATCATGGAGCGCTCATGCCCACGAACATATGAATCATACTACCACGCTAGAGCACAATGGCCATAGTCATGATCACCACTATAATCAATTGGTTATTGAAAAAAATGCAGAGGTGGATTCAGAGAGGTTTATTAAATTTATTGAAAACCTAACCGGATCACAAATTGCTGTTGTGAATGTTGAGGGTATGGTATGTGACTTTTGCGCAAGAGGTATTGAAAAAACTTTCTTGAAGGACATAAATGTGAAAAGAATTGATGTGGACCTTAACCAAGGAAAAGTTTTAATTGCATATACTTCAGAAGCAGAAATTGATTTTAATGATATTAAGCAGAAAATTTTATCTAATGGTCAAAATGCAACAGGAATGCAGATTATTAAATTATAAAAGTTATGAATGATAAATCTGTTAATTTACTGACATTATTTGCTTCATCGTCTACACTTATATGCTGTGCCCTCCCTGCATTATTTGTTGCAATTGGTGCTGGTGCAGCTTTTGCAAACTTGATTCTTGTTTTTCCATTTTTAATTATACTCTCTAAATATAAAGTTTATATCTCTGCTCTGGCATTTATAACAATCACTCTTGCTGGTTATATAAACTACAAAACATATCTAATGCCTTGTCCAACAGACCCTGAGTTAGGAAAGGCCTGCATGAAGACTAGAAAAAACTCCCGATATGTATATTACTTGTCTGTGATATTATTTATTTTTGCAACGATTTTCACATATATTGTTCCGAGATTGGTATGAGCCACCCATCACACACAAAACAATTAGCAAGCATCAAAAGAATTGAAGGTCAAGTTCGTGGTATTGCTAAAATGATTGAAGAGGAAAAATATTGTATCGATATTCTTAACCAAATAAAAGCGGTAAAAAATGCATTGTCGACAGTTGAGGGTAAAATTCTGCAAAGTCATTTAAAAGCGTGTTTAAAAGGTGCACTAAAAAGCGATCAAGGGTTTGAAGATAAAGTTGAGGAATTGATGAAAACTCTAAAGAGATAAAATTATTTCCTCTTTTTTTAAACTTTATTATCCCTAATTTATCAGATTTCTCTTTATTTTGAGTATTGCTTATTCCCTCATAATCGTTTTTTTACTCGCAAGATATTGATAATATTGATTAAAAAAAGATTCTTTCTTAAACTAAAAATTACCAAAATTATCCAAAACTTAGAAATCATTGTAATAACTGAGGAATTTAACTATTATCAGTAATCTTTTTCTTTAGGATGGAGAGAAGCATGCGTTATTCGCAGTACCTGGCAAAAACAAATGTCAGCTATAAAACAGTTAGCTATAATTTGCTGACCCCTAAGCCAGTCGATGGTGACCCAGACGCTCTGAAACCCAAAAAAATAAATGTTACTCTAAAGAGCGCATTAGACCTACTTGGCCCTTACAGCTACGTGAGGATTATGGACCAAATCAAAGCTGTTGTGCCTCTAGCGTTATATTTAATTCTTTTTCAAATGTTACTATTAAGAACACCAATTGATGCGGCGATCTCCCTTACTGTAGGCTTAGCAGCCGTTATAGTCGGTTTGGCTGTTTTCATGGAAGGGTTAAGCACAGGACTTATGCCATTCGGTAAGATTATTGGTGATAATCTCCCCAAAAAAGCCTCAATGGCAGTCGTTTATGTAATTATTGGTATTCTTGGGGTCGGAGTAACCTTTGCAGAACCCGCAATCGGCGCTCTCCAGGCATTTGGTGCCTCAGTAGATGTTACAAAAGCACCATACCTATATGAATTATTAAATAATTGGACGCTTCCCCTTGTTCTTATGGTTGGTGCAGGGGTTGGTATTGCTGCAATTTTAGGAACAGTGAGATTTGTAAAGGGTTGGTCTCTTAAACCAATGATTTATGGGGCATTAACCCCGGTTGCTTTACTTTCTCTCTATGCTTGGAATGACCCTAACCTAGCAAGTATACTTGGTTTAGCCTGGGATTGTGGTGCGGTAACAACAGGCCCAGTCACAGTACCCTTGGTTTTATCCCTCGGTATAGGAATAGCAAATGCTGCAGGTAAAGGTAATTCATCCCTTTCAGGATTTGGTGTTGTTACTTTAGCGTCTTTATTTCCAATTTTGGCTGTTTTAATTCTTTCAGTTTTTGTATCGCTCACGGTAACACCCGAACAGATCATTGCTGCTGCAGCCAGCGCTGGTGGTTCCGTACAGACAGAACTAAGTATATGGGATCAAACACCATTAGTTGAAATTGTTTTAGGTGTAAGAGCTATCTTACCGCTCGTTATATTCCTTATGTTCGTTCTTTTTATCGTCCTCCGTTCAACCCTTCCCAATAGAATGGTTACTATTTATGGACTAACACTTTCAATATTGGGAATGTGTATCTTTAACATTGGCTTAACATATGGGCTTGGGGCAATTGGGTCTCAAACAGGAAGCGCACTTCCTTCTGCCTTTATGCAGTTGCCGATTGTTGAAAACTCCCCTCATTATCCAGAGATAATTGGATTTGTAATATGTGTTAGTTTTGCATTTTTGCTTGGGTTTGGTTCAACGTTAGCAGAGCCTGCTCTGAATGCTCTTGGACTGACTGTGCAGGAACTGACTAATGGCGCATTTAAAAAATCCATGCTTATGTATAGTGTTGCTGGTGGCGTAGCTGTTGGTATCGCACTTGGTGTTGCCAAGCTAATTTTTCACCTAGATCTCATGATGTTGCTATTACCACTTTATACAATTGGTATCATTTTAACCTTTCTCTCCACAGAGGAGTTTGTGAATGTTGCTTGGGATAGTGCAGGTGTTACAACAGGACCCGTAACTGTTCCTTTGGTTCTTGCTATGGGATTAGGTTTAGGCAATGCAGTTTCTGCAGTGGAAGGGTTTGGTATATTATCGCTAGCTAGTATTTGCCCAATTGTCGCGGTTTTAACAATGGGACTAGTGATACAAATGACCCAGAAGACAAACGTAAATCAAGAAAGCTAAAAGATTTAACTAATAGATAAGGATATCAGACATGGCTGGAAGAAATATAACGTATCTATCTGAAGCAAACTTAATAACATGCGTTCTGCAGACTGGACTGGCTGAAGGGGTGTTAGAGGCTGCCAAAAATTGCGGCGCTCAAGGTGCAACCATAACGTATGCAAGAGGCACAGGTGTACGAGAAAGAATGGGACTGCTCGGTGTAACCATTGATGAGCAGAAAGAAGTGATCAGGATAATCGTCTCGGAAGAGCAGGCTGATAGAGTTTTTGAAGCTATGTTTCTTGCGGGTGGCCTTGATACTCCAGGAAAGGGTATTATGTTCATGACTAAGTTAGACCGTGTTGCCACTTATATACCTGAATCAGTTCTGAAAGAAATCGCTTGAGGAGCATAAGATGACAGTTGAAATTGGAGCGCTTCTTAGTAAAGACTTTGGTCATAAGGTTCTAGAAGAATTAAATGACTTCGATGGTGTAAAAAGCATTACTGTAGTAGCTGGAAGGTCTAGCGATCTTTTTGAAGAGAAACAATTCGGCACCTTTGGTGAGGCTGCAATAGTGAGTATAATTGCTGATACAGAACAAAAAGATGCGGTTTTCGATGCCCTCTTCAATTTGTGTGAACTCGGAGATCAGCAAAGTGGTTTGGTATTTATGACACCGGAAATAATCAAATCAACCTTCGACCCTAGTTAAAAAATAACTTTGTTAGCAGCAACCGCAGTTTTTCTTTTTCTCAGCCTTCGCACTTCTTGCGAGCTCTTTCTCAATTCTAAATCGTTCCATCTGCGCTGATTTCTCCTCCGCAGCTAATACAGATTTTTGAATTTTATGCTCAAAATAAGCGTATAAAGAGGCAAAACCGAGTTTAGCGGCTCTCTTTTCCTCGTATGCTCGGCGCCCTTTGAGGTTTTCGATTTGCTTTAAGATCTGCTGATTTTCCATGCAGGATAATATGCGAACATAAGCATAGAAATCAACCCCCAGAACTCCCTGCCATTTTTTATCAGACGTGGTAGCGATTTTCTCTGAATAATTCGAAGTATATTTAATTAAGAATTCTGGGGCTTAATTCCTCTGAAGGAACTATAATATTTTTGGATATACATTAAATCCTCTTCATTATTACCAGTAGGCTCAAACATCTTACCTATCTCTATAGTTTTTGTCGGTGCATCAATAGAAATTAATATTATTTTTGATTGTGTTTGTTTTGCAATTCTCAAGAAACCTGTTTTCCATCTTTTTACTTTCTTTCTGGTTCCTTCAGGTGTTATAGCAATGGCAATACTTTTTTCTTTTTTAACTATATCTACAACATTTTCAATTAATGTTGATGGATTATCCCTATAAACAGGTATCCCACCTAACCATTCAAAAAACTTTTTAATACCAGGTTTAAATAACGAATGTTTTCCAAGCCATCTTACCCTAATATTTAAACCTAAAACTGCAAACATTGCCAAAACAAAATCCCAATTTGACGTATGAGGAGCAGCAATTAGAACAATTCTCTCCTCATCAGGAATCTTTCCTTTTATAGCCCAACCAGATACATTGATGACAAATCTTCCAAGCTTTCTTAATAGCTTAAGACGGTTATCTCTCAATCTTTCAGGTATTTGGCTTTCAGAAATTCTTAAAATTTTTTTTGACAACTTTTTTCTCTAATATTTTATTTTATACAGATTGGCTGTATGCTCTGCCAATTTCTATATCTTCATTGATAAAATGTACAGGTTAGAACTATCTGCGAACCATAACCTTGGAATCTGCATTTAGATCACCGTTCGGATCAACCAAATGCCCCGCAGGAAAAGCCACGGCGGTAGCGGGCGTGGTCGTGTCCAGACAAAGAAAGTGGTTGTTGTCGGCGTCGCCTAGTTCTGCCAATGCTGCCGGACTCACCTCGGACCGAGAGCCATCCGCAGCGGTGAGGCTTACCTTATATAACTTCCTCTGTGCCTCGCCCAACTCATCTCTGTTGGGCAGTCTCACGCCACCTGTCCAGGTCACCCGCACCACTTGTTTGGTGGCGGTGGGGCAAGACGTTCCCCGACCCGACAGCGACCAGATATCCTTTGGCACCGCCGCAGCCAAAATAATCTCTGGGCCGGCGTCGAGAGGAATAACCGAGACTTGGGTACCACGAAAGTTCAGCTGGGGACTGTCGGTGGCGTCTGAAAGCACATCGTCTACGATCAACACCTTAACTGGCGGATCATCATCGGCATTACCAAATTCACCAATCAGCAAAACCGTCCGATTTTCATCCACGTCGCTTGCTGGACGCAGGGTGACACACATAGGAGTGTTAGTGGCTCCGGACAGCCTTACCACACGGAAGTCTTCAGCTTGCAATGAATCTGGGTTAACGGTGTGGCTCAAAACCACCGGCATACCGTCCTCACCCCACGCGCCTAAACACAGGACATTAGCGCCAAAGGGCAGATTGTTGTCTAACCCAAAGAAAGCCGAAAGCGGACGCGCTGATTGCTCCGCTGCTAGCTGCTTAGTACCTTCTGCAACAACAACGGATGCATGAGCCAAACCAAACAAGGCAGCCGCAACACACAAACTATTCTTTTTCATAAAATTCATAAACCACCTCTTCAGCACATCGCTGCTGCAAAAACTTACCTCTCTGAGCTAACGTGCTCATACAGGGTAAGCCCCATCACATGTGTATCAGCGTCAATTACGCTTACCACGCCTACATGAACTTACCCACTCATAAACAGTGCTGTCACAAGCCCTTTGTTTATGGGGGCTACAGAGCGAGTAAAATTTGAGCTCGCTACAAGATAATTACTACAAAGTTTGTAATTTGGCAGAAGAAACATTATGGGACATCTAATCGATAATAATAAAACTCCATATTATAGATTAGTATGTGATAGAAATCCTGGATACGAAGCTGACTTTCCTGCTTTTAGTATTGTCTCTAATTATGAATATCATCTTGTTCTGCAATTAGATCGTGATGTACTTAAAGACTTGAGTTCAGCTCAAATAAAGTATGTTTCTCCATTTTCATCACGAGAAAAGATGAATCATTAACATTAGTTTGTTTAATAATGAAACAAGTCATAATCGTTTACAATGGCTACTCTGGTTTGTGAGTTTCTTTGTAGTAAGATTTTTAAAAGGTAATAAAATCAATAACTTAAAAAATCAGATTTAGAAATTTGAAATTCTGAAACCCACTGTTTATAAGGGTTTCAGAGCAACCCTTTATTCCCACTCAATTGTTCCGGGTGGTTTTGATGTTGTATCGTACGTTACTCTATTAATTCCTCGGACTTCATTGATAATTCTACTTGATATTTTTCCCAAAACTTCCATATCAAAATGATAGAAATCTGCAGTCATACCATCAACAGAAGTTACCGCTCTTAATGCTACAGCATAATCATAAGAACGCTTATCTCCCATAACCCCAACCGTTTTAACGGGGAGAAGAACTGCAAAAGCCTGCCAAATTTCGCCATATAGATTAGCTTTTTTAATTTCATCAATATAAATGTGATCAACTGAACGTAGTATATTAAGTTTTTCCTCTGTTATGTCCTGTCCAGGAATCCTTATAGCCAGTCCTGGGCCTGGAAAGGGATGCCTGCCGACCATACTTTCCGGTAAGCCTAACTCTCTGCCCAACTCTCGCACTTCATCTTTAAACAATTCTCTAAGAGGCTCAACCAAATTCATATTCATCCTCTCAGGCAACCCACCTACATTATGATGAGATTTGATTGTTACACTTGGCCCACCAGTGAATGAGACACTTTCAATGATATCCGGATAGAGAGTTCCCTGTGCTAAAAATTCTGCACCTCCAATTTTATTTGCTTCTTCCTCAAAAACTTCAATAAAAGTATTCCCAATAATTTTTCTTTTTTCTTCCGGGTCAGTTTTTCCAGACAAGCGAGAAAGAAAAATTGCAGAAGCATCCCTAAGAACCAGACGGATATTAAATCGAGAGCGAAATAATTCTACGATTTCATCTATTTCACCGAGACGCATCAATCCATGATCAACAAGAACACATGTCAGTTGGTTTCCAATAGCCTCGTTCAAAAGAACTGCAACAACGGAGGAGTCAACTCCACCCGATAATCCACAAATTACTTTTCCATTACCTACTTGCTCTTTTACTGAAGAAATTGCTTCATCTTTAAAGGAGGACATAGTCCAGTTAGAATCAGCTTTACAAATACCAACAACAAAATTCTTTAAAATCTTTGGCCCTTCTGGTGTATGAAAAACCTCAGGATGAAATTGCAATCCATAAAAATTTCGTTTCTCATCAGCAATTGCTGCAAATGGTGCCCCATCACTCTTTGCAACTTGCTCAAATCCGCTCGGTAACTCGGTCACCCTATCTCCGTGACTCATCCACACTTGATACTCTGATGAAACATTCCATACACCGTCAAATAATTTGCATCTATTATTGACTCTAACCAATGCTTTACCAAATTCTTGATGGTCTGAGGACTCAACTTTACCTCCCATTTGAGACACCATGGTTTGTTGCCCATAACAAATTCCAAGAACAGGTAAGTTTAGGTGAAAAATAAATTCAGAAACCTCTGGTTTATTCTCACTTGTAACTGATGAAGGTCCACCAGATAAAATGATACCCGAGGGATTGAATTTATTTACCTTTTCCTTTGATATTTTATTAAAAGGCCAGATCTCACAATAAACATTACACTCTCTTACTCTGCGCGCAATCAGTTGAGTTACCTGAGATCCAAAGTCTATGATTAATACGTTAGTCAAGATTACGTCTATAATTTGGTGGTTCTCGAGTTATTGTTACATCATGAACGTGACTTTCCTTATAACCTGAGGCCGTTACTTTTCTAAATTTACAGTTTGTCTGCATTTCTTGTATAGTTCTATTTCCAGTGTACCCCATAGCTGCTCTTAAACCACCTGTAAGTTGATATAATACAGATTGAACCAAACCTTTGTATGGTACTCTTCCTTCAACACCTTCTGGAACTAATTTAATTTGCTCTTCAACGTCCTGTTGAAAATATCTATCAGCAGAGCCTCTAGCCATTGCACCAATCGAACCCATCCCTCTATAACCTTTGTAGGTTCTGCCTTGATAGAGTATTGCTTCTCCAGGACTTTCCTCAGTTCCTGCTAGAAGTGAACCAAGCATGACGCAATCTGCCCCTGCAGCAATAGCTTTAGCGATATCTCCAGACTGCCTGATTCCTCCATCTGCTATGACGGGAATACCTGTTTTTCTTGCCTCATCAACCGTTTCAATAATTGCACTTAATTGTGGAACGCCTACTCCTGCAACTATTCTTGTTGTGCAAATCGAACCTGGCCCAATTCCAACTTTAACGGCATCTGCTCCAGCGCCAATTAATGCTTTTGCTGCCTCTGGAGTAGCAATATTCCCAGCAATTATATGCGTTTTCTGATTTAACTTTTTTATTTGACTAACCATGCTTATTACACTTGATGAATGACCATGTGCAGTATCAATGACTATTACATCAACACCTGCATCAATTAAAGACTCTGACCTTCTAATTTCATCCTCTCCCACACCAACAGCTGCAGCCACCTGTAGCCTTCCTTGACTATCTTTTGATGCATTAGGATGACTTTGCTCTTTTTCTATATCTTTAACTGTTATGAGGCCTATACATTTGTAGGACTGATCAACCACAATGAGTTTTTCTATTCTATTTCTGTGAAGATACTTTTTAGCTTCTTCCCTTCCAACAGTCTCTCTTACAGTGACCAAATTCTCTTTCGTCATAAGTTGACTAACGGGTTCATTAGGATTAGATGCAAACCTTACATCTCTATTAGTAAGGATACCCACTAACTTTCCACCATCTCTCTCAACAACAGGTATCCCCGAAATCTTATACTCTGCCATTAACCCAAGAGCGTGACTTAATGTCTGATCAGGAAAAATCGTAACAGGGTTAATTACCATACCAGATTCAAACTTTTTAACCTTTGAAACTTCAGCTGATTGGGCATTAATACTTAAGTTTTTGTGGATTACTCCAACACCACCTTCCTGTGCCATTGCAATAGCCATTCGATGTTCTGTGACTGTGTCCATGGCCGCTGATATCAAGGGTATGCTTATGGAAAGGCTCTTTGTTAGTCTAGTTGAAGTATCCGCCTCCATAGGAACAATGGAAGAAGCGGCAGGCACAAGAAGCACGTCATCAAAAGTATATGCTTCAGAAAAATTCTTCATGCCCAATCCAGACATCTCTTATTAAACATAACGTATTCTACACTAAATTAATTTTTCCTCAAGATGGCTAGATTAATTTTTATGAAATGATTTAACTATAATTTTTTAAAACCCTCTGCAAAAAGATACATCTCAGATGAATCCTTTCTGCTTGAAGGGGGTTTCACATGTTTTACATTAACAAAGCTCTTCTTAATTTCTTTTAGCAATGTATCTTCAGCGCCTCCCTGAAGAACTTTGCAAATGAAAACGCCCTTAGGTGAAAGTATTTGGGAAGCAAAGTCCCAGGCATGTTCTGCAAGACCCATAATCCTCAAGTGATCTGTTTTTGCGTGACCTGTTGACGAGGCTGCCATATCTGACAGAACGATATCAACGGTTCCATTTGAAGCTTTTAATAACTCTTCAATTGCAGAATCAAAGGTAAAATCCATTTTGATACATACTGCACCGGGAACTCCATCCCACTCTTCCTGCTTATCCAAAGAAATTACCTTACCATTAGTCCCAACGCGCTCCAGTGCAACCTGTGTCCAACCGCCTGGAGCTGCTCCGAGGTCGACAACCCTAAGGCCTTGTCTGAGAAATTGAAAGCGGTCATCCATTTCAATAAGTTTAAATGCTGCCCGAGATTTATAGCCTCGGACACCAGCCTCTCTTACATATGGGTCGTTAAGCTGTCGACTCAACCATGTTGTAGATGAGAGTTTTCTCCCCTTTTTCTTCTTAAGCTTTGTGGTCAATCCACGAACGAAAGGCTTACTTTTCATAATAAATAAATTACTCTATGAATTTATATTTTCCAATATACCATTAAGGATACCCTCTCTTAACCCCCTATCAGCAATCTTTAGTGAACCCACTGGCCATAAATCGCAAATACCTTCTAAAATTGCACATCCTCCTAAAAGCAGGTCTGCTCTTTGCCAACCTATACATGGTAAAGATGCTCTAGAAGCTAAATCCATTTTACGAAGGTTTAGAGTATGTCTCTTTATATCATCAAATAAGAGTTCAGATCCGTCCACAACATTTCTGTCATATTTAATAAGATTAAGATTTAATCCACCCAATGTTGTAACTGTACCTGATACACCTATCATCTGAACTTGATTAAGAGAAATTTTTTTGGAAATCTGATTCTTATAATCAAAATCTAAAAGTAGTGATTTTACCTTACCTAGGATTTCATTATAACTTCTATCAGTGAGATCTCCTCCTCCACAATCTTCTGAAACTGTTACAACACCAAAAGGCATTGAAATTAGATCAATTATTTCTGGCTTACCTAGAGATTCTAAAGAAACAAAAATTACCTCTGTACTTCCACCCCCAATATCAAAAACAATGATATATCTTGATTCAGGATCAATTAATGAATGACAGCCACTTAATGCAAGCCTTGCTTCTTCCTCTGGAGAAATAATCTCAAGAAAAATACCAGTTTCCTTTTTTACATTTTCAACAAAGTCCCTGCAGTTTTCCGCCCGCCTGCAAGCTTCTGTAGTAACATTTCTTGAAAACTTCACCCTATGCTTCTTCATCTTTGAGGCACAAACTTTTAAAGCCTCAATCGTTCGTTCCATTGCCTCAGATGAGAGCTTTCTTGAAGCCGTTAGCCCCTCACCAAGCCTCGTAATTCTTGAAAAAGAATCAATTACTGCAAATTTTTTCCCATCAGTATGTGCAATGAGCATTCTACAGTTATTTGTCCCAAGATCTACTGCAGCTATTGATGTTTTATTTGACGATGTAATTTGTTTATCTAGCATTTTATTCAAACTATTTTGCGTATTTTAGTCAATTTATTACCTTCTTAGATCTATTGCTAGAAGTTTCTAATTACAATTTGGTATAAGTTATATAAAGAGAATTACAGTTTTCAAACAAAATTTACTATGAAACGGACATAAAAAATGTAAAATGATAAGATATTTTTCCATTCAATTTTATATCAAACCAATTTATTTTATCCTTAGAGTTTAGCTAAAGAACATGAAACAATTTTTTAAAAAAATACCCTCTAAGTTTTTCATTATATTTTTCTTATCTTTTTTTACGATTTTAGCCACCTCTGACAGGAGCCTCCTTTCATCCAACCAAGAACATGTTTTTAAAGATTGTGAACTGTGTCCTAAAATGGTTGTAATCCCTCCTGGAGAATTTCAAATGGGCTCTGACTTTACTGAAGAAGTACTAGGATTAATACGAACTGAGGGGCCAGTGCATGAAAGAAAAATTAATAACTCTTTTGCTGTGGGCATGTTTGAAGTATCAAATAAAGAATTTAAATATTTCATAGATAGTACAAATTATAGGCCCTCTCAATCATGTACAAAATGGAAAGGTCAAGTTATTCAATTCAACGGTAATTGGTTAGATCCCGATTATGAAAGAAAGCCAAAAGACAATGAGCCAGTTGTATGTGTTTCTTGGTACGATGCTAAGGCATATACGGTATGGCTTTCTGGCATAACTAATCAAAAATATAGACTCTTATCAGAAGCTGAATGGGAATATATTGCAAAGGATAAAAAAAATCATACATGGTCCTGGGGCAATAACGCATCCGATGCATGTAAATACTCCAATGTATTTGATATTGATGGAACAACGTCAAGTTATGCAAAAAAATTCGCCACATGGCAGCCAACTAACTGCTCAGACGGATTTGCAAGGGTTGCCCCTGTAGGCTCCTTCACACCAAATTCATTTGGGGTATACGATATTACTGGCAACGTATGGGAATGGATAGAGGATTGTTCAGAAACTGAATATAAAAGTGGCCAATTAGATGAGAAACCAAATCAAGTAAGAGGACACTGTGAAAAACGAAGCGTCAAAGGCGGAAGCTGGTTGTCTAAGATTTCAAGACATAGACCATCTTTTAGAGGTCGCGATCCAGAAAATTTATCTTCGCATATTTTTGGATTCAGGATAGCGAAGGATCTATAAAATTTTTACAACAATAAAATATTTAAAAAAAAAAAATATCCTTCTTAATAAAAAAATATATTTAGTTATATATTTTATAATCAGTCTAAATATCTCATCAATAGCCTATTGCACCAGCATCAATGTGGCAGGTACACAGTTACCAAGTAATCTTGGGAATCCTTATAAAAGTATCTCTGTTACCCCGGGGTCTTTACTTGGGTTGGTCTACGATGGATTAACTTTTGTTGATGAAGACGGTCAGCTTCAACCCGCACTAGCAACATCTTGGGAAAACGATGGAAATAGAAAATGGATTTTTAAAATTAGAGATGGTGTCTACTTTCATAATAATATTTTAAACTCTACTGAGAACATTGCCCAAAACATAAACTTCATTATCAAAGAAGAGAATCTTGTATATCCCATTTCAGTTGAATTGAAGTCAATTTCAAATGCAAGGCCTATTGATAATTCTACTTTAGAAATAACAACACATGAACGCGACCCGATGCTCCCAAAAAAACTAAGCCTAATGAGAATTGTTGATTTTGCAACATGGTCAAAAATTGGTGCAGACTATTACTCTAAAGAACCAATTGGAACCGGACCTTTTTTTCTTAAATCGTGGAACGAGGGAGGTGCGGTGAAATTTACCAGATTCAAAAAATTCTGGGATACTACTAATAAAATTAACAATTTAAAAATTTATCCACTTAAGGATCCCATCAGCAGGGTGCAAGCCCTTATTTCTGGACAGGTCGATATAGCGCTTGGACTATCACCAGATGACATAGATATAATCAAGGATAACCAATTATCATTTAAAATAAATCACTCAAAACAAGTTCTTGCAATAGCCCTTCCCAATATGAATAAAAAAGGATCGCCCCTTAATAATATAAAAGTAAGACAGGCATTAAGCTATTCGATTGATCGAAAATCAATTGTCAGGGATATTTTAGGAGGACACTTTAATATTGCAACTCAAGGAGCTACAAAAGAAAATTTTGGGTATAATGAAAATATCACTCCATATAGCTTTGACCCGGAAAAAGCCAGAATACTTCTCAAAGAAGCTGGTTATAATAAAGGCTTTAGTCTTATTTTAGAGGTTTTAGTTGGTCTAGGCCCTGCTGATTCACTTATTTATCAAAGAATCGTTCAGGATTTATCCAAAATAAATATTAAGGTTTTGTTGAGAACAACCACATATACAGAAAGAACAAGAAAATATTTTACGAATGACTGGAAGGAAATAGATGCTTTTTCAATTCTCTGGAATAACTCTCCTTATAATGATACCGGTCGGTCGTTAGATTCTTTTTCGTGTATTAAAGTAAACCCCTTTTTCTGCAATAAAGAAATTACTAAAAAAATACAAATAAGTAAGTTGGAAATGAATACTAAAAAAAGAAAAAAGCAATTAGAAGATATCATGAGTGAAATGAATTATTTGGCTCCATCAATCAATATTATTGAATATGGAAGTATAATTGGGCTTAGCAAATTTATAAAAGATATTGTTGTTGAACCAACAGGTGTGGCTTATGAAAAAATAAAAATAGCCAATTAAATTAACTATACATTTTTTATAATATTTTTCGCGACAAGGCTTCTCATAGCTTCAGATGACCCTTCATAAATCCTCATTGGCCTCACATCTCTATAGCACCTCTCCAAAATAGTTTCATCAGACAATCCCATAGCACCATGAATTTGAACTGCGCGGTCAACAACTCTTCCTGCCATTTCGCTTGTAAATAATTTTAACATTGCGAGCTCAGAGTGTATTTTATTTTTCTTCTGTGCTTTTACCGCACTATGATAAAGCATGAGACGTGATGCATGAATTTCTGTAGCAGAATCTGCTATCATCCACTGAATTGCTTGCCTAGAGGATAGAGGTTTATCAAATGTAACCCGCTCTGTTGAATACTTTACCATCATGTCAAAGCATCTTTGAGCAATACCAATAGCTCGAGCAGAAACAAGCAATCTTCCTCTAAATAGTGCTTCCTCACCTGCGACCCAACCTTGATTTGGTTTTCCAAGAAGTTGGTCGTTGCTTACAAAACATTCGTTTAAAGACAATTCATAGGTAGGCTGACCATGAATCATACCTTGCTCTCTACCAACTGAAAAACCTTTTGTTTCCCTATCAATGATAAACCAAGTTATACCATCATGCCTTTTAGTACCTTTTACTCTAGTTAGAACAAGAAAAAACTTCGCTGTAAGAGCATGGCTAATCCAACACTTATTACCATTAATAATCCACCCTCCTTTAACTTGGTCTGCCGAGGTTTGGATACCTGCCAAATCCCCTGCTGCATTTGGTTCACTATATGCAGCAGCCCCATGAAAGAAACCATTAACCGAAGGATTCAGATATTTTTCTTTTTGCTTATCATTACCTAGTTTATATAGTACAGGAAAGAATAATGATGACCACAAGCACCTCCCAACTGTAGCCTTAAATGCCTCTTCAATAACCACACAATGGTCTAGTAAGTTTAGACCAGCACCACCTATTTCCTTCGGGGCATCCATGGCCCATAGGCCAATATTCTTAACCTTATTTTCTAAATCACTTTTAATTCTATCTGGTAGATCATATGAATTTTTTCTATCTTTAAGCCTTTCTTCAAGTGGGATAAGTTCACGTTCAACAAATTTTCGAACCATATCTTTGATAATTAATGTTTCTTCTGGTAAATCTAATTCCAAGCTGGTCATCCTTTTTTAAATAAGATTCTTAAAATCCAGTAAATATATCAGGCTGAGGCCATAACCCCACCCAGGGTGCTCTGAGAAATTTGCGACCCCTATGATCATGTATAATACCTAGAGATATAATTTGACTATTTGAGAATAACTCATTTAACTCAAGGAATTCAACAGCCGTTGCTCCATGTTTATTAAATATATCTAACAACTCTTTTGAAGTGAAATTTATAAAATATTTTTCCCACACATGATGGTATTCCCGGGTAAGGTAGCCCATTCCAATTGTGTTTTTCCCTTCTTTAATAAATTTCTCGTTACTTTTCAAATCTTCTATCATTCCTAAATCTTCAAGTATCATCTTAAATGAATTCTCTTCACGCAAGTTCATCATAGAAACAAATATATTTTTATCCTTAGTTTTATAACCATATCTAGGCTCATCTGTCTCGGCTAAGCAATAAGACGGGCCAAGCCAACTATCTGGCTCACTAACAGCAGCCCACTGTAATGAACGCAAAGACAAAAGTGCACCTAGTCTACTAACGTGTATACTATCTCCTATACCACTATCCTCTCTATTGTATAAAGCTGCGAGAATTGAAACTAACCCCATTGAAACCGCTGCACTCTCAGAAATATCAGCACCAACCCGTATGGGCTCATTCTCAATAGAACCTAAAGACCTCAAATATCCAGACATAGCTTGTACCGTCAGCTCACTTCCTTCCTTGCCACTAAGATATCCATACTCACCATAATAAGATAAACCTAAAGAAATAAGTTTTGGATGCATTCCTTCCTTTATGATTTCCTTTAATTCAAACCCAGATATTTCATTCGAGTCGTATATAACAACATCTGACTCCTTTATCATTGCAGATATTTGACTTTTTGATTCATCATTAATAGTTGTATATTTTATAATTTCTTTATTTCTGTTCATTGCCTCAAAAACAGCGCTAGCTTTATCTGATTTTGGAGCAAGTTCCCTTGACCAATCGCCATCGCCAATTTCAATTTTTTTAACAAGTGCACCAGAATCTGCTAGTAATAGGCTTATGAAAGGACCTGCATATCCACTAGAAAGGTCAACAACTCTAAAACCTGTAAGAGGAAGTGAATCTAATGGCTTTTTATAGGTTCTATCAATATTTTTTTGTTTTTTACCAAAACCACTTTTCAAAACCTTGGCGGTATCTGCACCTGGAAAGGAGGAAATTTGATCCATAGAGGCGGGATTATTTTTAAAAGACCATGGCAAGCCACCTGTTTTAATTACACCCGCATGTGGTGTATTTATATCAACTATAAATTCATTATCCCTAACATGAATATTTGAAAATAAACTATCGGCATCCATAATTGGACTGGCAGGTACATTAAATTTTAAAAAACGAATATTCCACCACCTAAGAGGTAAAGAAGAGATTCTATCTGAAATAATTTTTTTTAAATCATCCCTGTTAGTAACTCTTAACAAATTTGTTGAAAAACGCTCATCTCTAAGCAAAGAGACTTCGTCAAGAGCTTTACAAAAAGATTCCCACTGCCGATTATTTTGTACAGATATTGAGATATATTTTTTATCTAACGTCAGAAAACATGAATTTGGAACACTAGCCGAACATTCACTTCCAAATCTATCAATTGGCTTATTGGTAGATAATGACTCTGCTAACTTAGAAGCTTGCATTGTCAAGGACATTGCTAAATGACTTGTTACTATATGATTAGCTAAACCAAATCTTTTTTGGAATAAAACACCTAATAATACTCCCGCAGCTAAAAAGGCTCCTCCACTCGGGTCAATGTGCGTATATCTTAAGATCTCAGGTTTTTTTCCCTTTTCTCCATTTAATGATGCGAAACCACTAAAAGCCTGTAAATGTGAGTCAACAGCAGACATGTCTCGCATAGGACCTTCATAACCCCATCCAGAGCTAGATGCATATACAATATTTTTATTTAGAGATTTAGCTTTCTGAAATCCAATTCCTACTCTATCTGCAACACCTGGCCTAAAATTTTCTATAATCACATCTGCTTCGGATAATAACATTTCAACATGTTTTTTACTTTTAGGATCCTTATAATCTACTTCTGCAGACATTTTACATAAGTTTGCAACAGTATAAGCTGTTGACCAATTATTCTGGTGAGGCCTTGCCAATCTTGTTATTTCACCTGATGGTCTCTCAAGCTTAATAACCTTTGCACCGAGGAATGCAAGAAGAGTAGCTGCCCACGGACCTACGATTGCAGTTCCGCAATCTAGAACACGCAAACCCTTAAGGGGGCCATAAGACTTTTTTAATGATGACATGAATTAAAATTTCAAAAAAATTATTTACTATCCAGTAAAAGAATAATCATTTAAAAAGACTTATGTCAAATATTTGCGATAAAACTCAGCTATCAATTTGGAGCCCTCTAAAAATTTTTGACTTTAGAATTTTTTGGGCTGGTATGTCACTATCAACAATTGCATTTTGGATGCAGAATATAATTGCTACTTCTCTAATGATAAGCTGGACAAACAGCGATGCGTTAATGCTTTCATTTGTCCAAACAGCGCTTTTTCTTCCGGCCATGCTTCTTTCATTACCTTTCGGTATTCTCGCAGATATTTTTGACAGACGTAAATTTCTTATTTTCTCACAATTATGGATGATGATTCCCCCTCTCATTATTTCTCTTTTAGTTTTAACCGATACAAGAAGCCCTATTGCCTTGCTTACTGCAACAGCTATGTTATCCATTGGTAATGCCATGAAACTTCCTTGTCAGTCTGCATACTTAGTATCTCTTACTAGCAAGAGTCTCATGCCATTCTCAATTGCACTAAATAGTATGTCGGTAAATGGAGGAAGGGTTATTGGCCCAGCAATGGCAGGATTTCTCCTACCCATAATTGGAGCTGCATTTCTTTTGATTGCAAATTCTTTCGTATATTTTTTTTATATAGTAATTTTACTAAACCTACCCAGCAAATTTAGTATTATCAAATTAACTTACCCTCAAATTTTAAACAAAATTGAAGGGATTATTACCTACTCTTCAAAAGAAAAAACATATAGAATTATTCTTCTAAGGGGAGGTCTTTATTTCTGCACTTGGTCCACTATTCTTGGAATAATACCTCTGATGTTAGAAGATCCAAAAGACTTTGGATTTTTATACGGGTTATTTGGAACTGGAGCTGTAATTGGGGCTTCACTCTACGGTATTTTGTCAAACCTCATATCAAAAACTAATGGTATTAATATAGGGATATGCCTTCATGGTATAATTTTATTACTTTTATCATTAACGCAAAATATTTTTTCTTTAGGGTGCCTCATGATTCTAATGGGCGCTACTTCTTTCTTTGTAATGACTTCATTGCAAGTAAGTGCTCAACAAAAGTTTCCTGATGAAATTCGAGGAAGAGGTCTTGCACTGATAACAACAGTTTTTATGGGCGCGACAGCATTATCCAGTCCATTTTGGGGATACATTGCAAGTTTTACCACCCCTAGTACAACACTCAAGATAGCAAGTTTTTTTGCAATATTTTTTGCATTATTCTTATCTAAGAAAAAAATTTCCTAATTTCTGAGCTGCCACAAACAAGGTGCGTCTGGTGATTGTAACCAAAAAAGAGAATCATCTTTAATATTTCTTCTTGCAAAACATGTCCACATGCCATCTTTTCCAATTATTAATTCGTAATCAATCCAAGTTTCTTCTCTATTGCATTTATGAGTTCCCATCCTAGCTACTACTTTTTTCATAAATTTATTTATATGAAGAATACAAACATCTCTGTCTGCATAAAAATCTTCAGAGCTTAGTGATTTTATGAAGTCCAATCTAAATGGTATTCCATTTTGATAATTTAAATCAAGAGGAGGAAATTTTAGCTCTTTACGAGGGTTAAATAGTTTTAATTTTACTTTGTCATTTTCTATCCAAAAAGAATATATCCTCCGTCGAACAACCATCTTTGGGTTGTTATCTTTAAACTCTTCTAGATAAAATAAATTGTATCCAACGTCATCTTTCTTTAAAGGCACTATAATTGTGCTTAAAGTAAAATTATTTCCATTCTTTATAGATCTGTTATTGGGTATAGTCTGATAAAAACCTGGTAAATTTTTGTTTATAAAGTCAAGTAGCACTTTACTTTCATGATTTTCTTGCTCTTTGGCAAAACAGGATATAGATATTATTAGTAAAGAGCAGACAGAAAAGAATCTAAACCTCATAGGAATTTCCTCCAACTTAAATAACTAGGGTATCTATACAATATGGCTTTTAAACATGAGAACTGGTCTTCTAAAAGTATATTCTTACTTGCCGCTATAGGAGCTGCTGTTGGGTTAGGTAACATATGGCGTTTTCCTTATATGGCTGGAACAAATGGAGGAGGTGCATTTGTATTAATCTATCTTATTGCTGTAGTTGCAATTGCAATTCCTGTGCTTATAGCAGAAACAATGATAGGCAAAAATGGACAAATGAGTCCACCTGTTTCAATGGCTAAAGTCGCAGAAAATTCTAATACGTCCAGAAAATGGTCTGTTGTTGGATGGCTTGGTGTTGCATCAGCTTTTCTAATACTCTCTTTCTACAGTGTTATTGGCGGATGGGTTTTTTCTTATATTCCTTTCTCAGTAATGGGCATGTTTGAAAACCTAGACTCTTCAAAAAGTTCAGAGCTTTTTGAAAACATTACAGGTAATCCTACCAGAGTAATCTCTTGGCATACATTTTTCATTTTACTTAGCACATTAATTGTTATGAGGGGAATAAAAGGAGGACTTGAACTAGCTGTCAAGTTTATGATGCCCTCACTATTTATAATTCTAATTTTCCTATGTCTATTTTCTCTCTCTCAAGCGGACAGATTAGGGGGTATAAGCTTTTTATTCATGCCTAATTTTAGTAAGATAACACCTGAAGTAATATTAGCTGCTATAGGTCAAGCATTCTTTTCTATTGGGGTTGGAATAGGAATAATGTTTACTTATGGTGCATATTTACCAAAAAATATTTCTCTTCCCAGTGCATGTATTACAATTGCATTTGCAGACACCTTTGTAGCTATAATTGCTGGATTAGTTATATTTCCAATTGTATTTTCAAATGGCTTGGATCCAAGTGCGGGGCCAAGTCTTGTCTTTATGACCCTCCCAATTGCATTCGGGCAGATGACCGGTGGCGAATTCATTGGTGTCGCATTTTATTTACTACTAGCATTCGCAGCATTAACTTCAGCAATTTCTCTCCTTGAAGTCCCCGTGTCATGGCTTGAAGAAATTCCTGGATGGTCAAGAAAAAGTGCCTCCTTATTGATAGGATTTTTAGTCTGGTTGACCGGCATTAGTTCTGCTCTTTCAACAAATATCTTGTCAGATGTCTATTTGCTTAGCTTTATCACTAAATTTCAAACATACTCAATGTTAGATCTAACCGACTATTTTACCGGGCAACTCTTGCTACCACTTGGTGGTATGATGATTGCAATTTTTACAGGATGGTATGTTAAAGACGAAATTCTAGAATACGAACTTGGGAAGAATCGCATATTCTTTTCATGCTGGAGATTTTCAATTCGTTATATTTGCCCAATTGGTATATTTTTTATTCTTGCTTCATCCTGGATTTAAAAACTATTCAACTTCTGGAGTATAGTGAGTTTTAAGACTTGTTACTAAGTCTTCAAATGCAATCATTTGTAACTTTGGATCTTTCTTTCGCATTAAACCTGCCATTGGATCTGTAATAACATTTATCACTGAGAATTTTTTTGAATTAAATGCTCTTTCAAGCGCTGGCTTTAGTTCATGTATTGATGTAACTTTCTCGCCATTACCCCCAAAAATATGCGCTAAAAGATGATAATCCCACTGCCCTAGTTCACAATTAACTGATTTTCCTATGGCATTAATCTGTCCATGCTTTTCAGTTCCCCAAGCACCATCGTTAGAAATTATACAAATTATTTTTATACCAGACAAAGCTAAAGCATTCAGCTCAGAGGAATAAAAACCAAATGCACCGTCCCCAGTAACCAGAACAACCGGACTTTTTGAACCATTATCTCGCGCAGCAACAGCAGCGCCAATTGATAAAGGAGTTCCAATGCCCATTGAACCAAGAGGATAATGATCAAGAAAGCCTCTTTTAGTTTTAATTTTAAGAATAGCGTGCATCCAATTTTGGATATCTGCACCATCGCCTACATAAATACTATCGTCGGGCATTTGCCTAACCAGCTCTCGGGCTAATTGGTAAGGGTGAATTATATCTCTAGGCTCACTTTCAACTTCTTTTATTCTTTTGAGACGTGGTTCAAGTGATTTATGAAGCCATTCGATATTCGGTGCAGGCTTCATCCCTTTTTTTATTATAACTTTATATAGACTTTCAAGAGTTAGTCTTGCGTCTCCATTTAGAGGAACATCAATGTTTCTATTCCTTCCAATTTCTTCTGGATGAATATCAACTTGTATAAACTTAGCTTGAGAACTAAATCTTGGAGCCAATCCATAACCGAGCCTTTGGGTAAGGCGTATTCCCACTGCAAGAACCACATCAGCTTTCTTGGCAGCAACTTGTGCGAGAGGCCAAGAAAAACTTAATCTCATATCCTCAGGCACTAACCCCCTTCCCAAAGAGTTTGCCAATATAGGTATAGAAAAGTCTTTAACAATCTTTTGAAGTATCTCTCCAGATTCTGACAATGCAGCGCCACTTCCTGCAATAATCATAGGCCTCTTTGCATTGAGTAATAGTTCTGCTGCTGCTTCTATAGACCCTAAATCTGGACACCCTACTTTGGAATACATATTATTATTAAAGGAAAAATTTCTCGTAGTTTGTGACTCAAAATGCTGTGGAACCCCAAGTACACTAACACCTGGCCTACCATTACAGCATTGAATAAAAGCTGTATTAAGAAATTCCTCAATCCTATCTACATCTGGAACAACCCTGGCCCATTTGACAAATGGCTTAACAATATCTAACCAATCATTTGACCATTCATCATTTGCTTCTCTTTTACCATCAGGAGAGAGAGAAGCTAAAACAATTACAGGTGAGCATGCTTGATTAGCAGTTATTATTCCAGTCATGGCATTTGGCATACCTTGATCAGCTTTTATTAGAGCAATCCCGGGTTTACCTGATACTCTTGCATATCCATCAGCTATTCCAACAGTAGCAGTTTCATGACGACTTGAAATAATATCTATACCCAACTCTTCAAGTGCCAAAAGTAAATAAGTATGGGCTGTACCAGATAAACAGGCCACAGACTTGATCCCCTTTTGCTGAATCAATTCAGCAATCACTTGCCCACCTGCCTTAAGTTTTTTTTTATTTGATGTTTGTAAATTTTGTGCCATTTTCTTACCTAAGAAATATTATTTAAATAAATTCATACTTATAAACTTGGTCAAAACTCATGCACTCTTTTCTTTTGTATTTTCTTGTAGCTATTTTCTTTTGGATTGTAATAATTATATTAATGCCAAACTAAATAATAATTAAATAAAAAATATTTTTTCTCTTACTATTGATTTTGCTCTTCTCTCTTAATTACAAAAAAACCCAGCTATGGTAATTAATACCATACCAGTGATAGTCCATGTATCTGGAATCTCTCTAAAAATTAAGTACCCTAAAAGAATTGCCCATAATAAACCTGTGTACTCAAGTGGGGCAAGCGTTGGTGGGGAAGCATATCTAAATGCTAAAGTAAGGCAAAAGTGACCAATACCCCCACAAAGCCCGATAAAGAACATTAATGATAAATCAAAAAAAGATGGGGTTATCCAACCAAGTGGTAATAAGCATAAAGAAAAAATAAAAATACCAACTAATGGGTAATAGACTAAAGACGTAAGAGTTTCAGTTTCTCTATTTGATCTATTAGATATAAGCAATAAAGCGTATCCAAGTGCAACGCTAGCAGGCAGGACTGAAATCGGACGAAAAACTTCAAATCCAGGCCTCATAATAACTAACATCCCAAAAAAACCGAATAAAACAGCAAACCATTTTTTTTTGCTTACTCCTTCTTTTAAAAGAATAGGAGTGAGTATTGTTATAAAAAGAGGAGAAACCATAACTAAGGCGCCAATTTCTGCGAGTTCCATTTTTCCAAGTGCATAAAACCAAGAGTAACTTATGACAATCATCAAGAATACTCTCCATAAATGAACTTTTTTGTTGTTTGTTTTAAAAGCTGAGAGCCCTCCGTCAAAATATACCTGAGGGAGCAAAACAATCATAGCAACAATGCTTCTAATAAAATTTATTTGCTGGATACTATAATCGGAAACAAGCCACTTAACTGCAGCATCCATTACTGTCATAATAAACATTGCCAAAATCATAATTACGACGCCTGACAATTTTCTATTATTAACTAGGTTCATTAAATAACTCAAAAACTAAAAATAAATAAAAGGTACACTTTTAAGTGTACAAGTAGTTACTTTATAAGTTGACTTAATTTTTTAAATGTATCTGTACCTGAATACTTAAGCCACTCAAAAATTACCATTTCTGTTGTCACTATGCTTATATTGTATTTAGTAAGTCTTGTAATAGCAATTTCCATTGACTCCTTCTCTCGTGACGATGTTGCATCAACTACTACATAAACTTCAAATCCTTTTTGTTTGAATCCAAGAGCAGACTGTAAAACACAAATATGCAATTCAATTCCAAAAATTATTAACTGTGAATGACCAAGATTAACCTTATGGCTTATAGAGTCATTAATTTTATTATCTTTTGAACATGAAAAAGATATCTTTTCAAAAACATCACAACCATTACTAAATTTTGTAATATCTGGATGCAAACCTCCTAATCCTTTTGTGTATTGGGTTGAAAATGTTATTGGTATATGAAATTCATTTGCACTTTCAATTAAAACTAGGCTATTTCTTATTAGTTTTTTTCTTTCAGACATTACCGATACTAATTTTTCTTGAATATCAACAACCAGCAATTGAGAATTTTCTTTTTCCAGAACCAAAAGATTTATCTCCTATCTTCTTTTTGACGATCAAACAAATTTTTAAAAGCTTCATCATCTGGGTCACCTAATTTCATTATATCCTCCAATAGCCCGCATCCTTTTATAACAGCTGGCCTTAACCCCACATCTTCTCTCCACCTTTTCACATTAGGATAATCATCAATATCAATTTCGTGAAAATAATTTATTTTCACCCAAGGATAGGTTGCCATGTCTGCAATAGAATAATCCCCTGCCAAGAATTGAGTATCGCCCAGCTTCTTATCCATTACCCTGTATAACCTTTTCGTTTCTGTTTGATAACGATTTATTCCGTACTCAACCTTTTTGGGCGCATATTGAAGAAAATGTCCACATTGTCCGAACATAGGACCAACATTTGCAACTTGAAAGAATAACCACTGAATTACATCAAGCCTCTTTGAGGGAGATTTGGGAATAAACTTTTTAGTTTTTTCAGCTAGGTAAAGAAGAATAGCACCTGATTCAAATATAGAAATATTCTCTCCATTTGGACCATCCGTATCAACAATCGCAGGAATTTTATTATTTGGATTAATTTTGAGAAAATCATCCTCAAATTGCTCACCTTTTAACATATTTACTGGAAACACCTCGTACTCAAGACTACATTCCTCTAGCATTATGGGTATTTTATGCCCATTTGGTGTTGGCCAGTAATATAATTTTATCATATAACCCTCTAAACTTTGTAAAAATCTCAATACTTATTTAATTAACTTCAATAAACATCAATTATTATATTAAAGTTAATATCTTTAATAGGAGCGGTTTGCAAAACCACCCAAAGAATATAAAGTAAACCTCAAACTACAAATTTCATTTTGGAGATTATCTTTGCAAATAGCAAAAAAATTTTTACACTTTCTCAAAATTTTTGAGCAACTTATGTGCTTTATTGCCTTTGTTGTAATGGCTGGCGCGCTTATGGGCGATGTTCTTAGTCGAGAAATAACTGGATCAGGATGGTTTGGTGCACCTCAAGTCGGAGTAGTGGGGATGATAGTTGTCGCATATATTGGTATTGCTTTAGCCTCTGCCAACGGATCACATTTTCGCCCCCGATTTGCAGATAACATTTTAATAAAATGGGATAACGCAGCAAACAGAATTAGTGAATTTGGGTTTGCACTCTTTTGCTTTTTTGTTGCATTCATAGCTTTCAGTGTTACGAAAGAAAGCTTCGAACTACAAGATGTAACCGCAGTGCTCCGTTGGCCTATTTGGCCAATACAAAGTGTAATAGTTCTCGGGTTTACCCTTGTTGCTATTAGGCATACAATTTACGGAATTTTTTTAGAATTAAGACCTATTCCTCCTGAAACACCAAGAAATAACTAAAAATTATGAGCGGTATCATTCTAGCTATTATTCTAATTACTCTTCTCATTCTTCGGATGAATATTATTGTTTTATTAGGGGTAGCAACCTTTTGGTCATATTATTTTTATGGCGGAGGGGAGCTGATGAATGTCGTCTATGACATGTGGGATGCATCGAATCGCGAAGTTCTACTCTCTATTCCTTTGTATATATTAGCTGGAACTATAATGTCTAAAGGCTCCATTGCAGCAAGATTAATTAAACTCATGAGAGCGATTACCGCACCAATTCCTGGAGGGTTAGCCATCGCTGGACTACTTTCTTGTGGTGTTTTTGCTGCCATCTCTGGGTCCTCGGCTGTAACCCTCTTGGCAGTTGGTTCAATAATGTATCCAGCATTAATAGAAGAAGGTTACTCGAGACCTTTTTCAATAGGAATGCTTTGTGCTGGAGGAACGTTAGGGATAATTATCCCTCCTTCAATACCCCTAATCCTTTATGGTGTAATGACACAGGAGTCTATTGCAGATTTATTTTTGGCAGGAACTGGACCAGCAATACTTTTACTTGTTGCACTGAGTTTTTACGCAATGATAATAAATAGGTCAAGAAGAGGTAAGCTTTGGAAGCTTAGTGATATTACTTTAAGCTTTAAGCAAGCCATATTTGCTCTCCTCACTCCCTTTGTAATCCTTGGAGGAATATACTCTGGATATTTTACTCCAACAGAATCTGCAGCAGTAGCAGTGCTAACTGCACTAGCGGTTGAAATATTTGCACATAAAAGGGGATTGATTCTTTTGTTGACAGGAAAAATAGCTCAACTAAAGAAAACACTTAGAGAATCTAGCGTGTTAGTTTGGAATGTTGTTGGAGAAACATCTTCCTTAATGGGAAGCTTATTTCCAATACTTACTATCGCTTTATCTCTTAATGTATTCATGACTTATGAACAAGTACCCGCAATCATTGTTGAGGCTATGACTAATTTTATTGACTCCAAACTCTTGTTCTTATTCATGACTAATATTTTACTCTTGGCCGTTGGACTATTCCTTGATATTGGCTCAGCAATTCTAATATTAAGCCCACTCCTACCACCAATGGCAAGTGACTATGGAATGAACATGATCCACTTTGGCATAATGATGATTGTAAACCTTGAAATAGGCTATCTAACTCCACCCATGGGATTGAATATTATTATCGCAATGGGTGCATTTAGGGAGGATTTCTTAACTATAGTTAAGGGTGTCCTTCCATTCATCTTAATAATGATAGCCTGTCTAATTGTAGTTATGTTTGTACCAGAGCTATCATTATTTCTAATCAAATAAAATTTATTCTATAGATGGAACTACACAAACATCAAGTGTTCCCGAATTAATACGCAATGACTTTCCCTCTTGATATTCCTGAGAATTAACATAATCCTGATATGCTTCAAGTGAAGGATACTTGAATATCACAACCTTTCCATCTTCAAACTGGTCTCCCTCTATAATAGTTTTTTCACCAGGGCCACCTGCTGCTATTAATTTACCTCCAAATTTTTCAGCGAGACCTGCAACCTTCGCAGAATAATTTTTAAACCCCTCCGGATCATCAACTCTTGCCTGACCAATTACATAAACTGTCATAATTTTCTCCCTTTTTCCATAATTTACAAAAGTATTTTAATGTTAATCAAAATTCAACAAGAGCCTTTCCAACATTTTCACCTGACATTAATTTTGAAAAATGCTTTGGCGCCAAATCAATCCCTACAACTTTATCTTCTTTATACTTCAATTTTTCTGACTCAACTAATGGAATTGCTACGTTTAAAAATTCTTCAAACCTATCGTAGTAATCATAAACTACAACACTTAATAGGTTAGCTCTTTTTCCAACATATTTACCTAGATTATGCCCATGCCATTCTTTATTATTATATTGTGATACAAATCCACACAATATAATCCTTCCATATAGATTAAGTTGGTCACTAATTTGATCAAGGACAAGACCCCCAACATTATCAAAATAAAGATCTATACCCCTTGGGCATTCTTTTGATAAATTTTCTAACCAATTTGGATCATTATAATTAACGCATGCGTCAAAGCCGTAATGATTCACTGCAATAGAACATTTCTCCTTCGAACCCGCAACTCCCACAACATGAGCGCCCTTTAATTTTGCAAGCTGCCCAGCAGTTCCTCCAACAGGCCCCGCTGCTGCTGTAACCACAAAAGTTTCCCCTAAAGTTGGTTTAGATAAGCATTCAACCCCTGCCCAAGAAGTTAAACCTGGCATACCTAAAACACCTAAAGAAGCTGACAGACTGGCCTTACTTGAGTTAATAATTCTAATTCCATGTTCTTTTTGGCCAGATGATAAAACATATTCTTGCCAACCTGACTCAATTACTATTCTGTCGCCAACTTTATATGTTGAATTATTTGACTCTATGACTTCAGACACACACCTTCCGCCAATCAAATCGCCCTGATTTAAGCGTGTATGCCCCATATGCTTACCTGCAATTGCACCACGCATATATGGATCAAGAGAGAGAAAAAGGTTCTTAGCCAAAAACTCTCCGTCTTTAGGAGAAGAGACTTCAGTTTCAACAATACGAAAATCTTTTTCAGTTGGCTTACCCTCCGGCTGCTGTTCTAGTTGAACTTGTTTGTTAATTTTAGTCATAAATCCCCACTTATTGATTGAAGAACCAGTTTAATTAATAAAATTATCTGTCATAAAAAAAATATATTATTAATTTAAAAAAATACATTAGCATAATGACTTCTTGACTGTTAAGGTTTGTTAATAAAAAATATTAATCTCTGCTCTTGTATACTTTAGGATCATAAAAAATGTCTTTAGATTTATATCAAATACTTCTATTTCTTCATCTGCTTTGTTTTGTTTATTGGCTAGGAGGTGACCTAGGTGTCTTTTATTCTTCTGGTATTTTAATTAAACCTGGCTTATCAAAGGAATCTAGAACTTTTGTTTTAAAAATAATGCACTGGCTTGATCAATTCCCAAGAGTTTGCATGCCTCTAGTTATTGCCCTAGGATTTACAATGGGCAGCATTCAATGGTTTGACCTTGATATTAATTGGCTCTTTTTTATTTGGGCAATTACATTCTTTTGGATTTATTTCGTAATTACTCTTTTTCTAAAAAAATCAAGTGATAGAAAGATTGAATTAATAAGAAAAGTTGATCTATCTATGAGATGGATAATTGCCATTTCAATTTCAATTATTGCTCTAAGGTCACTTAATGGAATAGGAATAACTAATGATAATTGGCTTGCTGCAAAACTACTAATATGGTCCGCAACCGTATTTTGCGGAATAGCTTCCCGTTATACCATGCGTCCCTTTGGCAAAGCTTTTGCAAATATCATGTCAAGTGGAGAAAACCCTCAGGACTTAAAAATAATGAAAAAGTCGCTTTACATAACTCGAATTCCGATATTTGGAATTTGGTTTCTTGTTGGATGTGCCGGGGCTATTGGAGTGTGGAAACCTTTTTAGACTATTGAGGTTAGAATGAATAATTTGGAAAATAAAGTTGCAGTAATTACTGGGAGTGGCCGCGATAAAGGCATTGGTCAAGCTATAGCATTTAGATTAGCAAAAGAAAAATGTAAAATCGTCGTTCATGACATTGGAAAAACAAAAGGAGAAATCGCACCCAGGCATGGGGTTGGTATACAAGAAGAAGTATCGCAAACTGTAAATAAAATTAATAACATGGGTGGAGATGCATCTGGGTTTACGGCCGATATGCTAATTGAGGAAGAAGTTAAAGGTTTAATTGACTTTACAGTTAGAACATATGGTAAAATTGATATTCTCGTTAATAATGCTGGAATTGGATATTTATTTGGGCCTCTAATTGAAACTTCACAAGAAAACTGGGATGCAGTTCTAGGAGTAAATCTAAGAGGTTGCTTCTTTGGAATAAAATACGCAGCAAAAGAAATGATTAAACAGGGGGAAGGCGGAAGAATAATTAATATTGCCAGCCAAGCAGCCAAATCAGGATTTTCCCATACTGCAGCATATACTTCTTCTAAGCATGGCTTAATAGGATTAACACGCGTAGCAGCGCTCGAATTAGCTGAGCATGAAATCACAGTTAATGCAATTTGCCCAAATCATATAACAACAGGTTTAGGAGCTTGGCAAAATAGTTTTATGTCGAATGCCCAAGGAAAATCTGAAAGAGAATACTTAAATGATATGCGCTCACGTATTCCACTTGGAAGAGTCGGAAGAGTTGAAGATATTGCCAATACGTGTGCATTTATTTGTGCAGAAGAATCAAATTATATTACTGCAGAAGCGATAAATGTTTCTGGTGGAGAGGAGTATCACTAACAATGCCCTTAAATTTTACTTGGCCTAATAATAGCAAACTAGCAGTTTCTCTGGTTGTAAATGTAGAGGAGGGGGCAGAAGAAAATGTCAATGATGGGGACCCTCGACCTGATCCTGTCGATGAATTACAAGTTGTAATGAAAAAAGGGAGAAATTTTGGCAATGAAACAAATTACCAATATGGTATTAGAGCAGGCGCTCCAAGAATTTTAAAATTACTTTCTGATTATAATATAAATGCCACTTTTACTGCAGCCGCTCTAGCCCTCGAAAGAGCACCTGAATTAACAAAAGAAATAATTAGAAATCAGCATGAGGTATGTGCACATGGGTATAGGTGGGCACATCAACACTGGATGGATGAAACAAAAGAAAGAGACTTCATAGTTAAAGCGAAAGAGTCAATTAAGAAAACAACAGGAAAATATCCATCTGGTTGGTTATCGCGTTACGTACTTACAGAAAATACAAGAAAGATCCTAACGGAGGAAGGTTACCTCTACCACATGGATGACTACTCCGATGATTTTCCTCGATGGGATATAGTTGACGGTAAAGCAATAGTAATTTCTCCATATGCCCTTGATACAAATGATATGAAGATGTGGATTGATGCTTCTTACACCCCTGACAATTGGTGTAAATACTTAATTGATACATTTGAATGGCTTTACAAAGAGTCGAATACCGTTAGCCCGAGAATTATGTCTATTGGGGTTCATTTACGTATCATTGGACGACCTGGAAGAATTAATGCTCTCAAGAAATTCCTTGAACACGTTAAACGTTATGATGGTGTATGGTTTGGAACAAGGCATGAGATTGCTGAGGCTTTTGAAAAACAAATTCCAAGACCAATAAGTATAAATAAATAAAGGAGATCAATATGGTTGTAGAAGCGGCTAATGTAGGAGAAAATAGATACCGCGAGAGAGGAGGAAGATATTTCGAAGATTTTAAGGTTGGAGATATTTATGAACACCGGCCTGGAAGAACATTAACGCTAACTGATAATATTTGGTTTACAACTTTAACAATGAATACTCACCCTCTTCATTTTGATGTAGAATATGCAAAACATACCGAGTTCAAAAAACCACTTATAGTTTCAACATTAACATTATCTATTATTACTGGAATGAGTGTTTCTGACATTAGCCAAAAAGCTATAGCAAACCTAGGGTGGACTGATATAAAAATGTCCCATCCTGTTTTTGCTGGAGATACAATTTATGCTGAGTCAAAAGTTCTTGATAAGAGACCAAGCAAATCTCGTCCTGGACAAGGAATTGTGACTGTTGAAACAATTGGGAAGAATCAAAATCATGATATTATTTGCTCGTATAAAAGAACAATACTCGTAATGGGCCGTGATAATAATCTGGAAGAAGAAGCTGGTTATTAATTCTTAAATTTATATGATTGAAAAGTTTTAAAAATAAATTCTAAAAGGTTTTTTTAATGAGAAATGAGGCTATAAATAAAAAAGTATCTCAAGAAGAGTTAAGTGCTATAAGAGATTCTGTCCAGTCCCTATGCAAAGAATTTCCTGGTGAATATTGGAGAAAGCTTGACGACAAGAGAGAATACCCTACTAGTTTTGTTAATGCGATGACTGAGTCAGGATTTTTAGCGGTTTTAATACCCGAGAAATATGGTGGGGCAGGGTTAGGACTAGAAGCAGCTTGTGTTATCCTTGAAGAAATACATAAGAATGGATGTAATGCAGGTGCATGTCATGCACAAATGTACACAATGGGCACAATATTGAAGCATGGAAGTGATGAACAAAAAAAAAGGTGGCTCCCAAAGATAGCATCTGGAGAAATACGCCTTCAAGCATTTGGAGTAACTGAGCCAACTTCGGGGACGGATACACTTTCACTTAAAACAATGGCTACTAGAAAAAATAAAGAGTACCTAATAAGCGGCCAAAAGATTTGGACCAGTCGAGCGGAACATTCGGATTATATGGTCTTGCTAGCAAGAACCACTCCTATCGATAAAGTTCAACAAAAAGGAAAGGGATTATCAGTTTTTATGGTTGATATGCGTGAAGCCCTCAAGAAGGGCATGACGATAAGGCCGATAAAAACAATGATGAACCACTCTAGCACAGAAGTTTTTATGGATAATGTGAAGGTTCCTGAAGAGAATTTAATTGGCGAGGAAGGAAATGGGTTTAAATATATTCTTGATGGAATGAATGCCGAAAGAACACTTATAGCCTCAGAGTGCATTGGAGATGCACAATGGTTCATTAATAAAGCAACAAACTATGCAAAAGAAAGAGAAGTATTTGGCTCAGCTATTGGGAAGAATCAAGGTGTACAATTTCCGATTGCTAAAGCATATGCATCTTACAAAGCTGCTGACTTGATAGTAAAACAAGCTGCAATTAAATTTGACAATAATGATAAATGTGCCGAAGAAGCAAATATTGGTAAGATGCTGGCGGCAGAATCAGCTTGGCAAGCTGCAGAAGCATGCGTTCAGACCTATGGAGGTTTTGCTTTTGCTGAAGAATATGATATCGAGAGAAAATTTAGAGAGACAAGACTGTATCAAGTTGCACCCATATCAACAAACCTTATTCTTGCATACATATCCCAAAATGTACTTGGGCTTCCCAAGTCCTATTAAGGATAAAGTGAATGACTAAAATCCCACCATATTTTTCTGGATTTGATGTTAAAGAAATATTGACAGATCATCCAATTGATAAAGAATTTACAGACAAGTTTATTGCGATGAGTAAAGATGAACTGCGATCAATCCAAGAAAAAAAATTTCTAAAATGCGTGAATCGAGCATGGAATATTCCATTTTATGAAAAACACTGGAAAAGAGATGGCCTTGTTCCGGGAGATATAAATAAATTAGAAGATATCGTAAAGATACCAACCTTTGATAAAAAAGATTTAATGAATTCCATAGCAAATAATCCACCGTTTGGAGATTTTTCTGGCACACACATGAATGAAGATAACCACAATCATGCAGTTATGCATACTACCTCTGGAACAACTGGAGCGCCTCAAGTAATTTTGTTCAGCCCTAAAACCCGTGAAATTCAGAATCTTCTAGTAGCAAGGGCATATCTTTGGCAAGGCCTGAAGGGATCAGATATTGTTCACTCTGTCTATGGTCATGGTATGGTTAATGCAGGTCATTACATGCGTGAAGCAATTATTCATTTTACAAATGCAATTTTATGTTCCGCGGGAACTGGACTTGAAACTAGATCAACTCAACAAATTGGAATTATGCAAAGATTTAAAACAACTGTTTTAATAGGTTTTGTGGATTATATTAAGAGACTTGCGCAAGTAGCTCATGAGATGGGTGTTGAACCAGGAAAGGATATACCGATAAGAATAATTTCAGGCCATTTTGGATTGGAAGATAGAAATGAAATTTCTAACTTATGGGGAGGTGCTGAATGCTTTGATTGGTATGGTGTAGGTGATACAGGAATTATTTGCAGCGAAGGTCCAGACCATGATGGAATGTACATATGGGAAGATGCACACTACTTAGAATTACTTGACATTGAAAGTAATAAGCCTGTGAATAAAGGAGAGCAAGGAAATGTAGTTAATACAGTTTTATTTAAGGATGACTTGTATCCAATGATTCGGTTCAATACTCATGATATTTCAGCATTCTGTGAAGAACAAAATAATATCAAGCTACCATTTAGAAGACTAAAAAAAATCTTTGGTCGCTCAGATAATATGATAAAACTTAAAGGAATAAATATTTTTCCTAACGGAATAGGAAAAGTTATAAGTGAGAGAGATGAAACTAATGGAGAATTTTTTTGTAAAGCTATTCGGGATTCGTCAGGAAGAGACCAGTTAATTGTAATGATAGAAGTTAACTCCCCCAAATCAAATAATATAGAAGAGTCATTAAAATCTCTTATTAAATCAAAAATTGGGATTGAAGTCATAGTTGAACTTTATAAACCAGGTCAACTTTCTGATCTAACGGAGGTTGAAAAAAGACAAAAACCTATAAGACTTAAAGATACAAGATACGAATAAAAAATATAACTATCTAGTTGCTACTGCAATCATAAACTTACCGTCCCAGCCTGGCCTTAACTGAGGATCATGACCACCAATCTGGTTAAACTTTGCCTTCACTCTAAAACCACCAACTGCAAGTAGTTCTTCAAACTCATCAGGAGTATAATGCCTTACGTGAAATGGATTGACTGGCTCCATTTTATAGGGACGAATGATCTCATTTGGCGTTGAACAGATTAGAACACTTGATAAACTTCCAAAAAGCTCTACAGCTTCTCTCGCCTCGCGAATATGCTCAAGAAACTCATAACATACGATTGCATCAAATTTTTGATTTAAGTTAGCATTAAATATATCTTTATTTATGAAATCAATGTTCTGCCTAGAAAAGTAATTTTTATGATATTCTGCGGCCTCCCTTGATGCATCAACAGAAATAATTTTCTTAACTGATGTTGATAAGATTGCTGACCCATATCCCACACCACAACCAGCATCTAATACAAGACCTGTTGAGTTGTTACTCTCAAGCCAATGTTTTGCAGCTTCATATCTAGCCAGATGGTCTGGTCTCACATCACTAAAGGCCTTAGCCATTATTCTTTCCATCTCACCTGCTTTCTAGTTAATTCTCTGTACATATAAACATTATTCCAGACCATGAATATTTTGAATACTCAGTAAAACTATATTTAACTCTTTCAGACCACTCATTAAATGCGCGCCTCACTCCTTTATCTTCTCTTCCTCTGTAACAAAACCAGTCATCAAACATTAATATGGCTCCATCAACTAATCTTGAAGTAATGAAATCCAAACAAGGAATTGCAGAAGAATATAAATCACAGTCTATATGAACAAGGGCAGCTTTAGTATCACCTAAAATTCTTAGAGTATTGTCATCATAAAGTGATTCATTATAAAAACCCTCAATTAGGGTAAATGAATTATCTGGCATTCCATTTTTAATTAGATTGGCAGATACCTGACTTTTAGAAACTGAGAATTGACCCTCATAAAAAACGCCATAATCCTTAAGATTATCTTCCTGGCTTAGCTTTGGCAAACCTGAAAAAGAGTCAAAGCCATAAAAGTGTCTTGGGAAATCATCAATTTGTGAGTGAATTTTATATGCTGTAACAATTGACTGACCTTGGAATAATCCAAACTCAAAATATGACCCCAATGTCTCGGATTTCTTCAAAAAACGTAATGCATGATACATTGCATCTTGGCGATTCATCATAGTAAATTCATACTTTTGTGGTTATTTACAAATTATAAGGAACATAACTCTTAGTAATAATGATAATATATATTTTATTATGAAGAACAATAAAAATAAATCAATGAAACTATCAGACCTTCATGGTGTACTCCCGCCTATGAATTCAGATGATATAATTATTCTACTCTGCATTAAAGAGGATATAGATGAGAATACTCTTTTAATTCATCTTGATTATTTTTTTAAAAATTTTAAAAAAATACATATTCATATCCATATAATAGGAAACAAACTCAGTTTAAAAGAAAAACTAATAATATTCTCTAATTCAAAATATAACATTACAGTCACAGAAGAGTTATTTGAATATAAAAACTTTTCATTTACTGAAGATATTTTCAATAAAATTAGCATTATAAGGCTTAATCACTTCATTAATTTACTTAATGTGCCAATAGTATTTACAACATCCTTAAACTTACTGTTAGATCTGAATTTTCTCAGAGCTAAAATTAATGAATCACCCGTTCTAATTGATAAACAATATTCACAACGCTTAATTATAGATGGAAAGAAAAAATCAATAAGTATTATAGGCTCAATAGCTAAAATTTTTCTAAAAGACATCACATATTATAAAAAAGATAAAAATTATCAGGCTGAAAATATTATTTCATTAGTAATAAATAAGGCTATAGAGAAAAAACCTGATTTAGTGCAGTTTATTGACACTGTAAAAAATAAAGAAATTGAGATTAGTGATAGGAAAAAAAAAGATAAATACCTTAGTTGTTTCTGGCCGATTAAAAGTGAACTTAAAATATTACTTTTTCGACCAGAATTAACACTACCATTCAAAAGCCCTCCTCTCGTTACTCACATATCAGACCATAAAGATAATTCTCCATTTGCCAGGGGAAAATATGGATCTTTGAGAGATGCATGGGATAGATGCTATCAACTCATTGAGGATACTTTTCATTCTCTTGGCCACAAACCAATTACTATTACAAGACCAGGAAGTGAGATAACACCCAAGTTAGCTAATCTTACGAAAGCGGATATTGTAATTGTTCCACACAAACAAAAATTTCAATTTCATGAAACCACCATACCTTGTTTTTTCTTAATGCAAGTTGCTCATAGATGGTTATTTACTATTGATCAGAATGGATGGGGAGCTGGCGCGAAGAATTACCCATATAATAAGTTTAGAAATAATAACGCAGATAGTGGTATATTTGAAAGATATCAAGAACTCACTTTAAAAAACAATGATAGCAAATTTAATCAGAAAGAGAGACAGCCAAGACATCTCCTAATTCAGGAGAATAAAATACCAGATAAACCTTTTGTTTTTTTTCCGTGTCAAATTCCTGATGATGAAGTAATAAAATATTTTTCACCTGTAGAAGAAAGTGAAGTAATAACTAAACTATCAGAGTGGGCAAATAAAAAGAAAATTCATATAGTTTTTAAAGAGCATCCAGCTGACCCTCAATCAAGTAAAAGATTTAAAGAGCTTACTAATAACGACTATACAAAATGGTCTGATGCAAGCGTCCATGACCTTTTAGAAAATTGTTTTGCCCTATTTACTATTAACAGTGGGGTAGGACATGAAGCTATTCTTCATAGTAAACCGATAGTCATGTTTGGGTCCTCTGAATATGATGAGCTGTCTATTAAAGCAAATATAAACCTTTTAGATGAAGCATATGCGAAATTAAAATCATGGAATAAAAATGAAATGGAGATTCTTTATAAAAAATATTATGATTGGTTTATTAGAGATATTGCGATTGATATACTTGACAATGACTTAGCCCATGCATCAATTTTAAGAATTGTAAAAAAGATTGAAAAGTCAAAAAATGGACAAAACTAGTGCTGATTTGGAGCTTGCCCTTAGCTTAGTAAAAAATGGGGATGATAAAGGCGCCGCCAAGGTTTTTAGAAAAATTTTGAAGGAAAATGAAAAAGAACCAATAGCCCTAGAATTTTTTGCGGTAAAAGAAATTAGAGCTAAAAACTTTAAAAATGCAATTCATCTGCTCAAGCAAGCGTTAAAAAGTAAAAACTGCAGAGCATCTGCCCTTTTTCAAATGGGGCATGCATTACGTGACTCTGGTAAAATTTTACAAGCTGAACAATTCTATTCAAAATATTACTTTATTTCACATGACTACAAAGCAGCCATATCATATGCAGATGTACTGATAAAACTTTCTAAGAACAATGAAGCAATTCAAGTGCTAAATCAAATTGAATTAAAATATCCGAGAAATATGAAAATTCTATCCCTGAAATCTCTTGCTTATAAAATAAATGGTAATGAAAACTTAGCAATTAAATTAAAGAAAGAAATAATTAAGCTAGAAGATCTAAACCCAGAAGAAACTCTAATTAAAAGTGGAACATTGATGGACCTAGGACTTATTGATGAAAGTTTAAAGATTGTTGAAAATAATTTGAATTGCATATATGGGGACGAATTGAAAAATACTATTTCTAAGTATAAATATTTTAATCAACCTACTATACATGGCTCGTTCCCTCAGAAAGAAAAGAAAAATCCCTTGATTTTAGTATCTTGTAATCTAGATTACTATCAACAATATTTTAAAAATCTTCTATCTTCTCTAAATAAAAACTCTAGAACAACCGATATTCATGTTCATTTAATCTCTAGAGAAGAGCCTAATTTATCTTTATTAAACTTATACAATAATTCATTGACTTGGGAAATTGATGACTGCCTATCAAATGTTAAATTTGCGTCTAGGAGATATACATTATTGCCAATTTTCCTCAATAAATTGAATCGTCCCATAATAGTTTTAGATATTGATAGTTTAGTTAAAAAAGATATCGAAGAAGCTATTAAAAACCTTCCAGACTTTGATGTCGCAATGTATTTACGGGAAAATGAAATATATATTAATCAAAAGTTAGCTGCGGGTATTTGTATTTTCTCAAATTCTCAAAACTCTATCCTTATATCAAAAGCAATAGCTTCTTACATTCTTTATTTTGAAGAAAAGAAAATAGATAAATGGTTTATTGATCAGATGGCGCTGACAGCCATACATAATCTTTATTCAAATAACACAGAATTCAATATAATAAATATACCTAAATATTTTCTTGATTGGGATGTTTATAGAAGTGAGAGTCTAATATGGACTTCTAAAGGTAATAATAAATACTTACCCCCGAAGGATTAAAAAATTATGAATAAGAATATTTTTTCACTTGGCATAAAGAATTTATCTAATGGTCTAAAGAACAAAAGATTTACGTCTCTAGATATAACAAAAAAGTATCTAGAATCTATAAAAATAAAAAATAGAACATTGAATGCATTTATAAATATTCTTGAGGAAAGCGCTATATGGGACTCACAAAAATCAGATAAAAGAAGGAGAGACGGCAAGGAACTAAGTCTATTAGACGGGATTCCAATTGCACTAAAGGATAACATCAACATCAATGATGTTATTACAACCGGCGGAATAAAGGCTTATAGAAATGAAATTGCTAAAAGTGATTCTTTTATTGTAAAGCTCCTTAAAGATGCTGGTGCTATTATACTCGGAAAACTAAATATGCACGAAGCTGCACTTGGTGCAACCACTCAGAATGAATTTTATGGTAACTGTAATAACCCACACTACATTGGCTTCACCCCAGGGGGATCTTCAGGAGGGGCAGGAAGTGCTGTAGCCGCAGGTCTCTGCGTAGGAGCCATCGGAACCGATACACTTGGATCGATAAGAATCCCTGCTTCGTTTTGTGGCACTGTTGGGTTTAAACCAACTTTTGGAAGAGTCAGCAACAGAGGAATAATGCCATTATGTAAAATGTTAGACCATACTGGACCAATTACAAGATCTGTTGAAGATGCAAGCTTACTTTTTGAGGTTATAAGTAAATTTGATTCTGAGGATCCTGAATGTAAGATTATAGAACCATATACTCATAACAATGATCTTTATATTGAATCCTTATCAGGTAAAAATATTGGATTTATTGATAATAATAACATTTCTGGGTTAGATATAGACATACAATTAGCATATAATCAGGCTATACTATTATTAGGTTCAAAGGGCGCTAAAATTAATGAGATTGATTTTGATAATTATTTTAATACTGAAAAATTAATCTCTCAATCTATGTTGATAATGGAATCAGAATTATATAATTTTCATAGGGAAAAAATTATCGAAAATAAAAATGATTTTTCAAATACTTTCATAAAAAATGTTAATTTTGCAAAAAATCAAAATGCACCAAAATTACTAAAAGCTATCACAGATATAAAAAATACAAGAATTTCCATAAGAAAACTTTTTAAAAATTTCGATGCTATTGTTGTACCATCTACACCAACAGTAGCATTTTCGTTTCAAAAAAAACCTCCTAAGAATCTTGCATCCTTTACATGTCTTGCAAACTTTGGCGGCTGTCCAGCAATATCTATACCAACAGATAATACATCTGGATTAAACTCACCAAAAGGACTACCAATTGGAATGCAAATTATTACTGCACCAGAAAACGATCTTCTTGCATTACAAATTGGTTGGGTTCTTGAAAAGGCAGTAAAATGGAAGCCCAGTAACGCAAATAATAACTTTTGCAGGTTCTGAAAAAGAGGATAAGGCCATCAAATATTTCTAAAAAACTAATTTCACTATTTTCAACGATAATTTGTAAATTGAGTTTCTTTCAACCAAGGATATTTTAAATGAAAAAAGATAGTAAAAATAATTCTATTACTCAGATTGACCATTCAATCACGAGAGGAGTAATTGCTTACACTTCAAAAAAGCCAGAAAGATTAAATCATGAACGCGGCCGAGAGTTCTATAATATAATCAAATATGGCGATGGATCCAGAACGATATCTGTTCATACTGAAATTGATGACCGTCCATCGGTTATGAGGGATGCAACATATACAGTTGATAATAATTGGATGCCCCAAGACTGCTTTGTCCGACTCACAGTAGGTGATAAATTTATGGGATCAGGATGGTTTAAATTTCACGAGTCATATGCTGAATGCGAGACATTTACTGCTCTCGAGGGAAGAGTTTCGCAAACTTACAAGCTTAAGCATGGTCAACTAAAAACATTTCAAAATCATGCCATTGCATGTGATAGTTGGCACTTTTCCCATTATGATTTATCAATGGGGCCAGGTGAACAAAGAATTAAAGAGATACTCTTATGTTCGCCAGATCACAGAGGTGCCACTGGTCCAATGCTTTATCCTCTAGGTTTAGACCTTGTTTACATTGGTGATGAAAAAATCACAGTTGGTGCAGGAACTTTTGACTCACATCATTTTCAAGTGCCAACCAATAAAGAACTACCTGAGGAACACCCGCCTTATCAAGTTTATACTACAACTGATGGAAATTATACTTTCCTTAAGGGTGGTGTTGCAGGTTATATGCAAACCCATTATGAGTTAGTTGAATATGAGCAAACAATAAAATAGCTACCTATTTATTTTCTGGACGCATCCCGTCAAGCCAAATATCAATGTGAGAATGAAGAGTATCTTTCAAATTAATTTTCTTTTCATTTCCAAATAATCTATTCCAGACGTTAATAAATATAACTGGACTCAATAATAAAAGGGCATCTTCTTCAGATATACTACTTTTAATATCCCCCCTATCTACCCCTCTTTGAATTATATTGGACAATCTACTTACGCTTGGGGTTATAACCTCATCGAAGTAAAACTTTACTAATTTGGGAAATCTCTTTCCTTCTGAAACAATAAGAAAAAAAATTGATCGATACTCAGGATCAGAAAATGTATCACCAATTTTTTCAGCTAATTCATGAAGAAGTTTCTCGGTAGAGCCCTCAAAATTTATGGCAGACTCCAAAGTTTTTGCAATTGGTTTACCAACAGTCTCTCTAACACATGCCTTAAACAGTTCATCTTTATTATCGAAATATAAGTAAATTGTTCCTTTACTTATACCCGCAAATTTTGCCACTTCTTCTAATCGTGTTCCAGCAAAACCATTACTTTCAAATACATTAAGCGCCGCAGATAAAATTTCTTTTGGCCTGGCCTCTTTTTGAACAGTTCTGGAATTTTTTTTGTTCTCGCGTTCAATCATTAGAAGTAATTCCTCGTTGCATGAGAGTTGCAAGAATGTTATTATACTGACTAACTAGTCAGTCAGCAAGCATTGTCTGAAAGTTATTCTCTGGAAATCACTTCATGAACTTAAAGCAAAAAATTAAAGATATAAACTATAAAAAATTTAAAAATAAGCCTATCGCTATCCTTTTATTTGGTATTTTATTTTCTTTCTTTCTCTATGTTTTTTCTCCTGAACCCAAAAAAATACCTACCCAACCAAAAGTACCTGATGCGATAGTTAAAGATATATATTTTACTAAAAAAGCCATACCTGTAATTGGCACTGGCCCTGTCTACCCCAAGACTAAAATAAATATCATCACGCAAGTTTCCGGAAAAATAGTAGAAATGAACAAAAATATGGTAACCGGAGGTGCTTTCTCAAAGGGCTCTGTATTAATCAAAATTGATCCTCGACCTTATAAAGCAGCACTAAATCAAGCCCTCTCCCAGGAGAATGCCTTAAAAGCTGAATTAAAATTTGTCGAGAAACAGCTGATTAGAGATAATAAACTTTCAAAAACTGGGACAGCTTCAGAAATGAAACGACAAGAAACTGAAAGCCGAAGAGATAAAATAAAAGCTCAGATTGAAAGTGCGAAAGCTCTAAGCTCTTCACGAAAGTTGGACCTAGAATATACTGAAATTATAGCGCCATTTGACGGTAGAGTTCTTAGGGAACAAGTTGATGAAGGAGCAGTTGTCCAAAAGGGAGCAAATATTGCAGAAATATATGCTGAGGATTCCTTTGAAATTGTTGTAGCTCTGTCAGACTATAATGCATCTCTTATACCAGACTTATGGAATAAGAAGATTGGTAAAAAAATCAACACTAAAGTAAACATTCCATACAGGGGCAGTTTATATCAATGGTCTGGGTATCTTGACAGAGTTGAGGCCGGTGTTGATCCAGAAACAAAAACTATTGATGTAATAATTAACATTCCCAATCCGACATTACCGGGAAGATTAATTACTAATTCTAATAAAAATACATTTATAGAACCACCAAGCCTTCTTCCAGGTGTTTATACTAGAGTTGAGATAGAAGGAATTGAAATTCCCCATGCATTTGTTCCACTGAAGGCACTAAGAGATAATAGTAAGCTGTGGGTTATAGATTCAAACAAAAGAATTAAAATTATTGATGTCGATATAATTCAAGAGATTGACAAATTTGTAGCTGTATCTTCATCAACTCAAAATGGAAAAATAACTCTAGTTCTAAATAAGTTAAAATCTGTATCCAATGGTATGGATGTAAACATTATATCTGAAAAAGATCTCTCAAAATGAACTCTGTGATCGAATGGATGACTAGACATGGAGTTGCACCCAATTTGTTAATGGGCTTTATGTTTCTTACTGGCATCCTAAGTTTTTATTCAATACCTGTTGAAGTTTTTCCAGAAATAACTCTAGAAACTTTAAGTGTAAGAGTCGAATATTTAGGCGCATCGCCTGATGAAATTGAAGAATCCATCCTTTTGAGAATTGAAGAACAAATTGAGGGTATCGACGGTATATCAACTATCAGATCTACAGCAATAGAAAACCTTGGAATTGTAACAATTGAACTAGCGCTTGGGCAAAATGTATCTGTTAAACTTGACGAAATAAAAGCTGAAATTGATAGAATCACAACTTTTCCTGAAGGAGCAGAAGAACCAGAAGTTAAAATTCTCTCCACTAGAAAAAGAGTTATAGAAATTGCAATTGCTGGAAATATTTCCGAAAGAGATTTAAAGGAGCTTGCATATGAAGTAAAAAACGACCTCAGTACAAAAGAGAATATTTCATTAGTTGAGGTTGGTTCAGTTAGGGATTATGAAATTTCTGTTGAGATTAATAATAATTCATTAAAAGAAAACAATATCACCCTATCAAAACTTGCAAGTATCATCAAACAAGAGAGCCTTGATCTTCCTGCAGGTGAAATTGGGAGCGAAGATGAGGATATTGTCCTTAGAACTCTTGGTAGGAACTATAATAAAACTGACTTTGATGATATAGTTATATTAACAGGAAGGAATGGTGCTCAAGTAAAACTAAAAGATATTGCGACTGTTAGAGATAGTTTTAGAGACCAAGACCTTATTAGTTTATTTAATGGCAAACCTGCGGCGTTTGTTAAAGTCTATAGAATTGGCAATGAGCAAGTTTTATCCATAGTAGATACAGTACAAAATTACTTGGATAGTGAACTACGACCTAAGCTACCTCAAGGAACTCAAGCAATAGTATGGAGAGATGATGCAGAAGAATTAGAAAGCAGATTAAGTCTTCTATTCTTTAATGGCTCCATTGGTTTAATCATGGTTATAATGACTTTAACCTTGTTCCTAGACATAAGACTTGCATTTTGGACCTCTCTAGGCATCTTTGTAGTATTTATTGCAGCTATTACTGTAATGTATATTACTGGATACTCTATCAATCAGATATCACTTTTTGGATTTATTCTTGCCATCGGCATAGTTGTAGATGATGCAATTGTAATAGGAGAAAACATATATACCTCAAACATCAAAGGTCTCTCTCCCATGGAAGCATCTATTCAGGGCACTCAGAGAGTCGCAGTGCCAGTATTTTTTGCTATATCAACAACTATTGTTGCTTTTTCTCCTCTCATTTTTGTTCCTGGAGAGTCTGGTAAATTTCTCGGACAAATGCCTACTGTTGTTATTATAATTCTCATACTTTCACTAATTGAAGTGACTTTAATACTCCCTCATCATCTTTCTCAACATAGATTTAATCACAAGGGTAAGAAAAATCCATTTATAAAATTTATTGAAGAAAAACAGCAATGGGTTTCAAAACAACTAAATAATTTTATTAACGGGAAATTGAATCAAACATTAATTTATGTGACTAAGAAACCATGGGTAATTATTTCATCCTCTTTTGCTATGATTCTTGTGGCCTACTCGATAGTTGCATTTGGATATTTAAAAATACAGTTTTTCCCCGTTGTAGAAGGAAAATACATAACTGCAACAATTGAGATGGAGCCTGGAACACCACTTGAACAAACTGCTCTTATAGCAGAGAAAATTCTAAGTTATGGGCTATTAGTAGAAGATGAATTTAAAAAAAAATTTATGTCAGATAAAGACTTTATTAAAGCCAACTATGTACTTGTTGGGAGTCAAGATTTTGCATCACCACCTTTTGGAGGATTTACGATTCTGCCAGATGGAAATAAGGCCTCTGTTGTCCTAGAACTGATAAAACCTCAGTACAGAAGTTTTTCTGCTACAGATTTTCAGAATAGATGGAGGGATATAGCTGAAATTCCACCAGGAATAAATAGACTTTATTTCTCATCTCAACTATTTAATTTAGGAGAGCCTGTTCAATTAGAACTGTCTGCTAATTCAGATGATGATCTCATTAAAGCGATTACATTTGTTGAAGATGAACTTAATGAAATAGTAGGAGTATTTGATGTCAGAAATGATCTAGATGCAGGGAAAAGAGAAATTCAGTTGTCTTTAAAACCTCAAGCACGTGTCTATGGTATCACTCTAGAAAATCTTGCCTTTCAATTACGCGCGGCTTTCTTTGGATCAGAGGCAATGCGTGTTCAAAGAGGAAGAGAAGAAGTTAGAGTGTATACTCGTCTTCCAGAAAATGAGAGAGATTCTATTTATGATCTCCTTAATTATAGAATCAGAATACCAGATAAAGGCTTTGTTCCTCTTGGAGCTGTTGCAGAGCTTAAAGAGGGATTAAGCCCTTCAACAATTAATAGAAAAAACAATAGACGTATAGTTTCTATTACCGCAGATGTTGACTCAATCAATGTTACTGGCGATGAAATATCTATACTTTTAAATGATGATATAATGCCAAGACTTATTAAAGAGATTCCGACTGCAAAGTTTGAATTTGGCGGAGAACAAGGAGAGCAGAATAAAGCAGTCCCCGCATTGGGTAGAAACTTTCTTGCATCACTCTTTGTCATGTATGCACTTCTTGCGATCGCCTTTAGATCTTATATACAACCTTTAATTATTATGTCAGCCATTCCTTTTGCCACTATCGGAGCGATTATTGGACATTTAATTATGGGAATTAATCTTACTCTTCCTGGTATGTTTGGTATTGTTGGACTATCCGGTATAATTGTTAATGGTTCTCTGGTGATGATTGATTTTATTAACGAACAAATTCGAAATGGTAAGGATAAATCTCAAGCAATAATTGATGGTGCAAAGTCAAGATTCAGGCCCATATTTCTTACTGCCATCACAACATTTCTAGGAGTATTTCCTCTAATAATAGAAAAAAGTATTCAAGGCCAGTTTCTTGTTCCAGTAGCCTGCAGCATAGGTTTTGGAGTTTTATTTGGAACTGCACTTCAGATTTTACTTGTTCCTGCTCTAATGAGCATTCAAAATACAAGAATAGAAAATAATTAGTATAGTTTGGAGAATACTGTGAAACTAATAAAGTACTTTACATCAATAATTCTAATTATATTTATGAATACATCATATTCATATGGTGTGAGCTTCACAGTTGGGGGCACAGGTGTAAAAAATACAGCAGGTGAAGAAAAATGGTTAACCTTTGAGAGAAATATAAAAAGGCTTTCAAACAATGAAATAAAAGTCAAAATGCTAATTTACGGGGAATTAGGCCCAGAAGAAAATCTTGTAAGTGGAATCCGCAGGGGAAGAATACACGTCGCTAACTGGTCAGGATTAGCTGGATCAACTGTTGTGCCAGAATTATCAATGTTATACGCTCCATTTTTGTTTGATAACTATGAAGAAGCCGACTTTATAATGGATAACTTCTTGTTTAAGGCTTATTCTAAACTTTTATCAAAAAAGAATGTATTTTTTATATCTTGGGATGAAATTGGATTTAATCAAGTCTATAGTAAAGAGCCCATTCTCTATCCATCTGACATGCAAGGTATTCGATTTAGGATAGCGTCAAGCGAATCATCACGGTTATTTGCTAGGGCACTTGGTGCAGATGCTATACCAACAGGTTTCACAGATATTGTTACTGGCTTACAAACCGGATTGATTGAATCAGGAGAAAATGCAATAATTATGTATGCACCAACAGGTATTGCTGCTGAGGCTAACAACCTATTATTAACTGATCATTCTTTTGCGACTTCTATAATTGTAGCAAGAAAAAAATGGCTTGATAAATTAAGTATTAAACATCAAAAAGTAATTAAAGAAGCATATTTAGACAAAGATATTTCAAGAAAATGGACACGAGAAGAAATAAGCTCTTTTTTGAAAGATAATCAAAAGTGGGGTTTTACAATTAATAAATTAAGTAAGAATCAACGGAGTGAATGGAAAAAATCAACATCACAAGTTACAAAAAAATTAATAGAAAAAATTGGAGGAGAATCTTCATTAATTTGGGACTTAGTCCAAGAAGGAAAAAAAGAATTTAAAAAAAAAATGAACTAGGAAAAATTAGGCTTCTTACCCTCTAAAAAGGCTTCTACTCCTTTCCTAAAATCATCACCATAAAATGCGTTAATAAACATTTTACGAGTCTTTTCGTTATCATCATTTATCCCTTTTTTAATCATGCCCAATATTTCTTTGTTTGATATCAGTGAATGCTTAGAGGTTTGTGAAATCATATCTACATAATTAAAAACATAATCCTCAAGTTTATCCTTTTTAAAAATATTATCTACCAATCCAATTTCCTTACTCTCTTCATGCCCTATGAGCCTTCCAGTAAAAAGTATATCTTTAGATTTTGCAAAACCAACAGCATCAACTAATCTCTTGGTATCGGACAAACTATATACCAGCCCTATCTTTCCTGGCGTTATGCCTATCTTTATTGTCTCATCAGCAAAACGAAAATCACAGCAAAGTGCAATTCCACAACCCCCACCAACACACGAGCCACTTATCATTGCAATAGTTGGCTTTTTAAACTCATGAAGTTTTTTCTGCGCTTCATACGTAACACTGGCTAACTCTGAAGAAATTTTTCTTTCTGAAAAAATATTTTTCATTTCTTCAATGTCTGCACCGGCACAGAAATGATCACCTTCCCCTTTTATAACTAAAACATTAATTGAAGGATCATTATATGCATCATCTAGTAAAGCAATAAACGACTTCCACATTTCTATATTCAGGGCATTTCTTTTGCTTGGCCTGTTTAATTTAAGCACAGGAACTCTCTTCGAACGATCAATATAAATAGCTTCACTCTTCATATGCACTACTTTTTTTATTATTTGTAAAATAAATTATCATTTATACATATAATCTCTAGTTAAAGGAACACTGGTTAGACTTGGGCTCATTTGTATATGAAAATTAACATGCCATGCATTTCTAAAGCTTGATTCAGCACTTGCAAGAAAAAACTCCCACATTCTACAGAATTTCTCATCGTAAGTTTCCTTAATAATATCATAGTTACTCATAAAATTTTTACGCCAGTCTCTTAATGTAAATGCATAATGCAATCTCAAAACCTCTACATCATTTATGTATAAATTATTTTTTTCTGCATGAGGAACAATCTCAGATAGGCCAGGTGCGTAACCACCAGGAAAAATATACTTTAGAGTCCAAGAATCTGTGGCACCAGGACCATCTGCTCTTCCAATTGTATGAAGTAAAAAAATTCCATTGTCTGTTAGCGCATTACGCATACATCTAAAAAAAGAATTATATTTAGGCAATCCTACATGCTCAAACATACCTACAGAAACTATACGGTCAAACTTATTTTTAATATTTCTATAATCCTCATAAAGAAACTGCACTTGACTTTGAACGCCAGAAGTCTGAGCTCTTTTGTTAGCAATCTTCAATTGCTCCTTTGATAGACTTATACCAGTTACATTTACTTTAAATTTTTTGTTTAGGGCAAGTGCAAGCCCTCCCCAACCGCAACCAACATCTAAAACATTCATACCCTCACTTAAACATAACTTAGTAGCAATATGATTGATCTTATTCTCTTGTGCCTCTGTTAAAGACATATCCGAGTTTTTATAATATGCCATTGAATACTGCATATCCGGATCTAAAAAGTTTTCATAAAGAGAGGATGAAAGATCGTAATGATGAGCTACATTTGTTTTTGACCGAGATATTGGATTATATGTTCTGATCAAACCTGACATTCTTTCTATAAACCTCAGACTTCGTGATGTCCAATGCCCATGCACTTTACCAATATTGCTCATTATTAAGTCTAGTAAATCAAATAAGCTTCCATCTTCAACCGTTAGAGTTCCATTCATATATGCTTCTCCGGCATAAAGTGCAGGATTATAAAATAAACTTTTTCCTAAACTAGGGTCGTGGAATTTTACTGTTAATTTTGGACTTCCTCCAGTGCCTACATTATAAACTCTCCCATCATAGTTAATTATAATTAAGGTACCGTTCTTCATCAGAGGTGACAAAAATCTTGCAAAAAGCATTAATATTTTCCCTTTAATACACACTTATCTCTTCAAAAAGATTTCAAAGTATATATCATTCTGTTAAATTATCTTCTCAGTTTTTTACTATAAGACATAATGAATAACACATTTTTAGAAAAAAAAGCAGATGTTATAATAATTGGTGGTGGGCCAGTCGGATTGGTAACTGCACTCAAGTTAACGTTATCTGGAATTTCTGTAATTGTGATCGAAATATCCGATAAACCCTACGCTGAGCCAAGAGCATCAACATTTCACCCACCAACTTTAGATCTATTAGATCAATTGGGCATTTCCTCAAAACTTATAGAAAACGGAAGAAAATCAAAAAAATGGCAATTTAGTTTTTTTAATTCAGAAAATAAAGTTGTATTTGATCTTGGAATTCTCTCAAATGATACCAACCACCCTTACCGTTTACAATGCGAACAAATTAATTTAATAAAAATAGCATCAACCATTTTGCTCAAAAAAAATTCAGAGAGTATTTCATATAACACCAGAGCAATCACTATTTCCGAAAATACTCAAAGTGTTTCTGTTAAAGCAATGAAAGGTGAAGAAAATATTACTTTTTCTGGCAAATGGCTGGTTGGTGCAGATGGTGCAAATAGCATGGCAAGAAAACACCTTAATGTAAAATTTGAAGGAAAAACATATCCATCGTCTTCTGTATCCATCAACACAACTTTCCCATTCCATGATTATATAAACAATTTATATGGTGTTAATTATTTTTGGTCTGAAGACTGGTCATTCAGCATGTTCAGAACTAAATCTTTTTGGAGAGTAGGATATTCTCCACAAAAAAATCTATCTGATAAAGAAGCGCTAAATGATAAAAATATTCAAGATCGACTCTCAAAAATTGTCCAAATAGAAAATCGTTTTGGTATTCAGTCCGCTGTCATATATAGAATACATAAGCGAATTGTTAAATCTTTTAGAAAAGGCAGAGTCATTCTAGCTGGTGACTCCGCTCATTTAAATAGCCCCTCAGGTGGGTTTGGAATGAACGGTGGAATTCACGATGCATTTAATCTATGCGACAAACTAATAAGGATATTCAATGGATCAAGTGATAGCCTTTTAGATTTATACTCTCGACAAAGAAAGTATGCAGCAGTTTCTGACATCCAAGAAACATCTGATCAGAATTATAAAAAACACAGAGAGAAAAATCATAAAAAAAGGCTTGAAGCCCTTAATGAGCTAAAAAAAATTAAAGAGAATAAAGAGGAATACCTAAAGTATCTCAGAAAAACCTCATTAATCTCGTCTCTTAAAGATGCTTCGAGAATAAAATAATCTGTTTTACATTGCTTAAAAATTTATTATTATTAACCAAATTTAATATTAGATATGAGTATTATGAATACACAAAAAAAACATGCGCTTCTTCCTAATTCATCTACTGATGAAAAAGCTAGGCAGGATTTTACTGGTCAGCTGGGTAAGCATATCCACAATAATATATCTCCTGGTAATAAATTAATTTACGACCAAAAAGTTTTACCTAAAATTAAATTAGAAAAAGGAAGGGAGCCAAAAAGTAGACATGAAATTAGAAAGTATATGAATGATGAACCTTTTTATCAAATGGCAAGTGCCTGTCAACAAAAGACCCAAGAGATGATGTGGAACTCAGTTGATGAATCAATACATAGACAAAGAGAAAATTTAATTCATAAAGCAAGAGATATATCTGCAGGAAAAACTATTGGTTCACTTAATCTTGATAAAGATTTTATCATGCCTGCTTATATTGCTGAAAATGACCACCATCATATGCCGGGTGGATATAGTACCAATTTACTGGAAGGTGATATAACTGCAGGTGCTCTATACGATAAAGGTGCATATATTTATACGCAGGGTTTGTTTGGACCACTTATGGATGGGATTGGAAAAGCGGCTACCATTAAAATTAAAAGCTCTTATCCATCACTAAAACCTAAAAGGATTCTTCACATTGGATGTACTGCTGGAGCTTCAACATGTGCATTAGCCAATGGCTTCCCAGAAGCAGAAGTTCACGGTATTGATGTTGGGCCTGCTTTACTCAGATATGCCCACGCCAGAGCAGAAAGTATTAATACAAAAATTCACTTTCATCAAATGAATGCAGAGAATCTCTCCTTTGAAGACAAAAGTTTTGACCTTGTTACTTGCCTTGCATCTCTTCATGAGATGTCACTAACAGCGGTTCAAAATGTTTTCAACGAGGCATTTAGAGTTCTTAAAACAAATGGACTATTTCTTGTCTCAGAAATCCCTCCATACGAAGGTCTTGATCCATGGACTCAGTTTGTCAAGGACTGGGATACGCTTAATAACAATGAGCCTTTTTGGGGTAAAATGCATGAAATGGATTTATGCTATGTAGCCAAATCTGCCGGATTTAATCCAAGTCACTACAACGAAGGCTTCGGCCCAGGCGTTGCAGAGGCCAATGCCATGAGTAAAGCCGTGGAAGTTAAGAATGATAAATTTATGGGATCCACAAGAGGTGGTGGGAACGCCTGGTATGCTGAAATGATAAAATAAGAAAAAGAATTATGCCAAGGCCACACATTGAATTTATCCAAACACAAATGCTTACTTGGGAAAAATCTAAAACTAATTCTCTTGCACTTATTAAAAATTTGAGTTCTGATAAAATAAGTGGGGCATCAACTAATATCATTAGGTATCCCAAAAACTTTGAATTTAACAACACTCATTTCTTAGAGTGCGATGAAGAATTTTTTATCCTTTCAGGTAAAATTTCAATAAACGATCATACTTACGTCAAGGGAGATTATGCTTTTTTTCCGGTTGGGCACCCTCGTGAGAAAATTAAATGCGAGCAACAAACAGATATTCTGACATATTATGAAGGAAATAATAAACCCGTATTTTCAAAAAAAATACCTAAGATAGAAACTTCACAACTTATTATTAAACTGGAGACACAAAAGGAAGATTGGGGAAAGGCAACAGATCCTAAAATTGCAGCGCTTGGTGTAAAAAGATTAGGACTAAGATCGGATCCAATTAGCGGGGAAACAACTTGGCTCTTAAATATTTCTCCAAACATGATGGACTCAGAATATGATAAGAAGGAGCTTCACCCTGTTGTCGAGGAAGTCTTTGTTTTATCTGGCGAGATGCATCTTCCTATGGGAGTATTAAAAAAGGGCGCATATTTCTGGAGACCTCCTAACATATCACATGGACCTGTAGGAACCAAAAAAGGTGCAGTTGGTATCTTTAGATCAAAAGGTGGCCCTCTGACAACTGAATGGTCAAAAAAAACTTACCCCGTTAAGTGGAATGCAGACTATACCCCTGTATTGCCCAAAAGCTTAATTAGTAAGCTTAATATTAATTATGACAAGAAACATCCTTATTAATCAAATTCTTTATTTTTATACTAAATAAATTCGCAATAAATGTTGAAATGCTTTAAGAACTATAAAAAAATTAAACTTTTGGACAATTATTGTGCTTTCACGTTCTCCAGGTCGTTTTGCTGTACTATTTATTTTAATCACCATCCTTCTTGATGCCATCACTTTTGGAATACTCGTTCCAGTTTTACCTGCGCTTATTACTGAATTGACTGGTGAAAACCTGGGGAAGGCTGCTACGTACAATGGAATTCTGATGTTTATCCATGCATTCATGCAATTTATATTTGCTCCAATATTTGGAAATCTTAGTGATCGTTTTGGCCGAAGGCCCATTCTTCTAATATCTATGAGCATGTTTGGTATAAACTATATCGTTATGGGATTAGCAACTTCTGTAACATGGCTGTTTATTGGGAAATTATTTGCAGGAATTGCTGGAGGCACAGTAACAACAGCAAATGCATACATAGCGGATATAAGTGATGAGCAGAATAGAGCAAAAAACTTTGCACTCATTAGCGCTGCAATGGGTCTTGGATTCATTCTAGGGCCAACAATAGGTGGGGTTTTAGGTGAATATGGAACAAGAGTGCCACTCTTTTTCGCAGCTTTTCTTGCATTCATAAACCTAATCTACGGATTCTTTATTCTCCCAGAGACACTAAAAAAAGAAGACAGAAGAGCTTTTTCTTGGGCAAGAGCCAATACTATAGGAACTTTCAAACAAATGAAAAATTTTCCCGTCGTATTTGCTCTCTTTGGTGTTCTAATTTTTCATCTATCTGCACAAATGTCTCATCCTAGCACCTGGGCCTTTTATACAATGCTTAAGTTCGACTGGTCTGTTCAACAAGTTGGTTTTTCATTAAGTGTCTATGGCTGTATGACACTATTTGTGCAGGGGTTTGCAATAGGATATATAGTCAAGAGAATTGGGGAAGAAAAAACAGCAATAATAGGACTTATCACCGCATCGGTTTGTTTTATTGGATTTGCCAGTGCTACAGAAGGTTGGATGATATATGCATGGCTAATTCCTGGAGGATTTGCGGGACTTGCTTTGCCATCTATTCGTTCAATAATGTCAAAGCAGGTTCCCCCAAATAGACAAGGAGAACTGCAAGGTGCAATAACAAGCATACAAAGCTTTGTGGCTATGTTTGCTCCACTTATGATGACACAAATCTTCAATATCTTTACAGATATAAGTTTTAAATATTATATTCCTGGAGCTCCATTTTATACTTCTGGAGTTATAATATTTATTGCATTTATTTTATTCCTTAGGTGCCTTAGATTAAATAAAGAAATAAATAATTAATTTTTTAATTTTCATAGGAAGCTTTTATGGGACCACGTATTTTCAAAGGTTTTGTTAATGTTGGAAAGGGTCAAGTTCACTACAGAATTTGCGGTGAAGGCCCGCCCATAATCCTTCTCCATGACTCGCCACGATCCTCAGTATTACACTTACCTTTACTTAAATATTTCTCTAAAGAATTCTCTACAATCGCAATAGATACGCCTGGTTACGGAAACTCAACTCCTCTTAAAAAAGATGGTCAGTTAGAGATAATTGACTTTGCAAATGCCCTTTCTGAAACAATACTTGGATTCAAATTAGAAAAATGTCCAGTTTACGGCTTCCATACAAGCTCCAAGATTCTTTTAGAGTTTGCTGCGCGACATCCAAATAGAGTTTCATTAGCAATTATGGATGGCCTCTCTTTACCGGAGGGCGATACTGACCATAAGTTTATTTCAAGTTATATGCGCCCCTTTAAAATTACTGATACAGGGAGTTACCTTGCAGAAGAATGGACGAGGGTAAGAGATTTTCAAAGATGGTTTCCATGGTTTCTTAAATCAAAAAAGACAAGACTTTCCTCAAATCAGAGAAAAATGGATTTTATGCATGCATATTGTATGGACCTTTTTATGGCTGGCCCCCACTTCTCAGATGCTTATGCTGCAGCCATGCGTTATAAGGCCGTAAAAGTAGTGCCAAAAGTAAAGGCAAAGTCTATCTTTATGGCTAGAAAAGATGATGTGCTATATCCATTTTTAGACAGTCTTCCAAAAAATCTTCAAGAAAACTGTAAGATTGAACGACTAACGGCTGATATTGATAAGTGGAAGCTAAGACTTCTAGAATTATTTAGAGAAAACTCTAGATCAAAAGAAACCAAAAACTTTATCCCCCCAAATCCACTCAGTAATCCACTTGAAGGTGACTTGGTTACTAAAGGATATGTGCAAACAAAAGAAGGTCAAGTTCTTATTCGAAGGTGTGGCCATGGAAATAAAACACCCATAGTATTTCTTCATGATCTACCAGGAAGTTCAAGAGCAGATGAAGAGTTTATTAAATTACTCTCAAAAGATAGGATTATCTACGCTATCGATCTACCCGGATGCAATGACTCAGATAAAATAAATGACCCTACTTCAAAAAAATATTTAGACTCGATATATCAAATAATTACAGAATTAAATTTAAAAAAAATTAACATAGTAGCAAACGGTCTCTCAACATCACTAGCTATAGAATTTTCAATTTTTCATAAGAGTAAAGTCGATAGAATTGTTTTAGATAGTATTATTTTAGGTAATTCTGCGTATAGAGATAACTTAAGTGCAAACTATTTAGCTAATATTGAGCCAAAAATTGATGGGTCTCATTTACATGCCTGCTGGCACATGATTAGAGATCAAAGCATTCAATGGCCTTGGTATGACGGAACAAAAAACGCAATTAGAAAAATAGACCCCACATTAGATGAGACGAATATTCATATCCGATTAGTTGATACTTTAAAACAATGGCATAACGCACATGACCCAATTAAAGCATCTTTTGAGATTAATCTTGAAGAAATTTTGCCCAAACTAGAGATTCCAGTGCTCTTAATAAGCAGAGAAAGTGACCCAAAATATTCCTGGGTTGAAAAGGCTGGCTCACTAATACAGAATTCTAGTAAATCTGAATATCATGCTGATAAAACTATTTTGGCAAAAAACATATTATCATATTTAGATAGTTAGAAAATTATGACCTCTTAAGTTTTCCATCTTTAATTTCCCAAGTCTTACCACCTATTAATTTTCCTGCAACTGGATTCCAAGGAAGTATTTTTACATCCTTCCAAATATTATTTTTCACGTATGGATCGCCCTCAAATAGGGACATTGCTTTTTCCCTTGTCTCTGCCTCGTAAACTAAAATAGACCCCTGGGAACCTTTAGCAAAATCTTTCTCACTAACAGGACAAGCTCCAGCAATAACCACTTTATCTAACACACTTTCAATATATTCAAGGTGCTCTATCAAAAGTTTACTTCTTTTCTCTTCCTGATTTCCATCATCAAGGCATATAAAAGCAAATTTCATTTATCTTCCTAAAAAAAAGCTTGTAATCCTGTTTGTGCTCTTCCAAGAATTAGGGCATGAATATCATGTGTTCCCTCGTAAGTATTTACAGTTTCCAAGTTAATCATATGTCTCATTACATGATAGTCTTCCTGGATTCCATTTCCTCCAAGAATGTCCCTCGCATGCCTTGCAATCTCAAGCGCTACTCCAGCATTATTTCTTTTAACTATTGAAATCTGCTCTGGAGCACATTTTCCCTGATCAATTGCTCTACCAACTTTATAGGAAGCCAAATAACCCATAAATATTTGTGTCTGCATATCAACAAGTTTTTTTTGAATCAGCTGTGTCTGGGCTAAAGGTTTTCCAAACTGTTTTCTCTCTAATGCATAATTTCTTGATATATGCCAACAATCTTCAGCAGCGCCCAATGCACCCCAGGAAATGCCATATCTTGCTTTATTTAGACATCCAAAAGGTCCTTTTAAACCTTCAACATTTGGTAAAATAGAATTTTGGTCAACTTCAACTTCATCTAAAACTATTTGCCCTGTCTGTGATGTTCTTAATGATAACTTTCCTTCAATTTTAGGAGCAGATAGTCCTTTCGAACCTTTTTCAATGAGAAACCCTCGAATCTTTCCATCTTCCATTTTAGCCCAAACTACAAATATATCTGCGATAGGGGAATTTGAAATCCAAGTCTTAACCCCATTTAAAACGTATCCACTATTTGTTTTCCTGGCCTTTGTTAACATGCTTCCGGGATCTGAACCTGAGTCTGGTTCAGTCAAACCAAAACAACCTACTAAATCACCATTTATAAGACCAGGAAGGTATTTTTTTCTCTGATATTCAGACCCATAAGCCGCAATTGGATAAATAACCAGAGAAGACTGGACACTTAGCATCGATCGATAGCCAGAATCTATTTTTTCTATCTCTCTTGCTACAAGACCATAAGCAACATGACCTAAATCTGAACCACCATACTTAACGGGTGCATTAACACCTAATAGACCCAAAGAGCCCATATGTGGGTAAATACTTGTATCGAATTTTTCTTCTCTAAATGATTTAATTACTTTTGGCAAAAGAAACTCAGATGAAAAATTTTTAGCGGTTTCCTGAACAAGCCGCTCTTCACTAGTGAGATCATCATAAATGTTAAAAGGATCTTTCCAAGAAAATGTACCCCATGAAGTTGAATAATCGTCTTCTTTTTCTTTTTTTGATTTCATTTTATTTCTTCATGATTCTTTAATTAAGGTGATGCTTATTTATATGCACCAAACATATATATTCCACCATTATTTTTTGGGTTAGATTTAATTTTATCTGCCCTCATCTTTGCCTCATGAGCATGGCGACTAAAATGACCAGACCAGCTTGGGTAACTTTCATCATGTCGATCGATTTGCTGAGAAGTTTCAAAGACCTTATCTTTATCAAAGCCAACTTGCAGCATCTCTTCCACTATGTTTAAGCTATGAAGCTTAGCCCAATAAGGCTCTCCGTTGTACCAAGCATCCCAGTCTCTAACAAATTTTTCAAAAGCTTCCGTATCTTCATCAAAATTTGGTTGTTCCATGTGTATCATTAACTTACCAGGTTTAAGTAGCCTTAATGAATTGCGAAAAATATTTCTCATCGATTTAGCAGAAATCTCATGAAAAAACATTGCTGAAATTATTAGATCTGCAGTATTTTCTTTGAAATCAGAAAACTCAAAATCACACTGTTTAAAAATCACATTATCAACTCCCATATCAACCGCTCTAGCATGTCCATATCTAAGCATGGGCGCTGCAACATCAATCGCAAACACCTTTGCATTTGGAAACGCCTGTGCAATAGGGAGAGTATTAATGCCGGCTCCCGCGCCAATATCGTAAATAACCTTTGGATTAAGCTTACTATTGTTTTCCTTTATCCAATTTGCCATCGCCCTACCAATAATGTCGCTTTTTGGTCCAGTGCCTCCGGCAACGGTTGTAAAATGTCCAGCCTCATAATTTGCAGGAGCTGAAATATCTTTTTCTGTAACCTCGGTATAATAACTACCAGGCATGCAATGGTTATCAATTGCACTTAAATAGTTTGGTATCTTAACATTTTTATCAAGTTGTAAATTTTCTGGATTAGTTTTGCTTAACTTTTTTGACTGATCAATAAGCTTGTCAATTTGCCTATAAACTATTGAACGGCCTATCTGGTGCCTCATTTCCATAGTGTTTCTTCTAATTGCTGACCATGCCTGATAGATTTTATTATCTTTTATGATATTTCTTACTTCTATAGATGTTTTTGGTTTTCTTCCAAATTTTTTTACAAAGTCTGGCTCAACCTCATTCTTGTATGCACGAGAAACCCCAGGAAAAAGCACATTTCCAACATGAATATTTAAGTTAGCTATAAAGTTCATTCTAGAATTTTCGTCATGGTTCACCTCTGGAAGGACCTTATGACGATATATCCGGTTATATGGTGGTGGAAGAGGAATTTTATTTGTCATAACTATTTCTTAAAGTCATTTCTTGATTTATTGTATTTTCACAAAATATTTGTGGTCAATGTTAATTTTATCGATATTAAATCAACCTTTCAATAGCCCTTTGGGTATATAAAAAGAAAAATTAAAAAAAATGAGCCAAACTCTTATCCAAAAAATACTATCAAGAGCATCAGGTAAATCTGAGGTTAAAGTTGGAGAAATCGTTACATGTGATGTAGACATAGCGATGATACTTGACTCGGGCGGACCGAGAAAAATTTGGCCAAGATTAAAAAATTTAGGAGTAGGAGTTTTTGACCCTGAAAAAGTGATTGTAGTTGCAGACCACTTTGTACCAGCTGCAGATCCTCAAAGTGCTGCTATTCTTAAATTAACAAGAGATTTTGTAAAGAATTATAATATTAAGCACTTTTATGACATGGAAGGTATATGCCATGTGATAATGGCAGAAAATGGACATCTCCAGCCTGGGCTATTCTGCTGTGGCGGTGATAGTCATTCTACAATGGGAGGTGCATTCGGCTGTTACATGGCTGGCTTTGGTGCAATTGAAATGACTGGTGTGGTGGTAACTGGAAAAATTTGGTCAGTTGTAATGGATACAATAAAGGTCAACTGGGAAGGTTCGTTTTCTAGAGGAGTAACAGCAAAAGATATTATGTTGTTTCTAGCGAAAAAACTTGGAATGGAAAATGCCTTTAAAGCAGTTGAATTTGGCGGAAGTACGGTCAAAAACATGTCAATGCAAGAAAGAATGGTATTAACAAATATGGCAGCGGAATTGGGAGCAGAGACAGGGCTTATTGCACCTGATAAAACAACACTCGAGGCAATAAGATTAGCTGGAGTTGAACCACAAACGAATGCTTTAAGTTGGAAAAGTGATGATGATGCATCTTTTTGTGAAACACATAACTTTAATGCTGAGAATTTATTGCCGCAAGTTGCTGCACCTCATAAGCCATCAAACTCTGCATCTGCTGAGCAATTTGAGCAAGAAAATATTAAGATTGATCAGGCATATATTGGAGCTTGTGTTGGAGGCAAGCTCAATGATTTACATATGGTAGCGAGAGTATTGAAAGGTAAAAGCGTATCTCCAAAAACGCGTTTATTGGTAGCACCCTCCTCAAAGAAAATTATGGCTCAAGCAGCATCAGATGGAACATTAGAGATAATAACAAATGCAGGAGGTATAATACTACCTTCCGGATGTGGCGCTTGTGCAGGTCTTGGCGCCGGTGTTATTGCAGAAAAAGAAGTATGTATATCTTCTACAAATCGAAACTTTCAAGGCAGGATGGGCTCAAAAGACTCATTTGTATACCTCGCATCACCATATACAGTAGCAGCAAGCGCAGTAGCTGGTAAGATTATTGATCCAAGAGAACTAATATGAAAGAAAAAATAATAAGGGGTAAGGCATGGGTATTTGGGGATGAAATAAATTCAGATGTAATGGCTCCAGGAATTTACTTTAAGGAGTCCATGGATGTTATGGCCTCTCATTGTTTGGAAGCAATAGATCCATTATTTGCAAAAGAAGTTAAACCAGGAGACATAGTTGTTGCTGGAAGAAATTTTGGGGTTGGATCTGCCAGAGAACAAGCAGCACTTGCATTTAAGGAATTGAAAGTTGGAGCAATCATTGCCAAATCTTATGCTCGTATTTTTTATCGGAATGCTCTTAATTTTGGCTTACCTGCTCTTGTGTACAACTCAACTAGTGAAATAAAACCAAAAGACGAGCTTTTAATTGATCCCGTTAAAGGAGAATTAAAAAATCTTACCACTAAAATACATATTAATGTCAGCCCCATACCAGAACACCTTATGGATATGATTTCTTCAGGGGGGTTGATGCCATTTCTTAGAAAGAAAATTGATGACGGTGAAATAAAAGTTAGGAAAGAATAAAGTGAATCATGCTAAAAAACTAAGAGATTTGTTAAAGAATAATAGTATTAATATCGCTCCAGGTATATACGACGGATTTACTGGTTTAATGGTGCAAAATGCAGGCTTTGAATGTGCGTACGTGAGTGGAGCAAGCATTTCATACTCTCAGCTTGGCAAGTCAGATGTTGGACTTACAACACTAACAGAAGTTGCAAATACAATTTCACGAATACGTGAAAGACTATTAATTCCATTAGTTGTAGACGCAGATACTGGTTTTGGTAATGCACTAAACGTTCAAAGAACTGTAAGGCTTCTTGAAAACGCTGGAGCATCTGGAATTCAAATAGAAGATCAAACAATTCCAAAAAGATGTGGCCATCTTGATGGGAAGGATATAATTACCCAAGGCCAAATGGTTGGAAAAATTAAAGCAGCAAAAGATACTATTGAAAATGATAATACAATAATAGTTGCAAGGACTGATGCAATTGCAGTTGAAGGATTTGAAGCTGCCATATCAAGAGCTGAAGCATATTTGGAAGCAGGAGCAGATATGCTATTTATTGAAGCACCCAGGTCAATTAAGCAGATGGAAGATATTGGAAAAAAGTTTTGCAAGAAAGTATCTTTATTAGCCAACATGGTTGAAGGAGGTAAAACCCCTAAATTAAATTCTCAACAATTAGAAAAATTAGGCTTTAATTTTATTATCTTTCCAGGGTCTATGATTAGGACCTTTGCATTTGCAGCTCAGTATTATCTAAATAATTTAAAAAAACATGGATCTACTGATAAAGTTCAAGATAGGATGTTAGACTTTGGACAGCTAAATGATTTATTGGGAACCAATGAACTCTTAGACAAAGTAAAACAATACGAAGAATAAACATAAATTTGAAATGAAAATATGCTCTAAATATTTCCTAAGGTAACTATTATACTGAAGAGGTAAATGAAAAATGGAACTATCTAACAAAACGGCTCGACAAATCTACAAAGAAGTGAAATCTAACCCAGCAAGAAAAAAATTTGGTTTTGGTAACAAGGCAGCTCTAATAAACATCGACCTTCAAAAAGCCTACACAAGACAAGACTTGTTCAAAACAGCATACGAAACCGATCCAAAACAAATAGATTATGTTAATGAAATAGCAGGTTTAGTTAGAAATAAAAACTGGCCTGTAATTTGGACATATGTTGCCTATCATGATTCTGGAGATGATGCTGGTGTCTGGGGGACTAGAACAGATACAGAGGATAGTTTACAGAACATCAAATTTGGATCTACCAGATCTGAGCTTGATGAAAGGTTAGACATAAGAAAACAAGATCATATTGTAGACAAGAGAATGCCATCCGTTTTCTTTGGTACCCATATTGAAATGCTCCTAAAACATTATGAAGTCGATACATTACTATTAACGGGTGGCTCCACATCCGGCTGTGTAAGGGCCACTGCTGTAGACAGTTTGTCAAGAAGCTTTAGAACAATTGTTATTGAAGAATGTGTTGCAGATAAACATGAAAGCTATCATTTTGCAAACCTAACTGATCTTGCATTAAAATACGCCGACATAGAATCTGTGAGTTATATTAAGGAATTATTAAGAAGTAAAAATTAATGGAGTAAAAAGTGAAAGAGGACCTTAAACTTTACGACTACTGGGCTTATGAAGGTAGGCCCAAAATTAGATGGCCTAACGGGGCAAAGGTAGCCTTCTGGGTAGCTCCTAATATTGAGTTTTATGAAATTAACCCACCGGTAAATCCACTCAGAAAAGCTTGGCCAAGAATACACCCTGATGTTTTATTAAACTCAAGTAGAGACTATGGAAATAGAGCTGGACACTGGCGCATGATGGAGGTTATGGATAAATACAACGTAAGAGGGTCAGTATCACTTAACATAGCCCTGATAGATCATCACCCAGAGCTAATAAAGGAAGCAAAAGATAGAAAATGGGAATTCTTTTCACATGGCATATACAACACTCGTTATTCATATGAAATGAACGAACAACAGGAAAGGGCTATTTTAGAAGATAGCATTGAATCAGTTCTTAATGCTACGGGGCAAAAACTTGCTGGATATCTTGCACCTGCATTAACCCACACCGAAAAAACTATTGATTTGCTGGCAGAGTATGAATTTCTTTACACGTGTGATTTGTTTCAAGATGATACACCTCAGCCTTTAAATGTATCAAAAGGGAAACTTATCTCAATGCCTTACTCATTGGAAATTAATGATATAATTGTTTACAACTCTTATCTTGGAACTCCTCGACGATATGCTCAAATGATAAAAGATCAATTTGATCAATTACTCAAAGAAGGAGATGAATGCGGAACTGTAATGTGCATCCCTCTTCATGCATACGCAGTAGGTCACCCTCATAGGATTAGAGGCTTTGAAGAAGCATTGGATTATATAACATCTCATAGCAAGGAAGATGTTTGGATTACTACGGGTCGTGAAATTGCAGAATATTATTATAAAAATTATTACGACGATTGTTTAAAAAGTATTAAAAAACAAAATTAAGAGTTAAATATGACATTAGAAAAAGAATATTTAGAATACCCAAAGCGTATGTATGGAATGGACCATAACTTTTTTGACTGGTCGATCTTACAAAAAAGAAAAAAAATAATTTGGCCAAATAATGCTAGAGTTGCTGTTTGGATAAGTTACTCTTTAGAGTTTTTTCCACTAAATCAACCATCAGAACCTTTTAAAGCTCCAGGAGGAATGGTAACTCCATATCCAGACCTTAGACATTTCACAACCCGTGACTATGGAAATAGAGTTGGCATAAGCAGAATTTGGAAATGTTTATCAAAACATAATCTTAAGGCCTCAGCAGCCGTAAATTCTTCTGTTGCCAAGAGGTATCCTTATATCATAAAAAAAATAAATGATAGAAATGACGAAATTATTGGACATGGTGTCGATATGGGCAAAATCCATTATGGAGGAATGGATGATAAAAAAGAATCTGATTTAATTAAAGAAAGCTTGGACACACTCAGAAAAATTTCAAACCAGAAAGTATTGGGTTGGTGGTCCCCAGCTAAATCTGAAAGCTGGAATACATGCAAGCATCTTGCGTCAAATGGTATTGAATACACGTGTGATTGGTGCAATGACGATATGCCCTATAAGATGAATAGTGAGGCTGGAAATATATGGGCTATGCCCCATGGAAGCGAAATTTGGGATAGAACTATAATAATGGATAAAAAGCAAACTGAAGAAGAATTTGTGGAACAAGTTCAAGATGCTTTTACTACCCTTTATGAGGAGTCCGAACAATACGGAGGAAGAGTATTATCTATAATTCTAACACCATATATAATGGGGCTTCATTACCGAATAAAATACCTAGATAAGCTTTTTGAATGGATAAATAATAGAGAATTTGCTTGGAACGCTACAGGTATAGAAATACTAAATGAAATAAAAAAACAATAACCAAGAGACTGAAATGTATAAAATCTATTGCCCTTCGAAAAAAAGTATTGGTTTATTATTCTTTATAGTAAGTTTATTTTTGACTAACATTGTTAATTCTAAGGAAAAAAACTTGTCTAAACTACTTCGATTTAAAATGGCAACTGTTAGTGTTGTGAATTTAGAAGAATCTGAAGAACTCTATAATGAGTGGTTGTACTACGAAACTATTGAAAGAGGAACCGTACCAGTTGAATTAGCTTTATCTTGGGGAGCAGAAAAAACTGGGGGCCAGCCATATGTAGTTATGCAACCAGCAAGTGGAGAGGACGTTTACATTCGCCTCATCAAAATAAACCAACCTCCAAAATATATTGCAAATACTACATGGGGATGGAATGCTATTGAAATAATTTGTGAAGACCCAGATGGACTTAACGAAGACTTTAAAAATTCTCCCTTTAAGATACTTGGAGAACCTGATGCCCTAAAAAACTATCCAAGCATTAGAGCTATGCAAGTTCAAGGCAAAGAAGAAGATGTTATATATTTCACAACAGAAACTGGAAGCTATAGAAAATCCCCTCTACCAAGGCCAAAATCAAAGATTGGAAGAGTTTTTATTATGGTTGTTGCGGGACCCGATATTTTTAAACTTCAAGATTGGTATTCTGAGAAATTTAATATGCAAAAGAAAAAAATTAATAATTCACCAATAGCTCTCATCAATAAAGCACAAGGAATACCTCTTGATAGTGAAAGGCCCCTTACAACTCTATCATTATCTGAACATGGCAATCTCCTAGAGCTGGATGGTTATGGTAATAACACGGGGCCAAGAATGCAGAATATTGATGAACTTCCTCCTGGTATTTCCATTACCTCGATTACCGTAAAAAATCTCGATGACTTAGATCTAAAATATATTACAAGACCAATTAATTCATATGGGTCACGATCTGCTACGGTTGTCGGACCAGCAGGTGAACTTCTTGAACTCATTGAGGAAAATAAATAACAGGATAACTTTAATGAATAAAATCAACCCTCCGCTATTAAAAAGAATTAAAGTCAATACCATAGCAGCAAACAATATTGAACTAGTAGAGGAGTGGTATACTAAATGGTTAGATTACAAAGTTTGCGAGAGGGGTTTTGTAGAGCAGTCACTTGCTAACTCATGGAACACTCCCCTAATGAAAAATAAACCCTATCTATTACTTCAGCCTTCTAGTGAGGAAGATGTATTTATTCGTGTTTGTAAAATTGACGAAGTAAAAAATTACAAACCAATGACATCTTTAGGATGGAATGCATTTGAATTAATTATTGAAGATGTTTATGAGCTTTATGAGAAATTAAAAGAAAGTCCATTTAAAATAATTGGACCCCCAGCGAGCCTTGGAGGCGAATTAGATTTTATACATGCAATGCAGGTTGAAGGGCCAGCAAAAGAAATCTTATATCTCACATGCGACAAAGTTAAAGCTCCAGACAGTTTACTACCAAAACCTGGGGCTTTTGTTGGAAGACCATTCATAGTGATTTTAGCAGCAAATGGAATACATGAAGTACAGGAGTTTTATTGTTCAAAATTTGGACTTGAAAGAGAAGAGGACATGCAAACTACTATTGAAGTTATAGCAAATGCTCAAAGTCTTCCAAAAGGACATATATACGATATGGGCTTTATGGCACTCTCTTCACTTGGAAATTTTATAGAATATGATGGTTACGATAGAGTATTTGGAAAAAGACCTTGTAACAAAGGGCAACTTCCTCCAGGTTGTTCAACTGCAACCTTCACAGTAGACAGCCTTAATGATTTAAATTTAGATTTTGTGGGAGATATCATAGAAAGTAATTCAATTGTCTATAATGGAAGAAGATCAAGAACAGCAAAAGGTTATACGGGGGAACTAATAGAGCTTATTGAGGAATAAATTTATTTAGAGGTAAAAATGCTTAAGAATCTAATTATCATAGGTATAATAATGACAACTACATCAATAAAAAGTGCTGAAGTAAATATAAAAAGATGGAATCCTGAAGGATTGGACCAGCCTGTAGGTTATTCACAGGTAGTTACTATTGAGGGTCAAGGAAAGTTAATTTTATTAGGAGGAAAGGCCGGCCTAAGACCAGATGGGTTTATACCTGAAACTCTTGAGGCACAGTCAAAGCTAACATGGGAAAATATTGAACTGGCTTTAAATGCAGCTGGAGCAACAAGAAAAGATGTCATAGAAATACAAATCTATATTGTAGACCTTGATAAGGTTAACCCTGAGCAAGTTTATCAAGATGTTCGTGATTTTTTTCCAACAGGGCATAAACCTGTCTCAATGGTCATCGGAGTAAGTGCGCTTGCAATCCCAGAATTAAAGATGGAAATTAATGTAAGGGCTATAGTTAATAATTAAGTGTATTATATTCTAGGACTTAATGATGATTACAAGAAAGAAATTTATTAATAGCTTTGGAGGTTTTGTAGCCATGGCTCCAGTTGCTTTAAATGCAAAAACAAATGATAAAGCTCCTTCAGCAAGCCGGATAAAAATGGCTACAGTTGGTGCACCTAATGTAAATACTTTTAAAAACTACTATTCTAAATGGCTTAAATACGAATTAGTCGAAGAGTCTATAGTTCCAGATGAAATGGCATTGTCATGGGGGTCTCCATTAAGCTCTGGGAAACCCTATGTGTTGCTTAGACCTCAAAGTAAAGAAGATGTTTTCATTAGGGCAGTAGAGATTGATCCAGTACCTTCCTATAAAGCAATGAACTCTTGGGGTTGGAATGCTATTGAAATAATATGCGATGATGTTGATAAAATTCATTCTGAATTGCTTCATTCAGAATTTAGACACATTGGAGGACCTGCAAACCTAATGGGAGGTAATTCATCAATTAGAGCTTCACAATACATAGGCCCTGCTGAGGAAGTAATTTACCTGACATGTGAAACAGGGGACCGTTCTAAATCAAATCTTCCAATACCAAAATCAGATATTGGTAGAATTTTTATTATGATACTTGCAGGAATTAACATTAATGAAATGGAGTCATTTTACGCAAACCTATTCAATGTAAATTTAAAAACTGGGTATAGGTTTCAGGCAAAGGGTGGTCTTATTTCTCAATTACAAAACTTACCTGAAAATGAGTTATTTAACCTTGGACTCATGCGTCTAAGAGAAAAGGGAAATAGTATTGAGCTGGATGAGTACAAAAGTAATACAGGCCCAAGAAAAAGGGTTAAGGGTCAACTTCCACCAGGAATTGCCATGACAACCTTTAGTGTTGATAACATTGATAATTTGGATGTTAATTTCATTTATAAGCTTGTTAATGTTTATGAAGGAAAAAGATCCGGTGTTTTTCTGGGACCATGCGGGGAATTAACAGAGCTAATTGAAGAAAAAAGATAGTTTATGCAAAATACAGAACCATTGATATTAAGAGAAGATAAAAATGGCATATCTAACTTAATATTAAATAGACCAAAAGCCAGAAACGCTTTATCTCTTGAATTAATAGAATTAATGATAAGAGAAATAAAAGATATTAATGAGAATAATGATATTAAAGTAGTAATACTTAGCGGAAGAGGGCCGGCGTTTTGCTCAGGGCATGATTTAAAAGAGCTAAAATCTTTAAATAATTCTGAATTCACAAAAAAAGTCTTTGAGAAGTGCTCTGAAATGATGATTGAAATTATTAAATTGAGAATTCCTGTTGTCGCTAAGGTTGATGGAATTGCAACAGCAGCAGGATGCCAACTCGTTGCAACTTGCGATCTGGCAATTGCCTCAAAGGAAAGTATCTTTGCAACCCCAGGAGTCAATATTGGACTATTCTGTTCCACTCCCTCAGTTGCATTAAGCAGAGTTGTTCCAAGAAAGAAATCATTAGAAATGCTTCTTACGGGTGAGAATATTACTGCTGAGTCTGCTGTGCAATTTGGGCTAATCAACTCAATGGTAGAAAAAAATAGTTTAGACTGTGAGGTTGAGAAACTTGCAAATATTATTGCTAAGAAACCAAAACGAATCATTGAAATTGGTAAGAAAGCTTTCTATGAACAACTAGAAAAGCCAATTAGCCAGAGCTATGAATATGCCAGTGAAGTAATGACAAAAAATATGCTCGAAAATGATTGTATAGAAGGAATTTCAGCTTTCGTAGAAAAAAGGAAACCAAACTGGGATTTATAGGAGTTCTCTTAGGCTTTAAATACTATCTTCTAACCCTTGAGCCTGCTCTCTCAATATGAATTTCTGGATTTTTCCTGTTGATGTTTTAGGCAGACTACCAAATACAATTGTCTTTGGTATCTTAAACTTTGCCATATTACTCTTACAAAATTCAATTAAATCCTTTTCGGAAACTTCTGCACCTTCTTTCAAAGTTACAAAAGCGCATGGAGTTTCCCCCCAGTGGTCATCATGTTTTGCAACTACAGCGGCTTCAAGTACTGAGGGGTGCTTAAATAAAATTCCTTCAATTTCAATAGTTGATATATTTTCACCTCCGGAAATAATTATATCTTTAGACCTGTCACGAATTTCTATATAATTATCGGGATGTTTTACAGCAAGATCACCAGAATGAAACCATCCATCTTTCAAAGCTTCTTTAGTTGCTTCATTGTTTTTGAGGTATCCCTTCATAACAACATTTCCTCTAAACATTACCTCTCCAATGGTTTCGCCATCATTTGGTACTGACAACATTTTTTCTGGATCCATGACCTCTAACCCCTCAACAACATGGTATCTCACTCCCTGCCTTGCTTTTAAAGCTGCCCTATCATCTTCAGGCAAAACATCCCACTCATCGTGCCAAGAACAAACTACACATGGACCGTAAACCTCAGTTAAGCCATATGCATGAGTAATATCTATTCCAAGGTTTTCAATACTTGAAATTACTGCGGGTGGGGGTGCTGCACCGGCGGTCATAACCTTTACTGATTTTGGCAGGTTAATTTTTTCATGCTCTGGAGCATTAACTAACATATTTAAAACCGTAGGAGCACCACAGAAATGAGAAATATTTTCATTCCTAATTAAGTTAAAGATAACTTCTGTTTCAACTTTTCTTAAGCATACATGTGTCCCTGTCATAGCAGTAACTGTCCATGGAAAACACCAGCCATTGCAGTGAAACATAGGGAGAGTCCAAAGGTAAGTTGGAAAAGAAGCCATTCCCCAAGCCATCATATTTCCTATAGCATTAAGATATGCACCTCGATGATGTGTTACAACACCTTTTGGATTTCCTGTGGTTCCAGAGGTATAACTCAATGCAATTGCTTGCCATTCATCAACTAATATTTCTGGATAAAAATCTTTACTACCTGTCTTTAAAAAACTTTCATATTTTAATTCGCTTAAAACTACTTCCTTTGTAACAGCTAAATCTTCAATCTCAATAATTTTAATTTTATTTTCTACTTTTTTTAATGCGTTTCTTATTAGGCCCGAGAACTCTTGATCGACAATAAGTACCTTTGCTTCTCCATGGTTTAAAATAAATGAAATAGTGTCAGCATCTAACCTTGTATTTATTGAGTTTAAAACAGCCCCTAACATTGGAACCGCATAATGTACTTCAAGATGTGCAGGAATATTTGGGGCTATAATTGCAACCGTATCACCCTCTTTTATATTAATTTTAGATAAAGCTGAGGCAAGAAGACGACATCTTTCATAAAACTCATTATAGGAATACCTTAAAGAACCATAAACTATTGCTGTTCTCCTTGGGTATGCCTCTGCAGCTCGTTTTAAAAATGAAACAGGACTTAAAGGCTCAAAATTTGCCTTATTTTTATCCAAATCTTTTGTGTATATTCCATTTTTCATATATTCCTCATTATAAAAAAATTAAATAAAGGTTCTAAATTCATAAAATATATAAAATAGGTTATACTAAATATTGCTAAGAATAAACATATTGGAAATATAGGAGATATTATGGAGCATTTTACAATAAGGGGAAGAATAAGATACACATCAAAAAAGAAAGAAATGATGGATAAAGAAAGAGGTGGAGAAACATTTATTTATACTATTAATGTTGATGGCTCGAGAACCTTAAGAGCACATTGTTCAATTGATGAAAACTCACCCCGTGTTCTTCGAGACTCTATAACTACTATCGACAAAAACTGGAACCCTACCTATGGATTTGTGCAGATTAGTACTGATGATGAATTTATTGGTTCAACATGGTATCGATTCACGGAGAATAAAGCCGAATGCGAGGGCTATACAATTAGAGAAGGCCGCATATCTCAAACTTTAGATTTAGACTCAAAGCCCACTTTCTTTGGCACACACCCTATTCAGGCTGATGCAATGCATACTCACCTTTATCCAATTTCCAAAGGACCTGGAACGCATACTAATAACTTGCATCTTATGTGTTCATTTCACCACCGCGGTGCAGATGGACCTATTCTACTTCATAAAGAGGGATTACAAATGAGGTACTATGGCGAAGAAACTGTAGAGGTAGAAGCAGGGAAATTTAATGCATACCATTTTAGTTATGGCACAAATACTGACGATGAATATATGGGGACAGATATTCATCCACCATATCACACTTGGGTAACAAATGATGGAGATTATGTTCTTTTGAAAGCATATTGTACTGGATACATGCAAACCTTTTACGAATTGGTAGAATATGAAAAAAGAAAAAACTTCTTTTAGAAATAGTAATGAGCAGTAAAGATTTATTGTCAGAAAATCAAAAAAATCCCATTCATGAATATGGTAAATGGATCGCGACATATCCTAATTCTTGGAAAGAGGAAACTATACAATCTGCACTATTACAGTTTGTTGATCTTATTGCTGTCTTGATCCCTGGTTCACAAGAACCGGTAACAAAGGATGTTATTAAAACTGTTGAATCCTGGGGATCTGGGAGCTCAACTTTAATTTGTAACAAAAAATCTTTAAGTCCTCCATGGGCAGCTTTAGTTAATGGAACTGCTGCCCATGCACTTGATTTCGATGATAATTTTGACCCAGCAAAAGCTCATGCTTCAGCTGTATTAGTTCCTGCAATACTAGCAGTTGCTGAAGAATATGATTTAGGGGGAATGCAATGTATTGATGCTTATATTTGTGGTCTACAAATTATGGGTAAAGTTGGACAAGGTTTAAATCCTTACCACAGAAATAGAGGATGGCACGCAACAGCCACAGTTGGCGCAATTGGTGCAACAGCCGCATGCACCAGACTTCTAAAACTAAACTCAGAGCAATCAACTTTTGCATTATCAATTTCAACCAGTCTTGCGTCAGGGTTCATGAGTCAATTTGGTACAAAAATGAAACCTATACATGCAGGTCTTGCAGCAAAATCAGGAGCTTTAGCTGCTTCTTTGGCAAAAAATAATATAACTGCGGGCCTCGACACCTTTGACGGTGTAAATGGTTTAAATCATTTAATGATAGGACAGGACTATAAAATACTTAAGGAATCAATTAGTACACCTGAACATGGTCAAACATTGAGTTTTAGCACTCATTGTATTGAGGACCCTCTTCATATCGATTTTTATGGATTTAGAGTAAAACGTTTTCCTAACTGCGGAAGTGCCCATAGAGCTATGGACATTATGTTAAGTTTAAAAAATAAATTTAATTTAACACCTGAAAAGGTAAAAAAAATTATAGTTGAAGCTCCGATATCGCATTTGAATAATCTGATGTACCATAATCCTGAAAACTCCATGCAAGCAAAGTTTTCTATGCAGTTTGCTTTATCATGTATCTTATACTTAGGAAGATGTGGACTTGACGAATTTCAGGAATCTCAAATTTCATCTCCTGATTTAAAAAGCATTTATAATAAAATTGAATTAATAGGCCTTAACAAGTCAGAATTAGAGATACCAACAAAATTGACCTTAACGCTGGATAATGGAAAAAAGATAGAGGAAAAAACCTTTTTTCCTCTAGGGAGTAAGAATCATCCTTTCTCAACTTCTGAATACTGGGAAAAATTTGAGAAATGTTCAAAAAAGTACTTAAAAGATAGCAACTACAAGAACCTTCGTAATAAACTAGAAAAATTCAATAAACTTGAAGCAATAACTTCTCTAATGGATGAAATGAAGTAAAACTTAGAGTCAATTTGATCTGTATAGAATCATGTATTTATCTGTATAGAATCATCTACTTTTAGGTAAAAATAGTCTAAAAACGGTATATTATTGGCGCGCCCGAGAAGATTCGAACTCCTAACCTCCTGATCCGTAGTCAGGTGCTCTATCCAGTTGAGCTACGGGCGCTAAAAAACAATTTTTCTAAAGATCAGCTATCTAATCAAGCAAACACCTTCTGTCTAGTATAATCCTTGTAAAACCTATAGAATTGTCCAAAAAATTATTTATTTTTTAAAAAATTTACCTGATATGTTGACATTTAGCTAAGAATCCTGCTTGTTCGATGATCTAATTTTAATTAAAATAGATATATATCTTGTATTGTGTTACATAATATATATATCAGAATTTCTTTTGTTGTTATAATATCAACTTTCAGAAGAACTTCTGATTTAAAGTGTAAAAAATTAATTTTATTCTGGTTAAACCAGATAAGTAAAGGGACGGACTAAATATGAACAGAACGGGGCTGTCCGCTCGCTTTTTTGTTGCTGCTAGCGCAGCTATAATTTTAAGTGGGTGTTCTTTTGCAACAGATGCACTATTGCCAGTATTTGAAGATCGTACTTCAAATACTCCAGCAACGAATCAAATTACTTCAGAACCAACTGCTGTTATGCCAGCTACAATGACCAATCAACAGATTGGATTAACTCGAATAGCTGCTAACAATACTGGTACTTTTGTTAACCAAAAAGCTTCTCAGTTTACAAGTGAATTAGATCAACTGCGTGGAACCCTTACATTAAGAAATGGGGAGCTTGATCAGATTCGCTCAACTACTGCAAGCAATGCTTCAGGCTATCATGGTTTGGTTGGAAGCATCAAAAGTCGTCTTCAAGTTGGAACAACTCCTGGGAATCCTCAGATAATGAACCAATGGCGTTCTGCTCAAGATCAACTAGATAGAATTGAGGATGACATATCTGATATGAACCAGCTTACTGCTCAGGTAGCTGCGGATTCCGCAATGTCAGCCTATTTATTAGATAGCGTAAGAGCAGCTTTTGGACTTTCAGGAGCTGTTGATGAGGATCATAGACAGTTGAGAAGACTCGAGGATGAGGTTAATCAAACCACTGTTACCATCCAGAGGTTGCTAGGTGAATTAAATGAGGATATGGGAAGACAGCAAGAATTTGTGGCTAATGAACGTGAGAAATTAGTCGAACTTGCAAGGGATATCAACGTGGGACAGCTCTACGTTGCTCCGCAAGCCTCTATGGCAGGTTCTCCAATGATTCCCACTGGTACACCAGCAGACTTTTCGGAGAGAAGACCTCTTGTCGTAATTAGATTTGATAGGCAAGATGTTACTTATGAACCAGCACTTTATCAGGCTATAAGCAGGGCACTTGATAGAAGACCAGATGCAGTATTTGACTTAGTAGCAGTTAGCCCGGGTTCGTCAAAAAGAAATCTTTCCACTAGTGCTGCAAAGAGAAATGCTGAGAAGGTTTTGCAATCTTTATCAAGGATGGGTTTACCATCTGAAAGAGTAATGCTCTCAGCAATGTCTAGCGCTTCTGCAAGATCTTCGGAAGTTCATATATACATTCGCTAATTGAAGGTATTGTAGGCTACTAAATAATAATGTTGTCTATTATTCTTGTGTTGCCTATATATGCTGCGCCAAATACTCTTGTATTGTCTTCTATTTTGTCCAATTTTTTAAGACTTATAGCGTCACAAACCTCGATGTAATCAACTGAGGAAAAACCTATATCCAGAAGATTCTGAACAGCTTTTTCGCATATATTAGAAATATTACCTCCACGTCTTACTAAGTCTGCTACGTTTAGAAGTTCAGAGTATAAATTTGAAGCAATATATCTTCCATCCTCACTGAGGAAAGTATTTCTTGAGGAAAAAGCAAGGCCATCATCTTCCCTAATAGTTGGACATGAAATTACTTTCACTGGAATATTTAAATCCGAAACTAATTGGTTTATTAAAACTAATTGTTGGTAATCCTTTTCACCAAAAATGGCATAGTCGGGCATAACTTGAATAAGTAATTTTGTAACTATAGTAGCAACACCCTTAAAATGAGAAGGCCTAAACTTTCCACATAAAGTATTTTCAATTTTTTTTACAGACACCTCAGTTTGAAAGTTTTTTGGATATATTGAGTCTTTATCTGGAAAATATAAAATATTTACCCCATTATCTTCTAATAATTTAATATCTTTCTCTTCTTCCCTTGGATAAACACTATAGTCTTCCGCAGGTCCAAACTGCATTGGATTAACAAATATTGAAACGATGGAGACATCACCTACCAACTTTGATTTTCTTATAAGCGACAGGTGCCCTTTATGAAGACCTCCCATTGTTGGGACAAAAGCTATTTTCTTATTTTTCTTCTTTGCTGAAAGAACTTTATCCCTTATTTCATTTACACTTGAAACGATATCCAAACAATGGCTAATAAAAGTCATCTAAAAAAATCCTATTTTTTATAATAGCAATGCTCCTTACCTGGAAATCTCCTATTCCTAACATCATCAGCATAATTTTTTACTGCATTTGAAATCAAAGGGGAGAGGTTTGCGTATCTTTTAACAAATTTTGGCTGAAAATCGGAAAACATACCAAGAATATCCTCAGCTACAATAATTTGTCCATCACACTTTACTGAGGCTCCAATCCCAATTGTTGGAATTGATATATCATTTGTGATTTTTTCTGCAATATTCTCAATAACACTCTCGATAACAACACCAAACGCTCCTGATTCTTCAAGTATATTAGCATCTTGGATAATTTCAGTTTCTGCCTCTTTAGTCTTTCCTCTTACCCTGTAACCTCCTATCTGGTTATAAGATTGAGGCAACATACCTATATGACCTAAAACTGGGATACCTCTATTAACTAAGAATTCTACTGTTTTTGCCATAGTCCTCCCACCTTCAATTTTTACAGCATTACAGCCAGTCTCAGAAATTACTTTTTGAGCCGTTATAAAAGCATCTTTTGGTGATGACTGATATGATCCGAATGGTAAATCTACAACAATAAATGCTTTTTTTGAGCCTCTTACCACTGCCGCACCATGATTTATCATCATTTCAACAGAAACTTGCAAAGTTGATGGCAGTCCATAAATAACCATTCCTAAGGAATCACCAACTAGAATTATGTCAGCATAATCATCAAATAATTTTGCCATAGGCGCTGAGTATGCTGTTATACAAACAATAGGTAATTTTCCTTTCCTCAATCTAATACTATCAGAAGAAGCTCGAGTAACTGATGTTTTGGATGATTGAGACATAATTCTTACCTTAATTTAGACAGAGACATTTATAGCAAATTTGAGTCAAAGAATATAATAACGAATTATATTTTTTTTTTGAAAAAATCTTATATTTCTGGGATTTTTTCATTAATTAGCCTAGCAATTATTGACAGTTTATACTGCCAAGGTTATATACCTTGCACTGATATATAACAGTTAAGCCATGACACTTTGACTTAATACGGAGAAAAATCAAGTGAAACAAACCTTTCAGCCTAGTAGATTAGTCAGAAAGCGAAGGCATGGCTTCCGCTCTAGAATGGCAACTAAAAATGGAAGAAGAATTATTTCTGCCAGAAGAGCAAAAGGCAGAAAGAAATTATCTGCATAGTATTCATATTTCCGATCACAAAGGATTAAATATTGGGAAATTCCCTCGGAAGGTTGAGAACAAGAAGAGAGTTCTTAGATGTAACCTCCCAAGAAAACAAAATCGTAACTAAAAGTTTTATAATTTTTTCCAAATTTAGAAATTCACACGTTAGTTCTAACATTCTGATTGGCTACACCGTAAGTGGTAAAATTGGTAATGCAGTATTAAGAAATAAAGCAAAAAGGAGACTTAGAGCTGCTGCTAAAAATATTATAAAACAAAAAGGGGTACCAGGAACAAACTACGTAATAGTTGCAAGAAATAAAATTACCAGAATCCCTTTTGAATCTTTGGAAAATGATCTAATTTATGCTTTACAGCAGTTATCACTAACGTGAGTAAAATAATGAAATTTATGATTAAATTATTTAAAATTTTTATAAGAATTTATCAAATACTCATATCCCCCGTACTTGGGTCTAGGTGTAGATATTTTCCTTCATGTTCTGAATATGCCTCTAACAGTGTCAGCGTACATGGTTTTAAGAAAGGTATTTATCTCTCTTTAAAAAGAGTGTTAAGGTGTCACCCGTGGTCTGATGGAGGCTATGACCCGGTTGAGCCAAATGTATCTATGAAAAACCATTTCATCTCAAAGAATTAATCGAGTAACAAGCTATGAATGATCAGAAGAATATGCTCTTAGCCATTGTACTTTCCATGGCTATATTATTTATTTGGGACTTTTTCTTTGCTCCAAAAACCAACCTTGAAAATACTAATATAGAGAATGCTGACATAACCTCTAAAGAAATCATTAATGAAGAAGTAATAAAACCAACCCTTCCAGCTCAGAATCTGCAAAAAATAATTGACAGAAAAGATATTATTGAAAATGAAGAAAGAATTAAGATTAAAACTGAAAGTCTTAGTGGCTCATTCTCTTTAAGGGGCCTTAGGTTAGATGATTTAACTCTAGTTAAATATCGTAAAACGACATTAGAAAGTAGCGATGAAATTATTCTTCTTTCTCCCCGATCTACCAAAAAGCCCTACTTTGCAGAAATAGGATGGCTTAGTTCAGATAGCTCAGTTTTAACTCCAAATAGTAAAACTATTTGGAGCCAAGAAAATAATTCGCAAATTCTGACTGAAGAAAATGATATTAAACTTTTTTGGGATAACGGACAGGGCTTAATATTTAAGAGAAAAATTTCTTTAGATAAAAACTATATGTTCAAGATTGATGATGAAGTAATTAATAACACTAATAATACAGTAGCACTTTACCCTTACGGTTCAATTACACGAATTAGTACCCCAGATATTCTTGGTTTCTTTATACTTCATGAGGGACCATTAGGTGTTTTTGATGACACATTAAGAGAATTTGATTATAGCGATTTACGTGAAAAACAATTAGAACAAGTTATCTCAAGGGGTGGATGGTCAGGCTTTACTGATAAATATTGGCTTACAGCACTTGTCGCTGATCAAGACAAAGAAATTGAAACCTCTTTACGACATGTATTCAACGGAAATGATCTTTACCAAGTTGATTTTAGGACAATTAACCCAAATATAATTTCTCCTGGAGATACATCTAAAGCAAATACTTTTTTCTTTGCAGGTGCAAAAGAAGTTAAGCTTTTAGATGGCTACTCTGAAAACTATGGCATTTCAAGGTTTGATCTTGCCATAGACTTTGGCTGGTTTTATTTTCTCACAAAACCACTTTTTTATAGCTTAATATGGCTTAAGGATCAGCTAGGTAACTTTGGATTATCAATTCTAGCGCTAACAGTTTTTCTTAGGTTATTATTATATCCTTTAGCCGATAAACAATTTAAAGCGATGACTAAATTGAAAAAATTACAACCCGAAATGAAAGCACTTCAAGAGCGTTACTCTGATGATAGAACAAAGCTAAATCAGGAATTGATGAGCCTTTACAAAAAAGAAAAAGCTAACCCAGCCGCAGGATGTTTACCGATACTTGTACAAATACCAATATTTTTTGCTCTCTATAAAGTATTATTTGTTACAATTGAAATGCGTCATGCTCCATTTTATGGTTGGATTAACGATATGTCAGCAAAAGATCCTACAAGTATTTTTAATATTTTCGGCCTATTACCATATGAAGTCCCTTCATTCCTTATTCTTGGCGCCTGGCCAATCATAATGGGAATAACAATGTGGCTTCAAATGAAATTAAACCCAGCACCAACTGATCCGCTTCAGGCAAAGATAATGAGTTTTTTACCAATTATATTTACTGTTATGCTTGCGAGTTTTCCAGCAGGATTGGTAATATACTGGGCGTGGAGTAATGCACTAGGGATATTACAACAATGGGCAATAATGAGAAAAGCAGGTGTAAAGGCCTAATAAAATGCTTGGTACATTCCAAGAAGAAAAAAAAATTTCTAGAGATTTAATAAAGTTTTTTTCGAATGATAGTAGCTTCATAATAAGTGTAGCCCAGACAGAACAATTACCAGAAACAAAACTCACTGAAGTAGCCTTTGCTGGAAGATCTAACGTAGGCAAATCTAGTCTTTTAAACGCTGTAACTAATAGAAAGTCATTGGCTTTTACATCAAAAATGCCAGGAAGGACACAGGAAATTAACTTTTTTAATTTAGGAGGAAAATTAATTCTTGTAGACCTTCCTGGATATGGTTTTGCTAAAGCATCTAAATCTAGAATTACAAATTGGACGAGTTTAGTAAGCTCTTATTTGAAATATAGAAGGCAGCTTTCCAGAGTTTTTATATTAATTGATAGTCGTCACGGGTTAAAAGCGAACGATCATAAGACTATGAAAAGTATTGAGGAGGCTGCATTAAGCTTTCAAGTAATCCTTACTAAATGTGACAAATTAAAGCCTGACGACTTAAATAAAATTCACTCACTTGTAAAAGAAAAAATTTCGATCTACACATCAGCTCACCCAACAATAATAGCCACTAGTGCAAAAAATAATCATGGTATTAATAACTTAAGATTTTTTATTTCTGAACTTATATAATAAAATGTCTAAATCTAGAATTACAAATAGGATACTATCTACTCATGTATAGTACAAAAGAAAATCAGGATTGGTTAAAGAAAGCTGGCGTTTTAGCAGATGCTTTACCTTATATGAAAAAATTCTCTGGCAAAACCGTCGTTATTAAATTTGGAGGCCATGCTATGGGCGAGAGTGAGCTTTCTTCAAACTTTGCAAGAGATGTTGTTTTACTAAAACAAGTAGGAATAAATCCGATAATAGTACATGGAGGAGGACCACAGATTGGGCGGATGCTTGACAGACTTAAAATTGGAAGCACATTTGTTGATGGCCTTAGGGTTACTAATTCATCAACTGTGGAAATTGTTGAGATGGTTTTAAGTGGGTCTATAAATAAACAAATTGTATCAGATATAAATACTGCAGGAGGTACCGCCATAGGTTTATCAGGTAAAGATGGTAATATGATTCTTGCAAAAAAGTTACAAAGATTAAAAAAGGACCCTGACTCAAATATTGAAAAGGCTCTTGACCTTGGTTTTGTAGGGGAACCGCAATCAGTTAACGCAGAAATACTCCAGTTACTAAATGAATCAAAAATTATACCCGTAATTGCTCCCATAGGCATTGGAAGAAATGGAGAAACATATAATATTAATGCTGATACTGTCGCAGGGTCAATAGCATCTGCATTAAATGCTACAAGACTCTTGATGCTTACAGATGTAGACGGGGTATTGGATGAGAAAGGAAAATTAATAAATGAGATGAAAGCTTCACAAGCACAAAAACTAATAAAAGAAGATATAATTAAAGGAGGGATGATTCCAAAAGTAGAAACCTGTCTGAAGTCTGTAAGAAAGGGTGTTGATGGGGCTGTAATAATTGACGGAAGAGTTTCACATTCTATACTCTTAGAACTTTTTACATCAAAGGGTGCGGGCACAATTATTAGAACTTGATCACTAAATAGTTCTTATATTTGATTCTTTATACTGGAGATTAATTTAATGGATACTAAAGATTTACAAAAAGAAATTGAAGAAGCATGGGAAGATAGAGATAATATTTCTCAGGAAACAAATGGAATTAAGCGAGAGGTTGTAGAAGAAACACTATCTCTTCTAGATCAAGGTAAAATAAGAGTTGCTAATAAAGTTGATGGTAAATGGATAGTTAATGAATGGTGTAAGAAATCAGTTTTACTATCTTTTCGCTTAAATTCTATGTATCCTCAAAAAGGTGGTCCTGATGGAAGTCTGTGGTGGGATAAAGTGCCATCAAAGTTTACGAATTGGGAAGGGAAACACTTCAAAAGCGCTGGCTTTCGAACTGTACCTTCTTGTGTTGTAAGATACTCTGCATATATTGCTAAGGATGTTGTGCTTATGCCCTCTTTTGTAAATCTGGGTGCATATGTAGGCCAAGGGTCAATGGTTGATACATGGTCAACAGTCGGAAGTTGTGCTCAGATTGGAAAGAATGTTCATCTTTCAGGAGGAGTGGGTATAGGTGGAGTTCTAGAGCCACTTCAAGCTGCACCTGTAATTATTGAGGATAATTGTTTTATTGGAGCCAGATCTGAAATTGCAGAAGGAGTCATTGTTGAAGAAGGAGCTGTTATTTCAATGGGTGTTTACATTGGCTCATCAACAAAAATAATTAACCGGGACACGGGTGAAATACATTTTGGAAGGGTTCCAGCTTATTCTGTAGTCGTACCGGGAACAATTCCAGGAAAAGAACTTGATAATGGAATAATAGGACCAAGTTTATACTGTGCTGTTATTGTAAAACAAGTAGATGCAAAAACACGATCAAAAGTATCTATTAACGAATTGTTAAGAGAATGAAAAAAGAAACTAATAATACTTCAAGACTCATAGACCCCGTTGAACTAACATCAGAGCTAATCAAGTGTCCTAGCGTTACACCTAATGATGAAGGTGCAATTGACTTATTAGACAATACTTTAACTTCTATGGGTTTCACCTGTCACCAAATAGAATTCCAAGAGTCTGGGACAAAACGTGTGAATAATTTATATGCTGAGATTGGAAATGGAGGAAAGAATTTTTGTTTTGCAGGGCACTCGGATGTTGTACCTATCGGAGAAGGATGGAACCATGATCCATTTGGAGGACATGTGATAGATGGTAAGCTATTTGGGAGAGGAGCTTCAGATATGAAAGGTGCAATTGCAAGTTTTATTTCTGCAGTTGGAAGTTATATAGAACATCATGGATTACCAAGAGGAACTATTAGTCTATTGATTACTGGTGATGAGGAAGGGCCTGCAATAAATGGGACAAAGAAAGTTCTAAATTGGCTGAAAGAAAGGAATAAAAAAATAGATTTTTGCTTAGTTGGTGAACCAACAAACCCAGAAAAGATAGGAGAAATGATTAAGGTTGGGAGAAGAGGAAGCATAAACGCAAAGTTAACTGCTCATGGCGTACAAGGACATGTTGCTTATCCTCATCTAGCAAAAAATCCAATTAATATTCTTCATAGATTAGTTTCTGCGTTAATTTCAAAAACGCTTGATAATGGAAATGAATTCTTTCAACCATCAAATTTATCACTCACATCAATAGATGTTGGAAATAATGCGACCAATGTTATACCGTCTGATGCTCATGCTAGATTTAATATTCGATTCAATAATATTTATGACAATAATTCAATAAATGATTGGATAAAAGATACATTAAATTCAGTCGCTTCAGAAAATGAATATTCACTTGAGACAATAGTAACTGGTGACTCATTTTTATCGAGGTCAAATGACTATACAGATATAGTATCAAATTCTATTAAAAATGTTACAGGCCTCAAACCTGATCTATCTACAACAGGAGGAACGTCTGATGCAAGATTTATACATGAGTTCTGTCCAGTGTGCGAATTTGGATTAATAGGTAAAACTATGCATAAAGTTAATGAATTCGTAAATGTTAACGATCTAATGATTTTAACAAATATTTATAATGATGTTCTGATGAATTTCTTTTCACTGGAATAGGTCACTGACATGAGTGCAAAAGAAATAGCAAGTATATTGCATGGATTCTTATTAATCATAAAATTTGATGAAAAATTTAAAGATCACTTTGAAAACTCACATGAGGCATTCTGGAAATCATTCTACGCTGCTATTGTAGTCGCACCACTTCAAGTAATTTATGAATGGGGACTCTATATTTCTTTGGATGAAAAACCAAACCTAACAAGAGCTATACCCATTGAAGTCCTAGAATATACCATCTTATGGGTCTTATTCCCTCTTGTAATGACATATATAACTAAAGTAATAAACAGAGAAGAGCAATATTTTAGATATATCGTTACATACAATTGGCTTCAGATGTGTATTTCTATAATAATTATGCCATTAATAATTTTATCTGTATTCAATTTCTTACCTATTTCTGCAAGCACATTTTTGGAAACAATGGTGTTTCTATTATTTGTAACCTATAATATTTTTATAGCTAAAATAGTTTTGAAATTACAAACAGGTCCAAGTTTTAGTATTGTATTAATTGATATACTACTAACATTGCTAGTGACACAAATTATTCTTTCGATTTTATGACTTTTTTTTATATTTAACACACATAAGATATAAACCGCAGGCTGGAGCAGTAATACCTGCCTTTGCCCTATTTCTCGCCTCTAATACTTCTTTAATATAGTTTTTTTTCCATTTACCTATACCTATCATTATTAATGATCCAACAATATTCCTTACTTGATTATGTAAAAATGATGGAGCTATTAAATTAAATTCTATAGCATTGTATGTTTTTAAAATCCTTATCTCATTTAAAGTTTTTACTGGAGAATTTGACTGACAAGAAGAGGATCTAAAGCTTGTGAAATCATGTTTACCAATCAAGAACTGTGATGCATGTCTCATATCCTCGATATTTATATTTCGGGGTAACCACCAATATCTTTTTCTATCTATTGTTAACGGAACATCTCTTGTATTTACTAAATACTTATAAGCTCTCTCATAAGCATCAAACCTCGCGTGGAATGTGCTACTAACTTTCTCAACATCTAAAATAACTACTGAATAATCTTTTAAATATGCATTGATAGCATTTCTAACAACATGCTCATCGTCATTTCTCGGAATATCTACATGAGCTACTTGCCCAATAGCATGGACACCTGCATCAGTTCTTCCTGCACCTTGAACAGAAACTGAATGTTGAGAATATATTTCTACCGCTTTTTCAACAACCTCTTGGACAGCAAGTCCATTTTTTTGCCTTTGCCATCCAACAAAACCTGAACCTTCATATTCAATTGTAAGTTTATACCTAGTCATGGCAACAGTTTCATACTTTTCCAGCTATCCTTTAGTAAAGCCCATCTTTCATGGTCTCTCCACTCACCTTCTAATTTTAAAAATTTTGGAGAAAATCCCTCTAATTCGAAACCACATTTTTTTTACAAGTGATTTTGAAGATGAGTTGTTTGGCTGAATATTTACTTCAATCCGGTTCATAAAAAGGGTATCAAATGCTAAATTAATTAACAATAATAACCCCTCTGACATATAGCCCTTCCTGGAAAAACTCCTATCCAGATAATAACCAAGAGTGCAAGAATAATAAGCACCATATCTTATATCATTGATATTTATGACACCTAATAGTTGATTGTCTGAATTTCTAGAAATAAAAAAACCTTTTGTATAACCTTTTTGTATTCTAGATAAATAAAAATTATATTCTTTCATGGTTTTCGCAGGGAAAATCCAGGGCTGATGAAAATCAATACTTTTGTTTGTAAGATTTAAGTAATTTTCTGCATCATTAAGTGTTGGTAAAAATAAGTGTACCCTATCACCATATGCCACAATACTCTTTCCCTTGGTTTTTTTGATTCTTTTTAAAAGACCTTTAATCAACTCTAGTCCCAATCTTCAAATTTGTTCCCCGAAGAAAACTCTCGATATCCATAGATTTCCTTCCCATTCGCTGCACTTGAGTGGGTTGAATAACTCCTAATTTGCAACCAATAGAGAGATCCTGGTCAATAATGTGTCCGACACGACCATGTCTCGACATATTAGCTTGTGCCTTGATAATTTTTATCCTTTCTCCCCTATATTCAATAAATCCACATGGGTATGGAGAGAGGCCTCTAATATGATTTCTGACATTTATGGCTGTACTATTAAATGAAATTCTCTCTTCACTTTTTGCAATTTTATTTGCATAAGTAACTCCTTCCTCGGGCTGATCTTTAAGATTGAATCTCCCCTCTTTAACGCTATTGATTGCATCAACTATCATATCAGCACCAAGAGATGAGAGTTCATCATGAATAGTCTTAAAGTCTGAATCATTTGTTATAATAATTTTCTCCTGTGAAGCTATTTTCCCTGTATCAAGGCCATCATCCATTTTCATTATTGAAATTCCAGTTTCTTTATCTCCATTCATTATAGCCCTTTGAATTGGAGCGGCCCCACGCCATCTTGGTAATAATGATGCATGCACATTTATACAACCTGCCCTGGGATAATTTAGAAATAATTCAGGTAAAATTAATCCATATGCCGCAACAACAATCATATCAATATCAGATCCTTCTATACCCCGATAATTTTTTAATGAACTAGGTGTCTTAACGGGGATACCAAGACTAATTGCTCTGTCATGTACGGGGGTAAGACTCATTTTCTTGCCTCTACCACTTTGTTTAGGAGGCTGAGTATAAACTTCTATAAGATGAAAGTTTTTATACAAGGCATCTAGAATAGGAATTGAAAATTCTGGCGACCCCATAAATAAGACACGCATTTATTTACTATTTCCTTTTTTAATTGACCTCTTATACTTTTTTAGCTTTCTAGAAATAATTCCTCTTTTGAGTGAAGAAATATGATCAATAAATAAAATGCCATCTAGATGGTCAACCTCATGCTGAATAACTACTGATAAAAGACCCTGTGCCTCCAATTCTATTTTCTCGTTATTTTCATTTAGATACTCAACAATGATTTTGTCTGGCCTATTAATATATTCGTAGTAACCAGGTATTGATAAGCACCCTTCCTCGTGTTTTTTGAATTCTTTTGATCGCCAAACTATATTTGGGTTAATCATTTTTAGCGCTTTACCTTTCTCCTCTGATTGCGTCGTATCAACAACTATCATTCTTTTATTCAAACCAACCTGAGGACCCGCAAGACCAATCCCTGGTGCCTTTTTCATAGTCTGAAACATCCTCTCCAGAAGAATCTTAACTTCATCATTGAAGTCTAATATTAGTCCGCAATGCTCCTTTAATTTTGGATCAGGCGCAATTATAATATCCAACTGAGACATTAAACTTTTCTCTACTTAATTATTTTTTTAAATGATTAAATTATAGATCATATCAGTTATACATTATATCCATAACTAAAATACCACCAATTACAAGGTGAATAACCCCTGAAAAAATTATAAATTTTGCAAGAATTATCTTATCCATACCACTAAATTCCCGCGTAATTAATTTCACAGACATTAACGAAAATAAGCCTTCCAGTACTAAAAACCAGGCAAAATAATATAAAATATTTTGTGGTCCAGACAAATCATTAATAAAAATTATTATTGGAAGACCTATAGAAAAATTAATAAATGAATGAACTCTTATACCTTTAATTCCATTATTTTCTATCCAGCTATAATAAAACAGCCACTCTTTAGTTTTGTATACCTGAGTTATACCTATAATAATTATTACAATAGTATAAATTTCAATCATATTAGTATATTGTACTATAATTTTAATAATAAACGCTTAGATAATTATAAATAATATTATGATAGAATCAAAAATTATATTATTGGTTATCCCAACTCTATTTCTGTTTATATTTTTATGCCTATTATTTTCAAAAATAAGTCTCATTAAAAATAAAATATCAGAAATAATAAATATCCTATCAGAACGGTCAGGGCAAACTACCATTCAACTAGGGGAACTGAGTAGGAGTCTAGCTTCATTAAGTGAAAGAACCTCAAACCTCAATATACTTTCAACTGGCTTGGGCAAAGAAATCTCAAGTTTGAATAATATATTGGCAAATAATCAATCTAGAGGAGCATTTGGAGAGCTCAGCTTAGAAATGATTATAAAAGATATACTTCCAATCAAATATTACAGCTTTCAAGAAACCCTCTCAAATAATAAGAGAGTTGATTGCATGATTAAATTACCAGACAAACATGGAAATATTTGCATTGATTCAAAATATCCTCACTCTAAATTTGTTGAATTAATGGAATCAGATAACAACACAAAGATAAGTGTAAAAAGAGAATTCTCTAGATATGTTCTTAATCATATTAAAGAAATACAAGAAAAATACATTATTCCGGGGGAAACATCAGAATGGGCATTAATGTATGTTCCCTCAGAATCAGTATATATTGAACTTAATGTAAATTTTCAAGAAATTATCCAAGCAGGTTTCCAGAATAAAGTGATATTAGCTTCCCCATCAACTCTATGGGCTATTTTGAATTCTGTCCGTGCAATAATCAGGAATAGTGAAATTAATGAAAACGTTTCACATATACAGAATGAAGTAGAAAAACTTTATAAATATACCAATAAATTATCAAGTCAAATTCAAAACCTAAAGAAGAAATTTAACTTATTTAATTCAGAAATAATTGCTATAGAAGAATCAACAAACAGTATTACAAATAGCTCCGAAAAAATAATTTCAATTGAAAAAAATAAATCTTGAACAAAAAAACCTTTATTTTGCTCGATTATAACTATACCCCCCAGTCTGAACAGCTTGTGATCCAGCGGGTATATCAACCCTTACCGTCTTTGTTTGACCAGATACACCAGGAAAATCCTGAAAAATTGATTCTATTATAAAAGGCATAACTGCATTAATTTGGGCATTACTTCCTAAAGAAGAAGCAGAACTTTCAAAGAGCCTACCTGGATTGTCTGATTTATAACTTTCTGCATTATATATTATAATTTCAACATTTCTTGAATAAAGCTGTCGTGTTTTTGTACGACTGTCATATGGATAACCAACCCCGTATCCAAATCCATATGGGTTTCCATATCTAAAACTATAATTAAAGTTAGAAGATCTAGAGCTAACATCACTTATTGGTCCATCCACAAACCAATTAAGCACAACAATGTAATCTTCATTACCACCAGGCTCAGATGATTTCTTCCAACCTATATTTTCAAGGTAGTCTACAATAATTCCAGAATAGTTTTCAAACGCCAGTGTTTCCCCACTCTCTAGGTTCTTTGATTTAACCGTAAATGTTTTATCTTCAATTACTCGACTCATGTCATGATACTTAGTAACATCTGAGACAACATATTTTGTAGATGTACAGTTCGTAAAAAATATAATTGAAATTATTAAAGAAAAAAATCTTTTAAAATTTAAAGTCACAGACATATCAATTACCTCTAAAAATCCGAATTTTAATTTAGTTACGTATTATGTTGTCCTTTGGTTTAAGAATTATATTGGTCTCCTCGATTTTAACGCTGCAGTTATAGTGCCGTCGTCAAGATAATCTAATTCACCTCCCACAGGTATACCTCTAGCTAAGCCAGAAATGCTAACTTTTGCATCTTTGAGAAAGTTAGCCAAATAATGTGCAGTCGTTTGACCCTCAAGTGTAGCACTTAGAGCCATAATTACCTCACTAACATCTGTTTTTTTCGCCCTTAACACAAGACTACTCAGATTAAGGTCTTCAGGTCTTATACCATCAATAGCTGATAATAAACCTCCTGTAACATGATATAAACCCCTAAATGATGAAGTTCTTTCTAAAGCCCATAAATCAGATACGCCCTCAACTATGCATATAACAGAAGTATCTCTTTTAGGATCTTCACATATACCACAAGGATCTATTGAATCAAAATTACCGCACTTACTACATATTTTGATATTGTTTAGTGCATTTTCCAAAGAACTTAAAAGTGGCCTTATGAGAATATTTTTATTCTTAATTAATTCTAAGACAGCCCTTCTTGCAGACCTTGGGCCTAACCCAGGTAATTTAGAGAATTTTCCTATTAGGTCTTCTATATCATTTCCCAACATGTAAATTTACCTTTAGAAAGGAAGTTTAATTCCAGGAGGCAAAGTCAAACCACCTGTTAAGCTACCCATCTCTTCCTTCATTTTTTCCTCCAGCTTTAATTTAGCATTGTTCATTGCTGCAACTAATAGGTCTTCTAAAATCTCCACCTCATTAGAATTTACAACTGATGGGTCTATTTTTATTTTTTTAACAATAGCTTTTCCTGAAAGAAAAACCTTAATCATACCTCCTCCTGCAGAACCAATAACCTCAATACTTTCAAATTTTGCATTCATTTCAGTCATTGTCTCTTGCATTTTCATTGCATTTTTAAATAAGGAACTAAGGTCTTTCATTTTATTCTCCACTAGTTTGGTTTAAAACCTAAAT